>NZ_NADT01000018.1:712650-1030047 GCF_003264205.1 Bacillus sp. SRB_8 | reverse complement strand
TATTTACTTTTATAACTATAAACGGTTCCAAAAACGACTCAACCATCGAGCTCCGATAGAATATCGAGTCTCGATGGCTGCTTAGTCTTTTTAATACTGTCTACTTGACAGGGATAAGACCAAGGAATCGACTTTTTTATTTATACTTAATGAACTAACGCATGCGTTAGTTCATTAAGTAAGAGGTTTGAAAAATAGCCTGTATATATTTGAACGATGAATAACTTACCTATTTTCTTGTGTTTGTTTGCACCATATACAGAAAATCAGGGAAAATATAACATATTATTTATCTGTTTGTTTTTGCTTTTTTTTCAAATACTCCGCACGCAATTTTTCAAGTTGCTGCTTTTTATCAAATTTGGCAGGCGTCTGTTTTTCATGAAACTTTGCCACAGCTACCTGACTTTTGTAATCCAATTGATATTTTCCCACTTTGTTCACCTACTTTTCTTGTCTTTAAAGAGAATCTATTCAACCAATATAATATACCTTATTTTACTGAAGTAAACCTTATTAATTTTTTACTTATATCTATCTTAATCCAAATATTACCTTATTAAACTAACCTGCCCGTTAGCTTAAGGCAGATTTTATCTAAATAATGCGGGGTGAACCAAAATGGAGAAAAAACGAGGACAGCATTATGTCTGGACATATTATCTAACCTCATGGACTGATGATTTGGAAAATTCATTTCGGAATTCTTCACCTAGTATGCGTAACTCCTCAACCAACGTGTTGTTGTTTGTAGACGTAAATTAAAACACCCTTTCATGCAGTACTATGAAAGGGTGTTTTAATTTTATTCATTCTCTTAAGTTGATGGCTAAGGCCCCAGAAGGACACTATTTATTCTTTCCCATCTAAAAGGCGACCAAGTCCGCCTAAAACGCTGCCTTCACCGCTGTTTTGAGCTGCTGGGCTTGTAAGGCGTGCTGCTAAGCGGCTAAGTGTTAAGGACTGAATCCAAACCGTTCCAGGACCTTCTAGCGTTGCGAAGAATAAACCTTCGCCGCCAAATAGAGCTGTTTTTACTTTTCCAACGAATTGAACATCGTAGTTAACATCTTTCGTCATTGCAACGAGACAACCTGTATCAATGCGAAGTTTCTCGCCAGGTTTCAATTCACGCTTATATACAGTTCCGCCTGCATGCATGAAAGCTAGACCATCACCTTCAAGTTTCTGCATGATGAAACCTTCACCACCGAAGAAACCAGTTCCTATTTTTTTAGTAAACTCAATTCCGATAGAAACACCTTTTGCGGCACAAAGAAATGCATCTTTTTGGCAGACTACTTTTCCTTGATATTCTGTTAAATCAACAGGAATAATTTTTCCAGGATAAGGAGCGGCGAATGATACGTGTCGTTTGCCATGACCTGTATTTGTAAATACAGTCATAAACATACTTTCACCTGTAACGAGACGTTTACCTGCGCCCATTAATTTACCGAATAGACCACTAGATGGTCCAGAACCATCACCGAAAATCGTTTCCATTTCGATATGATCTTCCATCATCATCATTGCGCCAGCCTCTGCGACAACGCTTTCTTCTGGATCCAATTCAATTTCAACAAACTGCATATCATCGCCATATAATTTATACTCGATTTCATGTGCTTGCATTTTTTCACCTCATCATATGTAGTAATTATATTGTACAGAAATCAAAGGAATTAGAATACTGTAGTTTTATTAATTTTTGAATAAAAATAGAATGAAAATTTAAGGTTATACTAGAATTATAAAAAACGATGGGACGAAAGTGGTCTCATTTGACGTTTTTGATATAGCATGATATAGTGAAAACACTATTGAGCTACATAATGTGGTACGGAAATAAAGCACGTTGTATTAAAGGCTGTAAGCTTGTTATACATTCATGTCCTTTATATCCACCTTTTCATGTGGATTCATAGTTTCATTTTTATTTAGGAGGTACATGACATGCAAACAGGTAAAGTTAAATGGTTTAACGGCGAAAAAGGTTTTGGCTTCATCGAAGTTGAAGGCGGAGAAGACGTATTCGTACATTTCTCAGCTATTCAAGGCGACGGCTTCAAAACTTTAGAAGAAGGTCAAGAAGTTTCTTTCGAAATCGTTGATGGAAACCGCGGACCACAAGCAGCTAACGTTACAAAAAACTAATTAGCTAGCGAAAAAAAGCATTCCGAATTTCGGAATGCTTTTTTTATGCTTTAGAACCAGACTCATCTGAAGATAATTCACCTTTAAAGGTGCGTTCTTCAAAGTCATCAAGCAATTGTTCATATTCTTCATGTTCTTCTGTTGCGAAAACTTGTGGGTTTTTTCCATACATATCTGTTCCAATAAAGTTTTCGAAATCCTCTACATACCCAACATTTTCTTCACTATTTACGTACATGCCATTATAGTTTTTTGAATCCTGTCTTTCTAAATCGGATGGTGTTTCTGATGTTCCGTAATTTGCGACGTCTTGCCAAGCATCTTCAGCATCGTACTCTACAGAATGATCTTCGTCGTGCTTATGAAACGAAGGATCTAGCACCTCTTCTTCAACTGGGCGCGTCTGCATATCTAATTTATTTGTAGTGTGCTGAATACACGTTGTAGCAGTTGGCATTGCTTCTAATCTTTCAAATGGAATTTCCTCACCAGACACTTCGCAAATTCCGTACGTACCAACTTCAATTTTTTGCAGAGCATGTTTCGTATCTTCTAACTGTTTATGCCAAAATTCGATGAGTCCGAAATCTTTCTCACGTTCGTACAATTCTGTAGCCATATCACCTGGATGGTTGTCATAGCTAGACAATTCTCCTACTGAATCACGTTCAGATGCACGGTTTTCATCTTCATGAGTTTGTATCGTTTGTTCAACTTCTTGCTGTTGTTTTTCTAGAATAGATTTAAATTGATTTATTTGTTGTGGAGTTAACATAGTCGTCCACCTTCCTACAATTCAGTTTCTTTACATAGTATGGGCGTTGAGAGTAGGAATTATGAGATGAATTTCAGTCGGGAAGTCGGTATATGAAAAAAGGAGCCGCATAAGCAGCTCCTTTCTATAGGAAGTATCCAAGCAATAATCCGATTCCCATTAGGAGACCGAAAATTGTATTTGTTTTTGCTGTTGAAATCATCGCAGGTACCATTTCCATTGGAATGCTTTTGCCGATAAAGCCTTTCGTCGCTTTAAATGCTTTCGGTACACTTAAGAATACGATAAGCATCCATGGTGATACGATGTTAACGATGATTAAAGCGATTGTCCAAATGTAGGCAACGATAAACATAGAAGCAAGTACACCAACGGCTCTTTCGCGTCCGACGAGAATTGCTAACGTTTTACGACCATTTTCTTTATCACCATCTAAATCACGAATATTGTTAGATAGTAAAATTGCACCAATTAAAATGGAGCTTGGAATAGATAATAAAATCACTTCTGATGTTACTGCCCCTGTTTGGATAAAGAATGAAATACCAATAATAATGACACCCATAAATAATCCTGCTGTTAGCTCTCCAAATGGTGTGTACGCAATTGGAATGGGGCCACCAGTGTAAAGGTAAGCAACGGCCATACAAACAAGACCGATTGCAGCAAGCCACCAGCTAGAGTTCATACAAATATAAACACCTAATAGCGTTGCGATGCCTAAAAATCCGAATGCTAAGTTAAGCACGGTTTTTGGTTTAATGCCATCGCGGACGATAGCACCTCCGATTCCAACTGAACCTTCATGATCGAGTCCTCTTTTATAATCAAAGTATTCATTAAACATGTTCGTTGCTGCTTGAATGAGAAGGCAAGCAAGAAGCATCATAAAGAAAAGAGGAAGATGTATTTGATTTATACCTCCGACCTGCATTGCAAAAGCTGTTCCGATGAAAACAGGAACGAAAGCTGCTGTTAATGTATGGGGACGTAATAAACTCCACCAAATTCGCCAGCCTGTTTGTTTACTTGGCTTTGGCGCCGTAGGAGAGGAATTCGTTTCGACGTTCATTTCCATGTTGAATCCTCCTTGGTCACATATTGTACACAATTAAGTGTAGAAAAAGCATCATTTAGTGTCAACGTTTATTTTCTAGGAAGAGAAGGTGAATTTCTCAGAAATGCTAAACGTTGACAGGCCTTTCCTTTGAGGTGTATCTTAAAATCAAGCGTAATTATGACTATTTTTCGCCCATAGGGGGGAGACAATTGTGATTCAAACGAAACGAAAAGGCTTACAAGAAGTTCTTGTTACAGCTATTAAGCGTACGACTGATGAAAAAACATTAGTTAGTTTTGTAAAACAAATAGATTGGGTGGATCCACTTCTGTTTTATGCAGCAGGAAAAAGGATCGCATTCGAAAATAGATGTTATTTTGCAGACCCAGCTCAGCATGTAATATTTGCTGGAATTGGCTCTGTTTTCACTATAGCAAATTCTTCTCACAAACGCTTTCAAACTGCTCGTGACGAGTGGGATCAAGTAAAAGAGAAAGCATTCGTACAAAGAGAAGGATACGAATTTGGAACAGGTCCTCTTTTATTTGGTGGATTTTCATTTGACCAAGAAAAAGAAAAAACGAATCTTTGGAAAGAATTTGATGATACCACATTTTCACTACCAGCATTTTTATTAACTGTAAAAAATGAAAAGGCGTGGTTAACGATTAATCAGTTCGTTTCAGCTGAAGATTGTGCAGAAACTCTTTATAACGAAATTATTTCTGTAGAAGAGAGAATTTTACAAGAGAGTAAATGTGCACTAGTAGGATCAAAATTAACAGTTACTTCTAAAGTAGAAGTTGATCCGAGTGGCTGGATGAACGCGATTGGAAAAGTGCAAGATGAAATGAAGCAAGGGAACGTGCAGAAGGTTGTATTAGCAAGGGAGCTAAAATTAACGATGGATCAGCATATTGATTCCGTTCTTGTTTTAGAAGCGCTTCGCATTGGGCAACCGGATTGTTACGTATTTTCTTTTGATTATAAAGGAGCATGCTTCTTAGGGGCGACACCTGAGCGATTGATTCGAAAAGAAGGCGAGAAGTTCACATCGATGTGCCTTGCTGGTTCAATTGGTCATGGCAATTCTATAGAAGAAAGTAAACAAAATGGTGAGACGCTTCTTCATGATGAAAAGAATTTGGCTGAACACGGTTATGTAGTTAACATGATTCGAGGTGTGCTAAGTGAGCATTGCGAATCTGTTAATATTCCGGAGAGCCCAGGCTTATTAACGACGAAAAATTTAATCCATTTATATACGCCAGTAGAAGCAAAAGGTGATGCAAGTCTTTTAACGATGGTAGAAGAATTACATCCAACACCAGCTCTTGGTGGTACACCTCGTCATGAGGCGTTGAAATTAATTCGTGATGTAGAGCTTTTAGATAGAGGATTATATGGTGCACCAATTGGCTTTATAGATGATGAAGGAAATGGTGAATTTGCGGTTGCACTTCGCTGCGGATTATTAAATGGCGAGAAGGCATCCTTGTTTGCCGGCTGTGGTATCGTAATTGATTCAGTAGCGCAGCTTGAATATGAAGAAACAAGTTTGAAGTTTAGACCGATGCTTGGTGCTTTGGAGGAATTAATGAAATGAACAATCATATAGAAGCATTATCATATTATTTAGGCGCGTTCGTGGACGAACTGACGCGTCTAAATGTATGTGATGTTGTCATTAGTCCTGGCTCACGGTCAACGCCGATTGCCTTACTAATGGAACAACATGAAGGAATGAAAACATATTTACATGTAGACGAAAGATCAGCAGGATTTTTTGCGCTCGGTATTGCGAAAGCAAAAAAACGTCCTGTTGCGCTATTATGTACGTCAGGGACGGCAGCAGCGAACTATTATCCAGCTGTATGTGAAGCGTTTCATTCACGAGTGCCGCTTATCGTATTAACAGCGGATAGACCGCATGAATTAAGAGATGTGGGTGCACCACAGGCGATGAATCAATTTAATTTATACGGTACTTTTGTGAAGCAATTTACAGAGATGGCACTTCCTGAAGCGAGTGAAGCAATGTATCATTACGCTCGAATGACAACGCAGCGTACGATAGCAAGCGCACTTCTAGCGCCGCAAGGACCTGTTCATCTTAATTTTCCAGTTCGCGAGCCGCTTATACCGGATTTCTCATTAGAAAGTTTATGGGATAAAGGGCGTGGTGAATATACAGGAGTAGTTCAGCAAGGGAACGTGACGATGCCGAGTGAATATGTAGATTCTCTTGTAGGGCGCCTTTCACATATGGAAAAGGGGCTTATTATTTGTGGAGACGGCAGTCATCCAGAAATAACAGAAGTTGTTATGAAGGTAGCTGAGAAAACAGGGTATCCAATTTTAGCAGATCCACTTTCTAACCTCCGTAGTGGTAATCATGATAAAACGATGGTTATAGATTGTTACGATACATTTTTACGAAATGAATTGTTAAAAGAAACGTGGAAGCCGAATGTTTTAATTCGTTTCGGAGGAATGCCTGTCTCTAAAGCATTAACGCAGTTCATCAAAAAACAAACGAAAGCTGTTCATATCGTTGTCGATGAATCTGGACAATGGAGAGATCCAGCTCTAGTTGCGACAGAAGTTGTACAAGCTAGTGACAGTGAATTTTGCAGAGCATTACTAGATAAAATGCCAGTTATGAAAAAGAATGATTGGTTCGGAATGTGGAAACATATAAACGAGAAAACGAGAGAAACGCTTCGTGAGATGGAAACATATGAAACGGCGTTTGAAGGAAAAGTAATTACGGATATTGTACGTGTATTACCAGAAGGGGCAACGTTATTTGCGAGTAATAGTATGCCAATTCGCGATACCGATTCATTTTTCTTCACATCGAATAAAAACATTCAAGTAATGGCGAACCGCGGTGTAAATGGTATTGATGGAATCATTTCAACAGCTTTAGGAGCGAGTATTATTTGTGATCCGCTCGTATTAGTAATCGGTGATTTATCATTTTATCACGATTTAAACGGACTATTAGCCGCGAAACTACATGAGTTAAATATAACGATTGTTGTTGTAAATAATGATGGTGGAGGTATTTTCTCATTCTTACCACAATACGAGAAAAAGGAACATTTCGAATCATTATTTGGAACACCAATTGGGCTTGATTATGAACATGTTGTCAAAATGTATGGTGGTTCATTTAGCCGTGTAAATGGTTGGGAAAACTTCCGAGAAGAAGTACAAACTGGAACGAAAACGAATGGATTACACGTTGTGGAAATTTGTACGAATCGCGAAGAAAACTTGAAATTACATCGTGAACTATGGGCAAAAACAATGGACGTTATTACTACATCTTTGCAAGGTGAATCAAAATGAAAGTAACATTGCAAGGTGTATCGTATGAATATGAAGTAGCCGGAAGCGGGGAACCACTTCTACTTCTTCATGGTTTTACGGGAAGCATGGAAACGTGGGGTTCCTTTATTCCTTCTTGGAGCGAGCAGTTTCAAGTCATTCTAGTAGACATTGTTGGACACGGGAAAACGGAAAGTCCTGAAGATGTGACGCATTATGATATTCAAAATGTGGCACTGCAAATGAAAGAACTACTGGATCATCTTCATATTGAAAATGCGCACATACTTGGCTATTCAATGGGTGGTAGACTTGCGATTACGATGGCATGCTTATATCCAGAATATGTGCGTTCGCTTCTTTTAGAAAACTGTACAGCTGGACTTGATAGTGCAAAGGAGCGAAAAGAACGCAAGGAAAAAGATGAACGACTTGCCGATAAAATTGAGCAAGAAGGCATCCGAAGTTTTGTATCGATGTGGGAAAATATTCCGCTATTTGAAACGCAAAAACGTTTAGTGAAAAACGTAAAAGAAGCGGTGCGAAAAGAACGACTTGCTAATAATCCAAAAGGACTTGCAAATAGTCTTCGCGGCATGGGAACAGGGGCTCAGCCTTCATGGTGGAACGAATTGCAAAACCTAAAAATGCCTGTCCTTTTAATGAATGGAGAAAGCGATGAAAAGTTCTTTCGCCTATTAAAAAACATCGAAAAATGCATCCCTCATGCGAAATTTGTCAAAATTGATGGGGCTGGCCATGCAATTCATGTGGAACAACCGGAAAAGTTTGATACAATAGTAAAGGGATTTCTAAAAACTATGCAGTGATACTTTTTTCAGCAAGAAGGAAGTTGCACTTATAGCGGAGATCAGAAATATAAAAGGAGGTAATAGTAATGACTATTGAATGGGTAAAAGAAGGCAATTACGAAGATATTATTTATTCAACATACAATGGCATCGCAAAGATTTCGATTAACCGCCCTGAAGTACATAATGCATTCCGTCCTAAAACGGTAATGGAGTTAATCAATGCTTTTGCACACGCTCGTGATGATGCAAATGTTGGCGTTATCATTTTAACAGGTGAAGGTGGACGTGCATTCTGTTCTGGCGGCGACCAAAAAGTTCGCGGTCATGGTGGCTATGTAGGTGACGACCAAATCCCACGTTTAAACGTATTAGACTTACAACGTCTAATTCGCGCAATCCCTAAACCGGTTATCGCAATGGTAGCAGGTTATGCAATCGGTGGTGGACACGTACTTCATATCGTATGTGACTTAACAATCGCTGCAGACAACGCTGTATTCGGACAAACAGGTCCTAAAGTAGGAAGCTTTGACGGTGGATACGGAGCTGGTTATTTAGCTCGTATGGTAGGCCATAAGAAAGCTCGTGAAATTTGGTACCTATGCCGTCAATATAGTGCACAAGAAGCACTTGATATGGGCTTAGTAAACACAGTAGTACCATTAGAAGAACTTGAAGCAGAAACAGTACAATGGTCACAAGAAATTTTAGCAAACAGCCCAATGGCACTTCGTTTCCTAAAAGCTGCATTCAACGCAGACACAGACGGTTTAGCTGGTATTCAACAACTAGCTGGAGACGCAACGTTATTGTACTACACAACTGACGAAGCAAAAGAAGGCCGCGACGCGTTCAAAGAAAAACGCACTCCGGACTTCGGTCAATTCCCTCGTTTCCCGTGATCAAAAGCGGAAGCGGCTCGCTTAGAATGTGAGGGGGATGGAGCTTCTGACAAAGAGGCGCTTTTTGCCTCGTAGGAAGCAGCTCGCACACAATGTGAGACGCAACCAAAAGATCACACCGGAAACAAAACAACTAAGAGACTTGATGTCATATCAGGTCTCTTTCTTTCATGAAAGGAGAATGAGTGATGGAGACGATGCCGAATTGGTTAATGCAACGTGCATTTTTAACACCTGATCGCACTGCAATTGAAATTGAAGAGGAGAAGGTTACTTTCGTGCAGCTGCATGAAAAAGTAGTATCTGTTTGTGAACACCTCACGCATGTAGGAGTGAAGCGGGCGCAAAAGGTGGCTGTTCTGATGAAAAATGGTATGGAGATGATTACAGTTATTCACGCCCTATCTTACATAGGTGCAGTAGCTGTGCTTTTAAATACGCGTCTTTCAAGAGAAGAGCTACTTTGGCAAATGGATGATGCGGAAGTTGTTTGTTTAGTGACGGATCAAGAGTTTGAGACGGAAAATGTTCCAGTATGTTCATTTGCTGAAGTGATGCAAGGACCGAAGGCGGAAGCATTTATACAAGAAGAATTCTCTTTAGAAGAAGCGATGACAATTATTTATACGTCAGGGACGACAGGGAAACCGAAAGGCGTTGTTTTAACGTACGGTAACCACTGGGCAAGTGCAGTTGGTTCTTCGCTTAATTTAGGGCTTCGTGATGATGATTGTTGGTTAGCTTGTATGCCAATGTTCCACGTTGGCGGGTTATCTCTTTTAATGAAAAATATTATGTACGGTATGCGCATTTTACTCGTTCCAAAATATGATGCTAATTTTATTCATAAAGCACTTCAAACGAGAGGCGTTACGATTATTTCTGTCGTTTCTAAAATGCTAACAGATTTATTAGAACGACTTGGCGAAGGTACATATCCATCTTCTTTACGATGCATGTTACTTGGGGGAGGACCAGCACCGAAGCCGTTATTAGAAACATGTGTGGAAAAAGGAATTCCTGTGTATCAAACGTACGGTATGACAGAAACATCATCGCAAATTTGTACGTTAACAGCAGATTACATGTTAACGAAAGTAGGATCAGCCGGAAAACCACTATTTCAGTGTCAGCTTCGTATTGAAAAAGACGGCGTAGTTGTGCCGCCCCGTGCTGAAGGAGAAATTGTAGTAAAAGGACCGAACGTAACAGGTGGCTACTTTAACCGTGAAGATGCGACGCATGAGGCGATCAGAAATGGATGGCTTCATACTGGTGACCTCGGTTATTTAGATGAGGAAGGATTTTTATACGTATTAGATCGACGCAGTGATTTAATTATTTCTGGCGGAGAAAACATATATCCAGCTCAAATTGAAGAAGTATTGCTCTCTCATCCGGCGGTAGCAGAAGCGGGTGTTGTCGGTATGGCTGACGAAAGTTGGGGACAAGTACCAGCTGCTTTTGTTGTAAAAAGTGGAGAGGTAACAGAAGAAGAAATTCTTCGTTTTTGCGAAGAGAAATTAGCGAAATATAAAGTGCCGAAGAAAGCATGTTTCTTAGAGGAATTACCACGAAATGCTTCGAAGAAATTGTTAAGACGAGAGTTAAGACAATTAGTGGAGGAGATGTAGGTGGAAATAAAAAAAGCGACACTTTATATAACGGAAATGCCGCTCATTATCCCGTTTGCGGCAAGTTACGGGACTTATGAAAAGCGTGAAAGTATCGTCATTGAATTAGAAGATACAGATGGATACATTGGTTTTGGTGAAGTCGTTGCATTTTCTGAACCGTGGTATACGGAAGAAACGGTGAAGACAGCGCTGCATGTACTTCAGGATTTTTTATTACCAGATTTATTGAAAGCTGAAATTTCTCATCCGAATGAAGTACCGTCTTTGTTCAAACATATAAAGAGAAACCGAATGGCAAAGGCCGGAATTGAAGGTGCTGTCTGGGATTTATATGCGAAGCGTCAAAAGCAGTCGTTAGCGATATTGCTTGGCGGAAATAGGTCTGAAATTGAAGTCGGCGTTGTGATTGGGATCAATACAATTCCAGTTATGCTAAAACAAATCGAGGAGTACGCGGAAGAAGGATACGAGCGCTTTAAAGTGAAAATAAAGCCAGAACATGATTACGAATTACTGAAAGAAATTCGCAAAGAGTTTCCGAACATCCCGTTAATGGCTGATGCAAATTCAGCTTATACATTAGCGGATACGGAGAAGTTGAAACGACTAGATGAATTTAGGCTTATGATGATTGAACAACCGTTAGCGGATTACGATTTTCTGGATCATGCACAACTGCAAAAGAAAATTGAAACACCGATTTGTTTAGATGAAAGCATCCATAGTTTAGAAGACGCACGTGTTGCGATTACGCTTGGCAGTTGCCGCGTCGTTAATATTAAACCAGGGCGAGTGGGCGGATTAACAGAGTCCGTTCAAATCCATAATTATTGTATGGAGCATAACATACCAGTTTGGTGCGGTGGCATGGTAGAAATGGGGATTTCACGAGCTCAAAATGTTGCACTCGCCTCTTTGCCAAACTTTACGATTCCTGGAGATATATCTGCTTCTAGTAGACATTGGGAGAGGGATATTATTTCACCGGAAGTGATGCTTGAAGGCGGAAAAGTAAGGGTACCGCAAAGTATTGAACGTGAGTATGAAGTAGATCGAGGCAGGTTGGAAGAAATAACAAAGCAGCGGATTATTTTTGAGCGATGAATGGGAGCTTTTATTAGTACTGACTACCTGCAAATAGCGGGATGATTTTGTCGTTAATTGTCGGTAAGTCGATATATTAAAAAAATCACTGACATAATTTAAATTACAGTTGATATATTTTGAAAATTGCCGATATAATTTCATTTATCAAGGTTACTCTTATGAGTAGCCTTTTCTTATTGTACAAATTGGATAGACTAGTTTAAAATCGAGCGTATGAAAACAGAATAAAGTAGGGGGACTAAAATGAAGCGCATTTCAATTTTAATAGCTGATGATGAAGCGGAAATTGCTGATTTAATTGAGATACATTTAGAAAAAGAGGGTTACCACGTCGTTAAAGCAGCTGATGGAGAAGAAGCCATGCATATTATTCAAACGCAGCCAATTGACTTAGTGGTTTTAGATATTATGATGCCGAAAATGGATGGATATGAAGTGACGAGGCAGATTCGCGGCAAGCACCACATGCCAATCATTTTCTTAAGTGCGAAAACATCTGATTTTGATAAAGTGACAGGTCTTGTATTAGGCGCAGATGATTATATGACAAAGCCTTTCACACCGATTGAATTAGTTGCACGTGTAAATGCACAACTGCGTAGATTTCTTACGTTAAATCAGCCGAAAGTAGCGGAGAATAAATCTGCTTTAGAAATAGGCGGAGTCGCTATTGATCCTGAGCGAAGAACAGTAAATGTGTACGGAGAGCCAATTGAATTAACACCAAAAGAATTTGATATTTTATATGTATTAGCAAGTCATCCGAAGAAAGTGTACAGTGTGGAAAATATTTTTCAGCAAGTATGGGCTGAAGGGTATTACGAAAGTGGAAATACAGTTATGGTACATATCCGTACTTTGCGAAAAAAGCTTGGGGAAGATAAAAGAAAGGATAAGTTAATAAAAACAGTGTGGGGGGTAGGTTATACTTTCAATGGCTAAAACGATGAGAAGCTTTCGCTCGAAGATGATTATGCTATTTGCGTTAAGTATGATATTAGCTGGTGGCGTAACGTATTTGATTTATGAGGGGCTACGTCTCTATTATAAATTAGCAGTTCGTTATGAGGATCCTTTAGCCCAATTTCGTTCAATGGTAAGACAAATTGGGGACATTAATTTCTTTTTAATTGTATTTATTCCTCTGTCCATTATGTTTTTCTTCTTTCTTACTAGACCGTATTTAAAATATTTTGATGAGATTTCGAACGGGATTCATCATCTTGCGAACGGAGATTTTTTAAATCAAGTTCGTGTTTCATCAAATGATGAGTTTGGATATATCGCACGCGAAATTAATGTAGCAAGTGAAAAATTAAAAGAAGCGGTTGAACGAGGAGACTTTGCGGAAAGTAGTAAAGATCAGCTCATTGTCAACTTAGCTCATGATTTAAGAACGCCGCTAACATCTGTTTTAGGGTATTTAGATTTAATTCTTAAAGATGAGAATTTGACGAAGGAACAAATTAAACATTTTTCCACAATTGCTTTTACGAAATCCGAAAGGCTTGAAATCTTAATTGATGAATTATTTGAAATAACGAGAATGAATTATGGCATGTTGCAAATTGAAAAAAGACCAATTGATATAAGTGAATTACTTATACAGTTAGATGAAGAATTATATCCGTTATTAGAAAAAAAAGGTTTAGAAGCGAGATTGAATATGGATTCGCATTTACCTATTAACGGTGACGGGAAATTGTTAGCTCGAGTATTTGAAAATCTTTTAACGAATGCGATTCGCTATGGATACGATGGAAAGTTTGTTGATGTGAACGGATATATTGATCATGAAGAGGTAGTTGTACAAATTATTAATTACGGAGATAGCATTCCAGAAGAGGATTTACCATATTTATTTGATATGTTTTATACAGGTGATAAGGCGAGGTCAGAGCAACAGGGCGGAACAGGCCTTGGGCTATTTATCGCAAAAAATATTATCGAACAGCATGATGGGACAATCTCTGCTGAAAGTAACGTAATTAGAACGATATTTGAAGTGAGATTACCAAAAGAAGAGAGCAAAGCAATTTAATAAAAATTTAAACTTTACCCCACTTTTTATTTTAATAGTTTTTTCTATTCTATACGTAAGTTACGTTAAGGAGGAACTAGAAATGAAAAAGTGGGTATTTATTTCTCTTTTTATAGTATGTACAGCATGTGTAGGCTTTTATATATCACCAGTATTTCAAAAGGAAATCGATGTTAAAATTGCAGAAAAAGATAATAAAGTAAAAGCCGCGAACACTGAAAAGATAGAGGTCACAAAGGAACAAATTTATAAAGGGGATCTACTATTAGTTAATAAAGATTACCCGGTTAAAAAAGATAGTGTTAGGTCCGATATTATAAATGTAAATCACAATAGTGAATTAGTAAGGGGCTATGTAATATTTGATAGAAATCTTCGCTTATCAAAGGGTGTTGTAAAAAAGTTTTTGAACGTTGTCGATGCAGCTGGGAAAGATGGAATACAGCATTTCTTAATGAGTAGCGGTTACCGAGATTTTCAAGAACAAAGTAAATTATATAAAGAAATGGGATCTGATTATGCACTTCCAGCAGGATATAGTGAACATAATTTAGGGTTATCACTCGACGTTGGGTCTACTCAAAAGAAAATGGAGAAAGCTCCTGAAGGAAAATGGATTGAAGAGAACGTATGGAAGCACGGATTTGTTTTACGTTATCCGAAAAATAAAAGTGATATTACGGGCATTCAATATGAGCCGTGGCACATACGTTATGTCGGCTTACCACATAGCGCAATTATGCAAAAAAAGAAGATTACGTTAGAGGAATATTTGGACTTTTTAAAAGAGGAAAAAGAAGTTTCAACTGAGGTTGAAGGTAAGAAATATACGGTTTCTTATTATAAAGTTTCAGATCGTATGAACGTGAATGTTCCAGTAAATAAGCAATATGAAATTTCGGGGAACAATATGGACGGGGTTATTGTGACGGTTCAAGAATAGAGAAAAAGGCTGGTCCGTTTTGGGTCAGTCTTTTGGCATATAAGAAATAGATTGCCGTTTTTTGTCGGTAAATCGATATTCCTTGTCGAATCATTGATATAATTTCCTGTACTATCAACATTTTGTGGATTGTTTTTTATTTACCATTAAACATTATAACGTTATATTTACTTTTCTTTTTTTTCGTGATACTCTAAATATGTGAAAGAGATATAAAATGAAATTTTAATGTAAGCGTATTCTTATGGCTTCTTATAGAAAAGGGTGGAAATACAATGACAGAACGATTCGTGCTACGTAATGTGAAGCGTGTGAACGGGGAAGAGATTGACATTGTAGTTGAAAATAATAAAATCGCACAGGTGACGAAAGCTGGTGCTGGCGAGGGTGGAAAGGTTCTTGATTACTCAGGTACTTACGTATCGAGTGGATGGATTGATTTGCACGTTCATGCTTTTCCAGAGTTTGATCCGTATGGCGATGAGGTAGATGAAATTGGCGTTAAGCAAGGGGTAACGACAATTGTTGATGCGGGAAGCTGCGGAGCTGATCGTATCGCAGATTTAGTACAAAGTAGAGAACAGGCAAAAACGAATTTATTTGCCTTTTTAAATATTTCTCGCATCGGTTTGAAACGAATTGATGAATTATCCAATATGGAATGGATAGATAAAGAGAAAGTAATAGATGCAGTAGAAAAGTATAAAGATGTAATCGTTGGATTAAAAGCGAGAATGAGTAAAAGTGTCGTTTGTGATAGCGGAATTGAACCGCTGCACGTAGCGCGTTCTTTATCTCGTGAAACATCATTACCGATTATGGTACATATCGGTTCAGCTCCTCCGCGTATAGAGGAAGTTGTACCTCTTTTAGAAAAAGATGATGTCATTACACATTACTTAAACGGGAAAGAAAATAATTTATTTGATGAAGAAGGAAAACCGATATCTGTGTTATTAGATGCAGTGAAACGCGGTGTTCATTTAGATGTTGGGCATGGTAATGCTAGTTTTTCTTTTAAAGTAGCAGAGGCAGCGAAGCGTTACGGCATTGCCCTTAATACGATTAGTACAGATATTTACCGGAAGAATCGTATACACGGTCCAGTTTACAGTATGGCTAACGTTCTTTCGAAATTCCTTTACTTAGGTTATCCGCTAGAAGAAGTAATTGATGCAGTTACGAAAAATGCGGCAGAGTGGCTGAAAAAACCAGAGCTTGGTCGTATTCAAGAAGGCGATATTGCAAACTTAACTTTATTTACGGTGAAAGATGAACCGATTACGTTAATTGATTCAGAAGGGGATCAGCGCATTGCTGAAATAAGAATTGATACGAAAGGGGTTGTAATCAATGGGTCATTCATTGAATGCTAAGTACGGATTAAAAAGAGTTATTAATGCGAGCGGTAGAATGAGTATTTTAGGTGTATCCGCTCCTACAGATACAGTTATGGATGCGATGAAACATGGTGGACAAAATTATGTAGAAATTGCTGATTTAGTAGATAAAGCGGGAGACCATATTGCGAGAATTCTAGATTCAGAGGCAGCAGTTGTTGTAAATTCAGCATCAAGCGGAATTGCGCTTTCTATCGCTGGTATCGTTACAGAAGGAAATCGTCGTAAGAGTGAACGACTTCATCAAGAGGTAATCCTGAAAAACGAAGTGATTATGTTAAAAGGTCATAACGTTCAATACGGTGCTCCTGTTGAAACGATGATTTATTTAGGCGGCGGTAAGCTCGTTGAAGTGGGTTACGCAAATGAAGGGAAAGCAGAGCATATTGAAGATGCGATTGGTGAAAATACAGCAGCTATTCTTTATGTGAAATCGCATCATGCAGTGCAAAAAAATATGATTTCTGTTGAAGAAGCGTGGGAAGTAGCACAGCGAAATAATGTACCACTTATCGTTGATGCGGCAGCTGAAGAAGACATTCAAAAATACGTGAAGTATTCAGACCTAGCCATTTATAGCGGTTCAAAGGCGATTGAAGGACCTACTTCTGGTATTGTCGGCGGTAAACGAAAATATATTGAATGGCTAAAAGTGCAATTACATTGCAGCGGTAGAAGTATGAAAGTTGGGAAAGAAACAACTTTCGGTTTACTTCAAGCGCTTGATGAGTACGGAGTAAAAGAAGATAAGAGTGAACAAGAAAAAGAGTTGTTACAAGTACTTATGCCGCTGAAAGAGTTAAGCGGTGTAAATGTAACAATCGTTCAAGATGAAGCTGGAAGAGCAATTTTTAGAGCGCGTATTCATATTAACGAGAACGAATTAAATAAAACTGCAAAAGATGTTGTGACCGCGTTACGCGAAGGGGAAATCGCAATTTACACACGTGATTACGGAGTAAGACAAGGATTCTTTGATATCGATCCACGTCCACTTCAAGGTGATGACATACATGTAATTGAAGAAAAAATGAGAGAAATTGTAGGGGGAAACTAAAATGACAAACATTCAAAAACGTTTTTATAAAGGCCGCGTAGCATTAAATGTATTAGCGAACAATATTGAAAATGCGAAAGATATTTTTGAAGCCGCAGAAGGTTATGTAGTAGTCGGAGTGTTATCAAAAGATTATCCAACAGTAGAAGAAGCAGTTACAGCGATGAAAGCATACGGAAAAGAAATTGATGACGCTGTATCAATCGGACTAGGAGCAGGAGATAATCGCCAAGCGGCAGTTGTAGCTGAAATTGCGAAGCATTATCCTGGTAGTCATATTAACCAAGTGTTCCCTTCAGTAGGAGCGACGCGCGCAAATCTTGGCGGCAAAGATAGCTGGATTAATAGTTTAGTATCACCAACAGGAAAAGTAGGTTACGTAAATATTTCTACTGGCCCAGTTAGTGCGGCTGGGGAAGAAAAAGCAATCGTTCCAATTAAAACAGCAATCGCACTTGTACGTGATATGGGCGGGAATTCATTGAAATACTTCCCAATGAAAGGTTTAGCGCATGAAGAAGAATATCGCGCTGTTGCGAAAGCATGTGCGGAAGAAGGATTTGCATTAGAGCCAACAGGCGGAATTGATAAAGAAAACTTTGAAACAATTGTACGTATTGCATTAGAAGCAAACGTAGAGCAAGTTATCCCGCACGTGTACTCTTCTATTATTGATAAAGAAACTGGCAATACGAAAACAGAAGATGTTCGTGAATTACTAGCGGTCGTGAAGAAGTTAGTTGATCAATATGCGTAAGAAAATTGCAGCATTCGGTGAAGTTATGATGCGCCTGCAAGTGCCAGGGTATGAATTGCTATCGCAAGCAAACACCTTAAATTACTCATTTTCTGGTACAGGTGTGAACGTTGCAGCAGCACTTTCTCATCTAGGGCATGAAGGTTTTCTTATTTCAACTTTACCGGAAAACTCTGTTGGGGATGCTGCGGTATCACATATTCAAAAGTTAGGCATTCAGGCACCGTTTGTTTCAAGAGGCGGTAAATATGTTGGTATGTACTTTTTAGAAAATGGATTTGGAGCACGCGCAAGCCGCGTTACATATTCGAACCGATTAGAAAGTAGTTTCAATACGGCATGTGAAGAGATGTACCAATTTGAAGAAATCGCAAAAGAAATTGATATCGTTCATTTTTGCGGGATTACCCTTGCGATGAATGATACTGTGCGCCATCATATGAAATCTTTGGCGAAGGCAGTTAAAGAAAATGGAGGCACTGTCGTTTTCGATTGCAACTATCGTCCATCGCTTTGGGGAGAAGATGGGTATGAACAGGCGAAACCTCATTATGAAGAAATGCTAGGCCTTGCCGATATTGTAATGATGAATGAAAAAGATGCGATGTTTGTTCTCGGAATGAAAACGGAAGAGACGGAGCGAGAAGCACAGCTTGTTGATCTTATTCCAAAAGTCGCTGAAATATATAATATCGCTACAATTGCTGGGACACATCGTTCTATTAATAGCGATAATACACACTCACTTCGCGGATTCATATGTAAAGATGGGACGTTCACTTTTGCCAAAACACTTACGTTTTCTGTATATGATAGAATAGGTGCTGGAGATGCTTATACGAGCGGAATTATTCATGGCGAGATAGAAGAGTTTGCACCAGAGAAAGCTGTTTCATTTGCGTCAGCAGCTGGAATGCTTGCACATACAATCGTCGGTGATACGCCAATGTCATCAGAGAAAGATATACTTCGGGCAATGACGGCATCAGTAGGTGATGTAGAAAGGTAGTGGGTGTAACGGTGAACGTAACGAGAAAAAGAGGTCCATTATATTTACAAATTAAAAATATTATTCGTGATCGAATATTACATGGTGTTTATGCCATTCATACAAATATTCCTTCTGAACCACAATTAGAAGAAGAGTTCAAAGTGAGTAAAATTACAGTGCGAAACGCAATTAAAGAACTCGTTCAAGAAGGATATTTAGAAAAGAAAAGTGGTAAAGGAACGAAAGTCATTCGAAATACTTCTGCGACAAAGCTTTCAAAGGGAAAGAAATTTACAGAAGTGTTAGTGGAAGAAGGCTATAAAGTACAAAAGAAATTGCTAAAGGCAGAAGTGGTTCATAATGAAGAAGGAACAGTACCATTTCGTTTGTTTGGTAAAGAGAGTTTTCGTATTGAGCGCCTATATGCTTTAAATGATACTCCGTACATTCATTATACGCACTATTTCTCAGCACAAATGGCAAGTACAGACTTAGCGGACTTTGACTTACAATCGCTTTATGATCTAGTCGAGGACCGTGGTATACATTTAGAAAACTTCAGAGATGAATTCGCTGTTGGATTTGCGCCTAATTTCGTTGCAGAAGCGTTAGGAGAAAAAGAGGGAACAGCGTTATTAAAACGTATGCGCTATTCTTACGATGAAGTTGGAGAAGTAATTGAATATAGTGAAGGCTACTACAATACGGAAATGCAGCATTACGTTGTAAATTATGATGTGTAAAAAGTGAAGAGGGACCAATTCCCTCTTTTTTTGTAAAAAAATTTCATATCGAAGGGGAATGGGATATGGATATATACTTATTAATCGTCACGTTAATTGCGATCGCAATTGTTATTTTAGGGGTATCATGGTGGAAATGGCATGCGTTTATTAGTCTAACAGTTGCTAGTCTATTTTTAGCTATTATGTCTGGGTTGAACTTGACCAAAATTGTTACTGCCTATGAAACTGGTGTTGGTAGTGTACTAGGGCATTTAGTTGGTATTTTGGCTCTCGGAACAATTTTAGGGAAAATGATGTCCGATTCAGGGGCTGGCATGCAAGTAGCAGATTTCTTCATTCGATTCTTCGGGGTGAAAAAATTACCTTGGGCAATGTTATTCGCCGGATTTGTTATAGGTATTCCAGTGTTTTTTGAAGTGGGAATCGTCATTTTATTACCACTTGTTATTTCAATTCGAAAAACAACGAAACAAAATATATTGTTAATTGCGTTACCTGTTATTGCTGGATTATCGATTGTACATGGGCTAGTGCCGCCGCATCCAGGTGCGATGACAGCAATCGGTATTTATAATGCGAATTTAGGAAAGGTACTATTGTATTCATTAATTATCGCGTTACCAACAGCAATTATCGCAGGACCGGTATTTGCAAAGTGGGTACATAAGAGGGTTATACCTGAAAATGAACCGGAGCTTGTTCGAGTTACGACAGTATCAACTGATTTACCGAGTCGTAAAGTTTCATTTTTTATTATTTTACTGCCAGTAGTTTTAATGATTTTATCAGTAGTCGCACCATATATTTCATTACCGAAAAAATAACTGAATTTTTAGTATTTGTGGGAAGTCCGGTAATCGCTTTACTTATTTCATGTTTCGCAGCGTTTTATTTGCTTGGTATAAAGCAAGGAATTAATAAAAAGATGATTAAAAAATTAACAGATGAAAGTTTACTACCTGTCGGTTCCATTATTTTAATAATTGGTGCAGGCGGTGGATTTAAACAAATATTAATTGAAAGCGGCGTTGGAACAGCCATCGCTCAAATGGCAGAACATATTTCATTATCACCAATCGTCTTAGCGTTCATGGTAGCGGGATTAATCCGAATTGCAACAGGTTCAGCTACTGTAGCATTAACGACAGCAGCTGGAATTGTTTCACCGGTTATTCAGCACATGTCGGGTGTAAATTTAGAATTACTCGTTATTGCAACCGGTGCAGGTTCATTAATGTTTTCTCACGTAAATGATGCAGGATTCTGGCTTGTAAAAGAGTATTTAGGTTTGACAGTAAAAGAAACGTTTAAAACGTGGACGGTGCTGGAGACATTGTTATCATTTATTGCATTCGGCTTTGCGCTTTTACTTAATATGTTTGTTTAGAAGAAGGGGGTGCCTATTTAAAGGCATCCTCTTTTTGTGTTGGGGCTCTTTTCATGAAACAAGCCCGTTTTTAGGAGTGCCAAGCTTCCTATTTGCCCTGAAAACATAATATAAATGGAATCCCCTCATTTAGAGCAAGACGATCTTGTTATGAATGATACTAAAGGAGGAATAGAGTAATGAGCGAAAAGTGTGAACACAGACATGATGATTGCGACCGCAGACGTGGGTGCGGAGGCGGTTTTGCGCTTCTAATCGTATTGTTTATTTTATTAATTATCATCGGTGCTAGCTGCTTCGGCGGAGGCGGCGGTTCTTGTGGTTACGGCGGTTATGGTGGCTATGGCGGCGGCTATGGTGGATATTGCTGCTAATTATTTAAAAACTATTGAAAATGGCCTTGTGCAATATGCACAAGGCCATTTTATTCATATTTTTATATGCTGTGATAATTTATTAATGTACAGAGAGCGGATTAAGAAAAAGAAAATAATCTCGATAATCCCGAAAAAGGTGAGTACAATCAGTAACTCTTTTAGTAACGAGAAAGAAAACATGCTTTGTAAAAACTTAACCGCAAATAACGTGTGAACACCAGCAACGATGTAAGGAACGAAAAATAAAATTCCTAATTGAATCGTTGCGGAGCGAAACATTTCTGATTCAGTTAAGCCCAGTTTTGTAATCGTAATGTACTTTTGTTTTTCATTCGTTAAGTCGTTATACATACGGAAGTATAAAACGCTAGCCGCTCCGATAAAGAAGATAAAGCCAAGAAATGCCCAAATAAAGAATTGAGCAACTGCATTTTCTTTATTATGGAGTAACTCATCAGTAGCTGTATAAATATTAAAAGGGACGGGAGATGCATGCTTATCATCTTTATGTGCCTCATAATATTTTTCGGTGTCATTACTAATACTTTTTAATATATTTTTCGTTGGAATAATTGCATTTTCCCAATTATCCACGAAGTAGTTATAAACTGTAATGGTTTCAATATGAGGAATCATAGTATCGATTGCATAATCTTGCATAATAACTAAATTTGCTAATGCAAATGGTGGTGCTATTCCTTTGTTAATAAATCCCTTTATATAAAACTCCTTTTTATTGGATTCAAGCGTAATTATATTTTGTTTTACAAATGGATTTGATACAAGGTTTAATAGCTCTGGTGAATAGCCAGAAATAATGTAAACTTCTTTTGAATCAAGGGTGATTGTAGGTCTCTTTAACTGCTTAGCAATTTCGTTATAATCACTCATTTTCATAATTGCAATCTCTTCTTTTGAAGCATTATCTTTTAAAAGCGTAAATTTATATTTTTTATATTGAAAATGAGCATTGGAAAGTTCGGATTCAATAGTATTAACGTGCTTTCGTTCAAGGGAATGATCCCCTTCTAATTTGTATGTGAAGGGAATAGGATATCGCTCTAGTATCGACGCTTTTGTATTATTATTCGCAGCAAATAGTCCGATAATAATCGTAAATGCAAGCGCAGATAGCATAGAAACGATAAAGAGTACATTAATATTACTACGGGTACGAGCAACTAAGTCTGAAATCCATAACATGTTTATTTGTTTCAAATAAAACTTTCTACGTTTCTTTAAAATATAGATAAAAAGAAGAAATGTTTGTGAAAAGAAAAAATATGTTCCGACTACTACGAGTGGCAAAATAGATAATATAATAAAGAAGACAGATCCGTTTTGCACATTTTTTTCGGTTACGTAGCCTTGTGGATAACCAGCAATATAATAACATAACCCTAAACAAGTTAAAGCAAATATCGAAATGAGTATAGACGGCCTTTTTTCGGCTGTCACTTTCTTGTTCCCTTTAATAAGATGGACTGTTTTACGAGTCCGAATAAACATAGGTGTAAATGTAGAAACGATTAAAAATAAAATGATAAACGTTACGGTTGTCACGATAATCGCTTCTGTTGGCCAATATAAATAGAGACCTTTCGCACTTGTTAATTTTGAAGTGACTAATAAGAAAAAATTAGAGAACACTAGGCCACCTTGTATACCGATAAAGATGGACAATATCCCGATTATCATGTTTTCAGTAAATAACAGTCTTTTTAATTGTTTCTGTGAGATACCGAGAATCGTGAGTATCCCGAATTGCTGCTTCCGTACATTTAAAAATGTTCCAATTGAATATAAGAGAAAGAAGAACGAGAACATAACAATCACAAGCTGTGCTGTACTCGCTAAGTTCATTAGAGGATCCCGTTCTTGAAAGCTTTGTACATTTTGTAAGCGTGGATGATACGCGTATACAGTAAATGAAAAGAAAACCATAATAGAAAAAGCACTACTTACAAAATAAGCAAAATATGCTTTAGAATTACGCGAGACATTTTTAAATGCAAATTGCCAAAACGTCATCCACGCCTTCCTCCTAATAATGCTAAAACATCTAATATTTCTTGATAAAATTTCTCGCGATATAGTCCGCGGTGTAATTCATTGTAAAGCCCACCATCTTTAATGAAAATAACGCGGTTACAATAACTTGCTGCAAACGGATCATGAGTAACCATTAAAATTGTGGCATCCTCTTCTTTATTTAATTTCGTAAATAGCTCCATTACATCAATTGCTGCTTTAGAATCTAAGTTTCCTGTCGGTTCATCCGCAAGTAGAAGTGACGGATGATGAATAACAGCGCGTGCTACCGCGGTACGCTGTGCTTGTCCTCCAGAAACTTCAAAAATACGCTTGTCCAAAATATGATCAATTCCAAGTTTCTTTGAAATGTTATCGAGCTTTTCGTCCATTTCTTTTAAAGGAACATTATCTAAAGTTAAAGGCAGTACGATATTTTCACCGATTGTTAGTGTATCTAATAGGTTAAAGTTTTGGAAAACAAACCCTAACTCTTGGCGGCGGAAAATAGCTAGTTTCTCTCTACGAAATGTGTGCGGTTTTTTTCCATTAATCACGACATCACCAGAAGTAGGGGAGTCAATTGTAGAGATAACGTTTAAAAATGTAGATTTACCGCTACCAGATGGTCCCATGATAGCAACAAATTCTCCTTTATCTACATGTAAATTTATATTTTTTAAAGCAGTATGAGGGACTTTTCCTTCATACACTTTTGAGACGTTTTTTATGTGTAATACTTCTTCCATAATAATCACCTTTCTATTTTTAAAACTTAATATGTTGTGATAATTTTTGCATATAAAAGGAACGAATTAAAAGGAAAAAGATAATTTCAACCGTTCCAAAGATTACAAGTACAACTGTAATCTCAGCGAATAATGATAGATGTAATATCTCTTGTAACATCTTTGTCGCAAACATCGTATGGATCGATGCCATAATGTAAGGAACAAAGAAAAGAATCGCAAGTTGAATTGTAGCGGATTGCTTCATTTCGACTTCTGTTAAACCGATTTTTGTAATCGTTATATACTTTTCTTGCTCATTTGTTAAATCTGTATACATACGGAAGTAAAGAACACTGCCAGCTCCGATAAAGAAAATAACACCTAGGAAAGTACCAATTAAGAAAAACGAAGCAACATTTAATTTTGTTTTGTATAGAGAATCGCTTGCTTCACTTGCATGAAACGGTGGATGTTCTGCCTGAATAGCTGCATTGTCATTATCAATTTTTGTTATAAATGCTGAACCGATATTATGTGCCTTTTCCCAGTCTGGAACTTTGAAGCTATATACACTCATCTGTTTTGAAGTAGTTGATAAGGCTTCTACATTTTCATCAGATAGTACGAGTAATTGGTATATTAAGCTGTTTGGGAAGGGGTTATAACTTTTATATTCTTTCACTTGTAGTTGTAAATTGTTTTGAGTAAGTGGAAGAATATTTTTCTTTTCTTTAGTATGAATTGTTCCAATAACTTGATCGTCTAAGTCTTTCATAAGAATATAAGATTCATTCTTATTCACCGTGAGAGTTTCCCAGCTTAATGCTTTAGCAAGTACATTATAGTCACTTTGTTTAATGGCATAATAGAGCTGTGAGTTATCCTCAGCTGAAGATACTTCATATATGTCTGTTTTAAATTTTGTATAAGTAAATTGCTCTTCGTTCAATTTTTGTTCTAACCAATTTAAATGTTCATCAGCTAACGTATTTTCAGTATGTGATAAATAAGTAAACGGGAAAGGATTTTTCCTTATTTCATCAAACTTTGTGAATTTCCCAAACCCATATAAGAATGTAATCATTGTAAAAGCGAGTGTCGATAACATCGTCACGATAAAGAGCATGTTAATATTTGTCCGAATCCGAGTTGCTAAATCAGAAACCCAAAGCATATTAATACGTTTCATATAAAATTTTCTTCTCGTCTTTAATATGCGAATGAGTAAGAAGCTAATTTGTGAGAAGAAAAAATATGTCCCAGCTGCAGCAAGTGATGGGATGACAAATATACAGGAGGCAGCGTACAAAAGCCCAGCGATATCTCCTAATGACATAAAATATAGTGGGTTTGCTGCTAAAACATATCCAGATATTAAACATATCGCACCAAAGAGAGAGATGAGTACAGATGCTTTTCTTTCTTTTTGTTTTGTTCCTTCTTTTAAAAGACGTACAGCTTTTCTCGTACGGATTAGCATCGGTGTAAAAGATGATACGAGAATGAAGAGTCCAAGAAAGATAATTATAGTTAAAACGATAGCAGCTGTAGGCCACCAATATAAATATAAACCAGGCACATGCGTAATTTTGGCGGTAACTAATAAAAAGAACTGTGAAAAGACAAGGCCAAATTGAATGCCGAAAAATATGGATAGGCCACCAATTAGCATGTTTTCTAGAAATACGAGCCTCTTTAATTGCTTTGGAGATATGCCAAGTACTGTTAAAATCCCGAACTGTTTTTTTCGTACTTTTAAGAAAGTACCGATTGAATATAGTAAAAAGAAAAATGAAAAGAATACAATGACAACTTCTGAGATTGTCATTAATATGTTCAGAGCAGCATTCACGCCTGTCATATGCAATTTAGGATGAAATAAATAAACTGCAAACGAGAAGAAAATTGCAATGGAAAACGCACTGCTTATAAAATAGGCGAAATAAGCTCTAGCGTTCCGCGTCACGTTTTTAAATGCAAACTGCCAAAATGTCATTCACCTAAACCTCCTAATAGAGCGAAGATGAAAAGAGTATGAGAGATACTCTTTTCATAAAGTTTGTTTTAAATATTTTGCCCATTCGTATACTGTGATAATTTTTGCATATAAAGCGAACGAATGAATAAGAAAAATAGGATTTCAACGACTCCAAAAATAATAAGAACAGCTGAAATTTCTTTGAACAAAGATAAACCAATTACATCTTGAAGCATTTTTGTTGCGAACATTGTATGAATGGACGCCATAACGTACGGAACGAAAAATAAAATGCTAAGTTGAATGGTTGCAGATTTTTTCATCTCTGCATCTGTTACACCAATTTTTGAAATTGCTACATATTTTTCTTGTTCGTTCGTTAAATCTGTATACATTCTGAAGTAAAGAACGCTACCTGCTCCAATAAAGAAAATGACACCTAAGAATGTCCCGATTAGGAAGTATGCGGCACTTCCTGAGGTTATTCTATATAGTGACCCTGCCGATTCAAAGGAGCGAATAAGAGGTCCTTTGTACTGGGATTTATCTCGATCTTTTTGCACCTTTTCTATAAAATCATCTGCAATTTTATACGTTTTTTCCCAGTTTTGTACTTTATAATTGTACGCTGATACATGTTTAGTTGTATTGGGGAAATTTTCTACAACAGCATCAGGTAAAACTAACGTTTGATATGAAAAGGTAGATGGAATTGCATTCACATATTCATAGCCTTTTACTCGTAATTTCGTATTTGTGCTAGAGAGTGTAATGTAGTCTCTGTTGTAGCTTTGCTCAAACTCATTAAATATGGTGATATAAGATGTCCCTGTTAAAACATATGCTTCGTTATCATCCATGAATAGTTGTTTTAATTGTAAAGAATCCGCAAGTTTGTTATAGTCACTTTGCTTAATTGCATATACGTCATTATAAATGGCTATACCTTGATCTTCTTTTAATGGTGCTTCATATAAATCAGCGTTTATTTTCTCATAAGAGAAATTTTCCCTTTGTAATTGCTGCTCAAGCCAATTCAAGTGTTCTGCAACAAAAGGATTCGCATCATAAGAAAAATAAGAAATTGGAAAAGGTGAAGTTTTAGTAACCTCTAGTTTAATAAATTTCCCGAATCCATATAAAAACGTAATCATTGTAAAAGCGACGGTAGATAGCATGGCCACAATAAAAAGCATATTAATATTTGTTCGAATACGGTTTGCTAAATCAGATATCCAAAGCATATTTATCCGTTTCATATAAAATTTTCTTCTTTTTTTCAAAATATAAATAAGTGAAAAACTAATTTGTGAAAAGAAAAAATACGTTCCCATTGTAACAAACGTTGGGATTACGAAGATACTTGAAACCATGTATATAACACCTATTTGCGGGCTTACTGAGACAAAATATTTAGGATTTCCAGCTAAAGCATAGCCGCCTAATAAACAGATAGCACCAAATAAAGAAATAAATATGGATGGTTTTCTTTCTTTTTGTTTTCCACCATTTGTTTTTAAAAGGTGTACCGCTTTTTTTGTACGAATAAGCATTGGTGTGAATGCAGATACAATGATAAAAAGACTAAGAAAAACGATGGTCGTTAAAATGATTGCGTTAGTAGGCCCGTATAAATATATACCTGGTACGTGCGTAATTTTCGCTGTCACTAATAAGAAAAATTGCGAAAAAACAAACCCAAACTGTATGCCGAAAAAGATAGATAAAATACCAATTAACATATTTTCCGTAAAAACGAGACGATGTAATTGCTTTTTCGATATACCTAAAATGGTTAAAATCCCAAATTGTTTTTTACGAACTTTTAAAAATGATCCAATCGAATATAGTAAAAAGAAGAAAGAGAAGAAAACAATTACTACTTCTGAAAATATCATTAACCCTGAAATTTCAGAGATCATATTGAAGTTTTGTAATTTCGGATGAAATAAATAAACAGCAATAGAGAAGGCACTGCTTATAAAGTAGGCAAAATAAGCTCTTGAGTTGCGCGTTACATTTTTAAATGCAAATTGCCAAAATGTCATAATATATGCCTCCCGTTAGCAGGCCGATATGTAGTTTTATTGCAAAAAATGTATGAGAGTGAGATCTCATACATTTTGCTAGCATATGTTACGATCATGCTTCGGTCACCTTCTCCGTATTTTCTGCTTGATTATTTGCAGCGTTGTGGAAGATGATTTTAATCGTCGTTCCTTTACCAACTTCAGAGTCTAGTTTCACAGAGTGACCTAAATAATCACAAATTTTACTTACAATATAAAGCCCCATACCAGTAGATTCTCCAAATGCACGACCGTTTTTTCCAGTGTAAAAAGGTTCAAATACTCTTCGAATATCTTCTTGCGGAATACCAACGCCTTCGTCACGAACTTCCAAAATAATATCTTTACCATTGCGATAAGCTGATAAGAAAACTTTCTTTCCACGCTCACCAGAGTACCGAACTGCATTTGTCATTAACTGATAAATAATGAACTTTAGCCATTTCGCATCAGAAGCAACTTTTAAATCTGAATGAACTTCTAAAACGGGGAAGACTCCGTTTCGAATGAATAGTTCTTTTAATCCGTTAATATTTTTTGTTACAGCATCTTTTAATGAAATCGTCTCAACATGGAAGTCCTCATGGAAGTTATTTAATCTTGCCATGTATAAAGCCATATCGAGCCCTTGATTTAATCGCTCTAACTCTTTTTTGAATTTAGGGATTAAATGCTCATCTTCCATTTCAAGCACCATAAGCTGCATAACAGAAACAGGCGTTTTCATTTGATGTACCCAATGGTTAATAAATAATTGGTGTTCTTGCTGTTTTACTTCGAATGTTTGTAGGTCTTTTTGGAATAGGCGATATTGCGTACGAACGAGCTCGTTTACACTGTGGGGCATAGGAGCAGTCGCTCTTTCAATAAACGCATCTTCCATTTTCTCTGGTGGTTCACTTAATCTGTGGTACATTCTACGGTTACGAACGTAACGATAAGCGAGGAAACAGATGAATAAGTATAAGCTTAAAACGATGAAGTAAAACTTATTATTTTGAAATCCGTCTACTGCATCATAAAGAACGAAAATGATTCCGAAGTTTAATACATATAGTAGGAAAAATGCAAAATGATCACGTAAAAATAGCTTCATGTTTATTCACTCCAAGTTGCGTTAAAACGATACCCAAGTCCACGTACTGTTTCAATAGCATTTTCAATACCAAGCTCATTGAACTTTTTACGAAGACGCGTGATGTTTACGTTTAATGTATTTTCCTCAACGAAGCTTTCGTCGTCCCAAAGAGCGGCTAGTAAATCTTCACGACTCGCTGTACGCGGGAATTTAGATAATAGCATTTCTGCTAAAATTGCTTCTTTCTTCGTTAAAAGAACTTGCTCAGCTCCAAAATGAATTTCTGGACGCTCAGGGAATAGTTTTAGTCCTTCAACCTCAACGATACGTTCAGAAATATTTGGTGCATAATCACCGTAAATACGGCGTAATTGACCTTTGATTTTCGCCATTACAACGTCGTAGTGGAACGGCTTCGTAATATAATCATCCGCACCGCTTTCAATCGCCATAATTTGTTCCATTTCACCAGCACGAGCTGAAATGAAAATAATTGGACAAGTAGATTCATGACGAATTTGACGGCACCAGTAGAAACCATCGAATTTCGGTAAGTTTACATCAAGTAAAACAAGATGTGGTTTCACGGCGTTAAACGATTCCATAATATCATCGAAGTTCTCCGCAACAACAGCATCATAGCCATATTTTTGAATGTGAGATTGTAATAATGATGAAATATTTGGATCGTCTTCAACGATTAAAATTTTATACATATGTATATTCCTCCTAAAAAAACAATTGTAGCTATAGTGTATCATGTGTTTCAAGTCTTTTCATTATGTTGAAATGAGAGCTATATAAATATAAAAGTTTAAAAGACGACATAGAACTTGTCTTTTTAGGGGAGAGAGAGGATCCAGCCATGCATAGAAGCGGTCAGGGCCTTTTTTACCCCGTACGAAGTAAAAACAAAGAAATCAAATGAATAGGCTTTCCTTTTTTGTTATACATAGCATAGTTGTGGCGTATTTATATGATGAAAGATTAAACAGGATTTATATAGTAAACAGTATGGGTCAAAAGTGGAAAAAGTAAAAAGGGCCTTATATATAATTGACAATTGACTGAAATCATTTTAACATTTAGATAAATATCTAAATGTCTAATTAGTGAAAGGAAGAAAGACATTGAATCAAGCATTCAAAGCATTAGCAGACCCAACAAGGCGAAAAATTTTAGATTTATTAAAAGAAGGCGATTTAACAGCTGGGGAAATTGCTGAACAGTTCAACATGACAAAGCCAAGTATTTCACACCACTTAAATGCACTTAAAAATGCTGAACTTATTCAAGATGAAAAAAGAGGGCAATTCGTTGTGTACTCTTTGAACACAACTGTCTTTCAAGATTTATTGACTTGGGTGTTTACATTTACAAATAAGGGGGAAGAGGGGAAATGAAAAAGCATCTTTTTGCAATTATATTAATTCTTATAACTTGTATAGCTTGGGCGTTTGCTTGGCCACATTTGCCGGATACAATCGCGACACATTGGAGTGGTGGTAAGGTAGATGGTTATTCTTCTAAATTATATGGAATGATTTCTATGGTTGGAATTATGATTGCGTTATATGTATTTCTAAATGTGATACCAAAGATTGATCCAAGGAAAGCAAATTACGAGAAATTTTCTAAAGCTTTTATGATGATGAATAACGGGATACTATTGCTACTATTTGTAGGAAATATAGATATTATTACAAGTGGACTAGGATATAATTTATTCATTAATCGAGTTCCAGAATTATTAGTTGGTGTTTTATTTTTAGTGATGGGTAATTATTTACCGCAGTGTAAGCCTAACTTTTTCGTTGGGATGCGTAATCCTTGGACGTTAAGTAATGAAGAAGTATGGCGGAAAACACATCGATTTAGTGGAAAAGTATTTGTAGCTTTAGGACTCATTATGATTATAAGTGTTTTCGCTCCAGCTGATTGGAGATCTTATATGATGCTAGGGATTATAGTAGTTGCTGTCCTCATAACAAATTTATATTCTTACGTTTTATATAAAAAAGAAATGCAATTGTGAGCAATAAGGGATTGAACTGTACTAGTCAAATTTTATATTTATAGTTTCTATGTGTTAAGAAATTTTAATACTCAGTGGGGATAACGAAAAAGCTCGCTGAGTAAATTTTTCGCTTTTAGGTCTGAAAATTTAGTTAAAAAGATAGTTTGGGGGAAATCACATGTTAGAAATTATAAATTTTAGCAAGACATACAAAGGTGGCAAAAAAGCAGTAGATCAGTTAAATATTACTGTTCAAGCAGGAGATATCTTTGGATTTATTGGGCATAACGGTGCGGGGAAAAGTACAACAATTAAGTCGTTAGTTGGAGTTATAGATTTTGAAGAGGGTGAAATTTTTGTTGATGGATATTCAGTAAAAAAGGATCCGATTGCATGTAAGAGAGTAGTGGCGTATATTCCCGATAATCCAGATTTATATGAGCAATTAACAGGAATTCAATATTTAAACTTTGTTGCGGATGTGTTTAAAGTGTCTGCAAAAGATCGGGAAAAGGAGATACAAAAGTATGGAGATGCTTTTGAGATTACACCGTACCTAGGTGATTTAATATCTTCTTATTCACATGGTATGAAACAAAAAGTGGCGATTATATCAGCGGTTTTGCATAAACCGAAATTATTAGTTTTAGATGAACCTTTCGTTGGTCTTGATCCAAAGGCTGCTGTAGTGTTGAAAGGTATTATGAAGGAGCTTTGTGAAAAGGGAAGTGCGATTTTCTTTTCTACGCATGTTTTAGATGTGGCGGAGAAGTTATGTAATAAAATAGCGATGATTAATAGAGGGAAATTAGCACTTTCAGGGGAAGTGAATTCTTTAATAAAGGAAGGATCATTGGAAGAGCTCTTTATGAAGGAGCTTGCTAATGAATATTAGTAGTCTAGGTCTTTTAAAAATCCGCTTGATAACGCAGCTTGGTTTAAATACTTTTAAATACGAAAAAGATAAAAAGAAGAAGCAGAATAAGATTTTACTGTCAGCATCTATTGCCTTAGTTGGTGTCATGTTAATGCTATATTGTGGGGCCTCGGCATATGGATTGGTGAGACTAGGAATAAGTGAAATTATCCCAGTTTATGCACTAGTTATTAGCAGTGTATTGACGTTGTTTTTCACTATATTTAAGGCAAATGGAGAGATTTTTGCTTTTAAGGATTACGATCTTTTAATGTCATTACCGATTCGTGTAAGTACGGTTATTACAAGTAGGTTTTTGTATTTATATTTGCTGAATACGATCTTTTCAATCATAATCATGCTACCAATGGGAGTTGTTTATGGCATACATGAGAGGCCATCAGTTTCTTTTTACTTTATGTGGTTCATCAGTATGTTTATAGTATCTTTAATTCCAACAACAATCGCAGCGGTCTTTGGAGCTGCGATTACGGCAATCGCTTCTAAATTTAAAAATACGAATAAAATAACTACGATTTTAAGTTTCATAGTAATTATTACATTCGGTTTCTTTATGCTAAAAAACGGAAATGCTCAATATAGTCTTAATGATATGAACGGGATTGGTGCAATTGTTTCGGAGCAACTAACTAAAGTGTATCCATTAGCTAACATGTTTCAAAAAGCAATTGTTCATGCTGATATTGTAGCTTTCATCCTGTTTGTTGGGATATCGGTTATTTGGTATTATCTTTTTGTAAAAATCCTTTCGTTAAAATATAAGCAAATAAATACAGAGATTACCACTTATCATATGCTTTCAAATTATGAAATTCATAGCATGAGAAAAGAAAGGGTATTGGCCGCATTGTATAAAAAAGAACTGAAGCGTTTCTTTTCTTCTACAGTGTATGTGGTAAATAGCGGAATGGGAGTTGTGATGGCGCTAGCTTTCGCACTAGCTATAGTTGTAGTAGGGCCAAGTCAATTAATAGCGTATCCTGGAATTGAGGCCCTGTTGCAAAAGGTTGCGCCATTTGCTATTGCAGCAGCGATTTCGATGACGTGTACAACATGTGTGTCATTGTCTTTAGAAGGAAAAAATGTATGGATTATTAAGTCGTTGCCTATAGCGCCAAAGATGATTTATGACAGTAAAATTCTTATGAATCTTTCATTAAGTATACCTGCATCACTTATTAGTGCTGTATTACTGATAATAGGGTTAAAACTAGATGTTTGGAGTTCTCTTTTCATCGTAATAACACCGATAACATATTCATTATTTTCGGCAGTATGGGGGATTTTTATTAATAATCGATTTGGTTATTATGATTGGGTATCAGAAACTCAAGTAGTAAAACAAAGTATAGGATCGTTTGTCGGTATGTTCGGTGGCTTAATTATGGCTGTTATACCAGCCGTATTAATCGGTACTGCTACAATCTCGAACTACAGAGTATTTACTTTTGGAGTTGTTATAGTACTTACGATTGTTACTATTTTCTTGTATAAGAACGAGTCGAGAAGAAGTATAAAATAAAGTTAATGTCATATTCGTATTTTGATTGTAAAGAAGAAGTTAAAATAAAAAAGCTACTGCTCCTTTCAAAGGAGCAGTAGCTTTTTTATTTTAGGGAAATTTGGATCTAGACATTATTTCTTCAAAACCGGTATCCAAATTTCACTTTTGAAGTTTGGAGAAGTTACATCTTTCTGTTCATTCCACAATATTTCCGGTCCTTCTGCTAGTTCGTAGTTCGAAGAAGGGAACCATTCGGAATAAATACGTCCCCACACATTTTGTAATGCATCAGGAAATGGACCGACAGCTTCAAATATAGCCCATGTTGAAGCAGCGACTTCAAGTTGCGCAAATTGCTCTGGGCAATCTTTCGTTGTGGCTACTCCAATATAGTGATCGAGTTCGCCTTTTTCTTCCATTCTTCCTTCAGAAAAGTTAGTGGAGGCACTAATGATTCCATTTGGGTTCACATTTGAAAGCATCTTTAATGTTTGAATGGACTGTGGGGTTAAACTTTTCCACATAGAAGCAATTTCTTCGTTTACACCGTTAAAAACAATCGGTACTCGTTTTTGTATGCCAATGATTTGAAATGGCTCTTTTTCTTCAATTCGATAGTTCATTTCATTTCCTCCTTGAATGGATAGTTGGAAGGTCATTGATGAATAAGCCTTCAAAGAACGAATTGTATTTCGAGCTTCTGAAGGCGTTATTCCGTGCAAATTTTGAAATGCACGTGTAAATGAATCTGGTGAGTTGTATCCATATTTTATAGCGACATCAATGACTTTTGCATTGCTATCTTTTAGTTCAAAGGCAGCAAGAGTAAGACGTCTACAGCGAATATATTCTGATAGTGATATGCCAGCTAAAAAAGAAAACATTCTTTTGAAATGATATTCGGAGCAGAAAGCTATTTTTGCGACTTCTTTAAAATCAATTTCGTGTGTAAGGTTGTCTTCAACATACTGCATTGCCGCATTCATATTTTTAAGTGAATCCATACTATGACCTCCTTCGTATATAGAATAGCAAGAATGAAATAGCTCCATCCGACATTTCATGCACAACTTTGTAGGGTGTATTTTTAACCTTACAAAAATGTAATGTTCCTGTAAGGAGAATGAATGGATGGCATGATATCCCAATGTTATAGTAACAAAGTACTTTAGCTCACTAGGTTAAATTCTGACTCCTCTGCTTATGTGCCTTACATAACTGTCATGTTTGTGTAAGAAACATCGATAGTGGCAAGAGTAGAGAGTGTATATAGTTGAAAATAGAGAATAGAAGAAATGAGGGATGTCGAGATGAAAACAGTGTTAGAAGCAAAAAATATTGAAAAAGTATATGACACAGGTGGTAATAAATTTGCAGCTTTAAAAGGTATTAACTTACAAGTAAAAGAAGGGGAGTTCGTTGGAATTATGGGACCTTCTGGTTCTGGTAAGACGACTCTTTTAAATGTCCTTTCTACAATTGATAATGCGACGAACGGTGAAATTTTAATTGATGGAAAAGATATCGTGAAGATGAATGATGATAAGTTGGCGTTATTCCGCCGTGATCATCTGGGATTCATTTTCCAAGATTATAACTTATTAGATACGTTAACGGTAAAAGAAAATATTGCTTTGCCACTTGCATTATCAAAGGTGAAGGCGAGTGAAATTGATCGCCGTGTTCTTGAAATCTCGAAGAAGTTCGGTATTGATCATATTTTAAGTCAGTTCCCATATCAAGTATCTGGTGGACAGAAGCAGCGCTGCGCAGCATCGCGTGCGATCGTTACAAGTCCTAGTATGATTTTCGGAGACGAGCCGACTGGAGCACTTGATTCAAAATCGGCAACAGACTTACTAGAAAGTATGAAGTCGTTAAATGAATATGATAACTCTACAATTTTAATGGTAACGCATGATGCGTTTGCCGCAAGTTACTGTAAACGAGTTATTTTCATTAAAGACGGTGAGTTATATAAAGAATTGCACCGCGGCGAATCAACACGTAAACAGTTCTTCCAAAAAGTCGTTGACGTAATGTCTTCCATTTCTGGAGGTATGGCCGATGACCTTATCTAGCATTGCCCTCCGCAACATACAGCGGAACTTTAAAGACTACTTTGTATATTTTGCATCTATGATATTTAGCATCGTCATTTATTTTACATTTAAGGCGTTGCAGTATAATTCACAAATGGAAAAAGCTGCGGAAGGTTCTAAAAAAATTAGCGGAGCGTTCCAAGTTTCCAGTGTAATGCTTATCATCTTCGTAGCGGTGTTCATTATATATTCAAACGGATTCTTTACACGTAAACGTAAAAAAGAAGTTGGATTATATTCGTTACTTGGTATTCGTAAAAGACAGATCGGTAAAATGCTCTTTTATGAAAATATGTTAATGGGATTAATGTCTTTAATTATAGGGATTGCGATTGGTAGCGTCCTTTCAAAATTATTCCTTGAGTTATTAGTAAGTATGATGGGATTAAACTTAAATGTTCATTTTGAAGTGCCGATGGCTGCAATTGTTGATACAGCAATTATTTTCTTTGTGATTATATTGTATACATCACTTCAAGGGTATCGTTTAATTTATCGATTTAAGCTAATTGAACTTTTCCGCGCAGAACGTGAAGGAGAAGAAATGCCAAAAGGATCAGTAATTATGGCATTAATTTCAGTTTTCTTAATCGGTTCAGGTTATTTCTTAGCATTAATGTATGTGAAAGCACTTAAGTATGCCGACTTTATGGTAGTCGCACTTTACATTTTACTGGCGACAGTAGTAGGTACGTACTTACTATTTATGTTCTTTACAGTATTCGTATTGAAACGTGCAAGAAATAATAAATCATCGTTTTATAACGGTATGAATATGGTAACGACGTCACAGTTACTATATCGTATTAAAGGAAATGCAAAGTCACTTGCGACAATTTCTATTTTAAGTGCAGTGACATTAACAGCGGTTGGTACGTCAGTTACGATGTATTACAACACATTTACGCAATCAAAAGTAGCTGCGCCGTACAGTTATTCTTATGAGAAAAAAGATGAAGAGCTTGATAAGAAAGTAAATGCGATTTTTGCTGAAGAGAAGGCGAATCACCCTGTCAAAGATCAATTTGAAATTGAGACGGTTCCTGTAAAAGGGAAGTTTGAAGGGGATAAAGTGGACTTCATTCTTAATCTAAACTACACGATTTCAGAGAAATATCAGTTTATGTCTCAGTCCGAATTTAATAAACTTGCAAAAAAAATCGATGCAGAAACAGTGAACGTAGCTACTGGTGAAGCATTTATATATGATAGCTCTTATATTGAAGGGTATGAGTTTAGCCCTCAATATAAAGGAAGTGAAGCAGTATTCCAAATTGGCAATGAAACGAACACATTAACGATTCAAGGTGCAAATAATACAGCAATTACGAACTTAGGTGAATTAGTGATTGTCGTTTCAGATGAAATGTATGAACAGGCGAAGCAAGCATTTGGAACACGTGCTGTAAAAAATATTGATGTAAAAGATGAAAGAAACAGTAAAGTATTAACAGAAAAGTTAGCAAAAGTGATGCCAGTTGGTGAATCAGAAATGGTACCACTATTTAGAGATTTCTATACTGGTTTCCAGACGGGGCTTGAAGGAACGGGACTCATGATGTTCATCGGAATGTTCTTAGGACTTGTATTCTTACTAGCAACAGGCTCTATTATTTACTTTAAGCAATTAACTGAAGCAAATGCAGATCGTGAGCGTTACGTTGTACTTCGTAAAGTTGGTGTAACGAAACAAGAAATGAAAAAAGCTATTGCAAAACAAGTAAGCTTTATCTTTGCGATTCCGTTAGTAATCGGAATTCTGCATAGCTTATTTGCACTAAAAGGTTTAGCAAACTTATTACCATTCGAAATTATGATTCCGCTCCTAATTAGTATCGGAGTATATGGCGTCATTTACATCGGATATTACTTCTTAACAGTTCGATCTTATTATAAGATTGTGAGCGCGAAGTAATAGACGGTAGCTGTAAGGAAATAAGAACTAAAAAATAGTGATTCACCTGATTTTTTAGTCAGGTGAATCACTATTTTTTGTTTTGATAAGCGCTAGTGAGAGATAAAGTTTCACTTTATATAATGAAGAAATTATGGCGAATTAGCTTAGCATTAAAAAAGTAACAAATTTATTAACTTATTTATAGTAATTTATTTGTCATTATTGTACTTTTTTGAAGGGGATAGAACTTTATTAAGATTAAGGAGAATAAAGTTCTAGCTCCTTGAGAGTAGTGTAAAAGGTTAGAACAAAAAGAAGGAGAGTTATTTTGTAGAATAACTCTCCTTCTTTTTAATGTAATAGTTTCTCATTAGATAAATCAGGCTTTGTTTGAAAAAAGATTATATAAATGGTTAATATAATTGTATCAACTAGATTGGCTAATATAGTTATTAAATCACTTGATGGCATGATGATAACAAAGGTTGAAAGTATGGCAGAAACAAGAGGAATGAACTTTTGTAGAGTAGTTACCTTTCCATCTTTATGAAGCTTTGAAGACATAAAGAAGCTAATTAAGAAAACAAAAGATGTAAATAATAATCCTAAATACCCCCAACCATCTTCAATATACCAAGGTAAAAAGCTCATTCGTGATGTGAAAATAAAAAGGTTTAATATTAACATGCTAATCATTAACGTATTTAATATAGTGGTAGTAGTCTGTTGTTTCATTTGAATTACACTCCGATGTTTATTTTTATTTTCGGATTATGAGTAAATGAAAATAGTGATAAAGTTTTTCAAAAAACGAAAGAGAGCATAGTGAAAATGATGTTCTCTTTCGCTTTTTTAGTTAAAATGAGGTGTACATAACAAGGATATTTTAAATGGAGTGTTATATTTGGGAATTCTTATTATAGTAGGATGTCTATTAATAGGCATCATTTTTATTGGTTTAAGTATGTATAGGTTTGTAAAAGAAATAAAAGAAAAAAATTCAAAAAAAGATAAATGGACAGTAGTGGCACAAAATATTCTAGAGCTAGTTTGTGATCCGCTGCACGGAGCACCGTTCTACTTTTTAGTTGGTGCGCTCTTTTTTGTAGTGGGGCTTTTATTGCTCTCTATGGGAATGGGCTGGGTTGAAATTGATTAGTTGGCGTTAGAGCATTAATTATATACAAGTATGTAAGAGGTATATTAGTGAAAATATTTTATAGTCGTAGTATTAAGAAGGAGAGAGTAAATGCCAATTATAAGAGATATCCAATTAAGTTTGCTAAAAAGAAAAGAGCATATAAGTAGTTTAGAGATATTAAAATTAACATCCTCAAGCAACTATGATGAGGAGCTATCTTTTTTAAAAGAAACGAGCTGTATTACTTCTTTATACGAGCGACATATGTCAAAGTTAAGAACAGACTATGAAAAAGTTATTTTGATTTACTGTGTGGATGATATTTCATTATTAAATCAGTGGGAGAAGAAATATCGAATTTTTCCTGGATATATGAATGTGTTTGTAGAGTATGGGAGTGTAAATGATTTTCCATATTTATCAGATAGAGAAAAAAAAGAATTAGCCCTTCAAATCGTTCATACTGAAATGAAGAGTTTAGCTGTGGAATGTGATTGGGATATAGAGATGTTAGAAAAAGCATACAATAAGGTACTGGATTTGGATTATAAAAATGAACTTGTATATATAAAGAAGAGTAGTCCGAATAAAAAATATGTATGTAGTATAATTTGGCAGTATGAAGTGGCTTATGCTGATATGTACTTAGAAATAAGGGAGTATAGAACGAGACGATTAATCAAAAAGGAAAAGCTTATGAGAGAAGAAGATATGTATAAAATGTCTAATTATGTTAGTGACGTGGCTTGGAAGTTAAACCATAAAGTGATGTTGATGAACGACAAAGGAAAAACTATGTGGATGTTAACCTTTTTAGAGAAAAACAATCCAGATAATTTAGTTTGGAAGATGGAAAGAATTGAGGAAAGTTGATAAAAAAGAGCTTGAAACCATTCAAGCTCTTTTTTATTACTATTTATGTCCTAAAATACGCTCAACCTCATGCACACTTAATTTACTTGCCTTAGTAATCGTTTCAAGTGGTATACCAAGATCATACATATTTTTAATCATTTGAATTTTCCCCTGCTGAACCCCTTCTTTTCGACCCTTTTCAATGCCTTGTTCAATCCCTTTTTTTATTCCTTGTTCCATTCCTCTTTTTATTCCTTCTGTCTCTGCGTGGGCGAATTTTGCTGCTTCATCCATTAAAACTTTCTCCCTTGCGTCATAGGCTTGTCGGAAAGAAGAATCTTGACTCATACGTTCCCATTTATTTATCGCTTTTTGTAAAATAGGATCTTGGTTCATAGCAATATCCTCCAATGTTTTAGTTAAGTGCTCATCCTCATTTGCTGAAAGTAATAAAAGCCAACGAACAAATGGATCTTTCCACGGATTTACTTTTTCTTCATGCCATTGTTCTGTTAACTTTGGGATTTCTACAATGTGAATTTCTATGTCGTCACTTAGGAGTTTCTGTTGTTGTGTATTCCATAATATACTCGTTGAATGGAAGGCGTTTTGTTCTGAAAACATTATGAAGTTTAATAAATTTATGGTGATGGTTTTATGCAGTGAGCTATATGGCATGCCCTTTTGTAATTGGGATGTGTATAATTTTCCCCAATAATATAAACTACGTTTTATCATATCGTGATTATTATTGAGGTCGGGTAAGTCGGAGTCCTCACGGACTCTTTCTCCCCTAAGAACCGGACTTGTCCGTTTCCAAACATCCGGCTCAAGCCTTCTTTTTATTCCAAACAGCTAGTCGTTCGTCATCCATCATACGCCATTCTATTACCTGAATTCTTTCTCGAGGCGTTAATGAAATATGCTTGTTCACTTTCTTGTAAATATATGCTCTCTCTCGGCAGATAGGATGCTTTTGATGGAGTTGAATATGACAAGATGTATGTAGAAGTTGAAGATTACTATATTCATTTGTCCCCCCATAAGCTTTAGGAACTTTATGATGTACTTCTAATGCTTCTCCGTTTTGTAAAGCCTCTTTACACATTGAACAGATATATTTCTGTTTCTTTGCGATTTTAATTCGAGTTAGCGTATTATTGTTATCAAAATCTTTTTTATCTCGTTTAGCAAAATAGTCAGAGAGTTCGGGATTGTCTGGGCTGTTCTTATATTTTATTCCAATATGTCTTGCAATAGGAGTCCAAATCATTTTATAGATTTGATACTGTGTCTTTGGACAGGTGAGAACCCACTTATCATGTCCTCCATGTTTGGGCTTTCGAAAATATTGTTTTACAATCCATTTCCAACTTTTCTTTGGATGCAAATGTTTTACATGTCGTACAACATTTCCCCATATAAAGTAGTCCATGGATGAGAACACCCTTTTCGATACTACATGCCTCCAGTAATACACATACCCCCGGATTACTGAATTTAGGTTTGTTAATAGCGTATAAACAGATTTTCCTTTCAATTTTTGGAAAGTTGTTTTTATTTTCTTTTTGGCTTTTTGAATACTTGTTTTTGACGGTTTAATTAACAATTTATTCTTGTCTTGCACATATTGTTTAATGTGAAAACCTAGAAAATCAAAACCTTCAGTAATGTGAGTAACACGGGTTTTATCTGTTGCTAATGTAATTCCGCGTTTCTCAAGATATGGTACTAATTCTTGATACAAAGCTTCCGCTTCTTCTTTTGTTTGACAAGTGATGATAAAATCATCTGCGTAACGAACCATTGCCTTTGTGCATTTGACATGAATATTATAGGTAGTACCTTGTCTTTTTGTGTTACTCTTACTGTATTTAATACCGAGCTCTTTCTCCATACCATGTAAAGCGATATTAGCCAAGAGAGGTGAAATCACTCCTCCTTGAGGAGAACCCGATGTTGTAGGATGAAACACTTCATTATCTACATACCCGGATGTTAACCATCTTCTAACAACCTCTTTTGCTGGGAAGTTTTGAATTTTCTCTAAGATATGGTCATGGTTTAAATTATCGAAACATCCGGCAAAATCTCCTTCAAATACCCAAACTTTTTTACTTTTGGAGTTTAGTTTGTTAAAGATATTCGCTATGGCATCATGTGCACTACGCTTCGGACGGAATCCGTACGAAATGGATTCGAATTCTGCCTCCCACTCTGGTTCCAGAGCGTTTTTGGCGATATTTTGCCAAATTCTATCCTTAACTGTTGGAATGCCCAACGGGCGTAATTTCCCATTTTTCTTTGGAATGTGTATGCGCTTTACTGCTCTTGGACGATGTGATGAAATATTTTGGTGGCTCATTTTCTGAAACAATGCCATCCTAGACCTAGGTGTCAATATACGTTCTCCATCGATACCCGCTGTGCGCTTCCCACGGTTTATTTGTGTAACTCTTTTAATTGATAACAATAGATTCGCTTTGCTTCGAAGTATAAGGCGTTGTAATTTTCTCACTCTTCTACTTTGATTTTGGTGTTTGGCACGAAAAATTCGTTGTCGTAACTTCCTTACATACCTTTCGATTTCTTTCCACTGGATTGTAAACCAATCTGTAAGTGAAGGAATAGCCGACGCCTTGTGAGCTGTATCCATAACTAGATTCCTTCCTTTCCGCAAAAGTTTCTTTCCGCTTTTTTTCGTGTTGAAGACCTGTTGGAAGTCTGCACCCTTTCGGGTTGCATCATTAAGGTTTTTTTTCCTTGAATGCTATTCGCACAGTTATGAGTTCCTGTTATCTTTCGACTTTGCGACTTTCGCTTTTTCCAACATCCCATACCCTCTATAACGTCATTCTGCCTTACGACATCCTTACTGTACAACGTACAGATTATATAGGGCTTACCAAGTTCCACTTCTAATAGATACGATGAGGGAAGGTATCTTCTACTACTCCGGCGGATATGTAGGTTGTCCCTCAGCGGCATACAAAGTCCACTTTTCTCATCCGCGATCCCAATGTATCAACGTCTTTCATTAGGTTCATAGTAACGAAGCTTAAGAAAATTCACTGTCGTTTACCTTTCTCATCTTTCCCTAGCACGGATTGAATGTACGTTCATCGCTTCCTTATGCATCCCCTCATGCAACCAACCCTGCCATTACTAGCAACGCTGTTTCGGGTGGAAATATTCTTGACAACTAGAATAGCGTATCCCTATGGATACGCACTATTATGAAGCGACTTCTTGTCGCGCCTGTATTTCTACATTTACTTTTGTTCCTGTGTTTAATGTCGCTGAAATGTCTAAAATAGATAACTTATCCTCTTCATATTCCCGATGTAAATGTGGATCTTCTAGTTGTAGAGAAGCAATGGGCGACTCTAAAGACTCTTGTAACATAGCGTTTAAAAATGCAATTAGAATATCTTCACTACCATTCGTACCAAACAATTGTTTAAATGCAAAATCAATGCGTAAATTAACTAACTGTTGGTTGAACACAGTTTTTTCTCTCCCTTGTATCAGGTTGCTTCTTTCCTTCATTGTATCTAAAAAGAACTGGGGCATGCAAACAGACCCTTCTGCTATTTTATTAGTAGTATTATTAGAAAATAAAAGGCAAGTATGTCTATGTTATACTCTAGTGAAATTGAATTTTTTCAATCAGTAGCTGCTACAATAGAGAAGAAAGATCCAAGTGTTATTGTGAATAAGGATTCTAATACACATTGGAAAAATTGGATGGATTTTGAGTGTGAATGAAATTTAAAGGATAGGAGAACTCATAATAGATGAAAAGAAGAAAAAAATCCGGAGAAAAGATACAAATGAACCGATTTACATTCCCTTTATGTTACGGAAGTGAAGCACCATCTTATTACTACGAGGTAGCGGCTCATGAAAGAGAGGGACGCTTCCATTTAACATCAGATCTTTGTGTAATGGACGATGAACATTATTTTATTAGAGGCTGTTTAGAGATTCCTATAATTGATTACCACGAAAATTTCATCTGGGCTGTGTGGGTCTCACTTAGTAAAGAAAGTTTATGATAAAGTACTAGAAAAGTGGGATGAAAGAGGGCGAGAAAATAGCGATCCTCATTTTGGCTGGTTATCTGTAGAAATACCAGTTTATCCAGAAACACTAAATTTAAAGAAAAATATACATATAAGAGAAGTTGGAATGGTGCCGTATGTTGAATTAGAGCCAACCAATCACCCTTTAGCGATAGAACAAAGAAATGGAATTACTTTGGAGAGAGTGAAAGAAATACAAGAAATTATACAACGATATAATTAGATTAGAAGAGAAAAAACGAGTGATATCACTCGTTTTTTTCATTACACAATATTAGGATTATAAATCATCGTAAAGTGTCCTTGTAACAATTCAATATGACACGGTGTATGAAGTGAGCTTTCTCCATCTGTATCTACTTCTTTTTCTTCTTCTGTTTCAATATGAATGGATTTCGCTTTTACATGGAAGATGTCATTTTCATTTGAGTCTTCAAATAGTTTTTTTCCGATATAATCTTTAAACGCTTGAATGCCTGTTGATTTGACTACGAAAATATCAAGTGTTCCGTCATCACATTTTACGTTCGGAATAAAGGATGGGATACCCCCGAGATATTCACCGTTTCCAACCATAACAAGGACAGCTTCGTCTTCATATACTTGTCCGTCGTAAGTTATTTTTACTGGGAATGTTTCAGCGTTTTTAACAGTTCGAATGGTGCTTAAATAGTAACCGATTTTACCAAGCTTTGCTTTCTCTTCTGCATCAATATTGTTTGATACTTCAGATACGAGTCCAATGCCCCAGAAGTTTAAGAAGTGCTGTCCGTTTGCTTTTGCGACATCAATTGGTTTTACATGTCCTTTTGTAATGAGTTTCGCTGCTTCTGCAATATTTTGCGGAACACCAAGTGTGCGAGAGAAGTCGTTGCAAGTTCCGCCTGGAATGATTGCAAGTGTAGGTCTAGTTTCAAGAGGGGCTAAGCCATTAGTGCATTCAAATACAGTTCCGTCACCACCAAAGACTATAATTAAATCTACTTTACTAGCAAACTCTTGGCAATATTTTGTTGCATCACCTTGTTTTTTCGTATGAAGGATATGCAGGTCAGGAAAAGCTGCCGCAAGAGGTGGTACGATTTTTGTTAAGTTCGTATGTAAATCGCCTTGTCCTGCTTTCGGATTTACGATGAGGAGTACTTTTTCAAATTTTGTCTTTGTCATTTTTATTCTCTCCCTTTGTCTTTTACGAATCGTGATAGAAAATAAACTTCCATCAATAATTGATGGAAGTTTACTCTATTTATATTACTCCGTTACAACTGAAGCGATAAATGGTAAGTTACGATATTTTTCTGCGCAGTCGATACCGTAGCCAACGATAAATTCGTCTGGAATTTGGAAGCCAACATACTCAGCTTTTAAGTCCACTTTACGGCGTTCAGGTTTATCAAGTAACGTACAGAACTTCAATGCTTTTGGTTTATGCATGAAGAAGTGATCTTTTAAGAAGTGAAGTGTTAAACCAGAATCGATAATGTCTTCTACGACAATTACGTTTTTTCCAGTAATGTTTACATCGATATCTTTTAATAGTTTTACTTTTCCAGTTGTTTCTGTTTGATTTCCGTAGCTAGATGCAGAGATAAAGTCGATAGTTACTTCGTTTTTAATATGGCGAATTAAATCAGCAGCGAATACGAAAGATCCTTTTAATACAGCGATTACAACGATTTCTTCTCCTTCAAAATCACGTTCGATTTGAAGCGCTAGTTCTTTTACTTTTTCTTGTAATTGTTCTTCAGAAATTAAAGTGTCTTTTATTTCAATTTTCATTTGAATCCTCCTACAGTGTAAAACTTGTGAACATTTCGACTGTAAAGGATAGAAAGAAAAAAGTCAAAGAAGATATAAGGTTTTTACAGAAATCCCCACAAAATAGTCAGATGATATGATATACTGATAATTTTAAGAAAACGCTTCCAAAAAGGGTGATTATGATGAAAAAGAAACAGTATACAAGTGTAACATTTATAAAAGCATTGTTTTTAACAATTGTTCTTGGTATGTTGGCTTACATAATTGATGTACCTGCAATTCGCATTTCACTAATTGGAATGACTTTAGTATTAGGCGCAATTTCCCACGGTATGATGTCGCAGCTGCAAGAGGCTGGACTTGATGATATGAAAGATTCTATAGATAAGAAATGAAAAACCTTCACGTATATAGAGTGAAGGTTTTTCGTTTCTTACAAAAATGTAAGGTGATTTGTAAGACAAATCGATAGTTGCATAGTAGTGTTTTGGATAAACTATAAGTGTAAGGTAAAAGGCAAGCATATTTTAGGTAAATTAAGTTTTAGGCACTCTATATGTGAAAAAGGAGTAGGAGGGCATGGAGAAACATTGGACGACCTTTTCTTTTTTAGCAACTAGTAACACCGTAATGCTAGCTGGAGAAATGGATTTTTTGCATACGTTTGATCGAGAAGACGATCATTCTTCTTCTAAATTTACAATGAAATGGAGTAAGTGGAGCGATAGTTGTAAATTGGAAGAAGAGGCCCCTAACGAAAGGCAAAAAATTATTTTAACAAATCCTATTAAAGCATGGGTCGTTCAATGTCGTAAGTGTAACGTCAAAAATCACTTCAAGAAAACTGAGCCGAGACAATTAGTTATCACTCCGGCCCTTTCTACTTCTCAATCACGCGAAAGTAACAAATAAATATCGAGACACACACCCGAAAAAACATCGTATATATTACGGTGTTTTTTTATTTTTCTAAAATGAAATCTTTAACAGAATTCCATTTCATCTGCATCTTATATTTACATCTCTTGTTTATTCTAGTAATACATCCGGTGCGACGTGATGTGTTACTAGAATAAAGTATAAAAGGAGAGAAATAAAATGAAAAAAAAACTATTACCAATTTGTGCAATGGCACTTTTAACAGTAGGATATTCTTCAGTAGCGAGCGCTTCTACTGGAACATTAACAAAAGAAGAATCAGCGCAAATGCAGCAAGATAAAGCTAAAAAAGAAGAAGCAATTAAGGAACAGCAAAAGAGCGAAGTAGAGAAAAAAGAAGCAGCACAAGTACAAGAAAAAAGTGATATGGCTAAAAAAGAGGAAGCAATAAAAGCAGGGCAAAAGAATGATACAGCGAAACAAGAAGTAGCGAAACAAGCTGTACAAGGTGAAAAATTACCAAACACAGCATCAAATAATGTAGCAATGATGGCATTAAGCGCATGTCTTGTAGCGATAGGGACATTATTTGGTTTGAACCGTCGTAATAAGATTAAGGCATAAATAAAATATTGTTCTATAAAGAATGGGATAATTTCATATATTAAAAATGGTAGGTTACTCCTACCATTTTTTGCATGGAGGGATTCACAGTGACAGTTCTAAATCGTATTGGATTTACGTTAATGATAGTAGGCTTATTAATGGGAGCCTATTACGCTTTTGAATGGTATAAAGGAAAAAGTTCTGCACAAGATTTAACGACAGAAGAAATTAAAAATTTTGAACAACAAACATCCAAGCAGCATTCTAGCGAAGTACCAGTAAATGCACAAGTACCTTCTTCTCAAATACAACATAAAGAAGGAGAAAAGATAGCTATGTTAAATATATCGAAAATAAAGAAGAAGTTTTCTATATATTGGGGAGCAAATGATGCTACATTGAAAAAAGGAGTCGGTATGTTTGTTAGTGATTTAACGACAACACCATCTGGAGGAGGGCATACTGTACTGAGCGGGCATAGGGATACTGTATTTACAGAATTAGGGGAGCTTAAAGAAAAAGACAATCTCATTGTAGAATATGACAATACAATGTACACATATGAAATTCAAAAGATGTGGATTACACACGCGGATGATCGCACTGTTATTGTAAAAAAAGAAGAACCGACATTAACACTGACGACTTGTTATCCATTTGATTATATAGGGGATGCACCGGATCGATATATTATCGAAGCAAAGTTAATTACGAGTAATTCAAAATAAATTATAGAGCTTTGAATAGTAATTTCTTAAAGCGAGAGGGGGAGACATAGATTATGTCAAAAAACATTTTGATTGTTGAAGATGAAGATATTTTACGCGAAATATTAAAGGATTACTTTTTGAGTGAACAATATAAAGTGCTTGAAGCGAGAGATGGAAAAGAAGCTTTAGTCTTATTTGAAGAAGAAGAGGTCGATTTAGTTATACTTGATATTATGTTGCCGGAACTTGATGGATGGTCTGTTTGCCGAAGGATTCGTAAGACGTCGGGGGTTCCAATTATTATGCTGACGGCACGTGTAGATGAAGATGATACATTACTTGGGTTTGAGCTTGGGGCAGATGATTATGTTGCGAAACCATATAGTCCGCCTATTTTATTAGCGAGAGCGAAACGATTATTAGAAAGCAGACAAGCATCAAAGAAACCTTTGGAAAATGAAGATGATACGTTATCAATTCATGGCATTCACGTCCATTTTCCGTCACGTACTGTTACTGTTGATGAGGCAGACATTACTTTAACACATACAGAATTTGAAATATTAGCTTATTTCATGAAAAATCAAGGGATTGTACTAACAAGAGAACAGTTAATTTCAAGAATTTGGGGGTACGAATTTGCTGGTGATGATCGAACGGTTAATAGCCATATTCGTAATTTGCGAAATAAATTAGGAGAGAAAGCAAAGTACATTACAACTGTAGTGCGAACCGGTTATAAATTCGAGGGGAACATATGAGAAAAGGGATTGTACTTAAATTATTTACCCTTACAACAGCTCTATGTATGTTGATTTTAGCGACGATATTTATTGGTCAAACGATATTTTTTAAACAATATTATGCGAACCGAAAAGTAGAAGATATTAAAGTGAATTTAAATTCCTTTGAGAAGAATTATTTGAATTATGTAGGAAATGCAGAAGGAATTCAGAAGCTGGAGCAAGATTTTTTAAGAGAAAATAATACGTGGATTACGATATTAGATCAGAATGGGAATTTAAAACATGTGGATGATTTTTATTTTGAAGTAACGATAGACCGTAGGCAACAAAAGAGCTTTGGACAACAAATATTCAAGATTCCCTTAGGTAATCTCGTCAATATAGAGGAGATTGATAATAAATTATCAGAGAAGTTTTCAGGACAAGAAATTTATTTTTCTGGAGTGAGAAAAGAAGAAAGTTTTATTCCATTCTCTTTCTCGTTAGGTAAGCAAAATTTAAGTGGATCTAATAAACCGTTAGAAAAAGCATTTAATGAGAAAATGATTAAATTAGATCAGGAGAAAAAGAAAGCAGCTGAGGAACAAGTTGTTAAGGAAAAGAAGCCGGCCGTTCAGGAGCAAGCTGCTCAGGAATTAGATGCTCCCATAGTAGGACGTGTTACGAAAGTACAGTTCCCCGATGTAAAAGGTCCTGTGAATCCAATTTATAAAAATAGTTTATTCTTAGATAGCATAAAGGAATTTCAAACTGATTTATTATTAAAAGAGAATAATCATATACAGTATTCAACACAAATAATGGACTATGAAAAAAATGATATAAAATATAAATTATTAATTAAACCAAAAAAAGAAAAAAACGGATCGGTAACATATATATATGCGATGGCTTCTTTACAGCCTGTAGATGAGGCTGTACAAATGGTGCAAGATTATTACATCTATATTGTTGCATTTGTAGTCGTTCTAATTTTTCTAGCTTCGTTTTATTACTCAAAACAAATTGCAAAACCGCTACTAAAAATAAATGATACAACGAAGAAAATAGCTCATTTGGATTTCACAGAAAAAATTCCGATTACTTCAAAAGATGAAATTGGTGATTTATCGCAAAATATTAATACATTATCTAATAAACTACATTCACATATTGGACAGTTAGAACAAGATATTGAAAAAGAAAGAAAGTTAGAAAACACAAGGAAAGAATTTATTGCGGGTGTATCGCATGAACTAAAAACGCCGCTGAGTATTATGAAAAGCTGTATTTTCATTTTAAAAGATGGGGTAGCTGAACATAAGAAAGACTACTATTTTCAGGCGATGGAAAAAGAAGTAGACAAGATGGATATACTAATTTTGGATATGCTTGAATTAGCTAAATTTGAGTCTGGCACATATAACATGAAGATGGATTCTTTCTATATAGATGGAGTGATTGAAGAAATATGTGAACAGCTTTCAGCGGAGATAGAGAAAAAAGAACTGAGTGTGCACAAACATATATGTCCAGCAGAAGTGATTGGGAATCAAAATAGAATTGAACAAGTAATTGTGAATTTTATTACGAATGCAATACGTTATACACCAGAAAAAGAAGATATTATTATTTCCACAATAGACGGGAAGGATCATATAAAAGTATGTATTGAAAATAAAGGTGCTCACATTGAAGAAGAACAATTAGATAAAATTTGGGATCGTTTTTATCGCGTGGATGCGGCAAGGAAACGTTCACAAGGTGGAACAGGGCTTGGTCTTGCAATTTCAAAGAATATTTTAGAATTGCACGATGCTGAATATGGGGTGAAGAATACCGAAGATGGTGTGTTATTTTACTTCTATTTACCGAAAAAAGCGTAGACAATACTATCTACGCTTTTTTAATTTATTTTCATATTATCTTTACCTAATCTTTATTTCTAAACAGTATACTTTGAATAGAAAATGAGGTTATGTAAGGAGTCGATGAACCGTGCATAGCAATTGGCTAAGTATAATGGTATTTATTTTCTTTTGTGCATTTATTGTATTTTTAATTGATATTACGATGTGAAAAAAGAGCGCTAAGTTAAGCGCCCTTTTTTTGTGAATTTATTTGATAAGCACTCATGCTTTTGAATAATCTTGGTGAAGTGATAAATAAAAATATAAGTAAAACGGTACATAGAATATAGGAACCAATCATTGTGCTACCGTTAAATATTAAAGAATATAGAATAGCTGATTGACCTTTCGGTGCATATTGTCCCCAGAAAATAATACCGGCAATAAAGTGACAGAAGTAACGAGCTAGACTACCGATAAAAGTAGCAATGATAATGTATCCAATTACTTTCTTTCCTTGGTTTTGTTTTGATGAAGGCTTATCTTTACGGCTACTTAAGTTTGATTGTTCGTTTCCATTCTTATTAGATGCTAGAAGTGCTTTTTGAATTGGACGATAGAATAAACCAGCAAATCCAATGAATGCGAAAGCAACGAAGTATTCAATGATTACTTGAATTGGTGTGACGATAATGGCATCGCCTACGACAATTTGTAATAATCTCCAAATTAAGCCTCCTAAGAAAGCTATTTTGAAGCCCCAGCGGTATGCGATAATAAAGATAGGAATCATAGCGAATGAGATGGAACCGCCTGTTGCTGATATTTTGATTGAAAGTGGTAAAATATCGATGACCAAGGCGAAGGCTGCAAGAATAGCAGATTCGATCATCGCTTGTAAATTGGTGTTACGCATGTTGTCTCCCCCTAAATCCAAGTTGCAAAAAAAGAATAGATATCATAGGAGGATACGAAATACGTAAATGAAAAAGAGGTATGTATTTCGGACGTTTGCACAATTCCTGCGTTAGCATTAACTAACAGGTTCAAAGGGTCGGAACGAATTGTTCCCTCTCAGCGGTAAGGCTCCCCCTGTGATAACGAGATTCTTTATTTGCTATTGTTCATTGTAAGCGAAATGGATGAGAATGGCAAATGAATACCGTATGACAATTATTGAAATAGAATTGTAGCGAAATGTTAATAAATATGAAGCAAAAGGGTATAGTCCAATTGAAATAGAGTATGATATAATTTTTCTGAAAATAATTATCATTCTCTTCTGAGGGGGAAGGTTATGAGCTTAGTAGATATTAAAATTGGCGAGAAAGTGTTAGTAAAAAGTATTCAGTCTTTAGATCAGTTATTAAAGCGTAGACTAGCTGCTTTCGGTCTCGCGGAAGGAAGCGAACTTCGCTTGAAACAGAAAGCGATGTTTAAAGGTCCTTGTACATTGGAGTGTCGTGGACAGTTAATTAGTATTCGTCATTGTGACGCGAAAATGATAAAGGTGGAATTAGCGTGAATAAGGTTGCTTTGCTAGGGAATCCGAATACAGGGAAAACATCATTATTTAATGCACTTACTGGTTCTTATGAATATGTAGGAAACTGGAGCGGTGTAACAGTAGAAAAGAAGGTTGGTAAATTAAAAGATAAGCAAGGAACATTAATTGATTTACCAGGCGTTTATGATTTGAATCCAGTTTCACGTGATGAAGGTGTCGTTACGAATTTTCTACTAACAGATGAATTTCATCATATGTTAAATATAGTGGATTCTTCTCAATTTGAGCGAAATATGCATTTAACATTGCAATTACTTGAATTTGGTAAGCCCGTTTCAATTGGTTTAAATATGATTGATGTGGCAAAGCAAAGAGGAATTGTGATTAATGTAAAAAGGCTATCAGAAATATTAGGTGTAACAGTCGTTCCTGTCATCGCAAGAACCGGAAAAGGCTGTGAAGAATTACTTACTACTCTTCATGAAGAGAAACAAAAAGAGAAAAAGCCATTCATTATTTCATATGGTGTACAAATGGATGAAGGAATTGGAGAGGTAATCGCTCTTTTAGAGACAGCGAATTATGAGCATCCGAGATGGTTAGCCCTTCAATTTTTAAGCAATAACGAAGTAGTAGAAAAAGAAATGAAAGCATTACCAATTTATAAGGAACTTATAGCCATTCGATCTCGTTTAGATGGAAAACTTGATTGTACGTTGGAAGAGCACATTTACAAGACTCGTGAAGCGTATATTGAAAAGTTAAAAACAAATGTTATGCAACATGAGAAAGAAGGAAAAATTCCTTTTTCAGAAAAAATTGATAGGTTAATTACACATAAAATTTTAGGACTTCCAATCTTTTTAGCAGTTATGTTTTTTATTTTTCAGGTTACGTTTACGTGGATTGGTACACCTTTATCTGATATGCTTGATGGATTTTTTGGCGGACAACTTACTGATTGGGTTACAGCTGGGCTCACAAGTGTTGGGGCTTCTGACTTTATTCAAGCACTCGTTACAGAAGGTATTATTGCTGGTGTTGGTGCGGTATTAGTATTCGTTCCACAAATCTTTGCACTATTCTTCTTCATTTCATTATTAGAAGACTCAGGATATATGGCACGAATTGCAGTTGTTATGGATAGAATTATGGAGTTTTTCGGTTTAAACGGAAAAGCATTTATTCCGATGATTATCGGCTTTGGATGTAACGTTCCAGGTATTATGGCAGCGAGAACGATTGAACAAGAAAAAGAAAGGTTACTTACAGTTCTTGTAACACCGTTTATGTCTTGTTCGGCACGTTTACCTGTATATGCACTATTTGCGGGAGTTTTCTTCCCTCATAGTCAGGCGACTGTTGTGTTCTCTTTATATATCGCAGGGATTGTTCTTGCATTACTCGTTACAAAAATTATGTCTCTTACTATTTTAAAAGCAGAAAAATCTATTTTTGTAATTGAGCTACCGCCTTACCGTGTGCCACAAGCAAAAACGTTATGGCTCAGCACGTGGGAGAAAGGTAAAGGATTTGTTCGTAAAGCAGGTACATTCATCTTCGGTGGTTCTGTTGTCATTTGGTTATTAAACTATGCAGGTCCATCAGGATTTGGTGTTGATATGGGAGACAGTTTCTTAGCGATGATTGGTGGATTTATTGCACCACTTTTTGCACCGCTCGGCTTTGGAACGTGGCAAGCTGCAGCATCCCTTTTAACAGGATTTTTAGCGAAAGAAGTTGTCGTTTCTACGATGGCAATTATTTATGCGGTTAAAGAAGATGTGCTAGGAAATGTAATGGGAGCACATTATACGGCGCTATCAGCATATGCATTTATGTTCTTTATTTTATTATATGTTCCATGCTTAGCGACAGTAGCTGTTATTAAACGTGAAACTGGATCGATGAAATGGACAGTTTTCTCTGTCGTTTATCCGCTCGTTGTTGCTTATGTATTAACGCTCATTATATACCAAGTTGGATCCTTACTCGGATTCTAGAAGGAGATGTATTGCAATGATGGTCAATATTATAATTGGAGCTATCATTTTTGGTTATGCAGCATATACGTTAGTTAATTTTGTAAAGAGAAGTAAAAAAGGCAAATGCGCAGCATGCTCTTTAAGTAAGTCATGTCAGTCGCAAACTTGTAGTCCGGATATGGAGCAAATTGCTCATAAATAGAAAAAAGCTTTGCGAATTTCGCAAAGCTTTTTTGTTTACTTTTTAATTTTTACAAGCTGAGAAGCTTCTACTCCGTTGTAACCAGGGAATTCTTTACTAGGGTCTTTATCGAATTTTAATACACCAACAGATTTTTCATCACCTTTTACATTTCCATAAGTTGCATCGTCAACAATTGCGAACATGTCTGCATATGCACGGCCACTTCCGATAATTGTGTTGCCTTCGTATTTTAATTTTGCCCCATCAAGTGTAGCATTTTCTACTTTCTCTTTTGCAAATAACACGCCTTCTTCTGTTGTTACAGCTGGTAATTTATCAAGTGGTTTTGTATCATCGTTTTTATCAACTTTGCTAAGTAATTCTTTTTTCACCAGTTCTTCACCAGTTTTCTTATCCATTACAAGAACTTTTTTACCCTCTAATGTTGTCATTTTCATTTTATAGAAGTCTTTTTCTTTCACTTCTTTTTTATTTTTATCTGTAACTTGTTGAATTTGCTCATCTGTTCCGTATAGTACAAAGCCGTTCGCTTTTTCTCCTAATAAAGAACAACCTGATAATGCTCCGAATGAAATTGCTGCTGCTAATCCGATTCCTACTAATTTTTTCATGATGATTGCTCCTTTTATATGTTTTATAGTAAATACATTTTTTGTATTAGTTCTGAAATTATGAGAAGCTTGTTTGTTGCTTCTGGTATTAGTGTATAAGAAATATTGAAACGTAACTATCGAGTTAGCTTACAGTAACATTACAATAATGTAATTTAGTGAAAGTGCATAAAAATATGTCAATTCTGAAGAGGATTAATGAGAATATATTAGGAATACAATGTTTTATCTAGAATGTCATATTATATTGGCTGTATTTTGGAAATAACATGTAAGGACATATTAGTTTTGTTATAATAAACACATAGGCTGTAAAAATGAATATTCTTTACTGTTAAGGGAGATTTTTCAGTTTTCCAAGTAGTGAATTTGAAATATGAGGTAAGTCATAGGAGGAATTAGAATGTCTGTATTTAAACGATTACGAGATTTAACAATGTCGAATGTATATTCATTAATTGAAAAAGCGGAAGATCCAGTTAAGATGACGGATCAATATTTACGCGATATGCAAGCGGATGTACAAGAAGCTGAGAAAAGTGTAGCAGCTCAAATTGCACTTGAGAAGAAATTCAAAATATTATTTGAAGAGCAAGAAGCACTTGTGAAAAAACGTGAAGAGCAAGCTCATATGGCTGTTCAAGCAAGCAATCTTGACCTTGCGCGTCGTGCTCTTGAAGAAAAACAAAATGCAGAGCAAAAGATGAATGAGTATAAAGCGAGCTATGAGCAAAACAAAGCAGCTGCTGATAACCTTCGTCTTAAGCTAGAAGAAATGCGTAAGCAATTAACAGAGCTGAAAAATAAACGTGAAACACTTGTTGCACGTGTAAATGCAGCGAAAGCACAAAAGAATATTAATCAGGCGATGTCTGGATTTGATTCAAATTCAGCAAAAGCTGGTTTAAGCCGTATGGAAGAGAAAGCACTTCAATTAGAGGCTGAAGCAGAAGCAAGCGGTGAAATTTACAAGAAAGAAAAGTCGTTAGATGATGAATTCGCAAGCTTAAACAAAAATTCTGTTGTTGACGATGAATTAGCTCGTATTATGAAGCAGTACGAGAAATAATATAGAATAGACAAAGAAACCGACATGTCTGAAGAGAATTCATGTCGGTTTTCTATTACCCCGCATTAACGGGCAGTAAGACTCCCACCTCAACATTTTGTGAAAGCAGAGAGGTTGGTGGGAGATCGACTGCCCGTAAATGCCCGATTGGTTCAACTAATAATCAGTAGGGGATGGAAAACTCCCCACTGATTAAAGTTTCACTTTACTTTTTTAGAGGAGGTTTTGTAATGACGTGGATGAATGTTTTAGCTATGCTTGTATGGACTGGAGCGAGTGCGGTACTTTTATTTGCAATTATGTGGGTTGATTCGATTTTTACAAAATACAATGATTTAAAAGAAATGAAAAATGGAAATACAGCAGTGACAACGCGTTTCGTTATGAAATTATTTGCGCAAGGGTACATTTTATCTCAATCTATAACGAAAGCGAATGACTTATGGCAAGCGCTTCTTGCCTCAGCAGTTTCATTCGTTATTTTATTAATTGTAGAAATGTTCATTGAGTTTGTGTTAAAGAAAATGTCTGGTTTAGATTTAGAAGAAGGAACGAAAGAAGGCAGCTTAGCACATGCGTTGTTAGCTGGTTCATTACATATCGTTGGTGCACTTATTTTAGGTGCTTGTTTATAAAGAGAAAAGGAGGGGTAGATTGTGAGTTTATTTAAACGTATTAAAAATATAATGAAGAGTCCGGAGCCGCCGAAGCCAGAAAAGAGTCTTTTAACGTTGGCTCCTGGCGATATGATTGAAGTCTCGTTAGTCATGTACGAATTAACTGGGAAAACGAGCATGCATTCTCGCAAGGAGATTATTTTAACTTTGCAGGATGGGAAAGATATTCGTTATTTGAAAATCGAAGACCGTGAAAATACGTATTACAAATTGTATACACCGATTGATGGTCGTTTAGATTCAATCGATGAAATTCCGACGACGATTGAAATGGATGATATAGAGTATCATATGGAAGAACAATATAATGGACGTGTTGTTGTTATGGGGAAAACACCATTCGCTGCTTCAGAAGAACAGTACGTATGGGAATTCCAATCTGATAACCGCAAATTATTACGTGTTGAATGGCAAAATGGTCGCACAATGATGTATGAGGGAGAAGTAATTATTCCTGCTGATGTACAAATCATAAGAGCAACATAAGGGGGGCGTAATCATGTCAAACCGATTGTTTACCATGATTAAATCGTTCGTGATCCCTATACTTGCTATCGTTACATTACTTGTTATTGCCGGTTATGCTTTATCGGGCTGTCAAAGTGGTCAGGCGAAGTCAATTCAGGACCGTTACCCACTAGAGTCTGTCGCAAAGGATGGTAAACAAGAATCTTACGTGTATAGGGCCGCCAATCGGTCAGTTCCTGAAGTTGCAAAGGAACTTATAGCCGAAAGGAAACCGAAGCAAGCATCTAAAGAAGACGAAAATCAAATGTTCCTCGTTTATTCTGATAAAATGTATAATTTACAAAAGGATAAAGAGAAACCATCTGATACGTTAATTGAAATAAGCAATGAAGAATTTGTCCGTCAAAATTACCAACCATCCTTCTTACAAGGATATATCATGGGGAGTATATTAAACGATATATTCGGTTCACGCAAATCATCATACGGTGATTATCGCGGATATAATGACAGACAAAATCATAAACCGGTGATCCCGGAAAGACCACCTACGAAAGAGGAAAAGAAAACCCCGCCTCCAATTACGAAGGAAGGGAAAGGATCTATTATTAAGCGAGGCGATAATGTAGATCCGAAATCATCTGTAGGTGATAAAGGAAGTATTACGGAAAAAGGAAGTAAAACGACGCCACCGCCTTCTACCGGAAGCAAAGGGAAAATTACGAAAAACCCGGGTGGCTCGAGTGGATCTGATGTGAAGCCGAAATCATCCATTAAAACCCCACCAAAGAATACGTCGCCCCCGAAAACAAGGGTTGGCGGTTCAGGGAAAATTATGAAGAGAAGATAGTATAGAGACCGAAAAGTGGAATTTGCTTTTCGGTCTTTTTATTATGGGAATTAATTCCTTATAGCTGGTACAATTAAGTTATAAGGAGGAGATTATTATGAGTATATATAAAAGGTTTAGTTTGATTATGTTCCTCGTCTTATTCCTCAGTTTGTTTATTAGCACAACGATGAAATTTCACTTTATAGTAGGTATTCTATGGATACTGTGTACATGTACTCTCTTTCTATATGTTCCGCTTCGCTTTCAGCATGAAGTGCCCGCCTTTCAAAAGTACGTCGATTGGATTAAAAGCGGGGGAAGATGGGGGGAGTAAAATATATCAACGGTTTTTCGATTATATCTATCGTAGCTCAAAATATATCAACGATTCGAAAAGGAATATCGATTTACCAACTTCATAATAAAAAGAGGCTGCACCAATATTTTGGCACACCCTCTTTTTTCATAATGATTAATGAATATCACGTTTCTTAAAGTTACCGCCTTTTACTTCAGCTACGTCATAAACTGTAATAAAGGCATTAGGATCGATTTCATTAATCAGGTCCTTCATTTTACTTTCTTCTAAACGGTTAATTACACAAGAAATTTCTTTGAATTTCTCTCTTGAATAACCACCATATACTTCGTTATACGTTGCGCTTCGGCCTAAACGATCGCGAATTGTTTCTACCATTAATTCAGGCTCTTTCGTGATGATTTTAAATGTTTTCGAACCACTTAAACCAACTTCAACGATATGAATCACTTTCGAAGCGATAAAGTAAGCAATTGCCGAAAGGATAGCCCCTTGAAGACCAAATACTGTTGAAACAAAAATAAAGACAAACATATTTAAGAATAAAATAAGGTCACTTGTTCCAAAAGGTAACTTACGAGAAAGTAATACAGCTAGCATATCGATTCCATCTAATGCGCCGCCGTTACGTAAGGCTAGTCCCATACCGAAACCGATAATAATACCACCAACAACTGTAACGAGTAGTGTATCGCCTTCAATAATAGTTGGTATTCCGTGCATGACAACGGTACCTATTGCTAATGAAGCAATCCCGATGATGGAATAAATTGCAAAGCTTTTACCGATTTGTTTATATCCTAACCAAACGAAAGGAATGTTAATAACTGCGATTAGAGCTCCTAATGGCAATCCAAATAATCTTGAACTAACGATACTTAAACCAGTCACACCACCGTCGGATACGTTATTTGGAATTAAGACAGCTTCTAATCCGTACGCTGTGATAAATGCCCCAATAATAATCATCAAAGCTTTTGAAGCAATTTTCAGCTTATTGGGCTTACTCTTGATCATTTTTTTCATATAATTTCCTCGTTTCAAACTAGTTTCTTTTTCTTACATGTTTGCTAATCAGTTCGATTCATGCCTAACAACCATTTTAACATTATATTTGAAAAAATTCTCCTTTAATGGATGTATGCAGGGAATATTATCACCATAGTACCATTAAAATATTTTTGAAATTCGTATAAGAAATCCCATCCTTTTAAAGGATGGGATGTTGTTAAGAAAGTATAAAACTAACGACTGTTAGGAATAAAGCGAAACCTAAAATAGTTCCACATATTTTCATATGGCGCTTACGCCCCATAACGACAATTGCGACATATTCGCGAATCATTGCATTAGGCCAGTAATAAAAGGCTGTTTTTGATCCGATTCCTTGGCTATTAAGGCCAGCTTGTCTTGCATATATGCCAGCACGGAAAAGATGGAAATTATTCGTTGTAAAAATACTTTTATACTTACCTTCTGGTTTTAAAGAATCCATAATTTCTTTAGAGAACGACATGTTTTGATATGTGTTTACAGAACGATTTTCTTGTACCGTATGTTCAAGCGGAATGCCTTTTTCAACAGCATAATTTTGCATCGCTTCTGCTTCCGGAAGACCTTCATCAGGCCCTTGCCCACCAGAGAAAATGATTGTTGGTGGTGTATTCACAGCGGCTTGCTTCCAATAAAAGTCGATTGCTTTATTAATGCGACTTGCAAGTAAGGGTGGCACTTTGTCATTAATTAAGCCGCTACCAAGAACGATGATGAAATCTTGATTACGTCTCGGTCTATTGAATTGGTATAGAAAATAAGCGCTTAAGAAGTTAGATAAATGTATAAAGAAATACATAGTTACAAGAGAAATAGCAGCAAAAATAAATTGAAAATGCTCTGAGAATAAACTTGCTGGATTTATGATAGGGATTAGTATACAGAATAAAATCCCTAAAGCAGCAATTAAAGTTAAAGAGTTTGTAAAGCGTCTTCCTTCACGCCTCATCAAGATTCTCGCATTAAGAAATAGTCCAAACATTAGAGCAACGATGCCAAAAGGTATCATGAAAAGTAGAGCTAACATGGGTAGCATAACGATGAAATGTAAAGTGTTACTACCAGATGCAAACGAGGCGATTGCACAAAATAATAGAAATGAACAGAAAAAGGCATTAAATAAAAAGCCATTTATTATTTTTCGTGGATCTTTTAAGTAAGAGATAAGAAAAATAATAAACAATATAAGAGGAATGATTCCGAAAAACATAAATATAGTACACCTCAATTTGTATAATGTTTTATTGCATCCTTAATATTACATGATTTTGAAGATGTTGATAAAAAAATAACGATTTCGAATTTTCTTAACAATCGATATGGTTAAATATGGTAAAATGTATTCAAAGTGATATATTAAAAGTAAAATGGTTGAAGAGGCACTCTGTGGAGTGTCTTTTTCTTTTTGGTATGTAATTATGCATATTATGTTTATTTTCAAGGGAAGAGGATTAAAATATAAGTTGTGGATACACGCTATAAAGCAGAATTTTATATTAATATTTACCTCTACTCTTTTTGTACCTAACAATCTTGTAACAATTCATGATTCTGTTTTCTAGTGTGTGTTTACAAAAAGCGGGATGGGGTATATATAAACAGGGGAAAGGACGTCTTCTTGAAAGGCGTCTTTTTGTTTCTTAGTATAGATAATTTCCACTATTAACGTAGTGCAAACTATCTATACTAAACATTAGCAATCTTCCGTATAAATATTATCAATTTACTATATATTCCAGTGGTGTTAAGTTAAATATGAAAGGCTTTCTTTTTCAAAATATTACCCCTAATAAAATTTTGAAGAAGTCAACTGTCTCCAAACTTGCCATTAATGCTTAGAGAAAAAGCACTCAATTTGAGTGCTTTTTCTTATTGAAACATGCTATTTTTGTAGGCGATGTTCATAAAATAAAAGTAACGAAATGAAAGTAGGTGATAAAATGCCAGCTATTGTGGAAGGGGTTATTATTGAGAATTGTAACGGGACAATTAACTTAGGTGATAAATATAACGTACATCCAATTGAAAAAACGAAAGCTTATAATGGATCGGGATCTTCAAATACCGGATTAAATGTGAGGACATTCAGTGGTATTAGTACGGCAGATGTAACGGATAACGATGTGTATGACCAAGTAATTCAATCTACGTTATAATTTTTATATGTAAAATTGCATAAAATGATGTGTTTGTCCTGTGATACAATTTAGTTGTGAGCTGTTAGTGATTCTTCTTTATCATAGTTGTTAGATTAGAAATGTAACATCTTATCGAAAATCATACGTAAAATAAAAAAGACACTTCGCTCGAAGTGTCTTTTTTATTTTAGTGATACCCTTTAGCAGAGTCTTTATGAATTTTATTTTTAAATATGCTGTAGCTCCAAAGTTGATATCCAATAACGATTGGTACCATGACCATTGCAACGAAGAACATAATTTTTAAATTTAATTGACTACCAGCTGCGTTGTATAACGTTGTACTATAAGCGTCGTTAATACGAGATGGTAACATTCTTGGGAACATACCTGCAAAACCAGTTGTCATAAACATTGCGATTGTTAAGCAAACGAATGTGAATGCAAGGCCGATTTTATGTTTGTACACCATAATAAGTGTGAGTACACTCATTAACATTGCAAGTACTGGAAGAATGAATAGTACAGGATATTCCGTGAAGTTTTGGAATAAATTTGTACGATTTGCAGTTGCGACATAGAAGATAGCTAAAATGATAGCAGCTGCCATTGAAAATGGTCTTGCAATTTTATAAGCACGATCAGATACTTCGCCAGTTGTTTTAATCATAATCCAAAGGGCACCAGATACGACGAATATAGCAGTGAAGAAAAGACCGCCTAAAATACCATAATGGTTTAGTAAGCTAAGTAAAGTTCCTTCATAACCATCTTTTCCGATTTGCAGCCCGTAATACAGGTTAGCGAATGTAACACCGAATAAGAAGGCGATTAGGAAACTACCACTTGTAAATGCCCATTTACAAGTTTTTTGCCAAATTGGTGAATCGTCTTTATGCATAAATTCAAGTCCAGCGGCACGAGCAAATAGTGCAAGTAATACTAAAAATAGTGGTGTATATAGGTAGCTAAACATATTTGCATATGTGACTGGAAAGGCAGCAAATGTTGCACCACCAGCTGTAATTAACCATACTTCATTACCACCCCAGAACGGGCCGATAGCTTCTTGTAATTGATTTCGTTCTTGTCGGTCTTTCGCAACGAATGGGAAAATCATTCCGTTACCGAGTGCGTAGCCATCAAGAATGAAGTACACTGTCCAAATTACGCCCCATAAACCGAACCAGATAATTGCAAGCATATCATGAGACATGAGCCGCACCTCCTTCAGTAGCAGGTTCTTCTAATGCAGCGGGTCCTTTTTTCGCGAACTTCAGCATTAAGTATACGTCTGCAATTAAGAGTAAAGTGTAGAACAATATTAAACTAATTAATGAGAACCAAATTTGTGGAACTGATATAGGTGACACGGATTCTGCTGTACGCATTAGTTTATAAACTGTCCACGGTTGACGACCTACTTCAGCGACAATCCAGCCAGCATTAATTGCGATATATGGAAGTAAAACAGACCACATTGTAATTTTTAAATAACGTTTTGAGTTTTCTAGTTTTCCTTTTCGGTTTAAATAGAAACCGTACCAAGTTAATGCCATAAAGAACATGCCAAGTGCAACCATTAAGCGGAAGCTATAGTACACGAGGTTAACATTTGGACGATCTTCTTTTGGAATATCTTTTAAACCAACAATTTCTCCATCAAATGAGTTTGTATAGAAGAAACTTCCGAGCTTTGGAATAGTAAGTAGTTCAAAGTTTTTTTCATTTTTCACATCAGGAATTTGAATGATTGAGAAGCCTTGTCCTTTTCCGGTTTCCCAAACAGCTTCCATCGCAGCTCCTTTTGCTGGTTGATATTTAGCAGCTGATACACCGGATTGATGGCCCATAAATGGTGTAATTGTTGCGGCGAATAAACCTAACATTAAACCAAATTTAAATGATTTTTTGAAGAATTCCACTTCGTTTTTACGTAGTAAGTGATATGCACTAATTGCCATAACGAAGAAAGCACCGACAATATAACAACCAATTACAGTGTGGAAGAACATATTCCATGCATATGGATTTGTAACAAGTGCCCAGAAGTCATTTAATTCAGCGCGGCCGTTACGTACTACGTACCCAACAGGATTTTGCATGAATCCGTTTGCAGTAATAATCCAAAGGGCAGAAATATTTGTTCCAAGTGCAACCATCCACATACAGAAAGCACGGAATTTTGGTGAGATTTTGTCTTTACCGAATAACCATATTCCCATGAAAGTAGATTCTAAGAAGAAGGCAACGAGTGCTTCGATTGCGAGAGGTGATCCGAAAATATCCCCCATATATTTGGAGTACTCAGACCAGTTTGTTCCAAATTGGAATTCCATCGTAATCCCAGTTATAATCCCCATTACGAAGTTAATTGTAAAAAGTTTTCCCCAGAAATTTGCCATTTTGCGGTATGTTGGATTCAATGTGCGGGCGTATTGAGTTTCCATACATGCTACTAAAATAACAAGTCCGATTGTCAAAGGTACAAATAAAAAGTGATAAAAAATAGTAATTGCAAATTGAAAACGACTTAGTAACAGAACGTCGGACATAATAAATATTCACTCCTTTTTTACATTATCTACAATCAGTTTATAGTGAAAAAACGTTTAAAGTATGTGAGACTTGTTACAAAGGTGTGTGTATATTTTGAAAGAATTATGTCGATTATCTGAAAATATCCTATTTTTACTATAAAGAAATATCCTTTTTGAGTTTTTCAAATTTTGGTACACTACATATGTAATGTAAATGAGAGAAAAGAGGGTTCTTTACTATGAAGTCATTAGAAGAGATTTTACAATACAATGAAAAATTCGTTGAAGAGAAAAAATACGAAGAGTATGAAACAGGAAAATTTCCAAATAAAAAAATGGTAATTATCTCTTGTATGGATACTCGTCTTGTTGAATTATTACCGAAAGCAATGAATATGCGTAACGGTGATGTGAAAATTATTAAAGTAGCAGGCGCTGTTATTTCACATCCATTCGGAAGTATTATGCGTAGTATTTTAGTCGCTGTATATGAGCTTGGAGCTGATGAAGTATGTGTTGTCGGTCATCATGATTGTGGTATGGCAAAAATTCAAGCAAGCAGTACAATTGAAAAAATGAAAGAGCGCGGCGTAACAGAAGAGAAATTAGATACACTTCGTTATTCTGGAATCGATTTAGAAAGATTCTTACAAGGGTTCTCTAGTGTAGAAGAAAGTGTAGAACATAGTGTGTCAATACTCCGCAACCATCCGTTACTTCCGGAAGAAGTACCTGTTCACGGTCTTGTTATAGATCCTGACACAGGAAAATTAGATTTAGTTGTAAATGGTTACGACAATTAAGAATTTACTTTGTCATCCTTTTTATCTGGGACAGGATCAAATCCTCCTGGATGGAAAGGGTGACATTTTAATATACGCTTACATGTAAGCCAAAATCCTTTGAAGGCACCGTGTTTTTGAAACGCTTCTAATCCATAATGAGAGCAAGTCGGATGAAAGCGGCACGTTGGCGGTGTCATCGGAGAAATGAACTTTTGATAAAAGCGTATAATACCGATAAAAATCTGTTTCATAATGGTCTCCTTTTCAGCATAGTCTTAAAGTATTATAGCACGACAGTACATAATACTTTACTAATGTGCATTTCCGTTATATCATATTGGATATAACGGAATTAAATTAAAAGCGGGAGAGATGTTGTATGCCATCAGTAGAAAGCTTTGAATTAGATCATACGATTGTAAAGGCACCTTATGTAAGACATTGCGGAGTTCACAACGTAGGTAGCGACGGTATTGTAAATAAATTCGATATTCGTTTTTGCCAACCGAATAAACAAGCAATGAAACCAGATGTTATTCATACGTTAGAACATTTATTAGCATTTAATTTACGTAAATATATTGATCGTTATCCGCATTTTGATATTATCGATATTTCACCAATGGGTTGCCAAACAGGATATTATCTTGTAGTAAGCGGAACACCGACGGTTCGAGAAATCATTGATTTATTAGAACTAACATTAAAAGATGCGGTTCAAATTACAGAAATTCCAGCTGCAAATGAAACACAATGTGGCCAAGCGAAGCTTCACGACTTAGAAGGAGCACAACGCTTAATGAACTTCTGGCTAAGCCAAGATAAAGATGAACTTGAAAAAGTATTTGGATAAAGAAAAACTGCCTGTGAAAGGGCAGCTTTTTTATTTGTAAAAGAGAAAGGTACAGATTTTATATAAAAACAATGAGTTTCACTTATGAGCATTTTTAAGAAATGAAAGGCAGTAGGTGAATATATTAATGAGAGCTCCTGTTTGAAAAACAGGAGTTTTTTGTGTGAATGGAGTATTGACTTTAACGTATACGTCAAAGTTTATAGTGAAGATAAATAAGGCGTGAGGAGGAAACGATGGATAAGTATAGCATTGGTGAAATTTCAAAAGAAACGAATGTAACGACGAGAACACTTAGATATTATGAGGAAATTGGATTATTAAAACCGTCGTACGTTGCCGAGTCAGGATATCGTTACTATTCAAAAGATGATGTAATTACATTGCAACAAATAACAACGTTTAAAAAGCTTGGTTTTAAGCTTTCGGAAATAAAAAAAGTGTTAAAAGAGGAAAAGGGAAATTCAGAAGAAAGATGGAAAAGTGCAATTCAAAATGAGATTCGAACAATACAAGCAGAAGTAAAAAGATTACAGGACTTAGAAAAACTATTATATACAACATTTCATTCCATTGAATTAACAGGGGAGCTTAAAACAGAGGATTTAATGTTATTTATAAAATCCGTACAGGGAATTGATCAGAGGGAGAAATTTTGGAAAAGGTATTTTAATGAGGAAGAGCAGCAGATTATTCAGGGCTTACCAACATTTGAAGAAAACGATAAAAGAACGAAAGAGTGGTTGCAAGTATTAAGAGAAATTCGTGAGCGTATAAATGAACCAGTAGATTCACCAGAAGTTCAACAATTGGCGGAAAAAGTAGTGGCTTTTTCCATGCATATATTTCAAGAAGATGAACAATTAATAAATAAGTATTGGGAATTAATTAGACCTGAAGAGGGGGAGATTGCAAAAGTATATGGACTTGATTCGGAAACAATGAAGTATATAGATGAAATGGTAGATTATTATTTGAAAAAGGAGGAAGATAAATGACAGCTATGCAAAAAGAGAAGCTATATGGAAAGGAGCACGCACGATTAGAGCGGCAATACTTTTATAAACATGCGAGCATTTTCATTCTTGCACAGCTTTTATTTATTTTTGTAATAGGGCTTGTACCAGCTCAAGAGTTACCAAGTGGATCTTATATTCTTCATATGAAAGAATGGATTTTGAATAAACAAATAGGCTTTTATAAAAATGAAACTATTAATACCATTGTCAGTGTTTGGACATCGGTACTTATGATTCATTTTATATGGGCGATGTCTTACATTCTTTTTCCGAAAAAGAAACGTAGCTCTTCAAAACAAGAAATGCGACAAGAGGTAAAAGAAGAAGTGAAAAAGAAAAAGGAGATTAGTACAAATAGGGCGTGGCTGTATTTAGTATTTGGAGGCTTAATCGAAATATATTGGGCAACAGGATTAAAAACAAATTCGATGAGTATTTTGACACTTATTGCAATTTTATCTAGCTTTCATCTATTAATTGAAGCAACTAAAAGAATCCCAATTGGAACGGCATATGCAGTATTTACTGGAATTGGGACAGTGGGAACGATAGTAGTAGATATTTTATATTTTAAAGAGCCATTTTCGTTTATTAAAATTTTCCTTGTTTGTTTATTAGCATTATTTATTATCGGATTGAAATTTAGTGGCGACAAGGAAGAGGTGAAATAAAATGGCATGGATGTATTTAATTATAGCTGGGCTCTTTGAAATTGTCGGTGTAATTGGGATAAAGAAAGTAGCAAAAAATAATAGTTGGACGAATAATATTATTTTAATAGGTGGTTTTATTATTAGTTTTCAATTTTTAACGATGGCGCTTCAAGAAATTCAGTTATCCATCGCATATGCAGTTTGGACTGGAATCGGAACGCTCGGGGCAGCAGTTGTCGGTATTTTATTCTTTCAAGAACCTAAAAACGCTTTTCGGATTATTTGTATCGTTGGGATTATGGGGACGATTATTGGATTGAAAGTAGTGAGTTAAAGAAGAGCAAAATCTGCTCTTCTTTTTTTATGAAAGTAGACTAGACACCCCAACATATAAAATAAAGGCAGAACCGAGTAAATAAACAAATGCTTTTGCTTTTTGCCGCTCTTTTATTTCATCAATTCCAAAAAGGATAAACATAATACTTAAAAGGATAAATACGAATGGTAAAAGCATAGAGAAGTTTGAAAAGAGGCTAAATAGGGCGAGAATAAGAGCGATAGTCGCTATTATAATTCGAATGTTTTTTAACATGAAATCCTCCTTTAGAAGAACAGTATAAATGGAATGACAAAAATAATGGTAAACATACTTAAACCGATGCTAATAGCTCCAATTTGCTTTTACTGCTTTTGAATCATCTCAATTCCTACTAAAATGCCATACAAATGGTAGGTGAAAAGATTTGAAAGTTCATTGTAAATGTACTGTATAAACATAGAATCAAAGTAATAAAAACGATGATTAGTTGTATTTGTTTTATGTGCATTTTAGCCCCTTTTAAGTAGCAAGAGTTAGTTACCTGGAGATAATAATTATAATAGCGACGATTAAAGTAAATACGCCAGAAAAGAAGGAGAGTGTACTATGTACTTTCTTTCCTTTCTGTTTTTCTTCTGCGCTCATGATGAAAGTCATAATAGATAAGGCAATAAGCATATAGGGCATCGTAACAAGCGGGTTTGTAGATATTCCATATAGAGCGAGAGAGATGACAATAAGAGCGGATATGATGCGAAATGTTTTTAGCATACTACCACCTATCTTCTTGTAGTTTTAAATTAGCCTTCAATGTAATAACAGTTCGTAGTTGGTATTTAAAGTTTCATTCTACATGTAACGAAGGTAGTTCGATATTACAATGAAGAGCATAAGAATAGAAACGAAAAAATGCGAGATACCCATTGATTTTCTTCCGGATTTCAGTTCATTAATTCCTAGAAGAATAAAGAAACAACTGAGAGCAAATTGCATGTATGGGAGAAGTGTGAAATTATCGGTAGCAAGAGAATAAGTGCAAAGAGAGATTGTGAGAAGCATGAAAAAATAGCGTATTCCAGTTAGCATCGAATTCCTCCTTTAAAGAGACTATTTATCGAAATATTTCTGAGAAGCCAAGAAATAAAGCAACAGCTCCTGTTAACAGAGCAAGTATGCTACCACCTTTTTGCTGTTTCAAGATTTCCTCTATACTAATAATGAAAGCCATCCCCCCTAAAAAGATGAACATATAAGGCATGATTTCCCTATTACCAGTAAAAAAGCTATAGATTGCTATAGATAAAGCAATAAGTGATAAAGTAATCCGTAATCCTTTCAGCATAAAAGACCCTCCTCTATTTTATGTAGGTAATGATAAAAACAAGCCAAATGAAAGCACCAGCAACAATGCAAATAAACCCGGTTCCTGAATCCTTCTTTTTTATTTGCTCAATTGCGATGAGAAACATTAAAGCTCCTAATAGAAATTGTGAAAGTGGTAGAAAGTTATTTTGACCTGTATAGAGCCCAATTGCCGACATAATTATCACAGTGAGTGCGATTGCGATGCGAAGTATACGAAGCATACTATGATTCCTCCTTATTATTTTTCGAGTAAGGGTTATCGTCGGGCTTATCAACAGAATGTTTATATGCGTAGCCTTTATTAATCGTCATAACGGAGAGTACTAATATGATCAGTACGATTATAATGCCGATAATTAATATTTTGAGCATGAAATCCCTCCTTTTCTTTATTTTACATAATTTTGTAATTGATGAAAACAATAGAAATTAAAAGGATGAAAGAAGGGTGTTACATGGAGAATAAAAAAACATATTATATATCAGTTGGAAATGGTCAAATTTCGCAAGTGAAGACGGCGGATACGTATAATTTTGAAATTTATGCAAATGACGAAGAGATTACGGAGTTAAGAGAGTATTTTGATCAAGCGTATGAAGAGGACTTAGGTTCATATGTACGCTCCCACGTTCCATTCGTTGAGTATCATCACGATTCGAATAATGATCGATATGATGAACAACTACAAAAAGCATATAAAATGATTTATGATCTAGGGAATCATGAAACGAAAGAATTAGTCGCACAAATGGGAATAATCAATGGATTGTAATTGGATAATATTATGCAGAAAAGCGAGAATATGCTACAATTTGTGGTAGGAAAAACTTGTAATCATCAATAGGGGAGTAATGGCATGTACAAATTTAAAGATTATTACCACAACACTGTACAATTATCGTTTGAACGTTACCCATTTTCTCCTGAGCCAAAGCATGTTTGGGTTGTATGCCGGTACGGGGATCAATGGTTATTAACGCATCATTTACGCCGTGGTCTTGAATTTCCAGGTGGTAAAGTAGAACTCGGGGAAACACCGGAAGAAGCGGCAGTTCGAGAAGTTCATGAGGAAACCGGCGGCATAGTTTCTGATTTAACTTACTTAGGGCAATACAAAGTATCCGGAAAAGACAAAATAATCATTAAAAACATTTATTTTGCAACAATTAGTGCGGTAGAGCAACATACGCATTACGAAGAAACGAAAGGGTCTGTTTTATTAAAAGACATTCCTGATAATATTAAAACTGATAGAAAATTTAGCTTTATTATGCGCGATGATGTATTAGCGCGTACGATGAAACATATAGAAGAAATCGGCTGTTTTACGAAGTAAAATGGCCGGTTTCTTTTTTTATGTTCAAAATGTAAATATATCTTTATATTACTTTGGGTATATTATACAATTTTGTAAAGATATATTTACATTTTAGGAGGTGAAAAGGTGGATAACAGAAAAGAAACAACTGTCTCTGTTTCAATGGTTAAATTAAATATTTATTCATTTTTTATAATATTTGCTCTGGCGATTGGAATTGGTTATTTACATGCGCTTTTTTCAGGCGAGTTTCAAATTGAAATTACATTGCCGATTATGTTTCTTTTGATTATTGGAATGATTATTCTCGTTTGTATTCATGAGGCAATACATTTAATTGGATTTCGTTATATCGGAGGTGTTCCGTGGAGTGAACTAAAATGGGGCGTCAATTGGAAATTAGGTGCTGCATATGCTCATTCTAAACAGGTGATTACAGTAAAGCAAATGAAGACAGTGTTAATGCTTCCGTTTTTACCAACTGGAATTTTACCAATTGTATTGGGATTAGCTATGAATCTGGAGCCACTCTCATTTTTAGGGATTCTACTAGCAGCAGGTTGTATCGGTGACATTGCTTTATATAAAAAAGTTTCAAAGTTTCCAGATGATGCGCTAGTTAAAGATCATCCGAGCAAACCGCAGTTTACAGTATATGAATAATAAAGGAAGAGGAGGCATTTTTGAAAAATGGCCTCTTTTTTGTTTGTCAGCTTTTGTCGGTAAGCCGATGTTTCTTGTTGAATCGCTGATAAAGTGAAATTTCATTTACTATCGTCTTGTTTTTACCTCCACCTCTAAAAACGAAAGCACCTCTAATAAATCATCCACCACACGTGAATGTTCAAAGTCACCCCAAAATAAATCTCTCTTCCAAACGCCACGAATCCCTACTTGTTCAGAAGCAAGCACATCATTTTCTGGATGGTCTCCAACGTAAAGGCATTCTTCTGCTTTTACGTTTAGCTTTTGCAAAGCTCGTTCGAAAATCTCAGGATGTGGTTTTTTAATTCCTTCTGCTTCTGAAATGAAAATTGTGTTTGTATACGTATGTATGTTTAGTGCTCGAAGGTTGCTCATCTGAAATTTAGTAAAGCCGTTTGTAATAATACCAATTTTAATGTTTCGCTGAGTTAGTTGTTGAAGTAATTCATGCATGTTTTGGAAAGGAATACAATGATGTTGGAAGTTTGTAATGTAGTCGTGTAGCAGTTGCTCTTGCGTTAAAGTGGTAATGTTGTATTCGCAAAGGAGAGTGGAATATACCTTATCTTTCCACGTGTAACCATTATTGTCGAGTTCGAGAAAACGAGAGCAATACTCGAATTTTTCTATGTTTATCAAATGAAAGGCGAAGCGATTATATTGATCGCGAATAAATTGCTCTAGAGATTGGCGACGATCTAATAGTGTTCCATCTAAGTCAAATAAGACTGCTCGAATCATGGGAAACCTCCATACAGCTTTTATAATTAATTATCGCATATTCGTTAAAAAATGATTATGATATTTTTGTAGAATGGAATAATGGAGGTGCGTATGAAGAAACTGTATGGCAAGTTAATGTGTTTTATGATTTCAACGGGCTTAGTAGCTGGATGTGATATGTCGGAGCAAACTTCGAAAAGAGAGAAAAAAGATGTGTGCGAAACGACAGAAAAATGCGTACAAGTAGGTGATAAAACACTTCAAAAAGTATATAAAAAGATAGATGGACTTTCAGAACTTGAAGTACTAGAGGATTATGATTTAGAAGGACATTCAAGTAACGATATGAAAGAAGCAGAAATGAAAAAAAAGGATGATGAAAATTATTTCTTTTTAGCTTCTTATTATATCGATGGTGATGAAATTGTAGATCCTTATTTCGATAAACTAGATCGCAAACGATTGAATAAGGCTTTTGCGGAGGATAAGGACGCGAAAGAAGAAGTATTAAAGCAACGTCAAGATAGGGATTATCATGAATCGTTATGGGAGATGTATAGCACGCTTATTCCTGCTAAGTATCGCACTGACATAAAAGAGTTTGATATGGTAACAGATGGATACGATGGAATTGTGGCTCATGTTATGCCAAGTATGGAGTATCCGAAAGAGTGGACCATTAGTTTAGATACGCTTGATTCTGCAGTAAATATCGATCAAGTGGTGAAAACATTAATACATGAGACGGCTCACGTATTGACGCTGGGACATAAACAAATACCAGTAAATGAAAAGTACTTAAAGGCTTTTGAAGAAGATAAAGATATTTCATCATACCAAAATAAATGTAAATCTCTTTTCTTACAAGAAGGATGTGCCAAGGAGAGCTCTTATATAAATCAATTTTATAATTCTTTCTGGAAACCAATTGACCAGGAGTGGACAGAAAAGAAAGTGGAAGAAAGCGAAGAAGCTCAAATTGAATTTTTTAAGGAAAAGCATGGTGAGTTTGTTTCATTGTATGGGACGACAAATGTAGCAGAGGATATTGCGGATACATTTACAGCGTTTATTTTACAAGATTCAAAAAAGGTGAAAGAAGGAACAGAATTAAAATATAAAAAAATTGCCTTCTTCTATCAATTCTCCGAGCTTGTAAAAATGAGAGCGGAAGTGTTAGCTGGGTTATATGATGTGTCGAAAACGATGGAACAACCAAGTGGACACTAATGCGAATTATGTGTTCGATATATTTTAGCCAAGGGAAAACGTGAAGAATTGTAGTTCTTTGCGTTTCTTCATGTTGATAAAATTGAAAATTCTGTCTTTTTTTAAAAAAAGAAGAAGGAACTGAATCATTAAAATAGAATTAGTATAAAAACGTCACAAAATAGACACAATTATAATGCGCATAGTATAGGGGCTATAAGTTTACTCTCGAGGAGGTAATGAAACGTATGAAAACGATTCTTGCTGTTGCTGGTCTCATTTGGGTAATGTCTCACGGTTTTCCGATTTTTGAAGGGGAGCAAATTCGTAGTGCATTAAATAAAGAGTTTAATGATTATCATATTATTGATCGAAAAGATAATGTCGTTACGGTGCGTGTGAAAGATTGTTTCCATACAGTTACGGTTGCTAATGGGAATATTGCAGACGATTCGAAAATGTGTGATAAAAGGTAAGAGAAAGAAGCTGACTCTAGCATATCGCTCTAAGTCAGCTTTTTTTTCGTTTTCCAATAAGGAGTTTTTCAAATGCCTCGACAAATACATACATAAGAGTTGCGAGGACGCAAGTGAGCAATACACTGAGCAAGACGAGTGTGAAGTTAAAGACTTGGAATCCGTAGCTAATTAAATAGCCAAGTCCTTGTTTAGAAACGAGGAGTTCCCCGAAAATAACACCGACCCATGATAAGCCAACATTCACTTTTAACGTTGAAATAATTGCAGGGAAAGATGAAGGGAGAATAACGTGCTTATAGCATTGCCATTTATTTGCGCCAAATGTGTCCATGACCTTAATATAGTTGGAATTGACTTCTTGAAATGCGCTGTAAATAACGAGAATGGTAATGATGATAGAGATGATTACCCCCATTGCGATAGAGGATGAAATATTTGGACCGAAAATAACAATGATGATTGGACCGAGTGCAACTTTTGGCATTGCATTTAGGACGACGAGATAAGGATCAAGTACGCGGGCCAAAAGTGGCATCCACCAAAGGAGAGTAGCAATAATAGCTCCAAGTACAGTTCCGAGAATAAAACCTACTCCTGTTTCAAGTAATGTCGTCCATATGTGGACCCAAAGTGAGCCGTCAATCCATTTCGTTAAAAAGAGATCCCAAATACTTGAAGGAGAACTAAAGAGTAAAGGATCAATCCATTCTTTTTTACTAGCTATTTCCCATAGTGCAAAGAAAAGAACAAGAAGTACAAGTTGTAAAGAGCGAGCTAACCATGCATGTTGTCTTTCTTTTTTTCGAAACTGTTCATGTAGTTGTTTTATATTATCCAATTCGTTCCAACTCCTTCCATATTTCTTGGAAGAGGGATGGGAAGTCATGGTGGTGGCGTGCTTCTAACGGCGATAAGGAACGGATACTTTCTGGGACGATGAATGTTTTTGCAATTTTTCCAGGGTTTGCCTGCAGCAAATAAATACGATCACTCATCGCAATTGCTTCTTCAATATCATGTGTCACAAGTAGGGAGGTTTTCTTATAGTTACGTAGTAATGTGAAGACGAGATCTTCTAGTTTTAATTTTGTTTGATAATCAAGAGCGGAAAATGGTTCATCTAACAATAAAATTTTTGGGTCGGTCGCTAATGTTCGAACGAGTGCAGCACGTTGGCGCATACCACCGGATAGTTCACGAGGGTATTGCTGTTCTATATCATATAGGCCGACTTGTTTTAAAAGCTTTAATGTATGTTCTTTCGTATTTTCATCATAAACCTTCCGAATATGAAGTCCGAGCATAATATTTTCTTCAATTGTTTTCCACGGAAACAAGTAATCTTGCTGGAGCATATAGCCCATAGAGGGGGTCTTACTTGTAATCGGTTCACCATCTAAAAATACGATACCTTCAATTGGATCGAGTAGACCTGCGATGATGGAGAGGAGCGTTGTTTTTCCGCAACCACTTGGACCAAGGATTGAAATAAATTCGCCTTCGTCTACTTGCAAACTCATATCTTCAAGAATAAGTTTGGCATTTTCTTTTGCAAAAAAGCAGTGAGAAACGTTACGTATTTGTAAAAAGCTCATACACTTCGCCTCTATTTCTTAATAACGCTTTCGGCAATTTTTGTATTGACGAGCGCTTCATGTGGAACTTCTTTTTGTAATTCACCAGATTCTTTCATAATCGTTTGGATTTGTTTCCATTCTGCATCATCTAATAATGGATTTGTCGCATATGAATGTTGTTTTTTGTAGCGCTCAATTACTTTTACTGAAATGTCTTTTGAAGTGTCTTTAAATAGTGGTGAAACGGCATCGGCAATCTCTTCTGGACTATGTGTATCAACCCATTGCTGCGCTTTATATAGTGCGCGCGTGAATTTTTCTGCAGCAGCTTTATCTTTCTTTAAGAAACTTTCTTTTGCCATAAACGTTGTATAAGGGACAGTACCAGATTCAGCTCCGAAAGACGCGACGATATAACCTTTTCCTTCTTTTTCAAGTATACTTGCAGTCGGTTCAAAGAGCTGTACAAATTCTCCCGTACCAGATGCAAAGGCATTTGCAATATTAGCAAACTCGATATTTTGAATTAAGTTCGTATCTTTGCGAGGGTCAATGCCATTTTTCTTTAAAACGTATTCACCAACCATTTGCGGCATGCCGCCTTTACGCTGTCCTAAAAACGTAACGCCTTTTACGTCGTTCCAATTAAAAGAGTCTAATTTTTTACGGGAAACTAAAAATGTGCCATCTGTTTGTGTAAGCTGTGCAAAATTAATGACAGGATCTTTTGCTCCTTGTTGATGAACATAAATAGACGTTTCTGAACCAACGAGAGCAATATCAATTCCGCCAGATAAAAGGGTGGTCATCGTTTTATCTCCGCCAGCTGTTGTTTGTAAGTCAATATTTAAGCCTTCATCTTTAAAAAATCCTTTTTCAATTCCAACATATAATGGTGCGTAGAAAAGAGAGTGTGTAACTTCGCCAACGCGAATTTTTTGAGCTTGTTCTTTCGTACTTTCCTTTGTACTACTACAAGCAGCGAATGTGAAAACAGCTAGTAACATGATGCAAAAAACGGTTATTAATTTTTTCACTATATGACACCTCCTAGAAGTCAATCTACAAGCATAATATGTAGGTAAGTGCCCATATGTGAGTATATATAGCAGGAATTTTTTGGGTAGTAAAGAAGTACAAATATAAGGGGTGATAAAATGGATTACGAATACGATGATAGCGTACATTTACATCTTGATTATTTCGGAACTGAATGTGATATGGAATCGATTGCTTATAAGAGGAAGCATGAAGACGTGTGGGATGTGTATTTTAATTTTGGAGTATACGGTATTCAAAAAGATGATGTAGGGGCAGGGGTGTTTATGGACGAATATGCCGGTTATTACGTTTTTTCTGTACATGCTCGTGATTTGAGCTGGGAATTTGGAAGTGCTCAGTTTGAGGAATGGGTTTTGAAGAACCATATAGTAGAAAGAACGCTTCAAAAATAGGGAGGAATTTTGTGTTTGAATTTCTCATCTTATTGCTTATTTGCGTAATTGGAATTTACATCATGCAAGTGCTTACTTACCGATTCGCAAAGAAAAATATTCATAAATATAAGGAAATGAAATGGATTTATATGTGGCTAGACATGACTATGAAAAAGGGTCCGAGATTAGATTTGTTTGATTTTGTACTTATAGTAATCGTAAGTATCATATGGAAAATATGGATGCTTCCTCTTGTATAGTAAACATGCTAATCATCGTATCCTAATAAATAACGAGAAGAACCTGTCACACGACAGGTTCTTCTCTATTTGGAGCATGTAGTGTTACATGGAAAATCCAATGTATACGACAAATTACGACAAAGGGGTTTATACATATTTGTTATTCTATTAAAGGTCATTATTTGTAATGTATATATAGGAGGATTTTTTAATGTTAAAGAAATTATTATTATTTTTGCTTATGAGCTTATGTGTAGTGGTTTTAACAGCTTGTAAAGATGAAGAGGAAAAGCTGAAAGCATCGGAAGAACAGAAAATAGATGAGAAGAAAGTTGAAGAAGATAAGAAGGTAGAAGAGCAGCAAAGAGTAGAAGAAGAAAAACGTAAGCAAGAAGAGCAGCAAAGAGTAGAAGAAGAAAAACGTAAGCAAGAAGAGCAACAAAGAGTAGAGCAAGAAAAACGTAAGCAAGAAGAGCAACAGAAGATTCAGCAACAACAGTCTGCACAACAAGAGAGAACACAAAAACAAGAAAAAACAACAGAAGCAACAGGTGGTAAACCGACAAGATCACAAATTTCGGTTGGTTCACATGTAGTTATTCAATTAGATAAAGATTATAGTAAAACAGTGAGCGGTGTTGTGAAAGATATTTTAACAAACACGGAAACACATACGTACGGAATTAAGGTTCGATTACAAGATGGACAAATTGGCCGTGTTCAAAGTGTTGGATAAATAAAAAAAGAGGTCGTCCATTTTTGGACGACCTCTTTTTTTATTATGCTTGGCTAGTGCGGAAAAATGGAAGCTTCTGCACAGCGTAAACTAACCCGTATGCAAGAATTAAGCACATAAGAGGGTTAATGAAAAATCCGTAGCGATTAATTGCTAAGAATAAGTTTGAGAAGATGATGTAAATAACAGAACTTGCTACTAGCATCATAACGCGCTTATGCTTAAATGAATTTAGCATGAAGCAGAAACTGCTCAAGAATGTACCGATGATAAAGACTCTATGACACATTTGTATAAAGTTATGAATACGGTATTGGTCTACAGCAGGAGCTGTTTTGAATAACTCAATTGTTTTACCGACAGTGAACCAAGAGAACCAATATGTGAAGTCCGTTTTAAATCCATTTTTGATTAAATCTTTTGCGTATGCATTTTTATCATCTAAGCCCTGGGCTTTCATTTGGTTAACTACATTTTCATAGCCAATTTTGTTAAATGGATCTGCACCGGCAATTAATGGGTCTGCACCTTGGGTTGAGAATAAGATAAATTGATTGAACGCTAAATAGTTACGAACAACCCAGGCACCGATAATAAAGAACGGGCCAATGAACCATAATAATCCAATTCGAATTGAGTCTTTAAATCCATATGTGAATAAGACGACAAGAACAGGAATGAGCATCATTGGAGCTGGATTTGGGCGGAACATAAGTAAAATGGAAACGACAATTCCAAACCATATATGGAATTTTGCTTTATTGTATTTCCATGCGAGAACAAATACATACACGCTTAACGATAATAAGAATATTGAAGGAACTTCTGTTAGTAATGTACGGAAGTATGTATAGTTACTTGGATAAATAGCATATAAAATACTCGCAACAATTCCGTAAATATTCTTTTCAAATAACTCTTTCCCTATTAAGAATACTAATAACACTGTGCAAAGGTTTAGTATCATATTAATAACAGTTGCTACGTAATAGTAAGGAAGTGATGTAACATCAGAAATAATCATAGCACCAGCTAATAATAGCGGCTGACCTGGTGTGATGTATGCATTTTTTCCAGGCACTTCACTAGGTTCTAAATAAACATAGCCAAATACACCATGTTTTAATAATTGTTCAGCTGTTAACGAATAGTTAAAGGCATCATTTGCACCATATGTTACTTTGACTAACTCTCCATCTAATCCTGGCTGTTTTACTAGACAAAAAACGTGCAGTAGGAAAGAAAGCGCCAAAATTACATATACCGCTTTAGGTAGATTTTTAAACTTATTTAGCAAAAATGAGCATCTCCTTTTTTATTGTTTCTTTCGTATTTTCATGATAAAACCCTATTAGTATTAAGGTTTTCCAAAACATAGTTATTATATCATAAAGTGGAATGAAGGAATTTAGTTTTTTAAGAATGAATAGTTGGTATTCCAAAAATTAACTGTTGATTAAGGGAGAATTAAGAAACTACAGTTATAGTAGAATCCAGTGTGAAGACGAAATGCGTGAAGTATGTTATCTTAATAGAAACTGTTTTTACGGTGCGGGGTGAAATTAATAAACAGAAAAGAGGGAATGAATTGAGGTGTGATTTTTCATTTCATCAGCCAAGAAGAAGTATATTAATTTCAGCGATGTTAAGTGGCCTAGTAACCCTATATGTAATACCCACACTTTTTTTGATTTTAAAATATTTTAGTTTAGATACGATGAAAGATATGTTAAATCAAAAAATTGTCTTAAGTATAATGACAATTTTGATGTGGATTGTACTATTGTATGTTGCGCATTTGAATAAAGATATTGTTAATAAATTTAAACCGATTATTCGGATTTATATTAGAATGTTTTTAGTAGCGCATGTGGTTACTTTGCTTTTTATTTTCACGCAAAATAATATGAATCTCGTAAATACACTGAATTGGATTTACAATTATAACGCACAGTTTATATTTAGTTTAATTGTAATTTATGCGATATATGTTTTGGTGTATAACGTGCTTGGGAAAGTTTTTTTGAGTACTATTTTGGCAAGCATTTTGCTAATCATTTTGGCTATTGTAAATCACTTCAAAATTGTTTTTAGGGGAGACCCACTATATCCTTCTGATTTTACACAGATTGGACATATGCAATCTGTTATACCAATGGTGATGGATTATTTTAGTTGGGGTTATATTCTTCTTGTTATTGTAAGTGTTGTTGTCTGTATTTTGGCGGGTATGTATGTGAGGAAGTATATTCAAAATGTAAAAGTTCATGCAGGCGTACGAGTTCTATTTATAATAGGATCCGTTTTTATTTTATATGTGTATGGTAATTTTACGAATACGTTTATAAATAAATGGTTTCAAAAGTCGGGTATAGAGTTCGTTTTGTGGGATCAAAATGAAAATTATGCTTCAAATGGTTTTGTGCTAGGATTTATAAGTAATTTAGATACGACAGTCATTGAAAAGCCGAAAGATTATTCAAAAGAAAATATGCTTCAAATAGCAAACGATATAAAGAAACAATATAGTAGCAATATAGGGGCGCAGAAGCAAAAAGAGAAACCGAATATTATTTTTGTAATGAGTGAATCGTTTTGGGATCCAACGAAGTTAACGAACCTGTCCTTTAGTGAAGATCCTTTACCTAATTTGCATCATTATATAGAAAGTTTTCCTGGTGGACAAACTATTTCTCCTGCATTTGGAGGAAATACTGCGAACGTTGAATTTGAGGTATTAACGAGTTATTCAATGAGTTTGTTAAAACCAGGATCTATACCGTATCAGCAAGTTGTTACAAATAAGAAAGAAATTCCATCAATTCCTCGAGCTTTGAAAAAAGAAGGGTATTATACAAGTGCAATTCATTCGTTCGGTCGCTCATTCTTTAAACGGGATGATGTATATAAAGTGTTAGGATTTGATAAGTTTAATGCACAAGATACGATGGAAAATGTAGAAGTTGATGGAGATTATATTAGCGATCTATCTATGAGTAAAGAGATAATAGCTGAATTAGAGAAGCAAAAGAAACCTACGTTTGTTCATGCAGTTACGATGCAAAATCATTTTCCATTTACAGAAGGAAGATTTGGTGAAAATCAAATAGAGATTAGTGGATTAGAAAATGAAGAGTCGAAGGCTGAATTAGAGACTTATACAGAAGGGTTAAGACGTTCAGATGAAGCTCTTCAATATTTAATAGAGGAGCTAGATAATTTAGATAGACCTACATTATTAGTATTCTTTGGGGATCATCTCCCATCACTAGGAACAAATAAATCTCTTTATAAAGAGACTGGTTATATAACAAATGAAAAAACGCCAAGTGAACGATTAGCGATGGCGCAAACGCCGTTATTAATGTATGCAAATTTTGATATGCCAAATGACAATTTAGGTTTAGTAAGTCCAATCTATTTTTCAAATCTTGTCTTTGATTATGCTGGATTAAATAAGGTACCGTTCTATCAATTTTTATCGAAGTTATATGAAGAAATTCCCGTACTTCGTGATGAATTGAAGATAGGAAAAGACGGAGAAGCAATAAAAAGTTTAACAGAAAAACAAAAAGAAATGTTAAAGCAATATGAGTTTATTCAATATGACTTACTCATCGGAAAGCAATATAGTAAGGATATATTATTTAAATAGGCGACAAAAAAGAACTTGTATACGATACAAGTTCTTTTTTCATAGTATTTAACGGGATAACCAGACAAGCTAGGTTTAGGGAGTATTACTTGTACATTTAGTATAAATTAAAATAGAGCCGTTTTAATAATTGATTTGTGAGAAGTGTGTGAATTTTCATCTAGTATATAATTGGACAATTTGTTTAATTTTAATAGAATCAGTTCCAGATTTATTATTAATTTTTAGTTTACAATTATTTGTTGTGTGGATTTATAAACAAACAGGATTTCGAGTTGTTAGTATTTATGCGTTTAACGATGAGCGTGTTTATTTTTTACCTATTCTTTGTATGACTATTGTTCCAACTTTTCATTTTTTCCGCATTATCGTTTTATTTTTAATGGAGGAGAAGAATAAGCCATATGTGGAATTTGCTCGTGCAAAAGGTAGTTAAGAAAAAAGAATTTGCCGTAAGGGCAAATTCTTTTTTTACTGTAAAGGAACTATGAATTTAAAAATTTTATCAGTTCCTTATTTAATTCATCCGCTTGATCGATTGGAGAGCCGTGGCCACTATTTGTAAGAGGATATAGTTCAGAGTTTTTAATTCGCTCTTTTGTTAGCTCAGCACTTTTATAAGGGATGAGTTGGTCGTGAACACCGTGGAATATTTTTGTTGGGACGTTAATTTTACTTAAGTCCTTCGTTACGTCTTCGTTTGCAGCGGCTTGCAAAATTTTGATGAGAGCATAAGAAGCGGACTGCATACCGAGATAAGAAAACCATTCTAACGTGGCAGCTCCTAAGTTTCTATTAAAAAATGATAAAGATACATCACTTAGAAACTTAGGTAAATTTACATACATTTGAGCAATCAGAGCATCTGCTTGTTCTTTCGGTACGCCGTAAGGGGATTCTTGGTTTTTCACGAAAGAAGGAGAGACAGCATCCACTAATGCAAGTTTGGAAATACGACGCCCATTATATCGTGACATATACCGAATAGAGAGAGCACCACCGACTGAGAAGCCGACTAACGTAGCATTTTCTATTTGAAGTGCATCTAATACAATTGCGATATCATCAGCTAAACGATCATAAGTGTAACCAGTCCATGGTTTATCAGACTGTCCGTTTCCTCGTATATCCATGGCGATGCAGCGGAAACCATGTTGTGGTAAGATATTAAATTGATATTGGTACATTTGATGATTTAAAGGCCAGCCATGAACGAAGAAGACAGGTTTACTTCCAGGGCCTGGGTTAATATCCTCAACAAAAATGTGTACATCTTTTTCCACTGTAACGAACATGATGTATCCTCCTCATGCATTTTAGTAGGCTCTCTCCCAAAATCGCTGTTTTGTCATTGCCTGAATAAATTCATTCGCAAGTAAGGTAGGATTTTGTTCTGTTATAACGCCAGGTTTTCCTTCGATGTTTAAAGATTGAACAATAGTAGTTCCATTTTGGAAAGCGCCAATTGGCTTAAAGTGATTATACGATTCTACGACGAATGAACTTGCCTTGTTAAGAAAATGATCATTAATATTTCCACCAATAAGAAGTAGCCCATCATAAAGAAGTGGTGATCCTGTTAAGAAAGTATCATTCACTTCCCACTGTCCATTTTGAGAGCCTTGCACAAAACCTAATCGTTCGGAAATAATAACGGGCTGAAGACCGGCTTGTTTGAATTGATTTATAATATATTGTGCGTTTTGACCGTCATATCCGTTTGCCACAATGACGCCTACTCGTAATGTATTTGGGCTGAATGTTGTATGTTCCATACTTAGTGCTGGTGAGGATTTTGTAACATTTGATTCTTGAACATTTGGTACTGTTGCCCCGACTGCTTCAGCTACTAAAGTAGCTAATTCCGTACTTATATGACCAATCATACCTACGACTTGTTGGCGAACTGATTTACTTTTTACTTTTCCTAATTCAAAGGAAAAGGCCTGCATAATATGGATTTTTTCGACGTGGCTCATACTATTCCAAAATAAACGGGCTTGTGAGAAATGGTCTTTAAAACTTGCGGCTGTCTCTCTTGTTTTATGTCCAGAAACAGTAGAAGGATATGTAACGAAACCGCCTTTCGTACCAGGTACAGTAAAGGGAGAGTTATTAGCTAAAGAGTTATTATGGTAAGCGACTTTTCCTTTATCAATTATATATTTAGACGCACCATCTCTTTGATTGTTATGAAAAGGACATACCGGACGATTAATCGGTAACTCTTGATAGTTTGTACCGACGCGGGCTAATTGTGTATCTGTATAAGAAAAGAGTCTACCTTGTAAGAGAGGATCATTTGTAAAATCGATACCGCGGACGATGCTTCCAGGGTGCAGTGCGACTTGTTCTGTTTCCGCAAATACGTTATCAACGTTTCGGTTTAACGTCATTTTTCCGATGATCTTAACAGGGAAGTCTTCTTCCGGCCAAATTTTTGTTGCATCTAATATATCGAAATCGTATTTAAATTCATCCTCTTCTTCTAAAATTTGAACGCCAAGTTCGTACTCAGGGTAGTTTCCGGCATTAATATTTTCCCATAAATCACGGCGATGATAATCTGGATCAGCGCCGCCTAGTTTTTGAGCTTCATCCCAAATTAACGAGTGAACGCCAAGCTTTGGCTTCCAGTGGAATTTTATGAATCGTGACTTCCCATGTTTATTAACTAAACGAAATGTATGAACGCCGAACCCTTGCATCATTCGAAAACTTCTCGGAATTGCGCGATCCGACATAATCCACATCATCATCGCAGCTGATTCTTGATTATTGGCGATAAAGTCCCAAAAAGTATCGTGTGCTGTTTGTCCTTGGGGAATCTCATTATGTGGCTCTGGTTTAAGAGCATGAATAAGATCCGGAAATTTAATACCATCTTGAATGAAGAAAATCGGAATGTTATTACCCACTAAATCGAAATTTCCTTCCTCTGTATAAAACTTAACAGCGAATCCTCGTACATCTCGGTTCGTTTCATTTGCACCTTTTGATCCAGCAACTTCAGAAAAACGAATAAAAATAGGTGTCTTTTTAGATGGGTCTTGTAAAAAATGAGCCATTGTTAAGTCTTCTAAAGAATTATATAGCTCAAAAACACCATGTGCTCCGTAACCGCGGGCATGAACGACTCTTTCAGGAATTCGTTCACGGTCAAAATGAGCGAGTTTTTCTCGCATCAGGAAATCTTCTAAAAGTGTAGGACCACGATCGCCGGCGGTTAAAGAGTTTTCATCATTTGAAATTTTGACACCCGTATTCGTTGTCATCTCTTTTCCTTCATTGTTTTTCGTAAAGGATTGTAACTGTTCTATCTTCTTATTTTCACGACCGTCCATATAAAGCACCTCCCATATTATACGTATTATTGTTCATGGTTTTTATGCTTACATATGGTGTGGGGAAGTATATTATCTATGGATTGATTTTCCTCATTTGTTCAATTTATCTTTGTTTGTCTATGAAAATCATTTATTATAATAAATGGTATTCTTTTGAAGGGGTGTTGAAGTGGAAGAGAGTTTTCTATCAGCTAAAGAAGAAAAGAAAAACGCTAAGATTTTCTTATGGGTAATACATGTTATTTTAATTGTATACGAGGTTGCATACGCGATTATATTAGAAGATACAATGCCTTTAGGAAATTGGCATAAAGGGATATGGAAGCTTGCATATATTATGGCTATATTAGGTATTAGTGTTTACTTATTTGAGAGAGAAAAAGCATATTTAGTTAAATATACATATTTATTTGCATACATGATCGCAGAGACTTTTAATATTGGATGGTATGCTTTTCATAATAGAATAGCATTTGATGAAGGGAATGTAATTGAATATATTTTCATTTTCTTCGTACCGATCTTTTTGAGCAAAAAATATTTATTTGTCTTAGCTCCATTCCTTATAGGGAAATATATGATATACCTATTTGTATTTGGAGAACTTAACCTGTTTATGTCTCTTGTTATAAATATGGTGTTACTTTTCGTGTCATTTATTATTTTAAATCGATTTTTACAATATCTTTCAGCAGTAAAGGGACGTATTGCAGAGGCAAGTCAGTCACAAAAATTGGCGGTTATCGGAAAAATGGCAGCGACAGTCGGACATGAAATTAAAAACCCACTTGCTTCACTAAAAGGGTTTACGCAATTACAAAAAGAGAAACACGAAAAAGATGCAACATATGAACAAATGATTCTCGAAATCGAAAATATGAATAATATGATTAGTGAATTAATGGAGGTTGCTGCATGTAAACCTTCTGTTTATGAAAAACACATTGTAAGTGATGTTTTAGTACAAGCGGTAGAAAACATGCGCGGAAAAATGAATGAGTTAAATATAAATTGCACCTTTAATGAAGAGCAAAATAGAAGTGAAATTGAATGTGATAAACGCAAATTAAAAGGAGTATTTTTGTATGTTATTAAAAATGCTTTAGAGGCAATGGAACATGGCGGAACATTAAAAATACAAGTTGAAAATAAAAAAAGAGATTATGTAATAGTAAGTATAGTAGATAGTGGTTTTGGGATAAAAAAGGATAATTTAGGACGAGTTAAGGATGCTTTTTATACAACGAAGCAAGATAGAATTGGATTAGGTCTTACGGTAGCAGAGCGAATTGTGACAGAGCATCTTGGAGAATTACACATTTCTAGTGAAGTAAAGAAAGGAACGAGAGTAGAAATACTGCTCCCGAAAAAATGTGAGCGCAATGTGACACAAGATTAAGAGGTGTTGTTAAAGGAGTTATCATATGGAAAAAGGCAATATATTTGAAAAAGAAGAGATAAAGGCATTAATAATATTTTTAAGCTTATTCTTCGTTATATTTTTTGCGTATGATTTTGCTGAAAAAGTTTTTGTCCTTTTATCAGATAAAAATCAAAAACTAGCAGATGCTTTTGGAGAAGGATTAGGTTTATGGCTATATAGTTTGATGGTTGGATTATTCTTTATAGGATTTTATTTTATGAAATGGAAAAAGCCGTATATTGTGAAGTATATTATTTTAATTGGCTATAATATATTGGATTTTATTAATAACTTCATTATTTATTACGGAAGTGATGCGGAATTTGATGGCGGGAATATAGTAGAAGGATTCTTTATTTTATTTGCACCAATATTTGTGAATAAGAGGTACTTTTGGTTAGTTGCCGGAACTATTGTTGGAAAATATGCACTTATGGGATTCGTTGTTCAATCCTTTATTGTTCTTATCCCAATAGCATTATATAGCGTGTTTGTTATTATATGTTGGATTATATTTTTAAGATTCCAATCTTACGTTCGTACACTTGAAATGATGGATAAAGAAATACGAAATGTAGAGAAATTAGCAATGGTTGGGAAAATGGCGACAGTAATTGGCGATAAGATTAGAAGACCGTTAGAAAAATTGAAAAAACTTGTGAATAAGCAAGCGAAAAAATATCCAGAAGATAAAATTTATAGTGAAATTATGAGACAGGAAGTAGAGCGAATTCATACAATTGCTACAGAACTAAATGGGTTTGAGAAATCTAAATCGGTAGAATCCGAAACGTATAATATTAAAGAAATCATCTCTTATGTTATCAGGGTTATGGAAAAGCCAGCTTTAGAACAAGGAATAAAAATGCATGCTATTTATAGTAAAGATATACCATCAATTACATGTGAGGAAAAACGATTGAAACAAGTATTTTTTAATTTAATAAAAAATGCGATTGAAGCAATGTCAGTTGGCGGAACTATTACTGTAAAAGTTATAGTGGAAGATGTGATCATTGTTCAAATTATAGATGAGGGATGCGGCATTCCGAAAGATAAAATTCCGAAGCTAAATGAAGCTTTTTACACAACGAAAGAAACTGGAACAGGATTAGGATTAGTAGTTACGGAAAAAATTATTAAAGATCACCACGGTAAATTGAACTTTGAAAGTGAAGTTGGAGTTGGAACGACTGTTGAGATTATGTTGCCGATTTAATTATAGTGGGATATTTTAAAAAGGGGAAATCACTTTCTTTAGAGTGATTTCCCTTTTCAGTGTGGAAGGAAGTACGGAATTTTAATAAACGGGATGTTTACAACATTGACAAACTGTACAAATTCACAATCCAAAATATGGGTGTTTTAAAGCGAGAGTATATAATAAATTTGTCTGTTATTTGTTTTAATTTATTTGCAATTTTTTTGGCCTCGGCATCGAGGTCCTTTTTGTAAATGAATGATTTGTAAGTGTGGATTATATATCAGTGATTAGAAAAATAGAATATACAGAACTTGCCGTAATCCCGGGGGTAATATAAAGAGATATCGCATCCCCCCTCGAAAACAGGTTTCCGGTTGTAATACTAGTCCAAGTTACAGTGGCAGGTCCAGGTGCTGGAGTAGGGTTATACACTTGAGGTTGTCTAGAGCCAATATCCGTAGGTTTAATTGAAAATGTCATAGTTCCCGTAATTTTATCTGTAGTAGTTAAAGTAATAGTAGATAGGATGTAACTAGAGGTAGGGGCAGAGAGGTTTGTTGGGACATTCCTGCAAATATCAATCGTATAAACAGCAGCGGGTAAGTTATTAATATTTATAGATGTAGCAAAACCAACTATATTTCCAGCTCCAGCAGTTACATACGGAATAACGTTAGAATCAATTCCTGGAGAACCTGCTATACGTTGAAACCCAGCATTCGTCCCTTGAAAAACAATACTTTTCGCTGTTGAACTACCAGCAGGTCCAGTAGTCCCGGTAGAACCAGTGGCACCAATAGTTCCGGTAGCTCCGGTAGAACCAGTGACTCCAGTAGAACCAGTAGCTCCGGTAGAACCAGTGACTCCAGTAGAACCAGTAGCTCCGGTAGAACCAGTGACTCCAGTAGTTCCGGTAGCTCCGGTAGCTCCGGTAGAACCAGTGACTCCGGTAGAACCAGTGGCACCAGTAGAACCGGTAGTTCCGGTAGAACCAGTAGGACCACCTTCTACCAATACGATATAATCTTGAGACACATTCGGAAATCCTTGAGGTGCATCTTTTTTTACAACATAGCCGCTACTCGTGTAAGTGACAACTTGTCCCTTTTTATAGTTAGGAGCGGCTGCTAGACTAAAAGCGGTAGTACTTTGCAAACCGGCCCCGGTAGGCCCGGCATTGCCAGTAGGTCCAGTAGCGCCGATAGAACCGCTGTTGCGTCTACCGTCACAACTAAAGCAATTGCGTTGGTACATATATTATCTCCTTTCTATATTTTTGAAAATCTAGTTTTAAAAGTAGAACTACTATATATATATTGTAGATTCTATATTTTGTGTGGTGGATCGTATTGTGTATATAGATTTTAAAAATAGGGGAGGTGTTATTAGTTTTATAACCACCAGGTCTCCTGCGGAATCAAAGTAACATCTACATCAAAATTCTCTTTAAACCAATCATACATCAATGTCTCTTTCACTAAATATTCAGAGGCAGAGTGTGACAAACCGATGAGTGACATATTTGTTTCTTTCGCATAATCCATAATGAGTGAGTATTTATGCCTACCATAATCATTGTCGATATGGCAATGGATTTCTCCTGTAATAAATGATTAAGTTATTGTTCTATTTCTTTTAAGGCTGGCATGTTTGGTAATCCTCCTTAAGATAGTTCTTACTTTGTTAGTTGTTTTTGTTTTTTTATGGAAAAATAAGAAGCGGATAGGAAACAAATAAAACCTAGAATCCAGCCAATAGAAGGAGAATAGGGAAGTATATGTTGTAATACCATTCCGCTAGAAATAAAAAAGCTACCTAATAGACCTAAGAAAATGAGATATCGCTGTAGTTTGAACATCAGTGATACAACCTCCTTTATCACGCATTAACTGCCCGTAACCTGATTGGCGAGGGCTAATAATCAGAGGGGGATGGATACCTCCCTGATTAAAGTTTCACTTTATCACATATATTTCATAGTAGTCTTAATTTTCTGCATATAAGATTCGAGAAAAATGGTGGTACAATATATAAATGATACGAGAAGAGAGGATGTAGGTTAACACATGTACGTTACTGTAACAGAGGCAGCATATAAAAAGATTATGGATACGATTCCAAGTGAAACGAAATATATAAAGTTATTTTATGATAATGAAGGTTGCGGTTGTGTTATGAGCGGGATTATCGATTTAGTAGCCGTTTCAGAGAAAGATGAGCGCGATGTAGATATCGAATCAAGCGTACTAAACTTTATTGCAGATCGCACAAAGCTTGTATTTATGGATGATAAATTAACAGTTGATTGGCATGAAGTTGGAGGGACTTTCCAGCTGAAGAGCCCAAGCCAGTTTTATAATCCGAATATGAAGTTACATGTTCGAGTATAATGAAGAGAGAAGGAGTATATAATATGCTCCTTTTTCTTATGGATTTTTTCACATAATGAAATGTACATATAGTTGAATTTTCTGTATAATTCTCTTTGCGAAGGGAGTTGCGCATGAAAAGATGGGGAATTGAGTTATTAATTTTAAGTGTCGTTATTATTTGGGGGATTAACTATACGATTGCGAAATATGGACTTTTAGAATTTACAGCAATTGAGTTTACTACAGTTCGAATGATGACAGCAGCACCACTACTGTTATTACTTACGTTCTTTATCGAAAAGTCACTTTATATGGAGCGAAAAGATATACCAAGATTAATCATCGTTAGCGTTGTAGGTATTGTACTGTATCAAACGTTATTTATGGAAACTGTAAAATACACATCCGCTACAAATGCTTCTTTACTCATATCTATTTCACCTATTTTTACAACTGTATTTGCGATTTTCTTGAAACAAGAAAAATTTTCTTCTCGAAAGTTAGTTGGTTCCATGATTGCCTTTATTGGTGCTACATTAGTTTTAGTAGCGGGGCATTCACTCGCTAGTTCTTTCTACGGAAATGGGATTGGACTTATTACATCAATATGTTGGGGACTTTACCCCGTTTTAGCAGGGCCGCTTATTAAAAAATACTCAGCATTACGTGTTACTGCATGGTCGACATTAGTTGGAGCGATTCCGCTCTTATTGTTAAGTGGCCCACATGTATTTGTCATGCCATTTCACATTACACACGGAATGACACTATTTGCTTTACTATATTCTGTTTTCTTTGTAACAGTATTCGGTTTAGTCATGTGGTATGTTGGTGTTCAAAAAATTGGTGCGTCACATACGATGGTATATATGTATATTACGCCGCTTGTAGCTGTTTTATTTGCAGCTGTATGGGCAAATGAATATGTATCGTTTCAACAAATAATCGGTGGAATCATCATTTTCTTCGGTCTATGGTTTGTGAAATCAGAGAAAGTAGAAGCTAATTCTATCGTGCAAGAACCTATATCAAAATAGGAAAACAGATCACCTATGATCTGCTTTCCTATTTTTTTATTTTTGGTAAAAATACGAGGAATAAAATGGCAGTAATAAGTGGGATTAAATTAAGAAAAGGAATGCGGAAGAGTGTAATAAGAATAATACCTGGAAGAAGAACACCGAGGACAGCATAGAAAATACTATGTTTTTTCGTGTACCAATACAAGGAAAGTCCAATAAGTGCAGGAACAATGAGATGAATGAGAGCCATTAAAAAATAAATCATTAGACGCCCCCTTTATTTATGTGCTTATTACATCATATCCGTATGTTCATAGATTGATATCAATTTTTTCATAATTGGACGAAAATGTTTTGAAAAACGTCACATTTATGAGGGATTCTATATTAGAAATCTTGTATAATATTATTTCCTGAAAGCATTTTAACAACATAAACATACCGTTTATGTTGTTTTTAATTTGAATGAAATAGATTTTAAGTAGTATGGACTCGAAAGAAATGAGTTATACAGCTTTTGTTGGATAAATAGAAAAAACATTGAAGGGGAGTACAGCATGATTAGTTTGTCATTAAAATCGTTTAAAGTTCAATCATATTATCTACTAGGTATTCTGTTATTAGGCTGGATGTTAACACCGTTTTCAGCACATTTTCTAGGTGCAGGAATTGGACTTATTGTAAGCATGTATTGTGTTTGGATTTTAGGAAGGCGTATCGAAAAGCTTGGAGATAGTATAGTAAAGAAGACGAAAGCGCCGACGCTTGGTATGTTTAATCGCTTTGCAGCTGCAATTTTGGGTGCTATTATCATGTACGAAATTGAGCATCATATGGTAATGTGGGCATTTGCAGTAGGTATTCTGGGTGGTTATTTCTTAATCGTTATTAATTTAGGGTATTATAGTATGAAGGATGAGGAAGAATTAACGAAGGGCTGAAAAAGATAAAAAGATGAAAAGCCTCTTTTTAGATGGAATAGAGGATCCAGCGGTGGATAGAAGCGGTCAGAGCCTTTTTTAGCCCCATGCGGTGTGAAACCAGAGCGAGGTAGTGAGCAGGAATATAATTTATATGTTCGAAGCCGTAATTTGTATATATGAAAATCTGGTTATTTAAATTGAAAATTGGCTTACTCTGGAATAAGGGATCCGGCGATGGATAGTACAACAGGAAGCGTAACTTTGTATAAAATATAGGTTTCCGCTTCCAATAAGTTAATATGAAATCACTTAGTAGTATGACTCTTAGGTTCTTTAAAAAAGTTGGATACAATACAACAAACTATTCCGGTAATTAGAATAATGTATTTTATCGTTTCACTTGTATGCTCAAATAAATTAACGTTAAGCATTACAAGTCCCCAAAACATTTGAAGCGCTCCATAACTGAATAAAATTTTTCCTGTACGAGAAAAATTTTTCATGGGTCTCACCCTTTCCTTTATATGTAAAATGTATCATAGGAAACTACAAACGAATGATTATAAAATGGATTTTCTGTAAGTTTATGGGTATTGGTATGCAATAGATGAAGAGATTAAAGTTTCACTTTATATAAGATATAGAAAGAAGCTTACGTTTTTATGTAAGTGTGTGTAACCGTTAAGCCGCATTGGGTTTTGTCGGTGAGTACGCGGAACTTTACGGTTACACGACACTTATTCATATGAGTAAAAGGGTTATTCCAACAGAAAATTTGTAATTAAGCGATTGGACCGCCTAAGTTAATAATAGCTTCAGAAACGCTGTCGAATTTTTTGAAGTTTTCTTTAAATTCGTTTGCAAGCTCAATTGCTTTCGCCTTGTAAGCATCTTTATCAGCCCAAGTTTGTTCAGGCATTAATACTTCATCAGGTACACCTGGAACATGACGAGGTACTTCAAGGCCAAAGATGTCGTGTTTTGCAGTTTCAGCTTTAGCAAGTTCACCGCTTAGTGCTGCTTGAATCATTGCACGAGTGTAACCTAAGTTCATACGTTTACCAACGCCGTATTCGCCACCAGTCCAGCCAGTGTTTACTAAGAATACTTTCGCATCATGTTTCTCGATTTTTTCACCAAGCATTTCAGCATAACGAGATGCATCAAGCGGTAAGAACGGTGAACCGAAGCAAGTAGAGAATGTAGCTTGCGGAGATGTAACACCGCGCTCTGTTCCTGCTAGCTTACTAGTGTAACCGCTTAAGAAATGGTACATAGCTTGCTCTTTTGATAACTTACTGATTGGAGGCAATACGCCAGATGCATCAGCAGTTAAGAAAATAATTGTATTTGGATGTCCTGCAACACTTGGCAGTACGATATTGTCAATCGCATGCATAGGGTATGCAGCACGTGTATTTTCTGTTAAAGTAGTATCGTTATAGTCAGCGATGCGTGTTTGACCATCAATGACAACGTTTTCTAAAACTGAACCAAATTTGATTGCATCGAAGATTTGTGGTTCTTTCTCATGAGAAAGGTTTACACATTTTGCATAGCAACCGCCTTCAATATTGAATACACCGTTATCAGACCAACCGTGCTCATCGTCACCGATTAATTTACGGTTTGGATCAGCAGATAATGTTGTTTTGCCTGTTCCAGATAAACCGAAGAATAGTGCTACGTCGCCTTCTTCGCCTACGTTTGAAGAGCAGTGCATAGAAAGAATGTCTTGTTCAGGTAGTAAGAAGTTCATAATAGAGAAGATTGATTTTTTCATTTCTCCAGCATATTCTGTACCACCGATTAGTACGATACGTTTTTCGAATGAAACCATAATGAATGCTTCAGAATTTGTACCGTCAATTGCTGGATCTGCTTTGAAGTTTGGTGCAGAAACAATTGTGAACTCTGATTCGTGAGTTGCTAATTCTTCTTCATTTGGACGAATAAATAATTGATGTACGAACAAATTATGCCATGCATATTCGTTAACAACTTGAATTGGTAGGCGATAGTTGCGATCAGCGCCAGCAAATCCTTTGAAGATGAATAACTCTTCTTTTTCTTTTAAGTATTCTAAAACTTTTATATATAATTTATTAAAATGTTCTTCAGAGATCGGTTGGTTCACGGCTCCCCAAGCAATTTTGTCAGCAACCGATGCTTCCTTCACAATAAATTTATCCTTAGGAGAACGTCCTGTGTATTTTCCTGTTGAAGCAGAAACGGCACCAGTAGAAGTTAATTTCCCTTCGTTTCGCATTAATACTTTTTCCACTAATTGCGGAACACTTAATTGAATCTGTGCATTGCTTCCGTTCAATAATTCATGTAAACCAATTTGGACATTCACAGTACTCATATTTATATACCATCCTTTTCATTTAATGAAATATTTCTCGTAATCCCCATAAATAGTATAACACAATTATATAAATAATGTATACTATTTATTTATTTTTGTTTGTGTGAATGTATCATTTCCCTATTAATATTTCATTCTATGGGTATTGAGAAAAACTTTCAGGAAAATGTGAATATTAATTGACAAATGAATATCATTTCTTTAGTATAGGTTGGGACGGATACTCTCTTATCCCGAGCTGGCGGAGGGACAGGCCCGATGAAGCCCAGCAACCTCATTTGTAGTGGTAAATACAGGTGAATAGGTGCTAAAACCTGTGCGAGGCTAACGGTCTCGAACGATAAGAGCAAAGGGCAAAAAGCAGTATGCAAGTAGCAAATTAAACCTTTCCTCTATGTTAAGTAGGAAAGGTTTTTCTGTATGCTTGTGTGGGAGAATAAATGTATGTCGCAGTTTGTGGCAAATTAAGGATGAGTTCCGTACAATATATACAATTACTGTAGGGAGGTTTACCACATGACAAAAAAACGTCATCTGTTCACATCTGAGTCTGTAACTGAAGGACATCCAGATAAAATTTGTGACCAAATTTCTGATTCAATTTTAGATGCGATCTTAGCAAAGGACGCAAACGCACGTGTAGCTTGTGAAACAACTGTAACAACTGGTTTAGTATTGGTAGCGGGGGAAATTACGACTTCTACTTACGTAGATATTCCAAAAATCGTTCGTGAAACAATTCAAGGCATTGGTTACACACGCGCAAAATACGGATTCGATGCAGAAACTTGTGCAGTTTTAACATCTATCGATGAGCAATCTGCTGACATCGCTATGGGTGTTGACCAAGCACTAGAAGCACGCGAAGGTCAAATGACTGACGCTGAGATTGAGGCAATTGGTGCGGGAGACCAAGGTTTAATGTTTGGCTTCGCATGTAATGAAACACAAGAATTAATGCCAATTCCAATCTCGCTTGCTCACAAATTAGCTCGTCGTTTAACTGAAGTACGTAAAGATGACACATTATCATACTTACGTCCGGATGGAAAAACGCAAGTTACAGTTGAGTATGATGAAAATGGTAAACCTGTACGTGTGGATACAATTGTAATTTCTACACAACATCATCCAGATGTTACGTGGGAAGAAATCGATCGCGATTTAAAAGAGCACGTAATTAAAGCTGTAGTTCCAGCAGAATTAATGGATGGAGAAACGAAATTCTTCATTAACCCAACTGGCCGCTTCGTAATTGGTGGACCACAAGGTGATGCTGGTTTAACAGGACGTAAAATCATCGTTGATACTTACGGTGGATACGCTCGCCATGGCGGTGGTGCATTCTCTGGTAAAGATGCAACGAAAGTTGACCGTTCTGCAGCATATGCAGCTCGTTATGTTGCGAAAAACATCGTAGCAGCTGGTCTTGCTGACAAAGCAGAAGTACAACTTGCATACGCAATCGGTGTAGCACAACCAGTATCAATTTCAGTTGATACATTCGGCACTGGTAAAGTATCTGAAGACGTACTAGTAGAACTAGTTCGTAACAACTTCGATCTTCGCCCAGCTGGTATTATTAAAATGCTAGACTTACGTCGCCCAATTTACAAACAAACAGCAGCTTACGGCCACTTCGGACGTACTGATGTAGATCTTACATGGGAACGTACAGACAAAGCAGCTACTTTAAAAGAGCAAGCTGGTCTATAATATATGAAAAAAAGCTTTGCGCTGTGTGCGCAAAGCTTTTTTTATTTGGTTTTATCCTGCATTAACGGGCAGTAAGCCTCCCACCTCAAAATTCGGCTGTAAAGCAAAAAAGTTAGGTAGGAGGCTAACTGCCCGTAAAAGCCCGATTGGTTCAACTAATAATCAGTGGGGAAGAACGAAATCCCCACTGATTAAAGTTTCACTTTATTTACTACTTGAATGCAAGAACTACAATAAACTTCCCCATCTAGCTCAATATACTTCTTCATATTTGTCATACCACTTGCGGGAAATGGCATATGAATCCACGCTTTTTCATACGTTTGTATTTCCTTTTCACATGATTTACAAAGGATTGGTTTCTTACGGAACATAGACGGTCACCCTTTCAGTTGGCGTGCTTTTCCTGCACAAAAAGCACTGCTCAGTAAAAATAGCGTTGCGAATATAATACTCACTAATGTAGCGTATGGAATTGCTCCTTTTAGAGAAAAACCGACAGTGATGGAAGCAACAAATAAGAGGATGAATGTTGTTGTTAATTTTTTGTATAGTTCCATAGTGAGTGAACCTCCAAATTATTTTGTAATTTAAAATGAAATCTACTATGTAGAAAATATAAGGGGATTTAAAGAGTAGCTAATGGTGTGTAGTCCAGGCGTATAAGAAAGTATATTTTCCTTTTTGTGGTCGTATATACTTATATTGTATCACGGTGCATCATTGGCTTCATACATAATTGTGTAAAGATATGTATGATAAAATGAAGAAAAGTCTTTAGGAAAGGAAAGATGAAAAATGAGTGTAACTGAACATAAAAAACAAGCTCCAAAAGAAGTGCGCTGCAAAATCGTGACGATTTCCGATACACGTACAGAAGAGACGGATAAGAGCGGACAACTATTACATGAATTATTAAAAGAAGCAGGACATAAAGTGACCTCTTATGAAATTGTGAAAGATGATAAAGAAAGTATCCAGCAAGCAGTGTTAGCAGGTTATCATAGGGAAGACGTTGATGTCGTGTTAACGAATGGCGGAACTGGTATTACGAAACGTGATGTAACGATTGAGGCAGTGTCAGTGTTATTAGATAAAGAAATTGTTGGATTTGGTGAGTTGTTCCGTATGATAAGTTACTTAGAAGATATCGGAAGTAGTGCGATGTTAAGTAGAGCAATTGGCGGTACAATTGGGCGTAAAGTTGTCTTTTCAATGCCAGGATCTAGCGGAGCGGTTCGTCTTGCGATGAATAAGTTAATTTTACCGGAATTAGGTCATATTACATTTGAGCTGCATCGTCAATGAGTAAGTGTGCTGGAATTGTATTAGCAGGAGGTATGTCGAGCCGATTCGGTGAGCCGAAAGCGTTAGTAGGCTGGAAAGAGAGTACTTTTATTGAGCATATTGTGAAAGTAATGGAAAGCGCTGTGCAAGAAATTGTAGTCATTAGTCATACTGATATAAAAGAGAGAGTAGAGCAATTAGTACAAGTTCCAGTTATAGAAGATATGTCGCACTATAAAGGAAATGGGCCACTTGCTGGAATATTGTCAGGAATGGAATACATAGATTCAGATTGGTATATTATCATGCCTTGTGATGCACCGAACGTTTCAAATGAATGGATTACCATTTTATTAGAGCAAACGAGCGATGAATATGATGCTGTTGTCCCTATTATTAATGGAAGAAAACAACCGTTACTTGCAGCGTATAATAACCGCGTGAAAGAAAAGATTTATGCTTTGCTTCAAGAAGAAAAAAGAAGTATGGGCCAGCTTTTATCACAATGTAATGTGAAATATATTGCTGGTGAAGATGTACAAGCGAATGTAGATTGGTTTATAAATGTGAATACGAAAGAAGAATATGTGCAGGCTCAAAAAGACCTTTCAAATGAATGAAAGGTTTTTTGGTATACAGAAATTGGAGAACAATTGCTGTATAAAGGTATGTGAGTAAGTTGATTTTAAGGGGATTTCGTGAACTACCCGCCACTTAACGTCCTAAAGGAGTGTTTGAAGTGAGGGCTTCTCGGTTAATCATTACTTCTGATAGCTAACGAATTCGTCCTAAGACAGCCGAGCTAACTCCCTTGTTCCAAAGGTTATTTTATTACAATTTATGCTGACGCTAAAAGACGTATTGCTTCATTTTTGATATTGATGGCTGAGTTATAATCTCTATCGAGATTTACACCGCATATACAAGAATAGATTCGTTCAGACAATGTCAGACTTTTCACATTTCCACAGCTACTACATGTTTTTGTTGATGGAAACCATTTGTCTATTTTCACAAGTTGTTTTCCTTGTTCGTTTAGTTTATAAGTTAAGAAAGAAGTGAACATACCCCACCCATTATCAGCGACACTTTTTCCAAAATGAAGTGCTTGCGATATTCCTTTCATGTTTAGATCTTCAATAGCTACAACATCAAAATTGGCAGCTAACTTTTTAGACTCATGATGAAGAAAATTCTTACGTTGGTTAGCTACTTTCTCATGTAACGTAGCTACACGAATACGTTGTTTATTCCAACGTTCAGAACCTTTATTGCGTCTTGATAATACTCGTTGCGCCTTTGTTAATCGGTCTAACATGTTACGATAGAACTTAGGATAATTGGCTTTCTCATCCTCAGAACTGACGTATAATCCATCCATTGCAAAGTCTAATCCAACAACTGTTTCTACTTCTTTTTGTACAATCTCTTTTTCGTATTCAGTCAAGATTGACACATAGTATTTACCAGTAGGTGTCATAGAAATCGTACAAGACTTGATCATATAATCTTGTGGTATCTCTCTATGTTTTTTGATACGTACCATTTTCAGTTTTGGCAATTTGATATGACCATTAAGCAACAGAATATTACCGTTTACTACATTCGTTGTATAAGACTTTCTGTCCTTTTTACTTTTGAATGTTGGGAAGTTATTTTGACCACTAAAGAAATTCTTATATGCAGTTTGCAAGTGTAGTTGAGCATTTGCCAAAGCTAATGAATCAACTTCTTTTAACCACTCAAATTCTGCTTTATATTTCGCAGGGGTTGGAGGCTTTTGTTTCTTTAGTTGTTCCTTATCATCTTTGTATTTTTCGTACGCTTCTTTTCGCTCAGCTAACATTCTATTGTACACGAAACGTACACAACCGAAGGTTTTACGTATAAGATTTGCTTGTTCTTCTGTTGGATACATCCGGAATTTATATGCTTTATTCTGCTTTGTCATATCATTTCACCTCACTTTTTACCTTGATTTTCAATATGTTTCTTTACTACGTCTATTGGCGAACTACCAGTAGTTAGTAAGCAAAAACTTCTTGACCAAAACATTTCTTTCTAAAGTTTTTTTCACTTGTGGAAAGTCTTTCTTGATTAGTTGAGAACTTGCACTTTTATAAGCATTAATAAATTTTGTCATTTCTTTTTAAGCGAGTAATTCTGATGCGGTGTGCTGAAGGACTGTTTCATATTGGTCAAGTAAGCCACGAAAGATTCCATCCCAGCTTTTTGATTGGGCATAAGACGAAGCCGCTATGCCCATTTGCATAAGTTGATCTTCATTTTGCAATAAAGAATTGATGGAGGATAGAAAGGAATCCGCATGTTTGGGTGGACAAAGAATTCCTGTTTTTCCATCTGTAATAATATTTTTAACCCCGCCACTATTTGCACCAATGACAGGTGTACCGCATGCAAATGATTCAAGTACGACATTTCCGAACGTTTCAGTAGCTGATGGAAATACCATCATATGAGAACAAGCATATGCTTCAGCTAAATCTGTGCCTTGTAAATATCCAGTAAAAGTGACATTTGTTTTCGGAACAGCTTCACGCAAATTTGTTGCTAAAGGCCCGTCTCCAGCGATGAGCCAATGAATGTCGTCACGTTCTTTGTTTGTCGTTTGAATAAGTGTTTGAAGAGTATCGATATCTTTTTCAGGAGCAAGGCGTCCGACGTAGGAAAGAATATATTTCGCTGTAATATTATATTTTTTTCGGAATAGGTCTTTATTGTAAGTTGGATGAAAGAGAGTACAATCTACACCACGTCCCCAAATATAGAGCTGTTGAAATCCTTTTTTCTTTAATTGATGTAATGTTTCAGGAGAAGGAACAAAGTTTTTTTGCATATGACTATGAAACCAGCTTAAATAGTTCCATAGCATATTGGAGAGAAATTCGATTTTGTAATAGCGTAAATAGGCGTCAAAATCAGTATGATAAGAACCGACAACTGGGATATTTAACTTTTTGGCATAATATAACCCACAAAGTCCCATATTGAAAGGCGTAGCGATGTGAATGATATCAGGTTTAAAGGCAAGAAGTTCCCGCTTAATGCGCGGAGTAGGAAAGGCAAAGCGACATTCTGGATATAATATTGTTAACGGGATACTTCTCATTTTGTTCACATTCGCTACGAAATTATCTTCTGCCGTATGCTGAGGGGCGAAAACAGAATAGGCGATATTTTCTTTTTGAAAATATTTAGTTAAACGTTCCAAAGTTTTCGCCACACCGTTGACTTGTGGTGTAAATGTATCGGTAAATATGGCGACTCTCATCATATCGCTCCTTTACATGAGTGGAATGAGTTGATAAAAAGAGATGATGCCAGAGCAAGTGCCAAGGCACATGCCTACAAATACATCTGACGGATAATGAAGCCCTAAATAAATACGGGAAATACCGACGCATAATGCTAACGGTAATAGAAAAGCAAGCAAGTTTGGATTATAGCAAATAAATGGAATGAGGACAGAGAAAACAGCCGTTGTATGTCCGGATGGAAAAGAATGATCTTTTAATGGATGAACTGGATATTTCGCATCCTGAATTGTTAAATAAGGGCGTTTTCGTGGATACCATCTTTTTAATATTTGCACAGGAATATGGCTAATTGTTAAAGAAATAGCAGTTGCAATTGCAGCTTGATGCAAATTCCCTGTTGCGAAAATTAAAAAGAATAGGGTAAGTGCAATGGAAAAACTTGCACCACCGATATGGGTAATATTGCTGAAAAAGATGTTTAATGTTTTTTGATCAAAGTAGCGATTAATTCCTTTGAAGATGTAACATTCTATTTTATATAGTCCACTGACCTTCATGAGATTTTTCCTCCCTCATTTACATATATATGGAGTTATTAACTTCTATTTTAATAAGATTTTATTGAGGGAATAATAATGTTTTGTAAAGAAAAAGTTAGATTTTTTCATAAAAAAAGCTGCCAGTCTTATGGCAGCGATAAAATCACTTTTGTAACGATTTATAATATTGTCCTTTTTCAACGTATTGTGTGCGGATACGTTCCATATCTTTACGGTCTTCTTCTGTTAATTCGCGAATGACCTTCGCAGGGCGACCGAAAGCTAACGTATTAGGAGGGATTTTCTTTCCTTGTGAAACGAGACTACCAGCACCGATGAAAGCTCCTTCACCAATTTCAGCGCCATCTAATATGATAGATCCCATTCCGATTAAAGCATCTTTTTCAATTTTGCAGCTATGTAAAATAACTTGATGCCCAACGGTAACGTCATCTTCTAAAATAAGAGGATACTGGGGGCTTTGGTGAAGTGTACATTGATCTTGTACATTTACTCTATTTCCAATTATCGTTGGTGATACATCACCGCGGATGACTGTATTAAACCAAATGCTAGATTCTTCGCCAATTGTCACATCGCCTGTAATGGTAACATAGTCAGCGATAAAAGCACTACTCGCAATTTTCGGATTTTTTTCTTTGTAAGGATATATCATGTAAAGCCTTCCTTTCCTAGAGACTAGTTTTAGTGTATCAAATTATGAGAAAGAGTGAAATGGAGGAGGTCCGTATGTGGAATTATGAAGCAGAGGAAGCGAAAGCTGTAGTCGTTATCGTGCACGGCGCAATGGAATATCACGGACGTTACGAAGCTATAGCAGAAATGTGGAATCATATCGGCTACCACGTTGTGATGGGAGACCTTCCATCACATGGAACGACTTCGAGAAATAGAGGACATATTGATTCATTTGATGAATACATAGAGGAAGTTAAATTATGGGTGAAAGAGGCAAGGAAGTATCGATTACCTATTTTTATATTTGGTCATAGTATGGGTGGTCTTATTGTCATTCGTATGATGCAAGAAACGAAGAGAGAAGATGTAGATGGTATTATTTTAAGTTCACCATGTTTAGGTGTATTAACTGGACCTTCTGCTCCGCTTCGAGCTGCCTCAAAAATATTAAATGTTGTTGCTCCAAAATTGCAATTTGCAACAAATCTCACTGTAGAAATGTCAACTCGTAATCATGAAGTGAGAGATGCGATGGAGAATGATTCATTGTTCTTGCGCAAAGTATCAGTACGTTGGTATAGTGAATTGATTAAGTCTATCGAAATTGCGCATAAAAAAATAGGCGATTTTCCAGACGTTCCACTCTTGCTAATGCAGGCTTGTGAGGATAAACTTGTAGATAAAACACGTGTCCGTACTTGGTTTGATAATGTTAAAATAAGTGATAAGGCTTTTAAAGAATGGCCGAATTGTTATCATGAGTTATTAAATGAGTATGAGCGTGATGAAATTTTGAATTATATTCAGTCATTTACTGAAATACGCATCAATAACATAATAGAAACAAATAAGTAAATTATTTGTACATTGAATAGAGGAGATGAAGGAAGAAGTGAACGTACCGAGTAATCCCATAACGCTCATGGCGAAAGTATACCGTGATGTGTTTCCGGTAGTACACCATGAGCTAGCGATGTGGAAAGAGCGTGCCTACCATATTCCGAATGACGAGCTTCATAGTCAGGCAATCGCAAGTATTGAGAATAAAACGTTTCATTGCGAGGGCGGTGGCATTTTAGCGCTACTAGCAAATGAACATCGTGAGGAATGTATTCGTTTTATCGTAGCTTATCAAACGATTAGCGACTATTTAGATAATTTATGTGATCGTAGTACATCACTTGACCCGAAAGACTTTGCGGCTCTTCATGAGTCGATGGTAATGGCATTAAGCCCTGAAGTTGAAGGGGGCGGTAACTATTATCGTTATCGTGATGATCAAGATGATGGTGGTTATTTAGATGAGCTTGTTGAAACATGTCAGGATGTTTTAAAGAAAACGAAGCATTATGATAAAATTGCTCCAATTCTTCATGAACTTGCTTGTTATTATTGTGATTTGCAAATTCATAAACACGTGAAGTTAGAAGAAAGAGAACCACGCTTAAAAACATGGTTTGAAGCGCATAAAGAAAATTTACCACCGATGAGTTGGTTTGAGTTTTCAGCATGTGCAGGTTCTACGCTTGGAATTTTCTGTCTTGTAGCATATGCATTTCATGATGAGTTACATGAAGAAGATATTGTGAAAATTAGACAAGGGTATTTTCCATACGTACAAGGACTTCACATTTTACTTGATTATTTCATCGATCAAGAAGAAGACCGTATCGGCGGAGATTTGAATTTCTGTAGTTATTATGAAAACGAGCAAGCTATATTAGATCGTATGAAACATTTTGTAGAAGAAGCAGAGAAGAGCATTGGTGATTTGCCTCATGCGAAGTTTCATCGTCTCATAAGCCGAGGATTACTTGGTATTTATTTATCAGATCAAAAAGTATCAGCGCAAAAGAATATGCACAAAATGGCACGGCGCATTGTAAAATACGGAGGGCTCACTTCACGATTCTTCTACTGGAACGGGAAGATGTACCGAAAGAAAATGGCGCAGTGATGAAGAGACCATCTCAAAAGGTATTTTGGGATGGTCTTTTCCTATTGTCGTATTTTGTAGTTAAGTCGATATAATTTCATGTGCTGTTGCAATCTTGCTCCATAATGAAAAAGGGACAGTCCAAAATTAGATTTTTTGGACTGTCCCTTTTTACTATGATCGTATTTTTAAAAATACATATATGAGAAGTTCAATCGCGAAAATAACTAAAACAGATAGTCCGAATAAAGGCATGACAGCGCCTAGTATAACCATCATGATAAAGAAAACGAATGTGCTTTTCTTATCTGTTTGCTTAGGAGGTGCTGCTAATTTTCCTTTCGGCTTTCTTGCTAACCACATTTTTATTCCGTAATAAATGAGAAGCAATAAAGATAATGTCGTTAGTAAGCATAATATTTTATTTGGCCATCCGAATAAATGTCCTTCGTGAAGTGGGATACCGTAAGTAAACCATTGTGCAAATAATCCATAATCACGATAGTCCGTTTTGGAAATAAGTTTTCCGCTATATTGATCAAAGTAAGCTGTTATCTCTTCATTTGGTGCCACGTGCATGCCCGTAATGCCAGAACCGCTTGATTTCGAAACAGTGAATACACTTTTCGGATCAGTCGGTAGTGAGATAACGTATGGCTTCTTTATTTCAATTCCTTTTTGTAATTCATCAACTGAAATTGCTTTTGGTTCATTTGAGTTTGATTCCGGAGGAGCTTCTTTTCTTGTTGCCCAGGGTAATTCTTTTACCTTTGATTCAGGTGGTGCCATATACAATTTCGGATATCCGATTGATTCATTCGACGCTGCGATTTTATAAATTTGGTTACCCATAAATCCTGACCAAGGTAAACCTGATGCAACTAAAAGAACGAGAGGAATTGTAAATATAATACCGATAATAGAATGACGTCGTTTTGCCTTTTCTCGCTTATTGGATGCTGGTGTGTTTTTGAATTGGCGTATACTCATATACAACCCGGTTACAATTAAAAAGATTGTCCAGCACGCTGCAAGTTCTACAATATAATTGACGACAGTGCCACCGACTAAAAGGGAACTATGTAATTCCCGCATTATATTGGCAAACGTTTCACTTGCATTTTGATCCCCAACAATTTGATTATTGCTATCTAAATACACAAATTTTTGTTGCCCAGTATATTCATTTGCAATAGTAAGTCTCGTATTATAATCCCCATTAAACTCACTAATTTTCGCCACACTATAATGTGGATATTTTTTCTCTGTTAAGAAAAGCGAATCAGCCATCGAAATAGACTCTGTTTGGGCGCTCTTCCCAAAATATAAATCTTTATAGATGAAATCTTCAACTTCCTCCCGAAATAAATACCCAATTCCGCTCAGTGACAATGTAATAAGAAGCGGCGTAATAAAAAGCCCGGCGTAAAAATGCCACCTCCAAAAAATATAATGAAGCGAACGATTTACTTTCATACTTCAGTTCCCCTAACCTTCCCTATATGAATAAACTACTTATTTAATATAGCGAGATTAAGTGTGATTACTTTGAAATAATTGTGAAAAAAGTTAAAAGTTTTGGTTATTTTTATCAAACATAAAACACATTTTAAAAAGGATGTGTTCTATGTTTATGAAGACTTTTTTATATTTGATGCATAGATCCTAACAACTGCTTTCGCAAGACATTGAGCGGAATCAACAAAGTCCTCACTCACCACCACATTCAAATCGGTACATGCGATAATAGCGGTATCTACTTCGTCTTTTAACTGTAAAACGAGCAGACTCCATAATTTACGAGCTTCCTCAATTTCTCCGCCTTTAATACAAGTAATAATTTGATTAATCATTTCTTGCCATTGTTCATTATGAATGTACTCTATATCACGTTTTGTAATTCCATCTTGGTAAATACTTGCTTGAACAGTCGCTTCTGTTGCAAGAAGAGCGACTCTTTTTGTATTTTCAGGAATTGCTTTTAACGTCTCATCGACTATATTCAAAATAGGAATGGTAATAGAACGCTGTAATTCCTCGAAATAAAGATGCGCTGTATTACATGGCATTGCGATGAAATCTACACCAGTACTTTCAAGTTTTTGCGCTCCTTCAATAATCGCTTTTTTCATCGCCGCATGATCAATAGGGCGATCCATATAAAACGGTGTTGGGCACGAATAAATCATCATATGAGGAAAGTCCATATCATGCTTTGCTCCATAAATTGTTTGGCACTCTGCTACAACTGTATCGACGAATGGTCCGGTTGATTTTGGACCCATTCCTGCTAGTATTCCAATCATTGTTTAGTCCCCTTTAATATGTAATCAAAAACGTTTTCTGCGAACGAGAAAAAGAAATAAAGTAAGTAATAAAAATGAATATACGATAGCCCAAGCTGTAAGCCATAGAGTATGAGTAAGTATATTATATTTGTATTGTCCAAGCATTATAAAGCTTTCGACAGGTGGTAAAAACCATAGTAACTCTTTTTTTAACCGGATTGAGGCAATCGTCATAAGTAATATAAATGTAAGACTAAGCCAAGCGGTGCTTGCTTTTTGAATAATATTTCTAGTAAATAATGTTGCGATTGAAATTCCTAGTATAGATAAAGACATGTGAGCGAGAAATCCGACTAGAAATAAAGAAGCTGTCATTTTTTCATTAAACATTTGCAAAATAATTGGATAGATTACGGATATAAAAGATAAAACAGTACAAATAAGAAGAGCCGTAATATATTTACCAACGTATAATGCCGAAATATTATTTGTATGTGAAATAGTGATTTGTTCTTGTACAGGATCTTCAGTATGAAAAATTGTGACTGTAATCCAGGCAGATAATAAATAAAGTGCGAGTGCTGTTTCTAAGTATGTTGGTACAATGGGAGTTGGTTTATATGTATATACAAAAAGTAAGCTTATGCAGTACATCGCAATAGGAGGAATGTACTTATACGATTTCGTGTAGTCGAGAAAATGGTAACGAATAAGCGCAAACATAATAAACCTTCTTTCGATTTAAAAATTAGGCTGTAGCAGTGTGATAGATGCTTTTTTATGTAATAAAAACTGAAGCATTTCGTTTGCATATTCCTTTTCGATTTGTAATTGAATGAGGTTTTGATTTGAATTGTGTGTAACTTGTATAAATCCTGATTGCTTTTGTAGTTCTATAGCTGAAAATGTTTCGTGAACAATTGCCTCAATATAGACCTGTTCTGTTGATTTTTGCACAGAGGTATCTTCCGCAATTGTATGATTTGCTAATGTCACAATTCTATCGGCGAAGTTTTCTAGTAGTTGTTTTTCGTGACATGTGAAGAGTATAGATATGCCTTGTTGTTTTAATGAGAGTAAAATATGCTCTAATTCTTGCTGAGAGTTAGGGTCGAGTCCAGAAAGAGGTTCATCTAGAATTAATAAATGGACGTCCGTAAGTAATGCTTGCATAATGCCTGTTTTTTGTTTCATACCTTTTGAAAAGTTTCGTACAACGTAATGCTTTGCATGATGTAGATGAAAAGATTCAAGGAGCATCGGAATTTTATTTCTTAAATATTTTGTTGATAAACCGTGAATGTGGCCGAGATGATATAAATAATCCTCTAATGTAAAACGAATTCCTTCAGGAAAATGTTCAGGGACATAACTGATTTGTATATGTTCTTTTCTTTGAAGTGTCCCTGCCGTAGGTGGAATAAAGCCTGCAATTATTTTGAGTAAAGTACTTTTTCCAGTCCCGTTCCCACCAATAATAGCGAGTGCTTCTCCTTCTGGAATGGATAAATCGATGTTGTCTAGTATAAGTGATTTGCCATACTTCTTTTGAATTCCCCTTAGTTCTACTAGCAAAGTTCTATCCTTCTTTCTTCAAATATTGTATACATCCATTATATAGGAGAATAAGAAAAAGACGTGCAATGAATGCACGTCTTTTTTTGTTATGTTTTGTCGAATGATCGATATATCTGAAAAATCGTTGATATAATTATCCTGCTATTTGCCGGACAGTAAACCTCACTGATTAAATTTTCACTTTATCGCTTCTCAATCGCCACAATAAATGGCGGGTTATTTTGCTGGTTAATGAAGCCGTATCGCAAAACGTGAGCTTCTTTTTGATCTAGTTCTTCTGCAAATTTAAGTACAGCGTCGCGTTCTACTTGTCCTTCTGGATGTCCGTGGTAAATGACAAGGACGATGATACCTTCAGGTGCCATTACTTCTAATAATTGCTCGATCGCCGAGATTGTTGAGTTCGGTTTTGTGACGATATGCTTGTCACCGCCTGGAAGGTAACCTAAGTTGAAAATTGCGCCTGTTACTTTTCCTTTTGCATCTTCTGGTAATACGGATAAGAGTGTTTCGTGACTGTCGTGAACTAAAACAGTACGTTCGAAAAGTTCTTTTTCTTTCAGGCGGATTGTAGAACTTTCGATTGCTTCTTTTTGAATATCAAATCCAAATACTTTGCCGTTATCCCCAATGATTTCAGCTAGGAAGCAAGTGTCATGTCCATTGCCAAGTGTTGTATCTACAGCGTAATCGCCTTCTTTTACTGCTGTTTGCAGCAGCGAGCGAGCAAACGGTAATACACGTTCTAATTTCATTTTTGTTTCTCCTCATTTGCATATTTTCCTTGCCAGCTTCCGCGGCGTACAAATTCTGCATCGATGGAATTTAATACTTCCCATTTATTTAAGCTCCACATTGGACCAATCATTAAATCAGGCGGACCGTCACCTGTGATGCGGTGCACAATTACATCTTCTGGAATAATTTCAAGTTGGTCAACAACGAGACTTACGTAATCTTCAAGAGAAAGGAACTCGAGTTGTCCTTTTTCATATTGCTTCACCATTGGCGTTCCTTTTAATAAATGAAGTAAATGAATTTTAATTCCTTGTACGTCAAGCTTCGCTACTTCACGAGTTGTTTCCATCATCATGTCGTAATCTTCAAGTGGAAGACCGTTAATAATATGAGAGCAAACTCTAATGCCATGTTTGCGTAATTTATTTACGCCTTCCACATAAGATGGATAATCGTGAGCACGGTTAATAAGATTTGCAGTACGTTCATGAACAGTTTGTAGTCCGAGTTCAACCCAAAGGTACGTACGTTTATTTAAGTCCGCTAAATATTCAACGACATCGTCTGGTAAACAATCTGGACGAGTTGCGATAGAAAGACCGACAACGTCTTTTTCTGCTAGAAGCGGTTCGAATTTTTCTTTTAACACTTCAAGTGGTGCATGTGTATTTGTGTAAGCCTGAAAATAAGCGATACATTTTCCGTCTTTCCACTTTGAGTGCATTTTTTCTTTCATTTCATGATATTGCGTTATAACATCATCGCGGCGATCGCCAGCGAAGTCACCAGATCCGGCAGCACTACAAAACGTGCAACCACCGTAAGCAACTGTACCGTCACGGTTCGGGCAATCGAAGCCAGCATCTAATGAAACTTTAAAGATTTTTTCACCAAATTCATTTCGTAAGTGGTAATTCCATGTATGATAACGTTTATTGTCATTTGTATATGGAAAAGGGTTTTGAACCTTCATTATTTTCCCTCCTAAGACGAGTCAAAATGAAACAAAATCCATTATAACATACTCATAAGGTTCATATGGAAGGGACACACTAAAGGGGAATTGAAGCAAGGAGGGACAATTATGGCAGAGCGTCAATCACTTGAAGAGTATATTACACAGGCAGAACAAGCGGTGGAATATGCGAAAGAACAATTAGACCAAGGCATGAGACAAGAGCATTACAATACGATGGAGTATTCGGATGCTCAGTTACAATTAGAACAAGCATATAACGACTTACAAACTATGCAGCAACATGCGAATGATGAGCAACGTGAGCAATTAAATAGAGCACGTATGGCAATTCGCCAATTGCAACATCAAATGATTATTACACCGCACTAATAAGGAGTGAATGTAATGGCGAAACGTTCAGATCAAAATAATCCAGAGCAAAAAACGCAAAATGGACATAACGCTGAATTTTCAAATGAACTTGATCCAGTTGTTCAAGTGAAACAGCGTAACAGTAAAAAAGGACAACCTCAAAGATCGAAGCAATCAGAGTAAACCAGGTCGAAATACGACCTGGTTTTATTTTATTACAAAAGTGTAAGGTAATTGTAATGTTAATAAATAGCAGTTCACCTCCAAAAGGCGCAAAATAGGTAATGGAAAAACAAGCGTAGGAGGATATATATGACGAAACCAGTTGTAGACGTGAAAAACGTTCAAAAAGTGTACGGTAAAAAAGGTGAGAACCAATCACACGCGTTAAAAGGTGTATCATTCTCAATTCAAGAGGGTGAATTTGTTGGTATTATGGGACCATCTGGTTCTGGTAAAACGACATTATTAAATGTAATTTCAACGCTTGATAAAGCAACGGGTGGCGTTGTTGAAATTGCGGGTACGGACATTACGAAAATGAAGCAAGGTGAGCTTTCTGATTTCCGTTCGCAAAAGTTAGGATTCATTTTCCAAGACTTCAACTTATTAGAGAACTTATCTATTTATGAGAACATTGCACTTCCACTTTCACTTCAAGGTGTTTCATCACGTAATATTGGACCGAAAGTAGAGAAAGTAGCGGATATGTTAGGGATTACAGAAATTCTTCAAAAGTATCCAACTGAAGTATCCGGTGGACAGAAACAACGTTCAGCAGCAGCACGTGCACTAGTGCATGAACCGGCAATTATTTTAGGAGACGAGCCAACAGGAGCTCTTGATTCGAAAAATGCAGCAAGTTTACTTGATGCGATGACAAACTTAAATGAAGAACAAGGCGTATCTATTATGATGGTTACGCATGATCCATATAGTGCAAGTTACTGTCAGCGTATTTTATTCATTCAAGATGGTGAGCTATATAAAGAAATTCACCGCGGTGGTACGCGTGAAGAATTTTATAAAGAAATTTTAGATGTGCTTGCGGACTTAGGCACACAAAAAGCGTAGGAAGGGAGGTCTAGGGCATGTTATTTAAACTTTCCATGTCAGGGCTAAAGAGTAAGCTGAAAGATTATATTGTTTTACTTGTTGGTCTTGTCATGTCGATTTCAATTTTTTATATGTTCCAAACGTTAGCGCTGAATAAAGCGTTTATCGAATCCAATTCTGTTATTAAGTCTATTGGTTTCGTATTCCAAGCAGGTTCATTTTTATTAGCAATTATAACGTTCTTCTACATTTTATATGCAAACTCTTTCTTATTATCTCTTCGTCAAAAAGAGTTTGGTATGTACATGATGTTAGGTGCAAAAAAGCATAAAGTTACATTACTTATGTTTATTGAAACGATTGTATTAGGAGCTGCGTCTCTTGCGATTGGACTTACAGTTGGTGTAGGACTTGCAGAAGGTATCGGACAGTTATTAATGAAACAATTAGAATTTGCTGGTGAAGGCTATAAGGCATTTTATCTACCATCTATGACTGTTACTTGCATTTTCTTCTTTGCATTATTTGTATTATCAGCAATTATGAACAGTATTAAGTTATCACGTATTTCAGTACTGCAACTTGTACATGCAGATGCACAAACAGAACGTGTTGCGGTAAAAGGAAAAATGACAGGTGTCGTTGCAATCCTTGCTGTTATTTTATTAGGAATTGGCTATGCATCAATGATTTACATGGAAAAACTAAGAGAAATGGGAATCCTTATTGCATTAATTACAACAACAGCTGGTACTTACATGCTATTTGGATCACTTCTCCCAGTTATTATTAAAAAGTTAAAGAGCAATAAAAAACGTAGTGAAAAAGGACTTAATGCTTTTACGTTTGCACAATTAAATTTCCGTATTAATAGCTTAACGAAAGTACTTGCAACGGTAGCGATGTTAGTTGCTCTTGGAGCAGGTGCAATTTCAGGTGGTATGGCGTTTAAAAATAACGTTATAAAAATGGTTGATGGTTTAGTAATATATGATTCAGTTATTCATAACCCAACAGCTGAAGAAAAGAAAATTTTAGATGGTATTACATTTAAAGAGAAAAATGAATATCGTTACAAAGTTGATAATAAATACGTTTATTATGTAAAAGAAGATTTAGAGAAAAATCCTCCTTTCGTACAAGATACAAAACAGATGGAAAGTATGAAGGATTTAGGAAAAATAAAGAAAGTTTCAGAGGAACTGCCAGTAGGTGCAGTTTCTAGAGAAATGAATGAAAAAGATGCGAGTGCTAAAGAACTTCCAGAAGAATGGAACGAGGCTTTCAGAACAATTCAGCCATTTTATCTATATGAAGATCATGCAATTAAAATTGTAGATCAGAAAATGTACGATACTGTAAATGGTAAAGAAGGAATCGTAGTTACTGGAAAAATAGACGATTTTGTAGCATACACAAAAGAATGGAAAAAACTTGACGAGTTGCAGCTAGTTAAATATAAAAATGTAAAAGCTGAAAGATTAGATAGTAAATATCAATCTTACAATGGATTCTACGGCATTGCGAGTGGAACAGTATTTATGGGATTCTTCCTTGGAATTGCGTTCTTAGCAATGATGGCAAGTTGTTTAATGTTTAAAATTCTTTCTGGTGCATCAAAAGATATTACGCGTTATCAAATGCTTCGTAAAATCGGTGTGCGCCGTGAATTATTAACGAAATCAATTTATAAAGAGTTATTCTTAGTATTCTTATTCCCGGCAATTGTGGGTATTGCTCACGTATTAGTTGGTATGAATATTTTCGGATTTATTTTAGTCGATCCGTACTTCCGCATTTGGGTTCCAATCGTAATTTTCGTAGTAATTTATGCGATTTATTACTTCATTACAGTTCAATTGTATAAAGGGATTGTTCTTCCGAAAGAAGATTAATGAAAAACCGAGCGAAACTGCTCGGTTTTTTATATTTTCAGAAAAAACACTTTAATGTTACTGAAATATATAATATAATGTAAATAAGTAACATAATATGTGAGTATCAGCAACTGGAAAAAGAAAGGAGGAATTCGATCTATAGAAAGAAGCTGAACTTGTATCCCCTATTTTTCTACCCACACCGTATTTGTACAATCATAACTTTCCAAATGAAAAATTGTCAGACCTAAGTCGTATATTGTGAAAATAATGGATAATACATGGAAATCTCATAGCATGATAAGGTAAAATGGACAGGATAATGAGAAAATTACCGTTCATAAGATGAGGAGATACATGTATGGAAGTTGTAGAGGCATTAAAAGATATAAACCAAATTGAGGCTATGAAAAAGTATTTAAAAGAGCACTCGCAGCGAGATTATCTTTTATTTGTTATTGGAATTAACACTGGATTAAAGATTACTGAGCTACTTAGTATGAAATTTGAAGAGGTATTAAATGAAGATAAGACTGTTAAAGAGTTTTATTCTCTTCCTGTGAAAGATGAAAAATTTAAACAAGATATTTATTTAAATACAAAAGTAAAAGAAGCCCTTTTAGAGTATGTAAAATCTATTGATGCTCAAAGAGAAAACTACGTATTTCAATCTAATAAAACGACAAATTCAATCTCACGCCAACAAGCATATCGTGTTATCCATAGCGCAGCTGAAGCGGTTGGGATTGTTGGAAAGATTGGAACGAATTCAATGCGAAAAACATTTGGATTTCATGCGTACAAAAGAGGAATAGCGATTGCGCTATTGCAAAAGCATTTTCATCACGCAACTCCATCAGAGACGCTCAAGTATTTAGGAATCTCAAAAGATGAGAAGTTTAAAACAGAGATTGATGTAGATTTGTAAAAGCCGTAACTAAAAACTTTAGGAGGCGGAAAATATGAATATTAGAGAGAGTGAACTACCGGGTATTGGTTGTAAGTTTGAAGTAATCACAAAAGGTAATGAAAAAATGGTTATCGTTATTCATGATGATGGCCGAAGAGAAATGTATCATTTTGATGCGGATCACGATGAGAGTATTTCAAGCATTTCTCTTCGTGATTCTGAAGCGAGACAAATTGCGGCTATATTAGGCGGAATGGTATATAGGCCGCAAGCGCTAGACACAATTGAGATGGCTTTTGAAGGATTATCAATTGAATGGTTTAAGGTGGAGAATAATGCACCAGTAGTACAACAAACAATTGGTAGCTTACATGTCAGAAAAACGTATAACGTAACGATTATTGCTATTTTGAAAAAGAATATGAAGAAATTCTTTAATCCAGGTCCAGACTCTATTATTGAAGCTGGCGATATGCTCGTATTGTCGGGTGAAAGACATGAAGTGAAAAGAATTATTAATGAATTGCTTTCAGCAGGAGGTGATTCCTAATCGATGGATACTTTAATTTTTGAAGTTGGAACTGCGTTAGTATTAGTAGCTTTTGCAGCTATCCTCGCTGCGAAGTTAAAGTTCTCGATTATTCCGTTTCTCATTATACTCGGTATGTTAGTGGGGCCTCATGCCCCAGATTTAGGACTTATCGATTTAAGGTTTATTGAAAGCGGAGAAGTTATTTCCTTCCTCGGCCGTGTAGGCGTCATATTCCTCCTATTCTATTTAGGCTTAGAATTCTCAATAAAAAAATTAATTAAATCAGGAAAGTCGATTGCTTTTGGGGGTAGTGTTCATATATCGCTTAATTTCATATTAGGTTTACTTTATGGATATATAATGGGCTTCCCCTTACTAGAAACATTAATTATTGCTGGAATTATTACAATCTCATCGAGTGCAATTGTAGCGAAAGTAATCGTTGATTTAAGAAGATCTGGTAATAAAGAGACAGAGCTAATTTTAGGAATCATTATGTTTGATGATATCTTTTTAGCTGTATATTTATCAGTTGTTTCAGGATTAGTACTCGGAGGTGCAACATCATTTGTAGGTGCTCTTACATCGGTGTTAATCGCAGTAGGGTATATGCTCCTATTCTTTGTAATCGCTAGAAAAGCTACGCCGTTCCTAAATAAAGTATTAGATATTTCGTCAAACGAAATTTTTATTATCGTAATATTCGCTATTTTATTCTTTGTAGCAGGATTTTCAGAAACAATTCATGTTGCGGAAGCGATTGGGGCTTTATTGTTAGGACTCGTCTTTTCAGAAACAGAGCATAGTGACCGGATCGAGCATCTCGTCGTCCCGTTTCGTGATTTCTTTGGAGCTATATTTTTCTTCAGCTTCGGTTTAAGTATAGATCCGTTTTCGCTTGGAGGAGCAGTATGGTTGGCATTAGGAGCAGTTTTCATTACTCTCATCGGTAATTTTACAGCTGGAATGATTGCAGGGCGTAAAGCCAGGTTATCGCATAAGGCTTCTACGAATATCGGTTTAACACTTATATCACGTGGGGAATTCTCCATTATTGTCGCGAATCTCGGAATAGCGGGTGGCTTAATGGCAACGATTAAACCATTCTCAGCTTTATATGTTTTAATATTGGCGTCGCTAGGGCCATTATTAACGAAGGAGTCTGGGAGAATATACTCTCTACTAGACAAAATATTTAAATGGAGTGCTAAAGAAAGTGCAAAACGTAAAAAGGAAGTTGGATAACCTTTCGCGAGGGAACGATTCCACTAGTTATAGATTAATATTTTACAAAGACGATTAGAATACATTCTAATCGTCTTTGTGCTATTATCTGAATTTCATCAACTATTAATCAGTTGCCTTCCTATTTAAAAACGACTACAATTTTACTGTTATATATATGAACGAAAAAAAGAGAATAGGAGGGGAGACTATGCCAAGGAAAGTATGGCTATTAGTAGCTGGGATGATTATTAATGTCACGGGTGCTTCTTTTTTATGGCCTTTTAATACAATTTACTTACATGATAGTTTAGGGAAATCTTTATCAGTAGCCGGAATGGTATTAATGATCAACTCGCTTACTGGTGTAATCGGAAACTTGCTCGGCGGTGTTTTATTTGATAAATGGGGCGGTTATAAATCAATTTTAGTAGGGATTGTCATTACACTTGTATCGATTTTAGGTCTTGTATTTTTCCATGGTTGGCCATTATATGTTGTGTGGCTAGCATTAATCGGATTCGGTTCTGGAATGGTGTTTCCATCGATGTATGCGATGGTCGGTACGGTTTGGCCAGAAGGCGGGAGACGAGCGTTCAATGCAATGTATGTTGGACAAAACGTTGGGATTGCGATTGGAACAGCGTGCGGTGGATTAGTTGCGTCTTATCGTTTTGATTATATTTTCTTAGCGAACTTTATTTTATATTTTATTTTCTTCTTAATTGCGTTTATTGGATTTCGTGGTATGGAAGCAAAAAAAGAGCAAGAGGTACAAAAAGAAGCCGAAACGAAAAAAGGTTGGTCACTTACACCTGGCTTCAAAGCGCTTCTAATCGTATGTGTAGCATATGCTTTATGCTGGGTTACATACGTACAGTGGCAAGGGGCAATTGCGACTCATATGCGAGAATTAGATATTAGCCTCCGCCATTATAGTTTATTATGGACGATAAACGGAGCGATGATTGTTTGTGCGCAGCCACTTGTTAGTATGTTAATTCGCTGGCTGAAGCGTTCTTTAAAACAACAAATTATGATTGGAATCGTCATTTTTGCGGCGTCGTTTATTGTTTTAAGCCAAGCGCAGCAATTTACGATGTTTCTCATTGCGATGGTGACATTAACAATTGGTGAATTATTCGTATGGCCGGCAGTTCCGACCATCGCAAATATACTTGCACCGAAAGATAAGCTAGGATTTTATCAAGGTGTTGTAAATAGCGCAGCGACTGTAGGGAAAATGTTCGGACCGGTCGTTGGCGGAGCGATTGTTGACTTATACAATATGGAAGTATTGTTTATTGCGATCATGGTAATGCTTGTAGTAGCGCTTATAGCAACGAGTATTTATGATAGACGAGTAAAAGTAGAAGAAACAGTTGAAGAAAAAATTGCAGTTTAGTTTGACGGAACATGCAACATGTTTTAGAATATATTTAAATAAATATTAATAAAATATCCTTTGGAACAAGGGAGTTAGCTCGGCTGTCCTAAGACGAATTCGTTAGTTAGCAAGAGTAACGATTAACCGAGAAGCCCTCGCTTCAAGTAAGCTCTTAAGAGATACTAAGTGGTGGGTAGTTCACATTAACTCATATTTGTAATAACAGTGAGAAGGAGTAGTAGTAATAGAAGCTGGTTTAGAGAGTTGACGGTCGGTGCAAGTCAATCCACGTTTCGTTATGAACTCGCCTTTGAGTTGCAGTTGTGAAATCATTAGTAGCAATTGCCGTTAATCCACGTTACGGATCTAAGCGAATGTATTTATTACATTAATTTAGGGTGGTACCGCGGGAATCTATAACCTCTCGTCCCTTTCTAGGGATGAGAGGTTTTTTGTATTTTGGGCGGTGAAAATAAATAGAATTTCAAGGAGGGTATCTCATGAGCTTTAATCATCAAGAAATTGAGAAGAAGTGGCAAGGGCATTGGGAAGAGAATAAAACATTCCGTACGCCAGATGAAACAGAAAAACCAAAATTTTATGCACTAGATATGTTCCCATATCCATCAGGTGCAGGCTTACACGTAGGTCATCCAGAAGGTTATACAGCGACAGATATTTTATCTCGTATGAAGCGTATGCAAGGATATAACGTTCTTCATCCAATGGGATGGGATGCATTCGGTCTTCCAGCAGAGCAATATGCACTTGATACTGGGAACAGCCCGGCTGAATTTACAGAGCTTAATATTAATACGTTCCGTAATCAAATTAAAGCATTAGGCTTCTCTTACGATTGGGATCGTGAAGTAAATACAACAGATCCAACCTACTACAAGTGGACACAATGGATCTTCCTAAAACTATTTGAAAAAGGTTTAGCTTACGTTGATGAAGTACCTGTAAACTGGTGCCCAGCACTTGGTACAGTACTTGCAAACGAAGAAATCATTGACGGTAAGAGTGAGCGCGGTGGACATCCAGTTGAGCGTCGTCCGATGAGACAGTGGATGTTAAAAATTACAGCTTACGGAGATCGTCTATTAGAAGATCTAGATGAGCTTAATTGGCCAGAAAGCTTAAAAGACATGCAACGTAACTGGATCGGTCGTTCTGAAGGTGCAGAAGTACACTTCAACATCGACGGTACAGATGAGAAGTTCACAGTTTTCACAACGCGTCCTGATACACTATTTGGAGCAAGCTACTGTGTACTGGCTCCAGAGCATGCACTTGTTGCTAACATTACAATACCAGAACAAAAAGAAGCTGTAGAAGCTTACATTAACTCTGTTAAAATGAAGAGCGATTTAGAGCGTACAGAACTTGCGAAAGAAAAAACTGGTGTATTTACTGGTGCTTACGCAGTTAACCCAGTAAACGGTGAGAAATTACCAATCTGGATCGCTGATTATGTTCTTGCAACTTACGGAACAGGTGCTGTAATGGCAGTTCCAGCTCACGATGAGCGTGACTATGAATTCGCATCAACGTTCAATGTTCCAATGAAGGAAGTTGTAAAAGGCGGAGACATTTCGAAAGAAGCATATACAGGTGATGGTGCGCACGTAAACTCAGCATTCCTTGATGGTTTAAATAAAGAAGAAGCAATTGTAAAAATGATTGAGTGGCTTGAAGTAACAAGCGCAGGAAATCAAAAAGTAACGTACCGTCTACGTGACTGGTTATTTAGTCGTCAACGTTACTGGGGTGAGCCAATTCCAGTAATCCATTGGGAAGATGGTACAATGACAGCTGTGAAAGAAGAAGAATTACCATTAGTTCTTCCGAAAACAGAGAACATTCGTCCTTCAGGTACAGGTGAGTCACCACTTGCAAACATTGAAGAGTGGGTAAATGTTGTTGATCCTGAAACTGGTAAAAAAGGTCGTCGTGAAACAAATACAATGCCACAATGGGCTGGTAGCTGCTGGTACTACCTACGCTACATCGATCCAAACAACAGCGAAGCACTTGTAGACCCTGAAAAAGCAAAACAATGGCTTCCAGTTGATATTTATATCGGTGGAGCAGAGCACGCTGTACTTCACTTACTATATGCTCGTTTCTGGCATAAAGTATTATATGATATCGGTGTAGTTCCAACGAAAGAACCGTTCCAACAATTATTCAACCAAGGTATGATCTTAGGTGAAAACAACGAGAAAATGAGTAAATCAAAAGGTAACGTTGTAAATCCTGATGATATCGTAGCAAGCCATGGTGCAGATACACTTCGTCTATACGAAATGTTCATGGGACCATTAGATGCTTCAATCGCTTGGTCTGAAAATGGTCTTGACGGAGCTCGTCGTTTCCTAGACCGCGTATGGCGCCTATTCATTCAAGATAACGGTGAATTAAGTGAGAAAATCACTGATGCACCAAACAAAGATCTTGAAAAAGCTTACCACCAAACAGTGAAGAAAGTAACAGAAGACTATGCAGAGCTTCGCTTCAACACAGCGATTTCTCAAATGATGGTATTCATCAACGATGCATACAAAGCTGAAACACTTCCGAAAGAATATGTAGAAGGTTTCGTAAAAATGATTGCACCAGTTGCACCTCACATCGGGGAAGAACTATGGAGCAAGCTTGGATACAATGAAACAATCACATATGCAAGCTGGCCAACATTTGATGAGTCTAAACTTGTAGAAGATGAAGTTGAAATCGTTGTTCAAATTATGGGAAAAGTTCGCGCAAAATTAACAATGAGTAAAGACGCATCAAAAGAAGAAATGGAACAACTTGCACTTGAGGAAATCAAAGAACAAATTGAAGGGAAAACAGTTCGTAAAGTAATTGTTGTTCCTGGAAAACTTGTTAACGTTGTTGCAAACTAATTAATTATTAATAAAAGCTCAGGGCGTTTATGCTCTGAGCTTTTTTATATAGAAAATAAGTTCTGGATCACCTTCATCTAAGTTTTCAATCATTCCACTATGCATAAATCCATTCGCTTTAAAAACTTTTTGCATATTTGCATTCGATTCGTTCGTTGAAGAAAATATTTTTTGAGTAGGAGAATTACTTAACATATATGAGATTAATGAGCTTGCATGACCTTGTCTTCTTTTAGTTGGCGAAACAATTATTAATGAGAGGAAAGTACAACCAAAGAAATTCGTATCGTATGTTAGAAAACCGGAAATAGAATTGTCCTCTTTTGCAATTATGCATTTTCCTTCATCAATAGCGTGTTTAATATAATTTCGTCTACTATCGTCTCCGATCACATCTATATCTATATGTACGATTGAATCTAAATCGTCGATTGAAGCTTTTGCTACGTTCTCCAATGGAAATGCCCCCTTTTTTATAAGGAAAGAATAATCAGTCAATTAATCCTATCACGAATGAAGAGCGAAGAAAAAGGTGCGGAATTCCCATATAGACAAACACCTATTCTTCTATAGAAAATATGATAAACAAGGTAGGCTAAATTGAGAAGAAGAGGTGAAAGGAATGAAAGGGATAGACAATAATGCACCACATGGCTTCTCCGGAGGTGGATCGGATGGTTATGGACAAATGATGTTCATGGGAGGAGATGGGCAACACGGGTATGGTGGAATCCCAAGTTGGATGGGGGGAACACAAGGAGGATTTCCAACATCAGTAGCTGGAGCACAAACAGGAATTCCAACATTAGTAGGAGGAGCACAAGGAGGAGTGCCTGTAGGTATGCCAACTACATTTCCATCTTTCGTGGGAGGAGCACAAGGAGGAGTACCTGTAGGTATGCCAACTACATTTCCATCCTTCGTGGGAGGCGTACAAACAGGATTTCCTGTACCTGGCGTCGGTGTTGTAGCTGGTGGAGTCGGTGGTTTCCCACAAGGTGTTCACGGTCATCATGAACACCACGGTCATCATCAGCACCATGGTCACCATCAGCACCATGGCCATCATCAGCACCACGGCCACCATCAGCACCATGGCCATCATCAGCACCACGGCCACCACCATCAACAGCAAGTACATCATCAGCACCACAGCCACCACCATCAACAACAAGTACATCATCAGCACCACGGTCATCACCAAATTCATCCGCAGGCTGTTCTTTTTCAAACACACCAAGGACAACACCATCACCAAGGACAACACCATCACCAAGGACAACACCATCATCAAGGGCAACACCATCATCAAGGGCAACATCACCACCAAGGGCAACATCACCACCAAGGGCAACATCACCATCAAGGGCAACATCACCACCAAGGGCAACATCACCACCAAGGGCAACATCACCACCAAGGGCAGCAACATCACCAAGGGCAACAACAAATTTGGTACGGTGGAGGAGCTGGAACTGCAGCGGGAACAGCTGGAATTACAGCTGGAGCAGCGGGTCATGCTGGACATGTGGGACATTAATGAATTACATGAAAAATTCTCTTGTGCACAAGGGGATTTTTTATTTTGAGGAAAAATATATTTGCAGTTCGAAATGCGGTATTGATTCATTAGTAAAATACGAAGTTCATGACCTGTGAATGATAGTACAAAAAAACTGCTAAGAATATTCCTAGCAGCTGATTCTTTATTATTTTCCTGCTTTTGCTAATGCCTCTTGGCGCTGACGTTCAATTTCCGCACGAAGTTGTGGTTCTGGTGCTTCCCAGCCTTCTGGTTTTAGAATTTTGCCGTCGCCTTCACGGAATCGAGGTTTCCCATCAGGGAATAGTTTTGCCATGTTAGCATTGTTTACAATTTCGAATCCTTTATCTGGACGTACGCCCATTTCTGCAAACGTTCCGAATGCAAAGTAAATAAGGTCAATAAGTGCATCATATTGATCTTCAACAGTTGTTGCTTCTAGAAATTCTTCTAGCTCTTCTTGCATAAAGCTAGCACGAATTTTTGCACGCTCTTCTGTTAGTTTTGTTGGAGTACTTGTCACAGGATGTCCGAATTCTTCATGCATTTTTGCAACAAGTTCGTATCCTTTATCTAAACCTTTTTCGTTTGTCATGTTGTTTCATCCTTTCTTACGTTATGCCGAATTTTATTGTAACATAAGGTAGTTATTAAATAAAAAGAACATCTTATGAGAAATAAGATGTTCGCTCGTTATTCTTCTTTCTTAATTAAAACGGATAAAATAAGATCGATGCCAAACATTCCGATGAGTAGCATTGGTATAACTACAAGTAAATAACGTGTGAAAGAAACATTTTTTAAGTATGTATGAGCAAATAAAAAGACGCCGAGAAATAAAATACCATTTAAAATAGGTTTTACTAATTTTTTAGACATAAGCTCCCCCGTAAATATCCCTTTTCTCTATTTAAAAATAAAAACTCCTCTTTCCGTTGTATCATGCTGGAGAGAGGAGTTCAATCATTATCATTCAATTACACCAGAATTTGTAATGTTGACAGTATATTTCACTTGAATTGGAACATCTTTATACATTCTTCGCCACTCTTCTAATTTGAATGAGCGATAATGTTGTCTATATTTTGCCCCCAGTCCAAGAGGATCAACATTTAGAGATTTAAATTGTTTAATAAGTTTTGTAGCTTTCACGTCTAATTGCTTTTCGACTGACTTAGCTATTTTTGTTGTATTTTTTTTGTTTTCTAAATTAAATTTTCTAGAGAGCTCCTGAATACGAGCTTCCATTTTCACATGAATATAGAAAGAAGGTTTTCCGTTTTTTATGTTTACTTCGTAGGTAGGGACGGAACGGATATTATTAATCATTGCATAGCCAGGATTGGTTTTAAATTCATGTGAGTCTAAGCGGTGCTTTTCTAGTAGTCCTTTGAAAACAAACATATCTTGGTACTTGATTGTTCCAACTAACTTATCCTTTTTTAAGAGACCGATACCAGTAATTTTTATTTTATCTCCATGTTTTTTCAGGATAGGCATATAAGAATCTTGTCCTTCACGGTAGTACCGAAAAGCACCTAAATATAAATTGTCAGTTGGTAAAGGGCCGGTTTCCATATTATGTTCTAACATTTTTTTTATATAAATTGCAACATTATAAGATGTACTGTATTTTCCTTTAAATAGTTCAGTACCACTTCCTTCTAATAGTCCCACATACAGTGAATTACCAATATTCACATCACGAATTAATGTGTCAAAGGAGGTGGATAATCCTTTTTTAGCAACCTTTGTTGTGAATAAGGCAACACGCATTTGACCGCTTGCGAACGGTTGCGAAGATTCTAAAGATGTATCTGCCTTTACTTGTTTTACTGCGTTTCCTGTTCCCTCATAAACTTGAACTTTATTGCCCTTTTTTTGTATAGGACAAACAAATGTAACTTTTACTTTATTATCTTTTGCTGTATCGAAGACAGTTCCTTGAATGAGTTGAACATCATCAATAATATTTTTTTGTAAGCAACCAGTTAGACTGAAGATACTGATGCAAATAAGAAGTATTAATTTTCTTTTGGTTTTTTCCATTTTCTTTTCACCCACACAATAATAAATAGAATTGGGATGTATACATATATAAGCCCAAAACTAACTTTAGATGTATTGCTAATAAAATCATTAATATCATGCCTGTTCGTTAAAAGTTGTGAAACAACTAAGGTGATAAGCATAAAGGCGATTAAAATGCTACGTTGCTTAACACGAAAGATTTCATGAGTTCCTCTAGTAGCAGCCCATAAAGGTAGAATAAAGCTCGTAACAATAACGAGAGCATAAGCGGAAATAGCAATATACTCAAGTCGCTCTATAAAAGGAAGCTTAATAACTTGTGTCATTGAAAGTTGAGACCAAATTGTTTTGAGTAGTTGTTTTTCACTAAAGAAAGTAAAAGCGAGAATAGTACTAAACAAATATAAGCAGTTAGAGAATAATGCCCCATATTGTGCGAATTTATGGGACTTCTCTGGCTCTTTAACAAACGGATAAACCATAAGAAAAATTTCAAACCCTGTCATACTATAAATAGATAGTTTGGCCGCTTTCAAAATATCGGTAAAAGAATGTGAAAACATCGGAAGTAAATTATCCCAATGTGCGAATTTCAAAATAAAAAGACTTAGAAAAAGATATCCTAAGGTCCCGCCAACAGAAATGACACAAATGCCTGTAATGACGCGGAAGCCTGATGAAATAATGTAATAACTTATTAAGCATAAAAAGAATGTGAGCATCCAGGTGGATGCACTAGGAAACATCCATACTTGAATAATTTCGACATATGTTCTAACTACAGAAATACTTACAATAAAAAAATAAGCCATAAAGATGATACTAATGCCGTTTCCTAGCCATTTCCCAAATGTTTGCCGATGTAAATCAATTAAATTTCCGTTTGTTTCTTTTAATAAGAAATACATCATCCATATAAGAATATGGATACCGATTCCTGTAATTAAAACTCCCATCCAGCCGTCGTATCCAGCTGCCTTTGCAATGATTCGAGCGAATCCGAGAACACCAGCACCAAATTGTGCACCGTGAATTAAAAAGAAAACGAAGACGGGTGATATTTGGTGTTCTGCTTTAATTTTACTCATCGATGCACCTCATTTCTTAATCATCAAAATCTGACGTATGTTTTGTAGAAATTCCATTAGTTGCTTTCTTTACGTGTTGCGGTCTTGCTTGAACATCTCGAGTATCAATCATTGTTAATGGAAAACGAATCCAAGAATCTTTAAAGGATTGTTGTCTCGTTGGATAAAAGAGAGCGTACGGCTTACGTAAAGAGGTAAGTCTAAACAAATGGGTAAATAAAAAGATAAATCCAAGAGATATACCGAAAAGCCCACCTATTTCTGCAAATGCGAGAAATGGGAAACGTAGTAAACGAACGGCGTTACCCATTTTATAAATGGGCGTAATAAAGGAAGCTAACGCTGATAAGGCAACGATAATTAATAAAATATTACTCGTTAAACCAGCTTGAACGGACGCTTGCCCGATTACGATACCGCCTACAATACCGAGCGTTTGTCCGACCTTCATAGGTAATCGCGCGCCAGCTTCTCTTAATAAATCAATCGCAAGTTCCAAGAAAAGTGCTTCTATTAAAGGGGGAAATGGTACTTGAGCCCTTGATAAAATCAATGTTTCAAGTAAGTCACTCGGAACCAATTCATAATGATAATTCAAAACTGCAACGTATAATGGAGTTGCACAAATTGAGAATAGAACAGCGATCAATCTTAAAATTCTTGAGAATGTAGCGTACAGCCAAGAAACGTTATAGTCTTCTGGTGAAATGAAAAAATCGAAATATGATACAGGCGTTAATAGGACACTTGGAGAACCATCAACAAAAATAGCGATTTTTCCATCAATGAGTGCCTTTGTAACTCTGTCAGTACGCTCTGTATTTATATAGAGCGGGAAAATGGACTTTTCACCCATTAATTCCTGTATATAAGCACTATCGTTAATTTGATCATATTCAAGAGCTCGAAGTGATTCTTCTAGAAAGTCTACATTATCTTTTTCGGCAAGGTTGTCTAAATACATCATGACAACCTTTGTTTTTGAAAACTCTCCAATAATCATCTCTTTTGTGTGTAAATCTAAAACAGGAAGACGTTTTCGTACTAAATTAATATTCGTATCAATATCTTCTACGAAGCCTTCTTGAGGTCCGATAACGGTTGATTCATTTAATGGAGGAGTTGGTGCACGATAATTATCAATTGCAATATTTGCAAGCATACACTTTTGATCTTGCTGATTTAATTGAATAATTGCATGGCCTTTTAAAACCATGTCCTCAATTTTTTGTAAGTCATTCGTAATTGTAATACCACTCATCGGAATATGTTCTTTTAATTCTTCTAATGGAGCGCAAGGACGTTCCATTAGAGTAGGCATTAAATACTTTTGCAATTTCTCACCATCAAGTGAAGGGCGATAGTAAGAAATCCAATAAGGCATCGTGTCATCGTCAGATGTATGGTAATTAACAAAGTCACTAGACTGTTTCATCTTCTCTATTAAATCTTGTAGAGAATGAATATGGTCACTTTCTGGTTTGCTAAAGTCATAAATGCTGTTACTTCCTGAGCTTTGCTGTTTGTTTTGAGAATTATCATCTTGCTTAGAATTTTGCTGTTTGTTTTGAGAAGTATCATCTTGCTTAGAATTTTGCTGTTTGTCTTGAGAAGAATCATCTTGCTTAGAGTTTTGCTGTTTGTCTTGTTGAGAATTATCATCTTGCTTAGAATTTTGCTGTTTGTCTTGTTGAGAATTATCATCTTGCTTAGAATTTTGCTGTTTGCTTTGAGAATTATCCTCTTGTTTAGAATTTTGCTGTTTGTCTTGAGAAGAATCATCTTGCTTAGAGTTTTGCTGCTTGTTTTGAGAATTATCATCTTGTTTAGAATTTTGCTGTTTGTTTTGAGAATTATCCTCTTGTTTAGAACTTTGCTGTTTGTTTTGAGAAGAATCATCTTGTTTAGAATTTTGCTGTTTGTTTTGAGAAGAATCATCTTGTTTAGAATTTTGCTGTTTGTTTTGAGAATTATCCTCTTGCTTAGAATTTTGCTGTTTGTTTTGAGAAGAGTCCTCTTGTTTAGAACTTTGCTGTTTGTTTTGAGAAAAATCATCTTGCTTAGAACTTTGCTGTTTGTCTTGAGAAGAGTCCTCTTGTTTAGAACCTTGTTGTTTGTTTTGAGAAGAATCATCTTGCTTAGAACTTTGTTGTTTGTTTTGAGAATTATCCTCTTGTTTAGAGTTTTGCTGTTTGTCTTGAGAAGAATCATCAGTTTGTTCCGTACTTTTTGGCTCGTCATTCTTATCTTTGTTATGTTCCTTTTGATCATCAGACTGTTGTTTCGAATCATTTGTCTCTTTTGTACTTGAATTTTTTTTCTTACGTAACCAATTCCAAATCATATGTATGCCCTCTTTGATCTTGTAATATAGTGCTATTTTGTGGCTATTTTTGTATATTATTCATTTATTTATGAAAAGAAGAAGGAGAATGCTTTCCGTAGAAAAAATCCTTTAGTAAGGAGTTTATAATATGAAGGGAAGAAGGCGAGTCTGTGCAAATTGTAAAAAAGGAGAAGTTTGTTTTAAAAGAATTTGTGTTTGAAAATGGTAGGGAAATTCCTGTTCAAATGGGGTATGAGACGTATGGCACTTTAAATAGAGAAAGATCAAATGCGATTTTGGTTTGTCACTATTTTAGTGCAACAAGTCATGCGGCAGGAAAATATACAGAGCATGATGAGGAAGCTGGTTGGTGGGATGGATTAATTGGACCTGGAAAAGCAATTGATACAAATAAATATTTCGTTATATGCACTGATAACCTTTGTAATGTACAGGTGAAGAATCCCTACGTAATTACAACGGGACCAAAATCGATAAATCCGATGACTGGTTTTGAGTATGCGATGGATTTTCCAGTTTTCACATTTTTAGATGTAGCACGTATGCAATATGAGTTAATAAAAGATATGGGGATTGCTAGGCTACATGCTGTAATGGGACCGTCGGCAGGTGGGATGATTGCGCAGCAATGGGCTGTTCACTATCCTCATATGGTAGAGCGAGTGATTGGAGTTATTACGAATCCACAAAATCCAATTATAACGTCGGGAAATGTAGCGCAAAATGCGATTGAAGCAATTCAGCTTGATCCAAACTGGAAAGGTGGAAAGTATGGAGAAGAGCAGCCAACGAAGGGTCTTCATTTAGCAAATCGAATGATGTTTATGAATGCGTTTGATGAACATTTTTATGAAATGGCATTCCCGCGGAACAGTATAGAAATGGCACCTTATCAGGAATTTTCTGCATTAACATCATTTGAGAAAGAGATTAATAAAGTGACATGCAAAAGTATAGATTTAGTAGATGCAAATTCGTGGATGTACACTGCGAAAGCAGTCTTATTACATGATATTGCGCATGGATTTTCTTCTTTAGAAGAGGCTCTTTCTAATATAGAAGCGAATGTACTCATGATTCCATGCAAACAAGATTTACTTCAGCCACCTCGTTATAATTATAAAATGGTAGACATTTTGCAAAAACAGGGGAAATATGCAGAAGTGTATGAGATAGAAAGTATAAATGGGCATATGGCTGGGGCATTAGATGTTCATTTGTTTGAAAAGAAAGTTTACGAGTTTTTAAATCGGAAAGTATCTAGTTTTGTGTAGGAAATAATTAATGTGGAAAGGTGCATGATTTATAGTAGGCACCTTTTTTTACATGATTTGCAGACGGAAAATATATGAAGCGACTGATAAACCGAAGAAAGCTATACTAAGTAATAGAAATAAGAATGACATTTCTTGAGGGGATTTTATCTTTTTATTATTTTTCATACTAAGAGCAATAACTGCAAAAACTAAGAAAATGATGCCCATAATGAAAAGAAAAAGTGTCATTTTAACTGGCTCCTTTCATCAAACAAGTATATTGAGGATACAATGGGCCAGTTATGTTTGTAAAGAATAAGTTTTGCGGGGAAATTGAGAAATAAATGTTCCATTCTTTGCGTTCCTTCCTTCGCATGCTAAAATTGATGAGAAATGATTGTTTAAAGAAGAAACTGAAGGTTTTATTGTATATAAGGAGGAACTACATATGACAGAAGTAAAAACAATTACTACAGAAGAAGTGCAAGAGCGTTTAGAAAATGGAGAAACATTATTTTTAGTAGATGTAAGGGAAGATGAAGAAGTAGCGGCAGGGAAAATTCCGGAAGCTGTACATATTAAAATGGGCGATATTCCAAATAAAGTAGATTTCTTTGAGAAAGAGAATGAATATATCTTTATTTGCCGTTCGGGAATGCGTAGTGAAAATGTATGCCATTATTTAAATGAGCAAGGATTTAAAACAGTGAATATGGTTGGCGGTATGCTTCAATATGAAGGCGAAACTAAATAAGTAGCTGCAAAAACTTGAAACGAGTCTGTTTCAAGTTTTTTTCTTTTGCATACAGTATACAAAAGGGGGAGGGGAAATGGGAATTAACATGCGTAAAGTAAAAATTATTAATAATACAGGAGCTGTTAATGTCGGCGACTGTTATGATATCTCACCTTTAGCTGTGGCAAAAATATATGCTGGTGCTGGAGGATCGAGTGCGGCTGTGTTTTTAAATGGGAAACGACAGCCAGAAGCTGTGATTAGAACATCAGTGTTTCTTCCACCATTGGCGACGAGTACACGTACATTAGGTGCATAAAGGAAAGGTAGAGTGTAAGTATGCCTGCACGTATTAAAGAATTTATTATCGTTAATAATACTGGGAATATATTCACGGGTGATAATTTGAGTGATAATTCGTTTACTGCTTCGAAATCGTATAGTGGTTCAATGGGGTGTACTTGGATTGATGTTGTTACAGTAATAGGAACAGAGACGAAGCTTTGTTTACAGCCGGGAGATTCGGTGACGACAACCTATACACGAGGTACCCCTGCTGGTACTGTAACGGGAACAAATATGGGGCAAGGTGCAAATGTATCGAGTATATCGCAAGCTGTCCCTAATACAGATAATATGGATTCAGTTGCTGGACTCCCTTAAGGAATTAAGGGAGTTTTTATTATTTAGAATAAAAATAGTCTTTGAGATTGTTTTTGTAAATACATATTAAGAAGAGGTTTGTTTAAAGTAAAAAAGATGGTGTGTAGGTGGTGAAAGTGTGAAAGAGCGCGATAGACAAAATTCATTAAACTCTAATTTCAGAATTTCACCGAATCTTATTGGACCTACTTTTCCTCCCGTTCCAACGGGATTTACTGGCATTGGGATTACTGGTCCAACCGGTCCACAAGGCCCGACTGGCCCACAAGGACCAAGGGGATTTCAAGGTCCGATGGGGGAGATGGGCCCAACAGGACCTCAAGGAGTGCAAGGGATTCAAGGACCAGCTGGACAAATGGGTGCAACAGGACCAGAAGGACAGCAGGGACCACAAGGATTAAGGGGACCACAGGGAGAAACTGGAGCGACAGGACCTCAAGGAGTGCAAGGGTTACAAGGTCCGATTGGTCCGACCGGAGCGACTGGGGCACAAGGAATACAGGGGATACAGGGATTACAGGGGCCGATTGGAGCTACCGGGCCAGAGGGACCTCAAGGAATTCAAGGAGTGCAAGGGGTACCGGGTGCAACAGGTTCACAAGGAATACAAGGAGCTCAAGGGATACAAGGCCCACAAGGACCGAGTGGAAATACGGGAGCAACAGGAGTGACTGGTCAGGGGATTAGTGGTCCGACAGGAGTAACTGGTGAACAAGGAATCCAAGGGGTTCAGGGAATTCAAGGGATAACGGGGGCAACCGGAGATCAAGGTCCGCAAGGTATACAAGGGGCCATAGGACCTCAAGGTATAACAGGAGCAACCGGAGATCAAGGCCCACAAGGAATACAAGGGGTACCTGGTCCAACCGGGGACACAGGCTCACAAGGAGTCCAAGGAATTCAAGGGCCAATGGGTGATATAGGACCAACAGGCCCAGAAGGCCCAGAAGGACTTCAGGGTCCGCAAGGAATACAAGGAGTGCCAGGACCAGCTGGAGCAACAGGTCCAGAGGGCCCACAAGGAATACAAGGAATTCAAGGACCAATAGGAGTAACAGGTCCAGAAGGTCCACAAGGAATTCAGGGAATACAAGGGGTTCAAGGTATAACAGGAGCAACCGGAGCACAAGGAGCAACTGGAGTTCAAGGTGTTCAAGGGAATATAGGAGCAACAGGTCCAGAGGGCCCGCAAGGAGTGCAAGGTACTCAAGGGGATATAGGTCCAACAGGTCCAATGGGTCCACAGGGAGTTCAAGGTATCCAAGGAATTCAAGGACCGACAGGTGCGCAAGGAGTGCAAGGCCCACAAGGAATTCAAGGAATCCAAGGGCCGACAGGAGTAACTGGAGATACGGGTACAACAGGGGTGACAGGGGAAGGGCCGACAGGAGCAACTGGAGTAACTGGTCCAACAGGTGTAACTGGTCCATCAGGTGGACCAGCCGGACCGACTGGCCCAACAGGTCCATCAGGTCCCACGGGAGTGACAGGTCCATCCGGTGGACCACCTGGTCCGACAGGAGCGACAGGTGTAACGGGAGGAGTAGGAGATACGGGAGCAACAGGGGCGACGGGTGTGACCGGAGCAACGGGGCTGCAGGGTCCACAAGGAATACAAGGAGTACAAGGAGACATAGGCCCAACCGGTCCGCAAGGTGTTCAAGGTCCACAAGGGATCCAAGGTATAACGGGAGCAACGGGAGATCAAGGGCCGCAAGGAATTCAAGGCCCGCAAGGAATCCAAGGTCCAACAGGTCCTCAAGGAATCCAAGGAGGTCAAGGCCCACAAGGGATACAAGGGGCAACAGGTGTAACCGGAGCACAAGGCCCACAGGGAATTCAAGGGATACAAGGAGTGCAAGGTCCGACTGGTCCACAAGGCCCAACCGGAATACAAGGTGTGCAAGGAGAAATAGGTCCAACTGGTCCGCAAGGTGTGCAAGGTTTACAAGGTCCACAAGGCCCAACCGGGGACACGGGTCCAACAGGAGCGCAAGGCCCACAAGGAATTCAAGGTCCAACGGGAGCAACAGGAGCGACAGGTTCACAAGGAATCCAAGGTCCAACGGGAGCAACAGGAGCGACAGGTTCACAAGGAATTCAAGGTCCAACGGGGGCAACAGGTTCACAAGGTCCAACCGGAGGCACGGGTCCAACAGGTTCACAAGGAATCCAAGGTCCAACGGGAGCAACAGGAGCAACCGGGGTGACTGGAGTTAGTACAACTGCAACGTATTCCTTTGCAAATAATACTTCAGGAAGTGCTATTTCCGTGTTGTTAGGCGGTACGAATATACCATTACCGAACAATCAAAATATTGGACCGGGAATAACAGTTAGTGGTGGAAATACTGTGTTTACCGTTACAAATGCAGGTAATTATTATATAGCCTACACAATTAATATAACGGCAGCTTTACTTGTAAGTTCGCGTATAACTGTAAATGGAAGTCCGCTAGCAGGAACAATAAATTCACCGGCAGTGGCTACAGGTTCATTTAATGCGACAATTATTAGTAATTTAGCTGCGGGCTCTGCTATTAGTTTACAGTTATTTGGATTACTTGCAGTGGCTACATTATCTACGACAACGCCAGGAGCTACTCTAACTATTATTAGATTAAGTTAATAAGCAAAAAAACCTTGGAACTTTTATGTTTCAAGGTTTTTTATCCCTCTATTTGTGGGCTAATAATCAGTGGGGATGGACAAAACCCCCACTGATTAAAGTTTCACTTTATTCACTTGAGCAAAAACATCGCGGTTCAAAAATATATTATAATAGAATGAAGAGAGGTATAAATTTGGCAGAAAGGGAGAGTGGCGATGCAGGAGAAGGTTAAAGATTTTTTCGGACGCCCACTTCAAGATTTACGCATCTCTGTCATTGATCGTTGTAATTTACGGTGTACGTATTGTATGCCAGCGGAAGTGTTTGGTCCTGATTATGCTTTTTTGAAAGATGAGTTTTTACTGACATTTGATGAAATAGAGCGATTAGCAAAAGTATTTGTTAGCATCGGTGTACGGAAAATTAGACTTACTGGTGGCGAACCCTTGCTCCGTAAGGACTTAACAAAACTTATCGAACGTCTCGTGAAAATTGACGGTTTAGTAGATATAGGATTAACGACAAATGCGATTCATTTAACGAAGCAAGCGAAGGCGTTAAAAGAAGCTGGGTTACACCGAGTAAATGTTAGTTTGGATGCGATAGATGATAATGTGTTCCGCGCAATTAATGGCCGGAATATGAATACGAAGCCAGTGTTAAAAGGAATTATGGCAGCGAAAGAAGCAGGCCTTGAAGTGAAAGTAAATATGGTTGTGAAAAAAGGAATGAATGATCATCAAGTACTTCCGGTTGCTACGTATTTTAAAGAACAAGGAATCACGCTTAGATTTATTGAGTTTATGGATGTTGGCAGTACGAATGGATGGAATTTTGATCAAGTTATTACGAAACGAGAATTAATTGATATGATTCATGGGGTGTATCCAATTGAGCCAGCTGAAGCTCATTATTTTGGTGAGGTTGCGAAGCGGTATCGATACGTTGGAACGAATGTAGAGGTTGGTTTTATTACCTCTGTTTCTGAGTCATTTTGTTCTTCTTGTACGAGAGCAAGAATTTCGGCAGATGGAAAGTTTTATACTTGCTTGTTTGCAACAGAAGGAATGGATTTAAGGAAACTTCTGAGGGAGAACCTTTCGGATAATGAGTTATTAAAAGCTATACAATATGTATGGGAGAATAGAAAAGATCGATATTCAGATGAACGGACAGAAGAAAGTGCGAAAAATCGTCCGAAAATTGAAATGTCTTATATAGGAGGATAAGAAAGGGGGATGTCGTATGCAAGAGCGATATTCAAGACAAATGTTATTTTCTGGTGTTGGGGAAGCAGGGCAACGGAAAATAAGAGGGAAGCACGTGCTCGTTATCGGTGCTGGTGCACTCGGAGCAGCGAATGCAGAAGCAATTGTTAGAGCAGGTGTTGGAAAAATAACAATTGCGGATCGTGATTATGTAGAATGGAGTAATTTACAAAGGCAACAATTATATACAGAAGAAGATGCAAAGCATTATAAACCGAAAGCAATAGCGGCAGCAGAACATTTAAAGGCAATTAATTCCGAAGTAGAAATTGTACCGGTTGTGACTGATGTAACGGTGCAAGAAATGGAAGAGTTAATTAAAGGTGTAGATTTAATATTAGATGCGACAGATAATTTTGAAACGCGCCTTCTTATTAATGATATATCGCAGATGTATAACGTTCCGTGGATATACGGAGGATGCGTTGGAAGCTACGGAGTAACTTATACAATCTTGCCAGGAAAAACGCCGTGTTTTCGATGTTTAATGGAACATCCGGCGAGCGGAGCGACATGTGATACGGCCGGTATTATACAGCCAGCAGTGCAATTAGTAGTTGCACATCAAATAACGGAAGCCTTGAAAATATTAGTAGAAGATTTTGAGGCACTTCGTGAAACGATGCTATCATTTGATCTTTGGAATAATCAACAGATGGCATTTAAAGTGAATAGGCAGAAAAAGGATACATGTTTATCCTGTGGAAAGTTACGTACATATCCGAGTTTAACATTTGAAGCACAAACGAAAACAGAAGTATTATGTGGGCGAAATACAGTTCAAATCCGTCCAGGTGTGCGTCAGGGTTTTAATTTAGAGGAAATTAAAAAGCGCTTACAAAAAAGTGTGGATGTAAAAGCAACGCCGTATTTATTATCATTTCCAGTGGAAGAATATCGTTTTGTTTTATTTACAGATGGCAGGGCGTTTATTCATGGTACGAATGATATGAATGTTGCGAAACGACTATATGCAAGATATATAGGTTGAACCTAAAGGGGAATCCTTTAGGTTCAAATGGAAAAGGTAGGATTAAGAATTTCTAATATAATCTCCATTTTTTCCGCCCGTTTTTTCAAGTAAGTACGTTTCGCCAATAATCATACCCTTATCAACGGCTTTACACATGTCATATACAGTAAGAGCGGTAGCGGAAGCAGCTGTTAAAGCTTCCATCTCAACGCCGGTACTACCTTCTGTTTTAACTTTTACTTCAATAAGTAGCCGATATTGTTCTTCTGACTGTTTCCAATCGAAAGAGACATCAACACCTTTTAATAATAAAGGATGGCACATTGGGATAATATCAGAAGTACGTTTTGCAGCCATAATACCTGCGATTTGTGCGACGGCTAATACGTCACCTTTACCAATTTCGTTGCGTGAGATTTTATCAAAAATTTCTTTTGTAACGAGAATGCTAGAGCATGCTATTGCTGTTCGAACGGTTATTTTTTTGTCACTTATATCAACCATTTTAGCGCGCCCTTGGTCGTTGAAATGTGTGAATGAAGACATGGAATTCCTCCTTGAAGTAATTGCGATTTAATATATAAAGTGTAATCGAGATTAGATATTTTGCAAATATGAGGTGAGAAACAATGGTAGAAAAACGAATTCCGATTCAAGTTGCTGAGGCTGTAGAGCGGGTTATGAAATATGCTAAGCATGGTGAAGTAGAAGAAGTTTCTATTACAGAAAGTTATGGGAGGATTCTTGGAGAGGATGTTGTCTCAGATCACGACGTTCCTCACTTTGATCGTTCTCCTTACGATGGTTTCGCAATTCGAGCAGAAGACACGAAGGAAGCGAGTCAAGAGCAGCCGATTGAATTTGAAGTAATAGGAGAGATCGGAGCAGGATCTGTTTTTACAGAAGAAGTAGGGGCTTTTCAGGCGATTCGTATTATGACAGGAGCAGCTATTCCAGAAGATTGCAATGCAGTCGTAATGCTAGAACTGACGGAAGGATTCGAGAGGAACGAAAGTACATATATGAAGTTAAAACGTCCTTTCCAAGACGGTGACAATGTGTCATTTAAAGGAGAAGATATAAAACAAAATCAAGTCCTCGTTAAGAAAGGTGTCGTAATCAATCCAGGTGTTGCCGCATTATTAGCGACGTTTGGATATAGCACTGTGAAAGTTGTAAAACAGCCTGTTGTCGGTATTGTAACGACAGGAAGTGAATTACTAGAAGTGCATGAGGCGTTAGAGCCAGGGAAAATTAGAAATAGTAACTCTTACATGATTGCCGCTCAAATTATGAAAGCTGGCGGGAAAGTGCGTTACTATGGGCAACTTGCCGATGAGTTAGATGCATGTTTTACAGCTGTTAAATCAGCGATGGATGAGGTTGATATTTTAATTACAACGGGCGGTGTTTCAGTAGGGGATTACGACTATTTGCCAGCTATTTATGAAAGGTTACAGGCGAATGTACTCTTTAATAAAATAGCGATGAGACCTGGAAGTGTAACGACAGTAGCTGAAGTTGATGGAAAGCTACTCTTTGGTTTATCAGGTAATCCATCAGCTTGTTATGTAGGTTTCGAATTATTTGTGCATCCAATTATGAAAACGTATTTGCATGTGAAGGAGCCTCACGTATATAGAACTGATGCTATTTTACAAAAAGATTTTCCGAAACCAAATCCGTTTACTCGTTTTGTAAGAGCGAAAGCGAGTATTGTTAATGGGGCACTACAAGCGATGCCAGTCGGTTTAGATAAATCGAGTGCGGTCTCTTCACTTGCGGATGCAAATGCTTTTATCGTGCTGCCTGGAGGAACGAGAGGATTTGAAGCAGGAATGAAAGTGTCTGTATTATTGTTAGAATGCTCTGAGGGAAGTGATTGGCCGTGGGCAAAGCCTCTTCAATCTTACAAATAGTAGGGTATCAAAATAGCGGGAAAACAACACTTGTAGAGAAGATGGTACATGCATTAGCTGAAAGAGAAATGAAGGTTGCTACAATTAAACATCATGGTCACGGGGGCTTTCCTGAAGTAGCGCAAAAAGATAGTGAAAGACACCGAAAAGCTGGTGCTGTAGTAAGTAGTGTAGAAGGTGCTGGATTACTATCTTTGTCCTCTTTGCGAGATGAATGGTCCTTGCAAGAAATTATCCGCTTGTACGAATTTTTTGAAGTAGATACGATTTTAATAGAGGGCTATAAAGCTGAGAACTATCCGAAAGTAGTGTTACTTCGTTCTGCGGAAGACGCTGAACTTTTACATAAAGTAGAAAATATAGCGGCAGTTATTACGTGGTATGATGCTTCGTCAAATGTACGAGAAGAATATAAAGTATTTCATATAACAGAAGAAAAATTGTATATAGACTGGTTTTTACAAACAGCTAGGGGTGCAAAATGATAAATACGTATTATGAAGTAATTGATACAGAAATCTCGATTGAAGAGGTGACAAAGAAAGTAGTTCGCCGTGAATGTGGTGCTGTTACAACATTTATCGGGACAATTAGGGAGTTTACGAAAGGGCGTCGTACACTATACTTAGAGTATGTAGCTTATAAGACGATGGCAGAAAAGATGCTACAGAAAATTGGATCAGAAGTGAAGGAGAAGTGGCCCGGTACACATGTTGCGATTACGCATCGCATCGGCACGCTGCAAATTTCTGATATAGCGGTTGTTGTTGCTGTATCAACGCCTCATCGCAAAGAGGCTTATGAAGCGAATGAATATATTATGGAGCGTATTAAGAAAATTGTTCCAATTTGGAAAAAGGAGTTTTGGGAAGATGGTGACTCATGGATTGGTGACCAATTAGAAAAAACACCATATCCAGCAGGAGAGCCTGGGAAGGAGTTATAAATATGATTCGAGTATTGTTATTTGCGAACTTGCAAGAAGAAGCAGGAACGAGTGAATTACAAATAGAGAAAGAAGATATTACTGTTGCAGAGTTAAAAGATATTGTTGCGAAAGAATATAATGTACCAGTTTCAGCGCCAATTATGGTTGCGATTAATGAAGAGTACGCAAATGAAGATGACACGATACACACTGGTGATGTAGTTGCACTAATACCACCAGTGAGTGGTGGTTAATATTGGATTTATGCTATGAAAAACGACTTTCCTAAATAGGGAAAGTCGTTTTTTTATGGCATTTTGGAGAACACTATCTTATAGGAAAAGGAGGAAGTTATGAAAAAGATATGTGTAATGATTGCAATGATATGTTCTGTTTTTTTCTTTTCTCCAAGCAATTCTTTGGCAAAAGAATCGACGGAACAGCTTTTAGAAAGTGCGTTACTGAATCGATATTACTCGGTTATAAGGCAAGTGACAGAAGATCAGTATGAATGTGACTCAGTTACAAATATAAAGCGTCTAGGCAAGAAAGATGAGTTTGTTCCTAGGTTTGAAGTTACGATACAATTTCTTACATTTCAAGGGGCACATAATCCGCCGAATGATAAAGTTACACTTACTTTGGAAGAAAATTTAGATCACATAAAGATAAAGAAAGTGGAGCGAGAAAAGAATGTTTCTGGTGCTATTGTAGAAAAGATTTGTGCACGAAAAAACGAAAAAATAAAAGCTCACTCTAATGATTTAGAGCGATAACCTATGACATTTTGTAGAGAAAGGTAATGAGCGATGGATATACTTTTAGCGATTTTACCAGCTATATTTTGGGGGAGTATTGTGCTATTTAACGTGAAACTGGGCGGGGGACCGTATAGTCAAACGCTCGGTACAACGTTCGGTGCACTTATCTTCTCAATTGTTGTTTATATTTTTATGAAGCCGGTATTAACTCCGACCGTTATTGGAGTTGGAATTGTATCTGGCTTATTTTGGGCACTTGGTCAAGCGAATCAATTAAAAAGTATTGATTTAATGGGTGTTTCTAGGACGATGCCGATTTCAACAGGGCTTCAATTAGTCGCGACAACATTATTTGGGGTTATCGTGTTTCATGAATGGTCAACGACGATATCGGTCGTTCTTGGAGTTTTGGCGCTCGTTTGTATTATTATCGGGGTTATTTTAACATCGCTGCAAAGTAAAGAAGAGAAGAATGCAGAGCAAGCAGGAAATTTTAAAAAAGGAATTATTATTTTATTAATTTCAACAGTCGGTTATTTAGTTTACGTAGTAGTTATCCGGTTATTTAACGTGAACGGTTGGTCGGCTTTATTACCACAAGCGGTCGGTATGGTATTAGGCGGGATTTTACTCACATTTAAACATCATCCATTCAATAAATATGCGATTCGAAATATTCTTCCAGGATTGATTTGGGCAGCTGGAAATATGTTTTTATTCATTTCGCAGCCAAGAGTTGGGGTCGCAACAAGCTTTTCCCTTTCACAAATGGGAATTATTATTTCGACGCTTGGCGGGATCTTTATATTAGGTGAAAGGAAAACGAAGCGTCAATTAATTGGGATTGTTATTGGTATCGTTTTTATCATTGCAGCTGGAATTATGCTGGGGATTGCGAAAAGTTAAGGAGGTATTAAAATGTATAGTGATTTAGAAGGGAAAGTCGTCGTTATTACAGGATCAGCAACTGGTCTTGGAAGAGCCATGGGAGTAAGATTTGCTAAAGAGAAGGCGAAAGTTGTTATTAACTATCGCTCAAGAGAGTCAGAAGCGAACGATGTATTAGAAGAAATAAAAAAGGTAGGTGGAGAAGCGATTGCTGTCAAAGGTGATGTGACGGTCGAGGCAGATGTTGTGAATCTCATTCAATCTGCTGTGAAAGAGTTTGGTACGCTCGACGTTATGATTAATAATGCAGGGATAGAAAACGCGGTACCGTCGCATGAAATGCCGTTAGAGGATTGGAATAAAGTAATTCATACAAATTTAACAGGTGCTTTTTTAGGAAGTCGTGAAGCGATTAAATATTTTGTGGAACACGATATTAAAGGTTCGGTTATTAATATGTCTAGTGTTCATGAGAAAATCCCGTGGCCATTATTTGTGCATTATGCGGCTAGTAAGGGGGGGATTAAGCTTATGACAGAAACGTTAGCGTTAGAATATGCACCAAAAGGTATTCGGGTAAATAATATTGGGCCTGGTGCAATTAATACGCCAATTAATGCTGAAAAATTTGCTGACCCGAAAAAACGTGACGACGTAGAAAGTATGATTCCAATGGGTTACATTGGAAAACCTGAAGAAATCGCAGCAGTAGCAACGTGGCTTGCTTCAGCAGAGGCAAGTTACGTAACTGGAATTACGTTATTTGCAGATGGTGGAATGACTTTATATCCATCGTTTCAAGCGGGGCGTGGGTAATATGAAAGGCCAAAGAGATTTAACTCTTTGGCCTTTTTTACGCAAAAAAAAATAGCGGTCGGCTATTTTTAAAATTAATGATTGATTGTATCTTGAAGAAATTCTGTTGCTTGATGTTCTGAAACATTCTGTACGAGCGCAACTTCACTAATAACCATTTTACGCGCATTATCTAGCATTTGTTTTTCGCTCGCATTTAATGCTCTTTCTTTATTGCGACGAAGTAAATCACGAACAACTTCTGCACTATCTTGAAGATTGCCGTTCTTCATTTTTTCCATATTCATTGTATATCTTTGTTTCCAAGAGAGTGAGGGGTCTGATTCCCCATGATGAAATTCAAGAAGTATACCATCTAAAGTACCTTTATCGACGATATAACGTATACCTGATTTTTGTAATTGATTTATCGGAAGCATTACTTGCATATCTTTACTAATGATGCGTATAACACAATATTGACGCGTAGTGCCTAATATTTCTTTCTCTTCAATTGCTTCGATGATTCCTGCACCGTGCATTGGATAAACGATTTTATCACCAATTTGAAACAAATCATCCACCTCCGTATGTGGTAACTACTTTTAATGATAACATACTAGGATAAAAATGTAAAATTTTATATGATATCACATCTGATATGCTGTAGTCAATATATAAAAGTCGTTTTTTTGTTTGTTTTTTTGCTCTTATAAGTTGAATAAATAGGGGGGATTTTTTTAGAAAAATAGTACAGGCGCAGAAAGAGGGCATATCCACTTATTTTTAAGCATAAAATATAAAATCGCTAATACAATATACCTAAATCCGTTCTTTGCAAGGGAGGGAGAGAAGGTGGGGCGCACAATTAGAATTGATATTACAAATAAAGTTGTAGCTAAATTTAGGCAAGATTATTTGGAATTATATACGAGTAAGTTTATGATAGGTAAGTTTTATGTCTATACTGAAGATAAACAATATGTGTTAGAAGACGGATATATATATGAAGATGGAAAGTTTTATCGCATCATAGATACGCACCGTGGCAATAAACAAGCGGCGGAGGGCTGCGATCTAGGATGGTGTTAACATGATTCGTGTGAAAGTGTTTGATGAAAGTCATGAAAAAGACTTAGAAGACGCTGTAAATGTATTTTTGAAAAAAATTGATGATAGTAACTTTGTAGATATTAAGTACCAAGTCGGTGTTTCTATTAACGATGACGAAAACCAAATTTATTGTTTTTCAGCAATGATCGTTTATAAAGCATAAAAAAGAGCTGGGTGAGCCAGCTCTTTTTTATGTTTTATGTTGGGACAACATGTGTCGGTAATACGTTCATAATAGATTGAGTTGTGCCTAATTTCTTTGTCGCTAAAAGAGGCGCCCCTGTTTCATGGTTTTGGACATCTGTACACATACCAAGGTGATAACGATCACCTAAAAATGGATCAATATAAAAACCGTTTTTAAAAACTTTATCATTCGGGTGTTTTTCATGGTGAATTTCAGAACAGTTAATGCAATAGAACATAGCTTTCATCTCCTTTTTATTTTTGTTTGAAAAAGTGGGTCGGTAGTCATTTCGCTCCTAAGGAAATGTTGAGGAGAAGAGAAATAACTACCTACCCAAATGGCGGGCATACTCCTTCTGATTTTTACATATCTCGCGTATTGTCCCCGAGGGAAGGAGGAGAGACGAAGTACAGATGAGATAAGTTAGGCGCTTCTCTCAATAGGAGTGATAGAGCTTCATATTGAGGGAATTTTCTATTTTTCATTGCCTTTGTGAGTATATTATGAAGGAATGGTGAGAGGGTGTTTGTCCTGTTGAAAAAATGTTGAGAATTTCTCAACAGTGAAAAAGAGTCTTTCTTGACATGAAACCAAAAGGTGTTATATTGTTAATGTGAAACTAAAAGGTGTTATATTTTAATGCCGAATAAAGGAGATATAAAATGGAACAACAAAATACATTAAATGATATTAAACAAACAATCGTTTTTAACGCGCCTATTCAAAAAGTATGGAATGTAGTATCGACTGCAGAAGGAATTGCGTCATGGTTTATGCCAAATGATTTCGAATTGGCGGTAGGACATGAGTTTCATGTGCAATCACCTTTCGGACCATCACCATGTAAAGTGTTAGAGATTGATGAGCCGAATTATTTATCTTTCTCATGGGACACAGATGGCTGGGTTGTTTCATTTAAATTGAAAGACCTAGGAGATAATAAAACAGAATTTACGTTAATTCACGGCGGCTGGAAACATCCTGATGAAATCCTTCCGAAAGCGAATGCGAAGAGCTCTATTATTCGCGATAGAATGAATGGTGGCTGGGTAGCGATTGTAAATGAAAAACTGAAAAAGGTTGTCGAAGGTTAAGTGTCCTCGTCAGCAGCGAAATATGATGTGTTTCAAGCAATTGCTGATCCAACCCGCCGAGAAGTGTTACGGTTATTAAGTGATAAAGAGTTACCAATTTCAAAAATAACGGATCATTTTCCGATGAGCCGTACTGCAGTTGTAAAGCACCTTTATATTCTTTCAGAAGCGAATTTAGTGAGTGGAAGAAAGAGCGGAAGAGAGAAGATATATCGTTTGCATCCAGAACCATTAGAGGAATTACAGCAGTGGCTCTCGTACTATGAACGATTTTGGGATAATAAATTGTCCGTGCTTAAACATATTGTGGAGAATGAAGAGTAGATTTTATGCAAAAAGGATGACCAAAATGGTCATCCTTTTTTTATTGTTCACTTGTTTGTTTAGCTGGCTTTAATAGGATCCAAGCGATAATTAATGTGAATACCGCTAATACGAAAGTGCTCATATAAATGACGTGTACACTTGATGCTAATGCGGATTGTGACTCGTTTGCTACGTTTGCTGTAGCCCCTCCATGTCCGCCAGAAGAAACAAGATCAAGGTTTTTAATGCCACGTGCATGAATCATCGTATTGAAGATCGTTCCGAAGATTGCAGCTCCTAGTGTTTGACTAAATGTATTAATAAATGTATTTAAACCAACTGCCGTTCCGCGCGTATGGGCCGGTACAGCTGCTTGAATTGTTACCATGTAAATTGGTGTAACAAGCCCCATTCCTAAGCCGAATAATCCGACTGCAACATAAATAAGGAATGATGGTGAATCTGTTGATAATGTAAATAATAAGAAAGTAGCAACTGATAAAATGCTAGCTCCAAGTAAAATAATTTGTTTCGTTTGTAACTTGCCAACTAAGTTGCCGGAGAACATAGCACCGAATGTCCACATAACAGGAATCGGCATTAAAATGAGTCCAGCCTCTGTCGCATTTTTTCCTAAAACACCTTGGCTCCAAATTGGAAGATACACTGTAATACTAATAATCATTGCGCCAGCAATAAGTGTTAGTATGTTTATTGTAGATAATGTACGGTTAGAGAAAAGTGCTAGCGGAATTAATGGTTCCGGAGACTTTTTCTCGATGTATAAGAAAATACTGAATGAAACAGCGGCAAAGATTAATAGGCCGATAATTGAAATGTCTCCCCAGTTTTGCTTACTGCTACCTGTTAATAATGCGTATAGTAAAGCAATTGTACTTAATGAGAAAACTGTCGCACCAAGATAGTCGATATGTTGCTTAGCGGCGGACTTAACAGATTCCTTATAAGAAGTGGCAAACATTAAGCAAGCGATAATTCCAAAAGGAACGTTTAAGAAGAAAATATAGCGCCAAGAAAGAGAATCAACTAAAAATCCACCTACTAACGGCCCAATAACACCAGATACACCCCAAACGGCACTCATCCAGCCTTGTGCTTTCGCGCGGTCTTTAGCTTCGCTATATAGATCTCCAATAATCGTCATTGTGATCGGCATAACAGCACCAGCCCCTATACCTTGAAGAGCACGGAAGAAGATTAATTGTTCCATTGATGTAACGACTCCGCAAAGTGCAGAACCGATTAAGAAGATTGTTGCTCCGATGAGCAGAACTTTTTTACGGCCGAATAAATCAGCTAGCTTTCCGTATATTGGAGTCGAAACAGCTGTTGCAAGCATATAGATTGCATATACCCAACTAACAAGTTCGACACCTGACAAATCACTCGTTATACGAGGGATCGCTGTACTAACAATCGTTCCTTCTACCGCAGAAAGAAACGTCATTAGCATTAAAGACATCATGACTTTTTTTCTCATTTGTTTTCCCCTTACCCTTTTTCGAATATTCAACAATATAAAATATAAAGGTACTAAGGTATATAAAGCAACAAAAAAGAAATGGGAAGTTAGGAGGAAGGGATATTTTTGAAGAAACGGTCGATATATTTAAAGTATCGCCAATATAATTTCGTGTACTGCTTTGCTATTTCAACATACTAAAAAAAGAAACAGGAGTCCCTGTTTCTTTTTTTAGTATTGCATTTTCGCATTTTGTCCTGCTGTTGTTCCGGCAATTCGGCCAGTAACAAGGGCAGATGTAATGTTATAGCCGCCAGTATAACCGTGAATATCAAGAACTTCTCCGCAGAAGTATAAACCATTCGTGAATTTCGAAGCCATTTCTTTCGGGTTAATTTCTTTAACGGATACCCCTCCGCCAGTAACGAATGCTTTTTCAATTGACTGCGTACCATTTACATGGACGGTAAATTCTTTAAAGTCTTTCACAAGTGCGCGAATCTTCTCATGAGAAACTTGCCCAGCTTGTTCGCTACCGTCAATTTCATTTTTTTCTAATAAGAATAGGAAGTAACGTTCAGGAACATAGCCTTTTAAAACGTTTTTAATTCCTTTTTTCGGATCTTCTTTCATTTGTTTCAGCATGCGCTGGAACAGTTGCTCACTATTTTCTTCTGGCAATGCATCGATACTCATGTGCACTGTGTTCGTTTTAAACTTTTTCATCGCTTTCACAACGAATTGGCTACAGCGAAGAGCAGCAGGACCAGATAGGCCGAAGTGAGTGAAAAGCATATCCATTTTATGAGAAATGATAACTTTTCCTTTCGGGTTTAATACACTTAAGTTTACATCTCGTAAAGCAAGACCTTGTAATGTGCGGTCACGAATAAACGGTTCGTTTGAAAGAATTGGTACTTCTGTTGGGAAAAGTTCTGTAATTGTATGCCCAGCTTTTTCAGCCCAAGCGTATCCGTCTCCAGTAGAACCAGTTTGAGGAACAGATTTTCCGCCAACAGCGATAACGACGTGATTCGTTTCTAACACTTCACCTGTTTGCAGAATAACAGCCTTCGTTTGACCGTTTTCATACTCAATCGTTTCGACAGGCGTATTCGTACGTATTTTCACACCTAAGTCTTTTAATCGTGTTAACAGTGCATCTACAACAGATTGCGCTTTATTTGATACTGGGAACATGCGGCCATGATCCTCTTCTTTCAGTTGTACACCGAGATTTTCGAAGAATGTAATAATATCTTCATTACTGAAAATAGAAAAAGCACTGTATAAGAAGCGACCATTTCCAGGTATATGTTTAACGATTTCATCAAGTGGTAGACGGTTTGTTACGTTACAACGACCACCACCAGAAATCGCAAGTTTACGTCCTAGTTTATTTCCTTTATCAAGAAGTAAGACGCTTGCGCCTTCTTCAGCAGCACCGATTGCAGCCATTAGCCCTGAAGGACCGCCGCCGATGACAATAACATCATAATGCATAATATATCGACCTCATTTTCTACATTTCCTGCCTAAAAGAATAGCATGTTTTCCCTTAAAAGAAAAATAGAGTGAAGTACTGCTTAAGAGGAGAATTGTGGTACAATACAAAAGTTAGAGTTCAGCATTATCCTGCTATTTATGGGCAATAAGACTACTATCTTAAGATTTATGAGAAGTAAAGAGGGAGTTAAAAAGGTCCGTAAATGCTCGAATGATTAGTAGGAGGGGAGTCTCCCACTAATTATAGTTTCACTTTATGTAGATGTAGGAGGATTTTCGTATGTCCGATTCAAAATTTCTGCGCGGAACGCTTATTGTGACGTTAGGGACATTTTTAGTAAAGTTCTTAGGCATGATTTACGTTTTTCCGTTTCATGCATTAGTAGGCACAGAAGGCGGAACGCTCTATACATATGGATACATTCCATATACGATATTTTTAAGTATCGCAACGGCAGGAGTGCCGCTTGCTGTTTCTAAGTTTGTTTCCAAATATAATGCACTTGGAGATTATAAAACGAGCCGGAGAATGTTCCGCTCGGGAATGGTTATGATGATAGTAACAGGAGTTCTTTCCTTCTTAGTACTGTACATGACCGCACCATTATTTGCAGAAGCAATGCTTGGTAAACAAAGTTTACAAAATAAGATAGAAGAAGTTACGACGATTATTCGCCTCGTAAGTTTTGCGCTTATTGTTGTGCCGGCAGCAAGTTTGATTCGTGGTTATTTCCAAGGCCACCAATCGATGGGACCGACTACGGTTTCACAAATTATTGAGCAAATTATTCGTATCGTCTTTTTATTAGCGGGTAGTTTCATCGTTATTAAAGTACTTGGCGGTACAGTAGCAACGGCAGTTGGGGTTGCGACATTCGCTGCGTTCGTTTCAGCAGTTGGAGCACTTGGCGTATTAATTTGGTACTGGTTAAAACGTAAAAAATATTTGGATCAATATTTAATTGAGCAAACTGTACCAGAATCGACGGTAAGTACCGCTCAATTGTTTAAAGAGTTGTTTGCATATGCAATCCCTTACGTTGTAATTGGATTAACAATTCCTTTATATCAACAAATTGATACATTGACATTTAACTCTATTATGCAGGCGATTGGTCAAGGAGATATCGCAGAGCGAGCACTCGGTATTTTCACGATGTGGACGCATAAATTAATTATGATTCCAGTATCACTTGCAACAGCGTTTAGTTTAACGCTCGTGCCAGCGATTACAAAGTCGTTTACTGAAAAGCAATACCGTTATTTGAAATTACAAATTACACAAACATTCCAGGCGAATATGTTTTTAACATTGCCAGCAGTTGTAGGTATTTCTACACTTGCATATCCGATTTACACTGCTTTCTACGATTCAGACCCACTAGGTGGACAAGTATTAATGTGGTATGCGCCAGTTGCATTGTTATTCGCTTTATTCACAGTAACAGCAGCAATTCTGCAAGGGATTAACCAGCAGAAACATGCGGTTATTGCGCTTGTGATGGGTGTTATTTTGAAATTTGCATGTAACGTAATCTTTATTCGTTATTTCGGTACAGTTGGGGCGATTTTGGCTACTGCAGTCGGCTTCTTAGCTTCCGTATGGTATACGAATAGACAAATTAAAAAACACGCACACTATTCATTTGGTGTTGTATATAAGAGAACATTCCAAATTGCAGTCTTAACACTTGTAATGGTTATTGCTGTAAAACTATCACAATGGCTTCTATCCTTCATGATTTCGCCTGATGGCCGTATTGGTGCTCTTATTACAGTTGCGATTTGTGCAGGTATTGGTGGTCTTGTTTACGGATTGTTAGCGATTCGCACAGGAGTACTAGAAAGAGTATTTGGCGGAGAAGCTTTAGAGAAAATCCAGCGTAAACTTGGTAGTAGATTCAAAATAAAGTTGAAATCAAAAGGGGCGTAAATACGTCCCCTTTTCTATGATAAATAAAGAAGGTGAAGAACATGAGATTAGATAAATTATTAGCGAATATGGGACACGGAAGTAGAAAAGAAGTAAAGAAATTACTGAAAGACGGCGTTGTGAAGATTGATGGAACGCCAGTGAAAGATGCGAAGTTTCATGTGAATGTAGAAGAGCAAGAGGTTATGATTCACGGTGAAGTTGTGGAATATAAAGAGTTTGTTTATTTAATGATGCATAAACCACAAGGTGTTATTTCAGCGACAGAAGATGATAACCACGAAACAGTAATAGATTTATTAGAATTAGAAGATGCGATTTTCGATCCATTCCCTGTTGGAAGGCTCGATATTGATACAGAAGGTTTCTTATTAATCACAAATGATGGGAAGTTAACGCATCAACTATTATCTCCGAAAAAGCATGTGCCGAAAAAATATTATGCACACATTTCAGGTGTTGTAACGGAAGAGGATGTAATAGAATTCGCTAAAGGTGTTATTTTAGAAGATGGCTATGAAACGAAGCCAGGCGAACTTACAATTTTAAAAAGTGATGATATTTCTGAGATTGAACTCGTTATTACAGAAGGAAAATTCCATCAAGTGAAGCGTATGTTTGAAGCGGTAGGGAAAAAAGTAGTTTATTTAAAGAGAACAGAGATGGGACCTTTAATGTTAGATGAAGAGTTAGAACTTGGGCAATATCGTGAATTAACAGATGAAGAAGTAGAAATGTTAAAGACGTATCAAGTAGATAACGAAAAGTAACGCCAATTTCAGAGCATAGAAAAGACCCCTTTCTAATGAGTTAGAAAGGGGTATGTATTTATTTACATACAATTATTTTTTATTATGAGGTCATTCTCACTTTCTTTCCTGTCGTTGTCCACTTGCCGCGGCAAGGACTATACACGAGTTCATTAAACTGCAACACATTTAGATCACGTTGTATTGTTCGCGGTGTGATCCCGAACTCATCTACAAGGTCTTTCGTTGTTACCGTACCGTTTTCATTGATGTACATATAAATCGATTTAATGCGTGTTAGCATACGAGTAGTTGTAGGTTTCAAGAGAAAACCGCTCCTCTACTAGTTTTTTTGACCCCATTCAGGAAAGAAGGTCGTTACTACCATTGTACTCTACATGATAAAATTCATGCTTTAACTTACTTAAATTTTACAAAAGTTTAACAAATATTCATATAGAAAAATATTGGTAGTTGACATTGTATGTCTGGTCAGTCAACTAACTCATAAATTTCTACGTAAAACGCCAAATTCCTGCAAATTTTTTTTAAAAAATAAAAGAAAAACTAATAAGAAATATCTGAAATATTACAATTGTCCGTTATTAGTTTTTCATGTATGGCATAAGAGATTTTCGTTTGCTATGATGAAAGAGACAATATAGTGAAGGATGGATGCGTGATGTCGACGATTAATTGGACAGAAGAAGTTACAAAACGAAAAGATGATTTAATTCGTGATACACAAAAATTTTTACAAATTAAAAGTGTATGGGAAGAAGAATCTGCGAAAGAGGGCGCACCATTTGGTGAAGGTGTAGAAAAAGCCTTATCTTTCATGTTACATAAAGGAGAAGCAGAAGGTTTCTGTTCTAAAAATTTAGAAGGATATGCAGGTCATCTTGAAATGGGACAAGGAGAAGAATTAGTAGGTATTCTTTGTCACGTTGATGTTGTACCAGAAGGAGATGGCTGGACAACTCCTGCGTATAGTGCGGATATTCGCGACGGGAAGATTTTTGCACGCGGTGCAATTGATGATAAAGGGCCGACGATGGCAGCTTATTATGCGATGAAAATCGTTAAAGAATTGGGCTTACCTCTTTCAAAACGTGTTCGTATGATTTTAGGAACAGATGAGGAAAGTAATTGGAAGTGTGTAGATCATTATTTTAAAAATGAAGAAATGCCAACAATCGGTTTTGCGCCGGATGCAGATTTTCCGATTATTAATGCGGAAAAAGGAATTTCTGACATACAAGTTGTGCAAAGTGGTGGCGAAGAGAAAGAAGGCACATTTAAGCTTATTTCATTTGAGTCAGGTCGTCGTTTAAATATGGTTCCTGATTTTGCAGAAGCAGTTATTACAGGAGAAGATGTAAATACACTTACAGTAGCATATGAAGAGTATTTACAAACTGCTAAAAAAATAGGTAAAGCAATTGTAGAAGGAAAGACGGTGACGTTGCAAATCAAAGGGATTTCAGCTCACGGATCTACTCCGGAAAAGGGAGAAAATGCAGGTTTATTATTGGTAAACTTCTTAACGAAAGTTTCTCTTGATGGAAAAGGGGCTTCATTTACCTCGTTTGTAACAGAAACATTTACAGGTGATATTATGGGAGAAAAAGCTGGTATTTCTTATAAAGACGATATTAGCGGGCCGTTAACAGTGAATGTTGGTCGTCTGTCTTACTCGCAAGAAAACGGTGGTAATTTAGGATTAAATGTACGCTATCCAGTTACAACTAACTTTGAAGAAACGATTGCAAAGTTAAAAGAATATGTTGGTACTCACGGATTTGAAGTAGCGGATTATTCTAACTCTCGCCCGCATCACGTTGACAAAGATCATACGTTAATTCGTACTTTACAACGTGTATATGAAGAACAAACTGGTGAAAAAGCTGAATTGTTAGCAATTGGCGGTGGTACTTATGCTCGTTCATTGAAAGCTGGCGTTGCATTTGGCCCGTTATTCCCAGGAAAAGAAGAACTTGCGCATCAAAAAGACGAGTACATTGAAATTGAAGATTTATTAAAAGCGACAGCGATTTACGCTCAAGCAATTCATGAATTAGCGAAATAAAAGATATTTAAATAATGACCGCTCTCTACTTTAGAGGGCGGATTCTTTTTAGCTGAATGAGATAAGGAAGAAAAGCAACAATAACATAAAGGAGACGATGTAGATGGTGCCGCATTATTTTGTCGCAGTAACTTTACCACGTCATATAAAAGAAATTCTTTCTAATTATAAAGAGGAAATGAAGGATGAATTACCATTTCGCTCGTGGGTATATGAAGAAGACTATCATATTACCCTTTCATTTTTAGGAAGTGCGACAGAGGAACAGTTAGAAGGAATAAAGAATGGATTACAGACACTTACAGAAAAAACGGAATTATCGTTCACGTTACAAGGACTTTCTACATTCGGACAGGTGGACCAGCCGCGTATATTTTGGGCGGGGATAAGTGTTAATCAAGATTTGTTTAGTTTACAAAAGCAAGTGCATACAATTTGTGAAGAAAATGGCTTCTCTCTAGATACACGTCCTTATCATCCACATATTACTGTTGCGCGTAAATGGGTAGGAGAAAAAGTGTTTGATCTGACAAATGTAAAAGAGTTACCTGTAACATCATTTCAAGCAGATACGATTACTTTGTATGAATCTCACGTTAAGGAAACGCCGAAGTATAAATCGATTACTGAAATAAAACTAAAAAAATAGAATGTATGAAAACGTTTTTTATACAGGTGAATATACTATAGGGAATAATGTGTTACTGTATAGAGCTTCGCTGATAAGAAAAACCTTATCATTTGCAGCTCGTTTCATTTTAACTTTAAGAATGATGGTGATTTTTTATGTTGAAAGTAAAACGTCCATTTGATGCCTATTTAGATGAAATGAATAAAATTACAATTTTGCTCCCGCATGCGTATGGAACAAGCCGGACATTTCGTTTACAAGAAGGAAGCAATGTGAAAGAGTTACCGATTGTTCATACTATTGCTCTTCCAGATGCAACGAAGTATGAATGCTTTATAGAAGAGCCGATAGATGTGGGGAAGTATTATACAGTACGGGATGAACGGAATGAAGAAACAGATTTACAAATAGGCGCTGTGATTCGAACAGTAGTTTTCGATGAAAAATATTATTACGAAGGTACCGACTTAGGTGCTGTGTATAAAAAAGAAGAAACAATATTTAAAGTATGGGCTCCGACTGCAAGGCTTGCGAAAGTACGGATTTATAAAAGTGATAAAGAATATATTGATTATGAAATGTACAGAGAAGAAAACGGAGTGTGGATTCATACATTACAAGGTGATCATGATGGAGCACGATATACATTCCTTGTTTGTATTAATTTAATATGGAACGAAGCGGTTGACCCTTATGCAAAGTCTGCGACGATAAATGGAAAATACGGCGTCGTTATCGATTTGGAAAAAACGAATGTGACAAAACGAGTAGAATTATCACCATTACAGTCAATGACAGATGCCATATTGTATGAACTGCATATTCGTGACGCTACTATTCACCCAAACAGTGGGGTGAATAAGAAAGGAACATATAAAGGGCTAATGGAAGAGGAGACAGTAGGGCGAAATGGGACATTAACAGGATTGTCTCATATAAAAGATTTAGGCGTTACACATGTTGAACTATTACCTTTACATTGTTTTGGTGGTATAGATGAAGTGAATCCTGCTTCCGCATATAATTGGGGCTACAATCCGTTATATTACAATATACCAACAGGATTTTATGTTACAAACCTTTCTGATCCATATAACAGGATAGTAGAGTGTAAACAACTAATTGAAACATTTCATGATCACGGCATTCGAGTGATTATAGATGTTGTATATAATCATGTTTATGAAAGAGAATTATCATCATTTGAGAAGCTTGTCCCGGGATATTATTTTCGTCATGGGGAAGACGGTATGCCTTCTAATGGGACGGGAGTTGGAAATGATATAGCATCTGAACGGAAAATGATGAGGAAATTTATTATAGAATCTGTTTTATATTGGCTTACTGAATACAATGTTGATGGATTCCGATTTGATTTAATGGGAATTTTAGATGTTGAAACGATGAATGAATTACAAAAAGAAGTACGAAAAATAAAGCAGGATGCGCTGTTATTAGGTGAAGGATGGGATTTGCAAACACCGCTTCCTCTTGAAGAGAAAGCGACGTTAAATAATGCGAATAAAATGCCATGTATCGCACAGTTTAATGATCAATTTCGTGATGGAATAAAAGGAAGTACTTTTAATATAAATAAACGTGGCTTTGCATTTGGTGGGCATGTAGACTGTAATCATTTGCAGTATATAGTAGCTGGTAGCCTTTTAAGTATGAAAGAAACAGGATTGTTCCTAGAGCCAGTACAAAGCATCAACTATGTAGAATGTCATGACAATATGACGATGTGGGATAAACTAGTGCAAAGTAATCCAGAATCAGAAGGAATTTTGAAAAGGCGTCATCGTTTAGCAACTGCAATGGTTATTCTTTCACAAGGGATTCCTTTCTTACATGCGGGGCAAGAGTTTTATCGTACGAAGCAAGGGAACGAAAATAGCTATAATGCAAATGATGAAATTAATCAATTAGATTGGGATCAAAAAGAGAAAGAGATGGAGACCGTTAACTATATAAAAGGGTTAATTGCGATTCGCAAAGGGCATGGGGCATTCCGATTACAAAATGTAGACCTTATAAAAAAGCATATGACTTTTTTGCAAACATCTACAGAAGTACTGGCATACTACTTAGAGCATGTAGAATTATTTGGACCGTGGAAAGAGATTGTAGTTTTATTTAATAGCGGTTTGGAAGCTAAAACGGTGCAGCTTCCAAAAGAAGAAACGTGGCATGTGTTAGTAAACGAAAAGCAAGCGAAAATAGAGCCAATTTCTTCATTTAGAGGAAAGGAACTTCAATTGGCTCCAATTAGCACGTATATATTGACGATAATGTGACAAATCGCTACTTGACGATGAGAATGTAATAAATGTAGAATTGACAAAGGTGACGATTTTCATAAGTTGTCATTCTATGATTGATTTTGTAAAATAAACTAGAAGAACAGGTGATTTATCCTGTTTTTGGCTTATGCCAAGTTTTTTCATTCAAATACAGTAAAATATATGAATCCACAACATGTGTAGAAATGTTGCGGTTTTTCTTTTCATAACTATAAAAGATAAGGATTTGTTAACGGGTAATGAATATGGAATGGTTGGAACAATTATTAGGAAAAGAGTGGAGTCTTATACCGGCTGGTGGAGTAACGGGCGATGCATATATTGCGCAAAACGGACAACAAAAGTTATTTTTAAAGCGGAATACATCGCCCTTTTTAGCGGTATTGTCAGCAGAAGGAATTGTTCCAAAATTACTTTGGACAAGAAGGGTAACGAACGGTGATGTAATTTCTGCTCAAAAATGGCTTCCGGGACAGAAGTTAGAGCCAGAGGATATGAAACTAGAACGTGTTGCGAAACTTTTGAAGAAAATACACTCCTCTAAAGCGCTTGTGCAGATGATTCAAAGGCTAGGAAAGCAGCCGCTTCATGCGCAAGAGTTATTACAACAATTACAGCTCGTTTTAAGAGGAGATATAAGAGTTGATGAAACAATTCAGCAAGGTCTTCAATATTTAACGGAGTCATTAAAAGATATTGAGTACAATGAATTCGTTGTATGCCATTGTGATGTAAACCATAACAATTGGATATTGTCGGACGAAGATGAATTGTTTTTAATTGATTGGGATGGGGCTGTTATTGCTGACCCAGCTTTAGATCTTGGTATGTTATTATATTGGTATGTTCCGCGCCATGAATGGAGTGAGTGGCTCGGATATTATGAGATTGAACTAGATGAATCATTGCTTAGGCGTATGAGATGGTATGTGATAGCACAAACGATTTTATCTATGCAATGGCACACAACAAAAAAGCAGCAAGCAGAAGCTAAATATTGGCATCAATATTTACAGCAACTACTTGCTTCAGAATAATACTTAAGAAAAATTGTCCATTCCAGCAATCCACTGAGTAAGTTGTTCTTGATTATTGGAAATATGGTTGTCCAAATTAGAGGAAGATTTACCCGATTGACTATAAGAATATACATCGTTTAGCATTACTTTAGTGTCACTACTTATACTATCGTTTGCGAGTAACGATTGAATGAGTCGCTCTAATTGCTCGCATTCAGAAACTGTCCCGCAGCAATCACTTTGATGGTTGATTAAAATATCTTTTAATACTTCTAATTGATGCTGTTGATTAATTGGCATGAACGGATCATCCTTTCGAGTGTTTTTCTCTCCCTAGAAATGTAAGAGAAAAAGCTGTTTCGTCATGGAATGTTTAATGCTTTATGTAGTTTTTATCAAAATGGTACATCTTATACTTGAAAGAAACGGACCGAGTGCTCGTACGTACTTGGTTTTTTGTTTGATAGATTGATTAAAACAGAAAGAAGGAATTTTTCCTTTAAAATAGTTTTGTAAAGAGAGGGAGACATCTATGCGTTTAAGACATAAGCCTTATGCAATGGATCGAATTAATGAGTATTCACATATCGTAATTGGAAACCCAGAGGAGAGTGCTGGTAACTGGAAAGAAATATTTGGAAATGAACAGCCAATTCATATTGAAGTAGGTACAGGACGTGGCCGCTTTATGTATGATATGGCAAAAGCAAATCCGCATATTAACTATATTGGAATTGAAAAATTCACAAGTGTTGTTGTAGATGCACTTGATAAATTAATTGAAGAAGAAGTACCGAACTTAAAGTTAATTAATAAAGATGCTGAAGATTTAACAGTTTTCTTTGCGAAAGGTGAAATTGACCGCGTTTATTTAAACTTCTCAGATCCATGGCCGAAGAATCGTCATACGAAGCGTCGTTTAACGTATAAAACATTTTTACGCAATTATGAAGAAGTGTTAGTAGATGGCGGAGAAATTCATTTCAAAACTGATAACCAAGGTTTATTTGAATATTCTATTATGAGTATGGCTGAGTATGGTATGTTATTAACTTACCTTAGCCTAGATCTTCATAATAGTGATTATGAAGGAAACATTATGACAGAATACGAAGAGAAATTTTCTAGTAAAGGTCATCGTATTTATCGAGTTGAAGCAAAATATCGTACGGAGCCTATGCAGTAATGCATAGGTTTTTTATATGAAAAATAATCGGAATATTATGTTAAAATTAAATAGAAAAGGGGGATGGGATATGGAACAGTTACAAATTGGAAATATAAAAGTGACGTGGCTAAAAGGTGGGAATACACATTTAGATGGAGGCGCGATGTTTGGAGTTGTGCCAAAAGTACTTTGGTCACGAAAATATAAACATAATGATACAAATCATATTTATTTACGAACAGATCCGTTACTCTTACAAACGAAAGAAGGAAACATGCTTATTGATTCAGGGATAGGGAATGGTAAATTGAATGAGAAAATGAAGCGGAATCAAGGTGTAACAGAAGAATCATCAGTTAAGGAATCTTTAGAAAAATTGGGACTGCATAATGAAGATATTCATTACGTCTTAATGACGCATCTTCATTTTGACCATGCATCTGGTTTAACAAAATGGGAGGGAAATCGCCTTGTTCCGGCGTTTCCGAACGCAACGATTTATGTAAGTGAGACTGAATGGAATGAAATGAAAAATCCGAATGTTAGATCGCGTAATACATATTGGAAGGAAAATTGGGAGCCAATCGTTGATAAGATTGTTACGTTCAGGCAAGAAATAGAAATTACGGATGAAATAAAGATGGTGCATACGGGTGGTCATAGCGATGGACATGCTGTTGTCGTCCTTGAAAGTCAGGGTGAAACGATGCTTCATTTAGCGGACATTTTACCGACGCATGCACATCAAAATGTATTATGGGTAATGGCATACGATGACTATCCAATGACATCGATTGAACATAAACAAAAGTGGATGAAGTATGGTGCTGAAAAAGAGGCGTGGTTTACTTTTTATCATGATGCATATTACCGTGCAGTAAAGTGGAATGAGGAAGGGCATATAGTGGAGAAGATAGAGAGAAAAACAAATATAGAAGCTTAATATTAATAAGAGGAAGGTGTCCAAAAATATTTATTGGAACAATCTCCACTTATTATGTATTGCTGTTATTATCAGCTTTTGTTGGTAATTCTAAAAAAAAAAGAGGTTCACCTAATGGGAAACCTCTTTTTATGCTGCTATAACCTCTAAAACAGTACCTGTTTTAGCATCAACTAAAAATTCAAATCGTTCTTGTATTTCATCTAACATCGTTGTAAGACCGCCGCGATAAACTTCGTACGCGACATCATATTTTTCAAATGTCTCCGGAACCATATGTACCCAAGAGCCAGTAATTTCACCTTTATGACTTAATGCTTGTTTCACCATTTTCAATGCTTTTTCTGAAGAAATATGGGATTGTTCTTGTACTTTGTTTGCAACGAAATAACCAGCTGCGAACCCAACGCCAAGACCTGTGACTAAACCTTTCCAGCTCATATATTCACCTCAATTCTTTAAAATAAAAATAGTGTACCAATAATAATTATAATGCAAATGCAACTAAAAAAGAAGAAACTAGAAACATTTCGAAAATTTCGTTACAATAAAAGAGGTATTCTACTAAGGTTTGAAAGAAGGGGACTTCGTGAATAAAGAGACATTACAATTATTTCGTACGTTAACAGAATTACAAGGTGCATCAGGTTTTGAACATGATGTGCGCAGTTTTATGAAGCAAGAATTAAGCAAATATGCTGATGAGATTGTGCAAGACGGTTTAGGTAGCGTATTTGGTCTGAAAAAAGGGGACGAAACTGGCCCGCGCGTTCTTGTAGCAGGTCATATGGATGAAGTAGGTTTCATGGTTACGCAAATTACGAAAAATGGGATGCTTCGTTTTCAAACGTTAGGTGGCTGGTGGAGCCAAGTACTATTAGCTCAGCGTGTACAAGTTATGACGAAGAATGGTCCTGTTATTGGGGTTGTTGGTTCCATTCCTCCTCATTTATTAAGTGATGCGCAACGTGCAAAACCGATGGATATAAAAAATATGTTAATTGATATAGGTGCAGATAGTTATGAAGATGCGATTGAAATTGGCATAAAGCCAGGGCAACAAATCGTTCCAATCTGCCCATTCACGCCAATGGCAAATGAAAAGAAAATTATGGCGAAAGCTTGGGACAACCGCTATGGATGTGGCCTTGCTATCGAATTGCTAAAGGAATTAAAAGATGAAACATTACCAAACACATTATACTCTGGTGCGACTGTACAAGAAGAAGTAGGTCTTCGCGGAGCACAAACTGCTGCAAATATGATTCAACCAGATATTTTCTATGCGCTTGATGCAAGTCCAGCAAATGATGCATCTGGTGATAAGACGCAGTTCGGTCAATTAGGAAAAGGCGCTCTTCTTCGTATTTATGACCGTACAATGGTAACACATAGAGGAATGCGTGAATTCATTTTAGATACAGCAGAAACACATAACATTCCGTACCAATACTTTATTTCACAAGGTGGTACAGATGCGGGCCGTGTGCATACAAGTAACTCTGGTATCCCATCAGCAGTAATTGGTGTTTGTGCACGCTACATTCATACACATGCTTCTATTTTACATGTTGATGATTATGCGGCAGCGAAGGAATTAATTACGAAGCTTGTGAGAGCGACGGACAAAACGACGTTAGAGACAATTAAGAATAACGCGTAAAGAGGAAGGGTGAAAAACCCTTCTTTTTTTAGGTTGAATAGATGACCCAGCGATGAATGGGAGCGGTCAGTGTCTAGTTGGTGTTCGAGCGATGTATTAAGACCGCGGGTAGGAAGAGAGAGGAAGGCTGTTTTTGGAAAACCTTTTCTTTTTTTAGGTGGGAGAGATGACACAGAGATGCGTGTGTGCGGTCAGGCGCACTACGGTATAAATCTCAGTCATGAAGACTGATTTGGTGTTCGAGGCTAGTATTAGGATAGAATGATGAATTTATATAGAGGTGAATGAAATGAAGGTAGTAGTTGGATCGAAGAATAAGACGAAGGTTGGGGCTGTGGAGAAGGTTTGGGAAGATGCTGAAATTACATCTCTTTCTGTTCCATCAGGAGTAGCAAATCAGCCTTTTTCAGATGAAGAGACGATGCAAGGAGCAGTAAATAGAGCGAAGAGAGCATTGCAGGAAGGTGCAGCTCATATCGGCATTGGGCTAGAAGGCGGCGTTATGAAAACGGAGCATGGGTTATTTATGTGTAACTGGGGTGCTTTAGCGACGATTGAAGGTAAAACATTTGTTGCGGGCGGGGCACGTATTAAGTTACCAGACGATTTTTTAGCACCGCTTGAAGAAGGAAAAGAGCTAAGTGAAGTGATGGAAGAGTTTGTAGAGCGAAAAGATATTCGTAGTCACGAAGGTGCTATCGGTATTTTTACAGATGATTATGTCGACCGAACGGAATTATTTGTACACGTTGTTAAGTTACTTGTTGGGCAATATAAGTATGATGAAAAGCAAGCATAAACCTTGCACCATGCGCGATGTATGGTAGTATAAAGAAAAGATTATAGTGTGAAAAAGTGCACTCGTTAGAGGAGGAAATATAGATGAAATCATTAGAAAGCATGGAACAATTCCAAGAATTAAAAAATGAAGAGAATGTAGTCTTCATGTTCTCAGCAGAATGGTGCCCAGATTGCCGTTTCGTTGATCCATTTATGCCAGAAGTAGAAGAGAAGTATAGTGATTTCTCATTTTACTATGTAGATCGTGATGAATTTATTGATTTATGCGTGAAAGTAGACGTATTTGGCATTCCAAGCTTTGTAGCGTACAATAAAGGTGAAGAAACTGGACGCTATGTAAATAAAGATCGTAAAACACAAGAGCAAATCGAAGAGTTTATTGAAGGTTTAAAATAAGACAATTAGCCAATTGAATTGTAAAAACAACCTCTACCTTCGCGGGGGAGGTTATTTTTTTGGAAGGGAGGAAAAAGAGATGAAAATGACAAGTAAAAAGATGAAAGACGAGTTAATGAAGAAATTATCTCGACCAGAATGGGACTTTCATTATGATAGCGAGAAAGAAGTTCTTCGTATTGAACAAACAGACTCGAAAAAAGGTATTAACGTATCACTTCCAGGAGTAGTTGCAAAATGGGAAGTGAACAAAGAAAAAGCAATTGAAGAGGTCGCTTATTACGTACAAGAAGCGCTAATTGCAATGCATAAAGAAGAAAATAGCACGGCGAAAATTTTACCTGTTATTCGCTCTACTTCTTTCCCGAAACAATCAGAAGAAGGAAATCCGTTTATTATGACGGACCATACGGCGGAAACACGTATTTACTATGCGCTAGATTCTAATAAAACATATCGATTAATTGATGAGCGCCTATTGCAAAAATTAGAGCTTACAGAGGAACAAGTACGTGAAATGGCATTATTTAATGCTCGCTCATTAGGCTATGAATTTAAGCAGGAGACAGTAGCAGGTAATACATTCTACTTTTTAAACACAAATGATGGATACGATGCGAGTCGTATTTTAAACGAATCGTTACTACACTCGATGCGTGAAAAGATCTCTGGTGATATGGTTGTTGCAGTTCCTCACCAAGATGTATTAATTATTGCTGATATCGTCAACGAAATCGGTTATGATATTATTGCACAAATGACAATGAAATTTTTTGCCGAAGGGCATGTTCCGATTACATCACTTTCATTCGTATATGAAGATGGGGACTTCGAACCAATCTTTATTTTAGCGAAGAATCGGAAGAAGACAGATGGAAAAGAGAAAGGATGAACGAAGTGAACGTTTTTTACAACCTTGAAGGAATTGGTGACACTTTAATTGTTACCTTACAAGATATTACTTTAGAAAACCGTACATTTGACCGCAAAGGAGATGTTGCTCGCGTATACGATCGTGAAAGCAACGTAACAGCAGGATTCAACATCTTTAATGCGTCTTCTTATGTAGAAGTAACAGACAACGGAAACGTTACATTAACGAAAGAGTTTGTTGAAAAAATTAACGGAATTTTAGCGAAGAATGGCTTTGAAGAAAAAGTAGAAGCTGATTTCACGCCGAAATTTGTTGTAGGCTATGTAGCTGAAAAAGAGAAGCATCCAAATGCTGATAAATTAAACATTTGTACAGTAGAAATCGGTACAGAAACATTACAAATCGTATGTGGTGCACCAAACGTTGATGCAGGACAAAAAGTTGTTGTTGCAAAAATCGGTGCTGTAATGCCAAGTGGTATGTTAATTAAACCAGCTGAACTTCGCGGTGTTCCTTCTTCTGGAATGATTTGCTCTGCACGTGAGTTAGAGCTTCCAGATGCTCCAGAAGAAAAAGGTATTCTTGTATTAGAAGATAGCTTTGAAGTTGGACAAGAATTTAAATTTTAATTGATGTTAGAAAAAGTAGTCTCGCATATGTGAGGCTATTTTTTTGTGCGAAATTCCTAGGATTGTAACGTTTCCTCTCAAAATCTATATTGTATTTCAAAAACGGATTAGGTAAAATTTAGAAAAAAGAAGGAGGGTAGACGTATGAAGCAACAACCAAAAATTGCAGAACTTCTGAAACGAATTGAAACTTCAAAACAGCAAGATATCGAACTAGGTTCCTATGAAATATATGTGTTTAGCGAAAATGAATTAGAAAAAGGACAAATCGGTTATCGATATGATAAACATAAAAATTCATTAATAAGTGAAGAAAGTGGAAAATGGAAAGAGGAATGGATTGTTATCGGATATGAAACGGATATGGGGGATCCTGTTTTCGTAAATGTAGCTGATGATGCTTATCTAGTCTATACCGCAGAGCGTGGTACAGAAACGTGGCAACCCGTTCATATTGGAAATATGGATGAAATTATAAAACAATTATAAGAAAAACTTTGAGACCGGTGCAAAGTGATAGGAGAGAAAAATGAAGTATATAAAAATAATGAGCGCTATTGCAGTCATTGGAATATATATGGGAGGTTGTTCGCAAGAAGAGCCGAAAAAAGAAACAACCTCTTCTATACAAGAAAAAAACAAAGATAATAAGGAAGACGCACCGGTAGAAAAGCAGCAAGAAGAACAAGAAAAGAAAGAACAGCCGCAAGCAATTCAAACGAATGAGCAAGTGGAACATAAGCAGGAGGAAGTGCCGGCCGAGGAAAAGAAAGAGGAAACTACGCCGCTGCAGCCAACTGAGCAACCAGTACAAAATAATAAACAAAAAGTAGAGAGTAATGAAAAACAAGAAAAGTTTCTCGTCGTTATTGATCCAGGGCATCAACAAAAAGCGAATTTAAATTTAGAGGCAATTGGTCCAGGAGCAACTACGCAAAAATATAAAGTAACAGACGGAACAGCGGGAGTTGTAACGAAAAAGAGGGAATCAGTTCTTGTATTAGAGATGGCTTTTATATTGAAAGAAAAACTGGAAGCAAAAGGTATACAAGTATTGATGACGAGAACGTCACATGAGGTTGATATAAGTAATAAGGAACGAGCAACATTCGCGAATGATCATAAAGCGAATTTATTTTTGCGCCTTCACGCAGATGGTTCTGAAAATCCAAATCAAAGTGGATTTGCTGTATTGACACCGGCAGAAGGAAGTCCGTATACGAAAGAGATTTATGCTGAAAGTCTTCAAATCTCTCAAACGATAGTAAATAAAATGAGAGAGAATCATCAAGTGAAAGTAAATGGAATTAAATTTCGGGATGATCTTTCTGGATTTAATTGGTCAAAAGTTCCAGGAGTACTATTAGAACTTGGATTTATGTCAAACCCTGAAGAAGACAAAAAATTATCTGACCCACAGTATGTAAATTCTTTATTGCAAAGTGTAACGGATAGTGTGGATGAATATCGGAAGGGTAAAGATTAAACGAGGTCTTACATGTAAGACCTCGTTTTTCTATATGAAAAACAATCGTGAATTAGAATATTATGGATAAAACTAATATGCTTAATTTTACCTGCACTTTTTGCCGAATGCTGATACAATAAAGGATGTTACTATTTAGTAGAAAGAGTGGTAAACATGTTAGATTGGATGAAAAAGCTGTTTAACAAAGAGGAAGAAAAAACAGTGATGAATAAAGAAGTACCGGCACAAATTGAAAGTCAGCCGAAAATTCCTCGTGTAAACCACTACACTGAAGCAAGAGAAGCACAAATGGCAAGTCGGAATGCAGGGAAATGTCGTTTTCCATTAATACCAGATAATGGCTTCGATGAGGAGGATGTAAGAGAACTGCCTAACTTTGAAGAACAACCTATTCAAAGAGGAGCATATGAAGAACAGCCTACTCAAAGAGGAATAAAAGTGGAAAGAAGCAGACGACCGTATGTGGAAACAGAAGCACCTACATATGAGGAACCGGAATTGCAATATGAACCGGAACCAGAGCCTGTCGTAAAAAAAGCATTCGTACCGTCGCAAGAAAGTAACCGTAGACCATTTCGTCCAACAGAAATGATTTCTCCGATTTATGGATATAACCGTCCTTCAGTAGAAACGAAGGTTGTGCAGGAGGAAGAAAAGGTAAGAGAAGATCTTGAAATATCTGTTGAAGGAAAAGCTGTTGTTGACGCATGGTTAGAGAAAAAGGGATATACATTATCTGACTTTTCGGGAGTTCTACAAGGAAGTTCATCTGTTAAGAACGGAGTGAACGAACGAAGTAATAAAGTAGAAGAAAAATCGGTTGTGGATACATGGTTAGAGAAAAACGGTTACGAAGTTGAACGTCAAGCCCCTTCATTAGAAGAAAGCCTAAGTGATGATTTGCTTCATAAAACAGTAGGACAGCATGTGGAAGAAGAGGCTACAATTGTACAAGCCTTGAAGCAGGAGCAAGATGTAGTGGCGTTATCATCTACAGAAGATAACGAAGAAACTTTACAAGAAGAGTCAATAGATTCTAAAGTAGAGCATGTGTATTCGATATTAACAGAAGAAAATGAATGTAATACAGAAATAGAAGAAACTGTTGCTGAAGTTGCAGCAAATCAAGTCGAAGAAGAAACCTTAGAAGATGTAGTGATTGTAAAAGCAGATGAAAAGCTTGAAGAAACAATTACTATAGAAATACCAGATGCTTTTGAAGAAGAAGCTAAGGAAGCAGAAGAAGTTGTGGAATTAGAAGAAACTGAGGAAGCAATAGAAGAAGTTGTGGAATTAGAGAAATCTGAGGAAGCGACAGAAGAAGTTGTGGAATTAGAGAAACCTGAGGAAGCAGCAGAAGAAGTTGCAGAATTAGAGGAAGCTGAGGAAGCAGCAGCAGAAGAAGTTGCAGAATTAGAAGAAGCTAAGGAAGCGACAGAAGAAGTTGTGGAATTAGAGAAACCTGAGGAAGCGACAGAAGAAGTTGCGGAGTTAGAGGGTACTAAGGAAGAAGAACCAATTTCTCAAGAAACAGTAATTGAAGAAACGATGAATACAGATTTAGTGGAAAATACACCAGTTGCAGAGCAACCAGTGATTTCTCAACAAGAAACAATTACGTTCAAGGAAGAAAGTGAAGTATTCGTACCAGTTTCAGAAACGGATGAGCAAACAAAGAAAGATGTTCAAAACTTTGCGAACGTTTTAATTGAAGAAGCGGAAGAAAAGAAGCAAGTTGCTGAAGAACAGCCTGCTTTACAAATAGAAGAACCGAAACGTGAGAAAAAACGTCATGTCCCATTTAATGTTGTCATGTTAAAGCAGGATAGAAAGAAATTAATGGAAAGACATGCGGCAAGAACGAACGTAATGCAATCAACTGTCAGTGAACGAGTGGAAGAAAAGCCAGTGCAGCAAGTGGTAGTAGAACCACAAGCAGAAGAAAAGCCAATGCAGCAAGTGGTAGTAGACCCGCAAGTGGAAGAAAAACCAGTGCAGCAAGTGGTAGTAGAACCACAAGCAGAAGAAAAACCAGTGCAGCAAGTGGTAGTAGACCCGCAAGTGGAAGAAAAACCAGTGCAGCAAGTGGTAGTAGACCCGCAAGTGGAAGAAAGTCCAGTGCAGCAAGTGGTAGTAGAAGCCCAAGTGGAAGAAAAACCAATGCAGCAAGTGGTAGTAGAAGCTCAAGTGGAAGAAAAACCGATGCAGCAAGTGGTAGTGGAACCGCAAGTGGAAGAAAAACCGATGCAACAAGTAGTGGTGGCTGGACAAGTACAAGAGTCAATTTCAAGTACGGAAGTACAAGAGAAAGCATATGTTGTAAATCAAAAAGAGAATGATATGCGCAACGTACTACAAGCGCCACCGAAGTATGAACTTCCGCCATTAACGTTGTTGTCAATTCCACAGCAGGCAGCATTAGATAATACGGAGTGGCTAGAAGAACAGGAAGAATTATTAAATACGACATTTAATAATTTCCATGTTGGAGCACATGTTATTAATGTGTCACAAGGGCCGGCGGTAACTCGTTTTGAAGTACAACCAGACCCAGGTGTGAAAGTAAATAAAATTACAAATTTAAGTGATGATATTAAGTTAAGTTTAGCTGCGAAAGATATTCGAATTGAAGCGCCAATTCCAGGGAAGAGTGCAATTGGAATTGAAGTTCCAAACAAGGAAAGTAAGGCAGTATTCCTGCGTGAAATTTTAAGAAGTCCTGTATTTACAAAGAGTGAATCACCGCTTACAGTTGCGCTGGGGCTTGATATTTCCGGTGATCCAATTGTAACGGATATTCGAAAAATGCCACATGGACTTATTGCGGGTGCAACTGGTTCAGGGAAAAGTGTGTGCATTAACGCGATTTTAACGAGCATTTTATATAAAGCGAAGCCGCATGAAGTGAAGTTGATACTAATTGATCCGAAGATGGTTGAGCTTGCACCATACAATTCTGTTCCACATCTTGTAGCACCTGTTATTACTGACGTAAAAGCAGCTACAGCTGCGTTAAAGTGGGCGGTTGAAGAGATGGAACGTCGTTATGAATTGTTTGCTCATGCTGGTGCTCGTGATTTAACTCGTTACAATACGATTGTAAGTGGTAGAGAAATCCCAGGTGAGACATTACCTTATATTGTAATTGTCATTGACGAGTTAGCGGACTTAATGATGGTTGCTCCTGGTGATGTGGAGGAAGCGATTTGTCGTATTGCACAAAAAGCTCGTGCTTGTGGTATTCACTTATTAGTTGCGACGCAGCGTCCATCTGTAGACGTTATTACAGGTTTAATTAAATCAAACATTCCAACGCGTATTGCGTTTACAGTATCATCTCAAGTTGATTCGCGTACGATCATCGATATTGGGGGCGCGGAGAAGTTACTTGGTCGTGGTGATATGCTATTTTTAGGAAACGGCACATCTAAACCAGTTCGTGTACAAGGTGTATACGTATCAGATGATGAGATTGAAAGAACAGTTGATCATGTGAAAAAGCAAATGAAGCCAAACTACTTATTTAAGCAAGAGGATTTATTAGCAAAATCAGAGCAGAGTGAGTCTGAAGATGAACTATTTTTTGATGCATGTCAATTTGTTGTAGAGCAAGGGGGAGCGTCCACATCTTCTGTACAGAGAAAATTCCGCATAGGTTATAATCGCGCGGCACGTCTAATTGAAGAGATGGAGTCGCAAGGGATTATTTCTGAAGGAAGAGGAACGAAACCGAGAGATGTCCTTATTTCTGAGGATGAATTCGCTGCTATGCAGGAAACAAATGTATAGGAAACGGTTTTGCTGTATACTAATAGAAAATGTTGGATAGTAAAGTAGGGAGTAAAGCGACATGAAAGAAATTGAATTAAAATTAAAAGGTGAAATAAATCGACTAACAAATAAAACATTTAAATTTGATGAACGTGTTGGAGAAGGCTGGTTCTCTGCCGTTTACTTTTTAAAAACTAGAGAAATCATTGAAGAATTTCGCCCGAAAAGCGTTGTAACAATGCAGTTTTTTCAAAAAGAACATGCAGTTCTTTGCGGAGCAGATGAGGTAATCGCATTGCTACAAACATTTGCCAAAAATCCTGAGGAATTAGAAATTCATTCTTTAAAGGATGGCGATAATATTAGTCCGTTTGAAACAGTTTTAACAATTCATGGTCCTTATGAATACTTCGGCTTTTTAGAAGGTGTAATTGATGGGATTTTAGCTCGTCGTACATCAGTTGCGACAAACGTATATAACGTTGTCCAAGCTGCACGTAGTGTAGATAAAGAAAAACCGGTTATTTTCATGGGAGATCGTGACGATCATTATACGCAACAAGCTGGTGACGGCTATGCGGCATACATCGGAGGTATGAGCGCGCAAGCGACGCATGCAATGAATGAATGGTGGGGCAGAAGTGGTATGGGGACGATGCCTCACGCTTTAATTCAAATGTTTAATGGTGATGTTGTTGAAGCTGCAAAGGCATATCATAAAAAATTCCCAGAAGATGAATTAGTCGTACTAATTGATTATAACAATGATGTCATCACAGATGCACTTCGCGTAGCGCGTGAATTTGGATCAACATTAAAAGGTGTACGTGTCGATACGTCTCGCACAATGATTGATCAATACTTCATTCGTCACCCAGAAGTACTTGGAACATTCGATCCACGTGGTGTAAATCCATCACTTGTATTTGCACTTCGTAAGGCTCTTGATGAGGAAGGGTTCCAACATGTAGATATCGTTGTAACTGGTGGGTTTGATGAGAAGCGTATTCGTGAATTTGAAGCTCAAAATGTTCCTGTCGATATATACGGAGTAGGAAGTAGCTTATTAAAAATGAATATTGGTTTTACTGGTGATAACGTAGAATTAAATGGAAAACCAGAAGCAAAAGCTGGTCGTAAATACCGTCCAAATTCACGTCTAGAGCGTGTTCAATTAGAAACAAAAGAAGATATGTAAAAGCGAGAAAAACTGATAGGTGATTGACCCTATCAGTTTTTCTGTTATCATAGTATAGCGGCTTGTTTTTTGCTATAATAAATGTGTTATGGACATAAAAGAAGTACGTACGAGTTTATCACTGATAAGTGAATATAAAAAGAAATTCACTGCATCAGAAATGTATGATGATTACCAAAATAAGAAAAGATTCATATACTGTCTTATAGATAGGCCGTTGTATTAGTTCGAAATGTTGGAGGTTCTTTAAGATGACAGTTTACCATTTTGTAGGAATTAAAGGAACAGGAATGAGTTCATTAGCACAAATTCTTCATGACATGAAGCATACTGTTCAAGGGTCTGATTATGAAAAGCGTTTCTTTACACAAACAGCATTGGAAAAGCGTGGTATTTCCATCCTTCCTTTTGATAAGAATAATATTAAAGAAGGACAAGTGATTATCGCAGGAAATGCATTTCCTGATACGCATGAAGAAATCGTAGCAGCAAAAGAATTAAATATCCCAGTACATCGTTACCATCACTTCTTAGGTGATCTTATGAATCAGTACACAAGTGTTGCTGTAACTGGTGCACATGGAAAAACATCAACAACTGGTTTGTTAGCCCATGTAATGCAAGGTGCACACCCAACATCATACCTTATTGGAGATGGAACGGGGCATGGGGTAGAAAATAGTAAGTATTTTGTATTTGAAGCTTGTGAGTATCGTCGTCATTTCTTGTCTTACTATCCAGACTATGCAATCATGACAAATATCGATTTCGATCACCCAGATTATTTTGCAGACATCAATGATGTATTTAATGCATTCCAAGAGATGGCATTGCAAGTGAAAAAAGGTATTATTGCATGTGGTGATGATGAAGAACTTCAAAAAGTTCAAGCGAAAGTACCTGTTATTTTCTATGGATTTGGAGAAGATAATGATTTCCAAGCACGTAACATTCAAAAGAGAACTGATGGTACTATATTCGATGTATTCGTTCGTAATACGTATTATGACACGTTCAAAATTACAGGATACGGCGATCACAGCGTATTAAATGCATTAGCAGTAATCGCGCTTTGCCATTATGAAAACGTTGATGTAGAAGCAGTTAAGCATCAGCTAACAACTTTTGAAGGCGTAAAACGTCGCTTTAATGAAAAGCCAATGGGAGAACAAGTTATCATTGATGACTATGCACACCATCCGACAGAAATTAATGCAACGATTGAAGCAGCTCGTCAAAAACATCCAGAGCGTGAAGTTGTCGCTGTATTCCAACCACATACATTCTCACGTACAGAGAAATTTTTAGATGAGTTCGCGGAAAGCTTAAGTAAAGCTGACCAAGTATACTTATGTGATATTTTCGGATCAGCACGTGAAAACAAAGGTGAATTAACAATTGAAGATCTGCAAAAACGTATCGATGGCGCAGAACTAATTACAGATACAACAACGGATGTGTTAAAGAAACATAAAAACGGCGTTCTTATTTTCATGGGCGCAGGTGACATCCAAAAATTCGAAGCAGCTTACGTAAAAGAAGTTCAAGTTGCAGAGAAGTAATAGAAAAGACGCATAGCTTGGCTGTGCGTCTTTTTTGTTGTGTTCGATATATTTTAAAAAGCGTTGATATGTTGGTATTGTTCATTTTTTTTGTATAGTTGTTTTAATAAGAATATATATAGTGAACTAAAAAGTACATATCCAATTAAATAATAGAATGAAAACATATCGAATTGTTTTGTTAGCATAATTCGAATCGCGAAAAATGCAAATGGAAGTGCAATTAAAACGCTAGTACTAAAGGAAATCATTGTTTTTAAAAATTTTAATTGCTTTGTATTCCAATGGTTTTCTCTACAGATGAACCAAATGTTGCTTGCGATAAAGGCTAATAAAAATGGTAAATTAGCTGAAATATTTATAAAGCCAAGTGCGATAGGTACTGATAAAGCAACGAGTGGAGCAACTGATAGTCCTGTAAAGTATTTAATAAATGTATTTGTAGATTGCTGTGCATTTTGAATAACATCTGTATATTCTACTGCAATTTCCTTTGCTAATTCTTTTGGAGGAAGAAATTCTTCAATCACCTGTGAAGGGATGGTTGCTGGTGGTACCCCTTCACTTCCTTTACTTAATGCATTTTCATATAAATCGGATTTGATTTCTAGCATATGTTGTTCTCTTGCTGACGTAGGTAAGTTCATTAAACCTTTATGAAGATCGTGTAAGAAAGAAACAATGAGTTCATTTGAAAAGAATCGTTCCTTGTTCATTTTTTATCCTCTCCTTTAGCTAGTAACATTAGAGCTTGATATACTGCACCATAATCATGTAAGCGACTATTTAAAATTTCTCTCCCTTCGTCTGTAATGCGATAGTATTTTCTTTTTGGCCCATCACCGGACTCTTCCCAATAGGAAACAGCCCAATTGTTTTTCGTGATTCGATTTAATATAGGGTAAATCGAACCGTTCGGGATATGAAACACAGGGATATCTTGTAAGGCACTTGTAATTTCGTATCCATACATAGGTTGTTTGCTTATTAAAGACAAAATAGCGAGATCAAAAACACCTTTACGTAATTGAATTATAAAATTATCATATTTTTCCATACTTTAACTATATATGATTCATATCTAGATATCAATCATATATAGTGATTATTCTTATATAAAACTGAAAAAGTGCGAATGTTTAACTTTTTTTCACCTATAAGTGTTAGAATAATAGGAAAATTAAAAGGGGCTAAAAAAACATGTTCACACTCCGAGTAGATGACGAAATCGAATTACAACTATTAGAAAAACATCATAAAGAGGGACTATATGAATTAATAGATCAAAATCGTAATCATTTAAGAAGATGGCTTCCGTGGGTAGATGGGACGAAATCAGCTGATGCGTATAATGAGATTTTTCCGATGTGGTTAAAGAAATTTGCAGAGGGAGATGGGTTTGAGGCTGGTATACGCTATAAAGGAAAGCTCGTTGGGATGGTAGGTATTCATCCGGTGAGCTGGGGTAAGAAAGCTACGAGTCTTGGATATTATCTTGCAGAAGATGCTGGCGCGAAAGGTATTATGACGCGAAGTGTGAAGACTGTGCTTCATTATGCATTTGATAATTTAAAGCTGAATAAAATTGAAATTCGTTGCGGTGTTGAAAATGCGAAAAGCCGTGCGATTCCAGAACGTTTAGGTTTTAAATTAGATGGTATTTTAAGAGATGAAGAATGGATATATGATCATTTCCAAGATATCGCTGTGTATAGTTTACTAGCTTCAGAATGGAAGAAGATTCGATGAACGAGAAGATTTGTATTATTCCGTATGAAAGTATGTTTCAAGATGAAGTAGTAGATCTTATCGTTCATATTCAGCAAAAAGAGTACAATGTCCCTATTACGAAAGAAGAGCAGCCGGACTTACTAGAAATAGAAACGTTCTATCAAAGGGACAACGGAAATTTTTGGGTAGCAACTTATGATGGGAAAGTAGTTGGAACGATAGCTTTATTAGATATTGGGAAGCATCAAGTAGCGCTAAGAAAAATGTTCGTGAAGAAAGAGTTCCGCGGAAAAGAATGGGGCGCATCACATACGCTACTTCAAACGGCAATTTCTTGGGCGAAAGAAAAGAACTTGGAAGACATTTATTTAGGAACAACAGTTAAATTTCTAGCAGCACACCGTTTCTACGAAAAGAATGGTTTTCAAAGTGTGAGTATAGAAGAGTTGCCAAAAAGTTTTCCAGTGCTAGAGGTAGATAAGAAATTTTATAGGTATACTGTTTAAAAAGGTCATTCATAAATGATCTTTTTTTATGAACTAAAATGGAGATGATGGTATAATTTGGATTAGGGGGTGTGGGTATGAACTTTCCAATTCAGAGAAGTAAGTTAGGAATAATTTTCGTTAGTATAACGTTAGCTTTTATGGTGATATATCCAATAGTTATGTTCTTTACAAGAAAAGGGGATTGGGCTTCAGCTCTAATTGGGATGGGATTATGTTTTATTGTAAATGTCCCTCTCGTTTGGGAAATGTTCATTAAAAAACATAAAGTAGAAAATGGTATTTTAAAATACGGAATTTTAAATGACGACGTTGTATTAAAAGATATAAGAGTTATTCGTCAAGTTGGAAAATCATTTGAGATTACAACGAATGCATATAAAGTACATATGATTGCGATGCCGCAAGATCCGGATGAATTTTTGGCGCTTATCGCGAAAGAAAATCCATATGTGAAAATAGAAATGGTAGGTAAGAAATGAAATATGTAAAACTTTTGTTTTGTTTGGAAATTTTGTTTGTGCTTGTTGGTTGCACTAGAGTATATATGAAATGGGATCTGCCCTTATATGTCCCAATATTAATAGGTACTATCGCAGTGACGCTTTTATTTTATTTTCATTTTCAGCAAACAAAAAGCGAGAAAAATAGCTCCATATAAAGTAGGGGGATTAGAAATGAAAAAGATCTATATGTTGTTTTTGTTTCTGCTAACTGCATCCATTCTTTTAATAGGATGTAGTGCGAAGAAAGAGAAGTCTGATGTTAGTTTAGAAAAGGCACAAAAAATTGAAATTGAATCGCTTATTGATTCGAGTGATAAAAAAACAATTACCGATAAGAAAGAAATCACAAAGTTGTTTGAATCAATCAAAATGGATGAGTGGGAAATGGAATCGGCTCCTTTAGATACTCCGCAAGGGAAAACGTTTAAAATGTATCAAGAGGATACACCGAAATTATTGGATTCGAGTAAAGATAAAAAAGAGTTACATGAAATTGGTACTATGACAGTATATAAAGATGTCCCTTATGTCGAAGTTGAAATGAAAAATAAGAAAATGAGTTTTAAAGTGCCAGAAGATGTGGCGAAAGATTTATTACAATATTAATAAAAAGACGCTCGGAGAAAATTCCGAGCGTTTTTCATTATTTTAAGTTCTCTGGGTTTAAAGCTTCTAGTTCAGTTACAACGAAGCGTCCGTCTTTACGGATTAATACGTCGTCGAAGTAAATTTCACCGCCGCCGTATTCAGGGCGCTGAATGCATACTAAATCCCAGTGAATGTTAGAGTTGTTGCCGTTCCATGCATCATCATAAGCTTGTCCAGGTGTGAAGTGGAAGCTGCCATCGATTTTTTCATCGAATAGGATGTCTCCCATTGGATGTAAGATGTATGGGTTTACGCCGATTGCGAACTCACCAACGAAACGCGCGCCTTCGTCTGTATCGAAGATTTTGTTAATGCGCTCTGTATCATTTGCAGTTGCTTCAACGATTTGACCGTTCTCAAATTTAAGTTGTACATTTTCAAATGTATAACCGTTGTAAGGAGATGGTGTATTGTATGAAACTGTACCGTTAACAGAATCGCGAACTGGTGCAGAGTATACTTCACCATCTGGAATGTTTAAATGACCCGAGCATTTAATAGCTGGAATGTCTTTAATAGAGAATGTTAAGTCAGTTCCAGGACCAGTTAAGCGAACCTTATCTGTTTTATTCATTAATGTAACAAGGCTATCCATCGCCTTATCCATTTTACCGTAGTCTAAGTTACAAACTTCGAAGTAGAAGTCTTCGAAAGCTTCTGTGCTCATTTTAGCAAGCTGCGCCATAGAAGCATTTGGGTAGCGAAGAACAACCCAGCGTGTTTTCGGAACACGGATGTCTCTATGAACTTTTTTGCCAACTGTTTGGCCGTGAACTTTCATACGTTCACTTGGAACGTCAGCTTGTTCGTTAATGTTATCACCAGAGCGAAGGCCGATATAAGCGTCCATATCTTTCATTACGCTCGCTTCATATGCAGCGATTTGTTCGAAATGTTCTTCAGTAGCACCCATTAATAAAGAGCGATCTACTTGATGATCTTTTAAAGAAACGAATGGGAAACCACCAGCTGCATATGCTTCTTTTACAAGTGCAGTTACAAGTTCTTTTTGTAAGCCAAAGTTTTCAATTAATACTTTTTCGCCTTTTTGTAAACGAATAGAGTAGTTAATTAAATTGTATGCTAACTTTTCAATGCGTGGATCTTTCATATGTAAAGCCTCCCTACTAATTATGTATCCTCTCCTATTGTAACCTACTTAGTGGAATTTGTTGAATCATTTATGTTAAAGTTAACGAATAAGTATGAAAATTCTAATGAAAAGATAGGGATTAGAATGAAACGGAAAATGATTGTATAATGGGAGAAAGTATGAAAAAGATAAAGGAAGTGATGAAATGCAAGTTCTTCTATATGTAAGTGCGGCTATTATCGCGGTTGCTTTCGCAGTATTAGTAGTGTATGTATGCAGAACATTGTTATCGGTTCAGAAGACGTTAGAAAACGTTGCGAGCACGTTAGAAGGTTTAGAAAAGCAAATGCAAGGAATAAGCGTAGAGACGGAGCAATTATTACATAAGACAAATGCGTTAGCTGATGATATTCAACAGAAGTCACAGTCGCTAAATAAAGTAGTAGAAGGTGTGGATGGAATCGGAACGACGATTCACTCTTTAAATACGAAGCTTCGCAATGTATCAGAGTCTGTTACGGACGAAATTGAAAATAATGCAGATAAAGTAGCACAAGTTGTACAGTGGAGCAGCGCAGCAATTGAAGTATATAATCATTACCGTACTACGAGACAAGAGAAAAAGGTTGAAAAAGAAGAGCGTAAACTTGAGAGAGCTGAGCAGAAGGCTGAAAAGAGAGAGAAGCGCTCTAGACTTCGCATGAGAGGTGAGTAATGATGAGTATGATGAAGATTGAAACAATTGAAGAATTTGAAGCGTTAGTAGAAAAGAACGAGCCTTACGTTCTTTTTAAACATAGTACGACATGCCCAATTAGTCACGGTGCATATACAGAGTTTCAAGCATATTGCGGTGAAGAAAGAGAAGTGCCAGCATATTACTTATACGTACAAGAGGCGAGAGATGTTTCGAACCATGTTGCAGAGCAGTACAGCATTAAGCATGAATCTCCGCAAGTGTTATACATAAAAGATGGAATGGTAGTATGGCATACATCGCATTGGAATATTAAAAAAGAAGCTTTAGAAGAGAATGTAAAATAGGGAGAGGCAAGCGAAGGGCTTGCTTCTTTTTTATTTTGTTGCAATATATTTAGTGGTACACTAGAGATACTTTAAAACTAAGTAAATTGACTTTTGAAAGTGGGTTTTAAGCAATGAAGAAAATGGCATTATGCATCGCAAGCTTAAGTTTATTACTGGGGGCTTGCAGCAATAATACTATTGAGAAGAAGGATGAAGTTGTACAGAAAGATACGAAAGAAAAAAGTATGATTCCAAGAACTGCTGTTTCTAAGGATTACTATAGAACTGTTATTCCTTTAAAAGAACAAAAGGTAATTAATACAGTTAATGTTAAAACTAATTCTAAACTAGATTTAGCAGAATATGAAAATGGTTTAATGGATATTGCTTCAAAACAATTCGATACAGAAAATTACGTATTACAATTAAATCAATATATTCCAGAGAAAACAATTGATGAATTAGTTACGAAACAAGAAGTACCAGTTTTGACTAATATTATAGAACAGGACTACTTCGGCAAACAAAATTCAAATGAACTAAGCTTATCTGGTGTTGTTATTGGTTTATCTATGTCTTCAAGTGTATCTAATGAGGAAGCTATTTCTAAAGGTACTGAAGTCGCTAAGGGGCTTATAGAAGCTATTAATAAAAATGATAAATATAACAAATCTCCAATTACGTTTGCTATATTTAAGCAAGAAAGTACAAGTTCTTTAAAGAATGGTACTTATATTTCAAGCGCTACTGTTCAAAAGAACGAGACTAATCTTGGAAATTGGGATACTATTGATGAAAAGTCGTATTCGTATCCTTCTCAAGAATTTGAGGGGGCACATGGAGAAGATAATGATAAGCTAAAGAATTTTTCTAAAGCAATGAAGGCATTTTCTCCAGGAGATTATATCCCTGTTAATGCTAAGATTTCTTATAAGCAAAATAAGATGGATAAATTAAAGATGGATATTGTCGTTAAATATAACGGTAAGTCAGAATTAATGGCACTCTCTCAAACGGCTGCTCAAAGTATGTTAGAACAATTTCCTAAAGATGCTAAAGTTCAATTACAAATAAAGTCCGAGAATAAAATCGAGGCTGTTATTATAAAAGAGAAGAACAGCGATAAACCGTTTGTTTCTTTCCTATAATAAAAAAAGACAGTTTTTAAGCTGAGGCTACTGAAAAAGTGAATACTTCGAGAAAAACATTTCGAATTTCCTAAAGATGTTGAAAGAAGAAAGGAGGTCATTACCTGTACATAGTAGGGAATGACCTCTTTTTTCTTATGAAATAGACTCTTTCAGTGCCTTCTTTAAAGTGTCAGATTATGTTGATGTTATTCAAATTGGCGCTCGCAATATGCAAAACTTTGAACTGTTAAAGGCAGCTGGTGCTGTAAATAAACCAATATTATTAAAGCGTGGTTTATCAGCAACAATTGAAGAATTTATTAATGTAGCAGAATATAGTATGGCAGAGGGGAATGGTAATATCATTTTATGTGAGCGTGGTATTCGCACATATGAATCAGCAACGCGTAATACGCTTGATATTTCCGCTGTGCCAATTTAAAAGAAAGAAACACATTTACCTGTTGTTGTCGATGTAACACACCCTACAGGGCGACGTGACCTTCTCTTACCGTTTGCAAAAGCGGCTATGGCAATTGGTGCTTTTGCTATTATGGCTGAAGTACATCCAGACCCAGCAGTTGCATTATCAGATGAAGCGCAGCAAATGGACATTCCAGAATTCAATGAGTTTATGAAAGAATTAAAAGCATTCGGAAGTAAATTATAAAAAGATTTCTTAGTCTATGTAGCCTTGTTACATAGCTTTTTTACAAAAATTGACCTTTTTTGCATAAAAAATACGAAAATACGAGAAAAGAAGCGAATTTTTTCGAAACTTTTGCGGGAAAATATTGTATGACCCTGTGTTTTTAGCGTATCATTAGTAAAAGGAAGAACTCGGGACGATTGTTGGCATCTGCAAATAGAGTTGATGTCTTTTTTTCATTCAAGTGAACCGATACATAAAAATAGATAACATAAATAGAAGGAGTGTGCGAAGAGATGAACGTAACAATCTATGATGTAGCGCGTGAAGCAAATGTTTCAATGGCTACCGTATCACGCGTTGTGAATGGTAACCCAAATGTAAAGCCTACAACAAGAAAGAAAGTATTAGAAGCAATTGATCGTTTAGGATACCGCCCGAATGCGGTAGCACGTGGACTAGCAAGTAAGAAGACAACTACAGTGGGTGTTATTATTCCGGATATCTCAAATACGTTTTATGCAGAACTTGCTCGTGGAATTGAAGATATCGCAACAATGTACAAATATAACATCATTTTAAGTAACTCTGACCAGAACAAAGAGAAAGAGTTCCACTTATTAAATACGATGCTTGGGAAACAAGTGGACGGGATTGTTTTCATGGGTGAAGATATTACAGATATTCACGTTGAAGAGTTCAAAAAATCTCCAGTACCAATTGTATTAGCAGCGTCATTTGATGAACAAAATGAAACGTCATCAGTAAATATTGATTATACACAAGCAGCTTACGATGCAATGAAGCATTTTATTGAGCAAGGACATAAACGTATCGGTTTCGTCTCTGGTCCTTTCATTAATAAAGCAGGAAGCGCGAAGAAGTTACAAGGTTATAAAAAAGCTTTAGAAGAAGCAGGTATTTCATATGATGAAAATCTTATAATTGATGGAGATTACACATATGATTCAGGTATAGAAGCGTTTGAAAGACTTTGGGGCATGGATGAAAAACCAACAGCAATCTTCGTATCTTCTGATGAAATGGCACTAGGTGTAATCCACGCAGCACAAGACGCGGGATTAAACGTACCAACGGATATCGAAGTGCTTGGTTTTGACAACACACGTCTTGCATTAATGGTTCGTCCGCAACTTTCGACAGTTGTACAACCAATGTATGATATCGGTGCAGTAGCAATGCGTCTACTAACGAAATATATGAACAAAGAAAAAGTAGAAGATCACTCAGTTATCTTACCTCACCGTATCCAATTTAGAGATTCAACGAAGTAAGAATAAGAGAGCTCACAGCGATAGCTGTGAGCTTTTATTCATATTCAGGATAATGGTGTTTAACTACTGTATCTACACTTTCAGTTTTCTTAACATGTAAAAAGCGTGCATATAATTCTTTTCCTGTCTCAAATGGTGTGTCATCTAATTCGAAAACATGCAACACTTTTCTAAACGTCCATGTTACTTGCTCACCGTACATATTATCGTACGTATCTTCAGACTGTAGAGCTATCTTTTCACCTAGCTCATGAGCTTCCTCTAAACTGTTCGCCTTAACGAGAATGATACTTTCTTCAAAAAGTGTATCGTGATTCTCTTCATAATGTTCATCAATTTTACTAGGATTAGGCTCACTTGAATGGACAGATTCAAATAATAATTTTACAGCATACACATGAGATCAGTCTCCTTATGCTGAATGTTTTACTTTATAAACAATACTCGCGATAAGTGAAGCGGGTATTGTAAATACGTTGCTTTGATAATGGTAATGTATTTGGGATTCTTTATAAGACATTCGCTACAGTTGGGGTTATTCCTTGTTATATGTCACACAAGTGCAAATTTAACTATTATAGGGCAATGTCATGTATAATAGAAAGAAAAGGCTTGTGAGGGGGGAGAAGAGATGATCGTTCTTTGGATAATTACGCTTTGCATGACTGCTATTTTTGCATATATGACGTTAAAACAAAATGGCTTAAAGCGATTTGTTCCAGGAAGTATTCTTGCAGGAATCGCCCTTATCACGTATGTAATTTCTATTTTTATTGAAAGTGTATCAGTGGACATGAGCACAAGTTTAATGTTCATGGGTATTACACTATTTGCAGGTAGCATTATGGTACTTATGGTTGCAGGTATTATTGCATTTATTCATATGAATTCGGAAACGTTATAGCATATAAAAAAAGGCATGTCCCAAGGGGGCATGCCTTTTTATCCGTTCAATTATGCTCTATCTTTAGAAGAGTTTTGTTGTTTTAGTAAGTCGCGAATTTCGCCAAGAATTTCTTCTTCTTTTGTTGGTTCTGGAAGTTCTTCTTTCTTTTCTTCTTCTTCTCTTTTAGATGTTAGTTTGTTGAAAACTTTAACAAACATAAAGATAGCAGCTGCAATAATTAAGAAATCAAAAATAGTTTGGATGAAGTTACCATACATAATAGATGATTTACCGAATGTAAGTTTTAAATCTGTAAAGTTAACGCCGCCCAGTACCATACCAAGTAATGGTGTGATGATATCTTTAACTAAAGAACTAACGATTTTACCGAATGCAGCACCGATTACAACCCCGACAGCTAAATCGATTACATTCCCTTTGAATGCGAATTTTTTAAACTCGTTCCACATGTGTTAATCCCATCCTTTCCACGATTCAATATGAAATTTATAATTCCTATCAACATATTCTATAGAAATTTGTGATAGAAATAAAGAGGAAATGGGAATGAAAGTAAATTCTGAAAAATGTATCCGTTTTAATTTTTGCTTACAGCTTGCAGTAGAGATTGGAGCATTTGTTGAGATTTTAATCCTTCTAATCCATCTACAATAGGCTGTGTATCACCTTGTACACATTGGATAAAATGATGAACAGCATCTTCAAATCCGCGCTGCTTTAACGTTGTCTCCCATGATGGTGAACCACTTTGTGAAACGGAGTTTTCTTGCTCAATTTCAAATGTGTTCATATTTTTTACGCGAATGATTTTACCTGCCGTTACAAGTTCAATTTGTTCTAAATTTGTACCTGCATGGCGGTGCATCGCCGTAGAAAGTAAAAGTCCATTTGCAGTTGTATATGTATGATGTCCGTAAAGAAGTTCGTTCTTTTCATTGATTTGCATCATATTATGAACGATGTTAAGGTCATCGTTAGCTAACCAGCGAGCAGTATCTACAATATGTAAGTAATCATCTAACATAGTAAAGTCATACGTATATGGCCCCACCTTATTTGTGCGGTGCTTTTCAATTCGAATCCATGAAGTATCATTAGCTTGCTCTTTGGCAGTAACGTACATAGGAACGAAACGGCGATTAAATCCCACCATTAACTTTCGATTATACTTTTCACTCATTTCAACTAGCTTCTCTGCTTGCTCAGTAGTAGCAGCTAGCGGCTTATCAACATAAACATCGATTCCTTTTTTCAGAAGTTCAGAAACGATTTCATAATGTGTAGCAGTTGAACTATGAACGAAAGCCGCATCACATTCTGAAGCGAGTGCCTGAAGGTTAGCGAAATCTTGAATACGATATTGCTCGCAAATTTGTTTTCTTTTATTAACATTAGGTGTAAACGCTCCCACAAAAGTCCAATCAGTTTCCTTTGTCAGTGTTGGAAGGTAAGCCTTTTGTGCAATACTACCTAATCCAATCATTCCAATACGAGGTTTGCTCATGTTTTTTTCCCACCCTATTATAAATATATAAGTTGTCTAGCTGTATAGCTATGTGACGAAATAACTGTAGCATAGACTGGGGAGAATGGCAAAAAATAGATTTGAAAATGATACGTTTTTTATAGGAAATGAGCTTTTATTTATTTGTCGCTAACAAAATCTTCTCTATCTCTTCAAAGTTATGAACACGGGCATGCTCTAGCGGGGTAACACCATCGTTGTCGGGAATGTTTACATCAGCACCATGTTCAATAAGAAGGCGAATGACTTGTTGCTGTGTTTCGTTTCCATTACTTAGTACGATGGCTTCCATTAAAGCGGTCCACCCGAGATTATTTACATGGTTAACATCAATAGTTGTTCGCGTAAGGAGTTCTTTAATAACATCAATATAGCCATGTTCTGAGGCGGGGATAAGAGCTGTTCCGCCGTAACGATTTGTAAGCGATGGATCTGCACCGGCATCAATCGTTAGTTTTAAAATATCAAAGTAACCTTCTGCACCGGCGTATAGAAAGGGATTGTTTTTCATATCGTCTTGGATATTTACGTCAGCCCCTGCTTCAATAAGCACTTTTGCAGTTTTTACATCATTTTTGTATGTAGCAATCATAAGAGAAGTACGTCCTTTATTGTCCGTTATATTTATGTCAGCCCCTTTTTTGAGTAATGATATAACAGTATTCGTTTCTTGTTTCTCAGTAGCTGTTAGTAGTGCTGTCTCCATGTTTGTCATCTCCTTTTTAACTTCTTGTTCTTGTGAGCATCCTTGTAAAAAAATTACGCAACATATCATGCTTAATGTTTTTTTGAACATGGAATTTCAACCTCCTTTTGCAAGCAATTCGGTATCCTAATTTAAACTGTAAAATAGGAACATTAAATTTTTATAAACTGGTGCTAAAATTACTATAAAATCGCTTGAGTATTTGAACATATATTTTTATGCTTATGAATAACAAGGTTTGTTAAAGTGAGGATGTAAGATATGTCTATTAAAACAAGATTTTTATTTTCTTATATCGCTGTTATTCTCGTTTCCATCACGCTCATATTAGTCGCGGGATTTTTAATTGTTTTTTCCATAACAGGAGACTTGGAATCAGTGAAAAATTTCTATAAAAGTTCCTATATTCAAAAGCCGCTTACGCCAGAAGAAGAGAATACGTATATTGAATTGAAATTAGCGGCAAAGAAAAATCAATCACAACTATTAGATGAATCGTTCGTTTCATCACTTGAAAAAGAAGGTGTGAAAATAGTTGTAAGAAAGGGAGAAACCATTTCTTATGCTACAAAAATATTTGAAGGTGTATCTTTAAAAGAAGCCATTCCGAAATTTGAATCAGCAAATATTAATAGTCGTGGTACAACGGAACTAGGCGATACATTTTATCGATATGTAAAATTTGATTTTTATTTTCCCGGAGATGAAGAAGGGAGTATATTTGTACTAAAAAGGCAGAGTTCATTTGTCGATCTTACACAAAAATTATTTCCAATTTTGTTCGGAGCGCTTTTACTGTTAGCCATTTTACTCATAGGGTTATTAAGTTATTTCGTCTCAAGAAGTGTGATAAAACCAATTTTTGTATTGAAAGATGCGACTGGGAGAATTAAAGAAGGGGATTTAGATTTTCAAATTCCAGTTACATCCTATGATGAGATTGGGCGATTAAATCAAGGGTTTGAGGAAATGAGGAAGAGATTAAAAGAGTCGATAGAGATGCAAGCACAGTATGAAGAAAATCGAAAAGAACTCATTTCAAACATATCTCATGATTTAAAAACACCGATTACATCTATTATTGGATATGTAGAAGGCATAAAAGATGGAGTCGCAAATACGCCAGAAAAAATGGATAAGTATTTAACGACCATTCATACGAAGGCAAAACATATGGATACACTCATTGATGAGCTCTTTTTGTTTTCAAAGCTTGATTTGAATCGAGTTCCCTTTCAGTTTGAAACGATAGAGTTAAACGTGTTTATGCAGGAATTATTAGAAGAGATGCAGATGGATTTAAGTGAGGAAGGTATAGAAGTTTACTTACAATTACAATCATCACCACTATATGTAACGGCTGATTGCGAAAAGATAAATAGAGTTATATCAAATTTGATTCATAATAGTGTGAAATACATGGATAAAGAAGAGAAGAAAATTACTGTAACAGTATTGAGTGATAACAATAAAGTTATTGTGAAAGTGATGGACAATGGGTCAGGTATAGAAGCTGATACGCTGCCGTATATATTTGAGCGGTTTTATCGTGCAGAGCAATCGCGAAATTCTAGCACAGGTGGAAGTGGACTTGGCTTAGCGATAGCGAAGCAAATTGTTGAAGAACATGGCGGGGAAATTTGGGCGGAAAGTAAGCTTTGGGAAGGTACAAGTATTTTCTTCTCATTGAAAAAAGTACAGGAATGTGGTGAGTAGAATGAAGAGAATTTTACTAGTAGAAGATGAAATAAGTATTGCAGAATTACAGCGAGATTATTTAGAAATTAGTGATTTTCAAGTCGATGTAGAGTATTCAGGTGAAATAGGTCTACAAATGGCTCTTCAGGAAGACTATGATTTAATTATTTTAGATATTATGCTTCCGAAAATGAATGGTTTTGAAATTTGTAAACAAATACGTGCTATAAAAGACATTCCGATTTTACTTGTTTCAGCAAAGAAGGAGGATATAGATAAAATTCGCGGATTCGGTTTAGGCGCGGATGATTATATAACGAAGCCGTTTAGTCCAAGTGAATTAGTCGCAAGAGTAAAAGCACATATTTCTCGTTATGAAAGATTATCAGGAAATGTGAGTAAGCAACGCGATACGTTATATATTCATGGAATTTCTATCGATCAGCGAGCGAGAAAAGTTTTTATAAACAATGAAGAAATTGCGTTTACAACGAAAGAATTTGATTTGTTAACATTCTTTGTAACGCATCCAAACCAAGTATTAAATAAAGAACAGTTATTTGAACGTATTTGGGGACTAGAATCAGCTGGCGATTTAGCCACTGTCGTTGTTCACATTAGAAAGCTACGTGAAAAAATTGAAAGAGATCCTGCTCACCCGCAATATATTGAAACAGTGTGGGGAGCCGGTTATCGCTTTAACGTGTAATGTACCTGCCAAGTAATTGGTAGGTTTTTCATGTTATTCGAACAAAAAGGGAATAATAGGTAATTTATGTTAAAATATAAAGAGAGATAAAACATAGGAGAGCATGAGAGGGCGTGCTACATTTTGGGAGATACATTAAAAGATAATAAATCAAACAAGGCTTTAAAGATTGGAACCAATATCATACTTATCTTATTAATTATCGGTGCAATACAAATGTTTTATGATGAAGATTCTACGAATGATCATTTCGGTGGGTTATTTATGATGGTCTTTTTTGGAATTAAAATAATTTCTAATTTTATGATGAGTATAAAAGCAGGAGATAAAAAGTCGATATTCATTGATGTAGGCTTAATGATTTTTTTGTTCTTCTTGTTGTTTCTAGTGTGAAATATTTCTTTTGAAAAAAGTTCATATTCTTATAGAGGCTGTGAGCTTTCCTTAGTAATAACGGTACTAGTGTAACGATTTATAAAATGTTTGAGTAGTAGAAGTAAACTGAGCAGCTTCTTCTAAAAAAGGATAATGGTTACTCTCCTCAAATATCACAAAGATAGAATTACGTATACCCTCATGCATCTCGATAGAATATTGGATCGGGCACTGTACATCATATCTTCCGCATATAATAAGGGTCTTTGTTTGGATGGAAGGTAAATTCTCTCTTAAATCAAATGACGGATATTCATTGGCGAAAGTGTTCATCCGGCTAGCGGACATAGTTTTTTTGATTGGTTTACAAAAATAAAATTTGTAGTTTTCGGGTTTATACAATGATAATTTTGTTCTCTTAGTAGATAGTTCTTTCCGTTCTTCACTTGTAAGGTGAGGGCTTTTTAAAGTTTCGATGAGTTGTTGCATATAATGAAACTGAGGATGTGCTGGGTGATAAATGCAAAATAGTGTTTCGGTATAGTTACTTGCTGCGGCTCCAACGATGACTAATGATTGTAAGGAATTTGGATATGTAATCGCATATAAAAGTCCAAGCATACCGCCTGTTGAGTGGCCAGCGAAATGCCATGTTGGGAGTTGTAAAGCTTCTCGTATTGCTTCTAAGTCGTGAACGGTTTCAATCATACTTAATTCTTTTTCTGAATTGGCTTTTGCTGAGTTACCAGCGTTTCGTAAATTAATGAGCAATACACGATGCGTAGCAGTGAAAACATCCGCAAAGTAATCGCCAGTGTCATTAAATTGTGAATAGTGATGTGTAATACAAAGCGGTTCGCCATTTCCTTTTGTAAAGAGTTCGAATGTGCCGCGTTTCGTGTTGATTATTTGTTGTTTCCACATAGTGTCACTACCTTTTCTCATTAGAGTTGGGGTTAGTTCATTAATAAATAAAAAATATATCATCGATTCGACACGGAATATCGATTTAACGACAAAACACAACAATAGTAGCAAACAAACTATAAAAGAAAGGAGGCTGTTCAAAAAGCGAGCCTCCTCTCTGTTTAATATAAAGATTTTGTCATATTATTCCGAATAATTTCAAGAGATTTCGCTACAGTTAATGCATTTTTTTCTTCGATTTCTGGTTTTCTAGGGATAGGTTGATACATGTTGTCTGGATCTTCCCATGTAAGGGGAAGGTCGGTTTCTGCTTGTCCTTTCCAAGCGTCAATCCATTCTGGAGGGAGATAACCTGAGATGTTTTGGATGTTGTTCATTTCGAGCCAAATGAGTGCCCAAGCTCTTGGTACGACGCGCCAGTGATCATAGCCACCACCGCCGACAGCAATCCAGCGACCGTCGCAATATTCATTAGCGATTTCACGAGCGAGCTTCGGTATTTCACGGTAAATGTTCATCGTTGCGCAAAGGTGTGTAAGTGGATCGTAATAATGTGCATCAGCACCATTTTGCGTTAAAATAATATCCGGTTTAAAGTATGCTGCCACTTCTTTTACAACTGTTCGATATGAATCTAAAAACGATTCGTCTTCTGTAAAAGCGTCGAGTGGAACGTTAAAAGAATAATTATATCCATTTCCTTGTCCACGTTCATTTACTGCGCCAGTTCCAGGAAATAAATAACGCCCAGTTTCGTGTAATGAAATGGTGCATACGTTAGGATCGTCGTAAAAAGACCATTGTACCCCGTCACCGTGATGAGCATCTGTATCAATATATAAAACGCGTAAACCGTATTTCTTCTGAATATATTTCATTGCGATAGAGCTATCGTTATAAATACAAAAGCCAGATGCTTTACCACGAAAGCCATGATGTAAGCCACCACCTAAATTGAGGGCGTGCTTTACTTTCCCAGAAATAACAGCATCGACAGCTGTTAATGTTCCGCCAACGAGTAATGCACTTGCTTCGTGCATATTTGGAAACATCGGTGTATCTTCTGTTCCAAGTCCATATGTCATCGCAATTGATTTTTCTAACTTTCCTTCTCCAGCAAGTTTTACCGCATTTATGTACTCCTCTGTATGAATGAATGCAATTTCCTCATCTGTAGCCATTCTTGGCGAGATGACTTGAGAAGGGGAGATAAAACCACTCTTTTGTAATAAATCATACGTGAGTGTGACGCGTAGTTGGTTAAAAGGATGATCAGGGCTAAAAGAATAGCCCCGAAAGTCATCCGAATAAATGAAGGCGCTGCTCATGCTTGCATCCCCATTATGTTTGGCCATAATACGCGGTAGCCCTCTGTTTCGAGTGCATCAATCACTTTTAGAGGATTCATCGTTTGAATGCGGAAAACGAGTACTTTATCATTCTCATCTTTTGCTGGATAGACGAGAACGCTCACAATATTTATTTGTAAATCACTAAAAATAGCAACGACTTTTCCAAGAATACCAGGTTCATTTTTCACTTGAATTTCAATTTGTGAACTCGGTTGATGAGCTCCTGTTAATTTTACTAACGTGTGCAGCACTGTAGATTCAGAAATGATACCTACGAGTTTTCCAGCTTTCGTAACAGGAAGACAGCCTATTTTATTTTCAAAAAATAAAGTCGCAATTTCCTCAACGAAATCGAGAGGGTGACAAGTCATAACAGGGTGTTTCATTATGAGTTCAAGCGGTTGCTTCAGCATATCGAGTGAAACTTGTTCATCTAAAATAGACGGACTTGCATCTCTTACATCCCGATCAGAAATAATGCCTACGACATGATTATTTTGATCGACAATTGGAATGTGCCGAATGCCTTTCGTACGTATCGTTCGGATTGCTGTTTCAATTGTATCGTTTGGATGCAGTGTCACTACATCTTGATTCATAATTTCTTCTACAATCATTCCAGTTGCCCCCTTTATTAATACATAAAACGATTGTGAAAACGTAGACGATCAAATGCTTGAATAGAATCCGTATCGACGCGTTTACCGATGCGAACCATTAAACAGTTAGCCGGGTGTGAACAAATTTCAGGATCATCTGTAGCCATCCATTGTAAACCACCAGCATTCATCATTTTTTCCATTACTTTTCGGTATTCCCAAACATTTAAGCCTGTTTGTTTTAAATCCCAGTGCCAATAATATTCAGTCGTTAATATAATGTAATCTTCCATATGATCGTCCATCATTGAAACTTCTAATAAATTTTTTCCGACAGAGCAACCACGAAAGGCTGGGACAACTTCAATCGCCCCGAGTTCAATTAAGTTTTTAATCTTTCCTTCTGACCATCGCTCGAGCGGATCAGGATATAAGTATGTAACATATCCAACGATCGTTTGGTCATGTCTAGCAATAATGAGACGAGCTTCTGGTAATTTAGAAATTTCGACAATTGCTTTATATTGCTGCTCGGCAGGACGAAACGCAATTAAGTCTGGATGAAATTCATACATTTCAAGATTATGTGTAGAGACAGGACCTTCAATAATTAAAGTGCCTTTCGCTGTTTTTAAGTTTCTGGCATTATATATTTTTTTATGAATCAATTTATTGCTCACCACCTTGAGGGTTTGTGAATCTATTAATATCGTACTTTATAATATATGCGATGTGAATCGAATTTTGTCATTAAAAATTTGTCTAAAAATCAACAAAAATACTGAAAATTTTAAATAATGTCATTATAATAGATAATAGAATACATAGGAGGGGGATGTAAAGTATGAAAGTGGAAACGCTTCCTGTCATTAAAGGAGAAAATAATTTGCCGAATTATGAAGAGGCATACGCGAATTTTAACTGGGAAGAGGTTAATAAAAATTTTACTTGGAATGAAACAGGACGAGTAAATATGGCGTATGAGGCAATTGATAAGCATGCGAAATCAGATCGAAAGAATAAAGTAGCACTTTATTATCAAGATGGATCGCGAAAAGAGAAATATACGTTTAAGGAAATGAAGGATTTTTCTAATAAAGCAGGAAATGTCCTGAAAAACTATGGCGATGTTGAGAAAGGCGATCGCGTTTTTATTTTTATGCCGCGTTCCCCAGAATTATATTTCGCACTTTTAGGTGCAGTGAAATTAGGGGCAATTGTTGGACCATTATTTGAAGCATTTATGGAAGGCGCAGTTCGCGATCGTTTAGAAGATAGCGAAGCGAAGGTGTTAATTACAACTCCTGAATTGTTAGAGCGCATACCATTAAATGATTTACCTGCTTTAAAAACAGTCTTCCTTGTTGGAGACAATGCAGAAGAAGGCGGTAAAACTGTAGCGTTCAATCCTTTATTTGAACAAGCTTCAAAAGAATTACATATCGAGTGGTTAGGCCGTGAAGACGGTTTAATTCTACATTACACATCTGGTTCTACTGGTAAGCCAAAAGGCGTCCTTCATGCTCAAAACGCAATGGTTCAGCACTATCAAACAGCGAAATGGGTATTAGATTTAAAAGAAGATGATGTATATTGGTGTACAGCTGACCCAGGCTGGGTAACTGGAACAGCTTACGGTATTTTTGCACCGTGGTTAGTGGGAGCATCAAATGTTATTTTAGGCGGGAGATTTAGTCCAGAGGCATGGTATGAAGCACTGCAAGATTACGGTGTAACAGTTTGGTATAGTGCACCGACAGCGTTCCGTATGTTAATGGGAGCTGGACAAGACGCAATTAAAAAATATGATTTATCACAAGTGCGTCACGTATTAAGTGTTGGTGAGCCATTAAATCCAGAAGTAATTCGCTGGGGTATGAGCGCATTTGGACTTCGTATTCATGATACGTGGTGGATGACAGAAACAGGCGGACAAGTTATTTGTAACTATCCTTGTATGGAAATCCGTCCAGGTTCAATGGGGAAACCAATTCCGGGTGTGAAAGCAGCGATTGTTGATAATGAAGGAAATGAAGTGCCTCCATACACAATGGGGAACTTAGCAATTGGTAAAGATTGGCCATCTATGATGCGTGGAATCTGGAATAACCCACAAAAATATGATTCTTACTTCATGCCGGGAGATTGGTACGTATCAGGTGACTCTGCTTATATGGATGAAGATGGATACTTCTGGTTCCAAGGACGTATTGACGATGTAATTATGACGTCAGGTGAGCGTGTTGGTCCGTTTGAAGTAGAAAGTAAATTAATCGAGCATGCTGCTGTAGCAGAAGCTGGTGTAATTGGTATTCCTGATCCAGTACGCGGGGAAATCATTAAAGCATTTATCGCGCTTCGCGTGGGATACGAACCATCTGAAGAATTAAAAGAAGAGATTCGTCAATTTGTGAAAAAAGGCTTAGCAGCTCATGCAGCTCCAAGACAAATTGAATTTAGAGATAAATTACCGAAAACGAGAAGTGGTAAAATTATGCGCCGTGTATTAAAAGCTTGGGAGCTAAACTTACCAACAGGTGACTTATCAACGATGGAAGATTAAAAGAGGAAGGGTCTGAACAAGTAATATGTTCAGACCTTTCTTTTTTTATGTTATGATGTAGTTGTTCAACTTATATATATGAGTTAAAGGGGATAGTATGATGAAAACAGAAAAAGAAAAGATGATACAAGGGGAAATGTACATACCGGCTGATCCCGTTTTAGTAAAGGACAGGGAGCAAGCTCGTATATTAACGAGAAAATTAAATGAAACACCAGAAGTAAAACTAGAAGAACGTAGTGCAATCGTAAAAGAACTATTCGGAACGACTGGAGATAACATTCATCTTGAATCTTCTTTTAGATGTGATTACGGTTATAACATTCACGTTGGTGAAAACTTTTACGCAAACTTTGACTGTACGATTTTAGACGTATGCCCAGTTACAATCGGAGTGAACTGTATGTTAGCTCCAGGTGTTCACATTTATACAGCAACGCACCCGCTTGATCCAGTAGAGCGCATAAGCGGATCAGAGTACGGAAAACCAGTTACAATTGGCGATAACGTATGGATTGGCGGAAGAGCGATTATTAATCCGGGCGTAACAATTGGAGATAATGCTGTCATCGCATCTGGTGCTGTTGTAACGAAAGATGTGCCAGATAATGTAGTAGTTGGCGGGAATCCTGCGAGAATCATAAAAAAAATAAAATAATATTTGAACGAAGCGCCTTCCTCGTCTGTATACATTTATGAAAGAATAGATGAGGGAGGCTTTTTTATGTCTAATAAATTGATGCTGACTTTTGCTTTAATTGGAATTATAGTTGTGTTTTCTTGTGGTATGTTATTACCTATACCAATTGGATTTAAAATTTCAATGATTACAGTTGGGATTATTATGATTGTTATTTTTTCAATCCTTATTCCGTTTGATAAGAAGTATATTGTACGAAAAAATGGAAATAAAATTGATTTTACAAAGACAAAAGTGTATTTTCGCTGGAATGTATTTGATACTATTTCGGTTTGTCTTGCCGTGTATGCATGCATATGTGTGCAAGCATTAAACATTTTAGTTTCAACCGGCCATACAATTCAAAACCCTTACGTTCAATTTTTTGCGAATCAATCGCAAGTATGGATTATTGTTGCAAGTGCATATTTAATTTCCCGTATTTCATTAACGTTAAAAGGAATAAAGGAGATCAAAAAAAATGGCGCAGATTGGGATTGAGGAGGAGCTCATGCTTGCTTATCAAAATGGAGATAAGCAAGCCGGAGAAAAACTATATGTTTTAATCAAACCAGCGCTATATACATTTTTGTATCGATTTAATCGTGATGAACAACTGAGTATAGATCTCGTTCAAGATACGTTTTTGACTCTAGAGCGTAAGAAACATATGTATGAAACCCGAAAAGGAAAAATTAAAACGTATTTATTTCAAATTGGTTATCGTCTCATGATTAATAAATTAAATAGGAGAAAAAAGTGGCGCACGCTTTTGCCATTTTTAGTGCCGATTCAGGAAAAGGAGTTTTCTCACGAAGATCGTCTCACGGTAAGAGAAGCAATTTTGAAAGTTCCTGAAGAACAGCGAGCGGTCCTGATTCTCTCTTATTATCATGATATGCAGCAAAAAGAAATTGCAGAGGTACTGGATATTCCTGTTGGAACAGTGAAGTCGAGACTTCATAACGGGATAAAGAAATTGAAACAATTGCTGGAGGTGGATGAAATTGAGCGAAAATCCTTTTAAGAATGAATATAAATTAAAGCAGCATTTAGATAGCGATCATGTAGAAATACCGGATTTTCCGAAAACGGTAAGCCGCTTCGATCGATTACTTGGATTTCTTGCTTCTCCGGCCAAAGATCCTGTGGAAGCGACGATTGGGAATGATTTATCGGTTGTGTTTCATGTGTCGTTATTAGTTGGTGTTCCAGTTATTTCTCTTATTACGATATTCCTTGCGACTTTATAAAGGATTGGTAGGGAAAGAACTCATACCTCTATTTGACACGCCTATATAAATGATGGTATAAAGAAAAGTATATGAATAATTGAGCGTGGAAAGGGAGAAGTAGTGATCATTTCCCTGTTTTAGAGAGCTGATGGTCGGTGGAAATCAGCACATAGATGATCGCGAATTACGCCCCTAGAGCATCTTTTTTCGATTGAGTTATATTCAAAAGGGAAAAGACGGTGCTAAGCCGTTATGTAAATAAGGTGGTAGGCTTTTTTTGTCTGCAACTAGGGTGGTAACGCGATGATCAAAATCGTCCCTTATTTAAAGGGGCGATTTTTTTATGTTTTCAACCTTCACGCCAGTAATGAACTTAAAGGAGAGTATGTAGGATATGGGTATTTTACAAGATCTTGAATTTCGCGGTCTAATTAACCAGCAAACAGATGCTGAGGGCCTTGAGCAATTATTAGAAAAAGAAAGCGTTAAATTATACTGTGGTTTCGACCCGACAGCGGATAGCTTACACATCGGTCATATGTTACCAGTATTAATGTTACGTCGTTTCCAATTAGCTGGTCACCAACCAATCGCACTTGTTGGCGGTGGTACTGGTATGATCGGTGACCCAAGTGGTAAAAAAGCAGAGCGTACATTAAATACGAAAGATACAGTTGCTTACTACACAGAAAGCATTAAAAACCAACTTTCAAACTTCTTAGAGTTCGAAAACGTGGACAACCCAGCAACAATGGCTAATAACTATGATTGGCTTGGTAACTTAGATGTAATTTCATTTTTACGCGATATCGGTAAAAACTTCGGTTTAAACTATATGTTAGCAAAAGATACAGTAGCATCTCGTTTAGATACTGGTATTTCATTCACTGAGTTTAGTTATATGATTTTACAATCATACGACTTCTTAAACTTATACCAAAACCATAATTGCCGTCTACAAATCGGTGGTAGTGACCAATGGGGTAACATTACAGCGGGTCTTGAATTAATCCGTAAATCAGAAGAAGATGCGAAAGCATTCGGTTTAACAATTCCGCTAGTTACAAAATCTGATGGTACGAAGTTTGGTAAAACAGAGGGCGGCGCAATTTGGTTAGACCCAGAGAAAACAACTCCTTACGAGTTCTACCAATTCTGGATCAATACAGATGACCGCGATGTAGTTAAATACTTAAAATACTTCACATTCTTATCTCATGAAGAAATTCTTGAGCTTGAGAAGCAAGTAACTGAAGCACCAGAAAAACGTGCAGCACAAAAATCATTAGGATCTGAAATGACAAAACTTGTTCACGGCGAAGAAGCGTTAGAGCAAGCAATTAAAATTTCAGCTGCATTATTCAGTGGCTCTGTAGCAGAACTTACTGCAAACGAAATCGAGCAAGGATTCAAAGACGTACCATCTGTAGAACGTACTGCAGAAGATACAGTATTAATCGACTTACTTGTAGAAAGCAAAATTTCACCATCTAAACGTCAAGCACGTGAAGATGTAACTAACGGTGCAATCTACGTAAACGGTGAGCGTACACAAGCGTTAGACTACGTTGTAACAGAAAACGACCGCATCGAAGGTAAATTCACAATCATTCGCCGCGGTAAGAAGAAATATTTCTTAATTCGTTACTAATCAGAAAAGAAATTAAAACAAATAGTACCCCGAATGGTAGGCTGAAAAGTCTATCGTTCGGGGTTTTTATGTATGCATTTAAATTGCCTCATGATTTCTTTTAAATAGAATATGAAGAATTAATACGAGCATGTAAAGTAAGCTAATTAGCATAACGACAAATGCCCCGGGATAAAATTTTGCCGCATATATAAAGAAATCGATTTGATAAATATCGTCATAATGTGAAACGTACCCTTTAAAATAATTCGTAAACTTAGCGCTATATTTCCATTCATCAGGATAATCTATTAAATTACTCCCTTGATACCAACTCATAAGTGCTGAAGTAATAAACAGCATAAATGCACTGCCTAACTGAACCATTTGGTTTATTGTCAAAATGAAACAACCTCCTATTTAATGGTTATTATAGCGTGCATTCGTATTCCTGGAACCTTTTTGTTGTAATCTCCTTTTCGAGTTCATACGGAAATCACATGTAAGCGGTATGATAAATGTATAACAAATAGAAAGGAGTGGTAAAACAAAATGTCACTAGAAGCGCTCATTATTTTTTCTTTGCTAAACGCTGGTCAGCTTGCAGAGCATTCGAAGGTTGATGTACATAAAGAGCAGAAAGATGCTTATGTATATGTTCAAAAAGAGGAAAATAAATAATTTTATTTTATATATAAAAATAAAGGCTGTTTGAAGTAACTGTTTAGTTGCTTTAAACAGTCTTTTTTAGCTAGAAAGAATAAATCTGTCTAAGGACGTCGTCGATAAATCAAAGAGAAAATGTCGTTATTATATGCGTAGTTTTAACTGTAATTATTAGATGTAAATTAAAAAAGTCTTTTTTAAAAAATAAAGGGGGTGTGAAATGTCTACGAAAATCTATAAATTATTACATAATAAAAGCCACAACTCATATGAGTGTGACTTAAATGTTTTTATTCAGCCTCAGCCTCGAAGCGTAAAGTGATTAAAACTCAAATGAAACCATAAGATATCTAGCAGGATTTATTTTCCTAGATTTGAAATTGTTATATCAATTTTGTTTCTTTTTGCAGTGTTTAAAGCGTTGCTTAGTAAATCTAAAAAAATTGTACCTGTTGGAGTAGCATGATAATTGGCTAAATTAGTTATTTTATTAGGGATTTTATTTCCCCAAGGTGGCTGTTTTTCCATGTGCTCAATATCCCAAATGACTTCTGCAGGAGGTAATTCACTTAAAATTTTTCTTATCTCTTCTACATTTTGAAGTGCTTCTTCTGTGTCCTCCCAACGTAACTTGTCGAAATATAAATTCTTCATTAATAGTGGGTACTTAGTGCCCCAACCTTCAGACTCTGTATGATATGACATGGTTGAAAAAAAGCTATGTAAAAAATCAGGGTGTCCTGTTTCATAGAAAAATATATCTACTTTAAATCCTACTGCCATTAATATCAATCCTCTCGTTTAAATATTACCTCGGGTGTTTCTTTAGACTTTTCTCTTATTTTTCTTACGATATCAAATAAAGCCTCTTCAGGAACAGTTTGTCCTCGTATATCAATGATGACAGTTTGCTTTGTACCTATAGGTAAATTATCAACCCTATCATTAACTTGTTTAACAATAACTCTAACTAGGTTACTTTTTTTGATGAAGTAGACAAGTCATAATTTTTCACTTCCAAGCTGTGATCCTTTGTGTAAAAATCAGGTCTTGTACTACCTTTTGTAACTTTTGAAACTTCTTCTCTATCTTTAAAAGCAACTTTAAAGTATAATTTCATATTTGCACCTTCTTATTCATGAATTTTGAAATAGTCTTTTGGTATCTCGCCTTTTATCAAATACTCATTAACTCTTTTTGTCCACTTTAGAGCGAGTTTTTTTATGAGAACTTCGGTACCTCGTATATTAGCGGAAATGGAAGTGGCAGAAGAAGCTAAAAAGGAAGTACTGTAATAAAGGGAATTTCTTATATAGTAATAACCTTATGTTGTAATATGTATTTACAACATAAGGAGGTAGAAAATGGATTGGATTAAAATTATTACGCTAATTTTTTCTGGTATTACAGCAGTAATGGTAATCATCAATTCTATAAAAGATTATCTTACTAGGAAAAAAGATCGTAGGATAGCCGTGGTGTTACCTGAAAAAAGAAGAATGCAAAATGAATTATTTGAACATATTATAAAAGTTCTTGATCTTGGTAGAAGATGTCTTGAAGAAACGGATGAGAACGAAAAACAAAAGATGAAATATGAATTATTAAATCATAAACCGTTCATTTGGATTAATTTAGATAGGGAAAATTGTTTTCAGGAAGATTTAAGGAAGAGATGTAACCTATATATTACGTGGTGTGCTGATTTTGTAGATTCATCGAAAGAGGAAGAAAAGAATAACTATAAGAATTCTTCTAATCAAGAGAGGAAACATATATGGGTTTTAATTGATAAGTATATTGAAGAAGAAAATAAATCAATTGAAAAATTAATGTAGTCACATTTAATAGAGTGTGGCTTTTTACTATTCATTGAATATGCTTGTATGTGGAAAGAATGGGTAACATTAGATAATGCACTGAAGTAAAAAAAGTGAACGGGTATGAAAAAATATTCGTTCACTTTTATTTTACTCTTTATAAATGTAATTCATAATTTCCGTCGGTACTATCAGGCTTTCTAAATATTTCCTCGAATGGACCAACCCTTTTTGAAAAACCATTTTTTAATGCAAAATGGTAACCTTCTTCAGTTATAACTTCCTGTAATACTAATCGCTCGAAGCCTTTTTCTTTAGCGAATGTTTTAAACCATTCAAGAACAATACTTCCCTTACCTTGATTACTTGGTGTAATGTTTATAGCAGTAATCGCCAAGTATGGATCGGGGTAAAACTCGCTTCTAAGGTTAATGGTGACTTTAGATTCTTTAGAAGAAATATTTAAAGCATACTTAGAAACCCCTTCTATGAACATTATTTCATCTTATACTAATTCGTCTAATAACATTTTTAATTTTTGAAAGTCTTGTACATGAAGAGTGATCTCGTTGAATTTTTCTTTCAAAACAATTAACTCCTTTTATCATCTGTTTTTTGCGCTTATCCATTTCTATACACACGCCAGCCATTATATTTTTTGCCCCAAACTAGCCCCACTTAGCCCCAGGTACATTCTTTTTTATGTGTTATTTTGCATTGTTAATGATAAATAAAAAAAGCCCAGGCCCCTTGATAAACAAGGTTCCTAAGGCTTTTAATAATACTCTTTGCAGAGTACCGAGATTAACGAGAGTAGAACTCTACGATTAATGCTTCGTTGATTTCAGCTGCTAACTCAGAACGCTCAGCGTGACGAGTGTAAGTAGCTTCTAACTTATCAGCATCGAAAGTTAAGTATTCTGGTACGAAGTTGTTAACTTCGATCGCTTCTTTAACAACAACAAGGCTGTTAGATTTTTCGCGAACGCTGATAGTTTGGTTAGGTTTAACGCGGTAAGATGGGATATCTACGCGAGCGCCATCAACCGTGATGTGACCGTGGTTTACTAATTGGCGAGCTGCACGACGAGTGCGAGCTAAGCCCATGCGGTAAACTAGGTTGTCAAGACGAGCTTCAAGAAGGATCATGAAGTTTTCGCCGTGCTTACCAGGCATTTTACCTGCTTGGTCAAATGTGCGACGGAATTGACGCTCAGTCATGCCGTACATGTGACGAAGTTTTTGTTTCTCTTGTAATTGTAAACCGTATTCTGAAAGTTTCTTACGTTGGTTAGGACCGTGAGGACCTGGTGCGTAAGGGCGTTTTTCTAATTCTTTTCCTGTGCCGCTTAGAGAGATTCCAAGACGACGAGACAGTTTCCATGCTGGACCTGTATAACGAGCCATAGTTGACTCCTCCTTTAAAAATGTTTTTATTTTCGTAAAATAAAAACAGACGTAATCGATATTTACGGGTATTTTGTTTTCATGTACCTTCGCTCCAGCAGCAGGGAGTTACGAGATACACCTCCGCAGAGGAACAAAATACAAACGATAAACTCACATTACAAGGCTGCCTTTTTATTTTACACAAACGCTATTATATCTTTTACTTACAGTTTCGTCAAGAGACTCCCTTTTTGTTTTATGCAGATAAATTTTGGGAATTAACAAGAAGGAATTTAAAACAATATAAAAGAAGAGATAGAAACAGAAGTGAAACGCTTACATAAAATGTAGTAAAGACGTTCATCAGATTTTTCCTGGTGGATATGTGGAAATAAAGACATAAGGGGGATGTTTTTATGAAAAAGAAACATATAGAGACAGCATTAATTCATCACGGATATGAATCAAATGAAAATAAAGGGAGTTTAACACCACCTTTATTTCAAACTTCTACATTTACGTTTGAGACAGCACAGCAAGGAGAAGCGAGTTTTGCGGGAGAAGATCCATCTTATATTTATTCAAGGCTTGGGAATCCAACAGTGAAATTATTTGAAGAACGTATGGCTGTTTTAGAAGATGGAGAGGAAGCGCTGGCGTTCGGTTCAGGTATGGCAGCCATTTCAGCAACTTTAATCGGTTTTCTAAAGGCTGGAGATCATATTATTTGTTCAAATGGATTATATGGATGTACGTACGGTTTTTTAGAAGTATTAGAAGAGAAATTTATGATTACGCATTCGTTTTGTGATATGGAGACAGAGACTGATATTGAAAATAAAATTCGTCCAAATACAAAGCTCATTTTCGTTGAAACACCGATAAATCCAACGATGAAATTAATTGATTTAGAAAAGGTGATCGGGGTAGCGAAGCGCAATGATTTGCTTGTTATTGTCGATAATACGTTTTGTTCCCCTTATTTACAAAGACCTCTTGAGCTCGGTTGTGACGCCGTCGTTCACAGTGCGACAAAATATATTGGTGGTCACGGGGATGTTGTAGCGGGTGTAACAATTTGTAGAACGAAAGCGTTAGCTGATAAAATTCGTCCGATGCGAAAAGATATCGGCGGTATTATGGCGCCGTTTGACGCATGGTTATTGTTACGCGGATTAAAAACATTAGCAGTAAGAATGGATCGTCATTGTGATAATGCGGAAAAAATTGTATCGTTTTTGAAAAATCATGAAGCAGTAGAAGGTGTTTGGTATCCGGAGGGAGAATTAGCATCCCACCAAATGAAACGAGGCGGGGGCGTTATTTCTTTTTCAATTAAAGGCGGGAAAGAGGAAACACAGTCGTTTATCAATGACCTCCATTTTATTACAATTGCCGTAAGTTTAGGTGATACAGAAACGTTAATTCAGCATCCAGCGACGATGACGCATGCAGCTATTCCAGCTGAACTAAGAATAGAAATGGGTATTTTCGATAATTTAATACGCCTATCTGTCGGCTTAGAATCATGGGAAGATATCGTTTCTGATTTAGAACAGGCGCTAAAGAAGATATCTACTGTGAGTAATCAATAAAAAAGAGTGAGCTATCGGTTTCGTACGTTACGTACGTAATCGATAGCTCACTCTTTTCTTTATTAAATATGTTTTAGGAGTGTTTCCACAAACTTTTCTAAATAGTGCTGATCTACTTCATCGAAACGATTTTTTTCAGGACTATCAATATCAAGCACACCAATGATATTTCCTTCTTTCATAATCGGTACAACGATTTCAGAATTAGAGGCACTATCGCAAGCGATATGTCCTGGGAATTGGTGAACATCTGCTACAAGTTGCGTTGTTTCTGTTTCAGCTGCAACGCCGCAAACACCACGTCCGAACGGAATACGCACGCAAGCTGGTATCCCTTGGAATGGTCCAAGAACAAGTTGATTTCCTTCTGTTACATAAAAGCCAACCCAATTAACGCGATCTAAAAATTGATTTAATAGTGCGGACGCATTTGATAAGTTTGCGACTACGTTCGGTTCGCCAGTTAATAATGCATCCAGTTGTTTAATTACTGTCTCATATTGCTCTTCACGAGATCCTGCATAACTTTCTTTTGTAAACATGGAAACAACTCCCTTTTTAGCGAGATATGTAAAACGATAGCAAAATACGATGTATTTCACATGACTTTGTCGATAGAAAATTAAAGGGATTTGTCTTAAAAGTCAAGAAATTTAAACTATAGCTGTTCATTGAGAGGAAGTGAGCGCATGAAGCAGACGAAACAAAAAGTAATTGATGCGGCAATATCGTTGTTTAATACGAAAGGTTATGACGGGACATCAGTGCGAGACATTGCAAAGCGAGCGGATGTGAATGTAGCGAATATTTCATATTATTTTGCTGGAAAGCAAGGGTTATTAGAACAGCTTATTACTGATTTTTTAGAAGGATATATTCACGTAATTGAAACGTCATTTGAACAGAGAGAATATTTATCGGCTAAAGATGTGATGGTGCAAATGGTGCGCGGGATTTTACGATATCAATTTGATAATAGAGAACTGACACGTTTTTTTTATAGAGAGCTTTCGCTTGATACGACATTAATTCGTGAAGTGATGACCGTTTATTTTTCTAGAGAAAGATATTATATAGAGCAAATCATTAAACAAGGACAAATGAAGCAAGAATTTAAAAAGGTATCTTTTACAATGTTTATGACGCAATTAAAAGGCATGATGAATATGCCGTTTTTATATCCACAATATATATCAGAGGTGCTACACTCATTTCCGTCTGAGACGTTTTTCTTAGAAATGTATACGAAGGAAATTGAGCAATGGATGGAACGAACATTATATAAAGCGAGTATGTATTATGAACTACCAAGAGCTGTTCATATGTGAAAAATCCCCACCTAACGAACTGAGGTGGGGATTTTTATATGTTGTTTTCTTTGCCATAAATTGTTGCATACTAGCGCAATAATTGTTAATGAACAGCTAATTGTATACCCAGAAATATGTGATGTAAGGAAAATGATTATGAATGTGTTTCAATGTATGGGCGCGAAACCAATAATTGCGGTTGAAACATCTTATGCAGAACCGATGATTGCGATGGTAGGAGCTGGACTTGGTATAACATTGCTTCCGGAAACCGCTTTACAGTAAGCCGTAATGCAAGGTAACGTACGTGCGATTTCTGTAGAACCACCACTAATGCGAAAGATTTATTTCGTCTCTCATATGAAAGAGAGCTCGTTATCCTGCATTAACTGCCCGTAAAAGTCTTACCTTTATTGCATTCATTTGAGGACGGATAATGGAATAAGTGGAATATTAAGAAATATTACAATCACATGTAAAGAAACATGAAATTTTTAAAAAAACTAGGTCAAAAACACGTCATTACATGGTATGATTAGAACATTGTTAGTTGTTAAATATAGGGGAATTCCCTTTTTATACATAATGCCTTCCATTTCATAAACGGAACGGACAAAAAAAGAGATATAACTAGGAGGCTTTTTTGCATGGATTCTATCCTGACGATCGTTATCATTGTAGTAAGCTCTATTCTAGTGCTGCTCATGATAGAGCTTGTGATAAGAAATCGTTCATATAAAGATATTGAAGCACTGGAGCAGTGGAAACAAGAGATAAAAGATAAACCTGTGGCAGATGAACTAAAGCGGGTAAAAGATTTAAATATGACAGGTCAAACGGAAGAGCTGTTTGGTAAATGGCGTGAAGAGTGGGATGAAATTGTATCAACAACTCTTCCGAAAGCTGAAAAAGATTTAGGGCAAGCGCGAAAATTCGCCTCGCAATTCTCCTTCCGCAAAGCAAAGCATGCGATGAAAGAATCCATAAGTGGTTTAGATGACGCTGATAATCGTATTACAGACATTTTAAATGAATTACAGCAACTGTTAGAAAGCCATGAGAAAAATAGCGCGGAAATTGAAGGGTTACGTGATACATATCGTAGTATGAAAAAGAGCGTTCTTGCTCATCGACACATGTATGGAGCAGCTGAGCAAAAAATTGAAGAGATGTTAGATGGTGAATCCGAGAAGTTCAAAACTTTTGAAGAGGCAACAGATAATGGTGATTATTTAAAAGCGAGAGAAATTGTTATTAGTTTAGAAGAAGGTTTAGCAAGTTTAGAAATCGTTATTCATCAAATTCCGGATTTATTGGTAGAGTGTCAAGCGACATTACCAGTTCAGCTGGAAGATTTATTACAAGGTCATGATGATATGATAAGACAAGGCTATGTATTAGAGTATTTGGAAATCCCTAAAGAAGTCCGCGATATGACGACACAACTACACACATGTTTAATGGATATACAGGAACTTCATATAACAGAAGCAGCAGAAAAAGTAGAGAACTTAAAAACTCGTTTAGACAGTTTTTATGATCAACTTGAACAAGAAGTGCATGCGAAACATTATGTGGAGCAAAAAACACTGTCTGTTTATGAAGATTTAGAAGAAATTCGTACAGAAACAATTGAAACGAAAATAGAAACACAACTTGTGAAACAAAGTTATCAATTACAAGACAAAGATATTGAGTCACAAAAAGTAATTGAAAAGCAAATGCATATTTTAATGAAACGTTTTGAAGTGTTACAAATACGCGTTGCTGAACAAGATATTGCATTCTCTATTATTCGTGAGGAACTAGAAGAGGTTTATGAGCAATGTGAAACTTTAAAAGTACTTCATGCAGAATATAAAGAAATGCTGCAAACGATGCGCAAAGAAGAATTTGAAGCACGTGAGAAGTTACAAGAAATGCGAAATACAATTTTTGAGACGAAACGTTTTATGCAAAAGTCGAATTTACCAGGTCTTCCAGAGAGTATTATGGAAGATTTACAAAAAGGGCAAATGGCGATGCAGGCTGTATATGAGCAATTAGAAGTAAAGCCGTTAAATATGAATACTGTAAATAGCAGTTTAGAAGAAGCATACACAGTTGTGAATGGTGTATCTGAAATGACAGAAGAATTAATTGGACAAGCTTATTTAGTTGAAAAACTAATTCAATACGGTAACCGATACCGCAGTCATGATGAGAATCTTGCAGAAAGCTTAAATTATGCGGAGAAATTATTCCGTGAATATCAATACGATGCAGCTTTAGAACAAGCGGCTTCTATATTAGAGCAACTTGAACCTGGTGTTGTTCAAAAAATAGCTGAATATGTAGACAATGAGCAAACCCTTTAATAAAGGGTTTGTTTTTTTGTGTAATTTTGAAGTCGATGTTGCTATAATGAATAGCGGAATACAGTAAGGTTGTTCGTTTCAAAATAAAGTGAAACCATAAGTGATGGGGTTTCATCCACCACTGATTATTAATCTTCACCACTCAGTATGCCTGCAAATGGCCGGGGGAAATGTACACTTTTATATAAAAACGGAACCTTTGAGTAGTCTTAGCGTAATTACACGTATTTGTGATATGATTATATGATGTGATAGCGCTGAAAGGGGAAGAACGATGATCTATTTTGATAATAGTGCGACGACGAAGCCATATCCAGAAGCGCTTCAATCGTACGTAACGGTTGCAGGGAAATATTTTGGTAATCCTTCTTCTATCCACTCGCTTGGAGGAGAGGCAGAGCGTCTATTAACACAATCGAGAACGATTGCGGCACAGCTCCTTCACGTTAAACCTTCTGAAATTATTTTCACATCAGGTGGAACGGAAGGGAATAACCTTGCGATTAAAGGGATAGCGATGAGGAATCGTTCGCGCGGCAAACATATCATTACAACAAATATTGAACACGCGTCTGTGTTTGAAGCATATAAACAATTAGAAGATCTCGGTTTTGATGTAACGTATTTACCGGTTAACGAGCACGGTGTTGTATCGGTAGAAGATGTAAAACGAGCACTTCGTGAAGATACGATTCTTGTGTCAATTATTCACGTGAACAACGAGACTGGAGCGATTCAGCCCGTTGCTGAAATTGGAACATTATTAACGAACTATCCGAAAATAAGATTTCACGTGGACCATGTACAAGGGATAGGAAAAGTACCACTTGATTTATACGCTTCTCATATTGACCTTTGTTCAATATCTGGACATAAATTTCATAGCGTAAAGGGGACAGGTCTTCTTTACGTACGTGATGGTGTAAGATTAGATCCAATCTTATCAGGTGGTCAACAAGAGCTCAAGTATCGTTCAGGTACAGAAAATTTACCTGGTATTGTAGCGATGGTGAAAGCACTTCGTATGACGATGGAACAAGTGAAAGAAAAGATAGTTCATTTGCAAAATTTACAAACAGAGCTGGTCCGTTTCTTTAAAGAGATGGAAACTGTAACGATTAATACATCACTTGAATATGCGGCACCGCACATTTTAAATGTATCATTTGTCGGTTTAAAACCAGAAGTAGTCGTTCATGCTTTAGAAGAGCATGGTGTATATGTATCGACGAAGTCTGCTTGTTCTTCAAAAGCAAATGAAGTGAGCAGAGTACTAGTGGCAATGGGAGTACCGCACGCCGCAGCTACAAGTGCGATTCGCATTAGTCTAGCACCAGACAACACGATGGAAGAAGTAAAACAATTTGAAGGTATTGTTAAAGAGACGATGCCAAAATTATATGAAGTGATGAGGTAAAGAAATATGATGACATATGAATATATTTTAGTTCGTTATGGAGAAATGACGACAAAAGGAAAGAACCGTTCTAAGTTTGTAAGTACGTTAAAAGATAATGTGAAATTCAAATTAAAAAAATTCCCAAACATTAAAATTGATGCAACACATGATCGTATGTACATTCAGTTAAATGGTGAAGACCATGAAGCAATTTCTGAAAGATTGAAAGATGTATTTGGTATTCATAAGTTTAACTTAGCAATGAAAGTACCATCAGAATTAGAAGATATTAAAAAAGGTGCATTAGCAGCTTTCTTACAAGTAAAAGGTGATGTGAAAACATTTAAAATTACAGTGCACCGCTCTGATAAGCGCTTCCCAATGAAGACGATGGAGTTACTTCCAGAAATCGGTGGGCACATTTTAGAAAATACAGAGGATATCACAGTAGATGTTCATAATCCAGATGTGAATGTACGTATAGAAATTCGCAGTGGTTACAGCTATATTATGTGTGGTGAGCACATGGGAGCTGGCGGTTTACCAGTTGGTGTTGGCGGAAAAGTAATGGTACTTCTTTCTGGTGGTATCGATAGCCCGGTAGCAACTTACTTAACGATGAAACGCGGCGTATCTGTGGAAGCAGTTCACTTCCATAGTCCACCTTTCACAAGCGAGCGCGCGAAACAAAAAGTAATCGATTTAGCACAAGAGTTAACGAAATACTGTAAACGTGTAACACTTCACCTTGTTCCATTTACTGAAGTGCAAAAAACGATTAATAAAGAAATTCCATCTAGCTATTCTATGACAGTTATGCGTCGTATGATGATGCGTATTACAGAGCGTATTGCAGAGGAGCGTAATGCACTTGCAATTACGACTGGTGAAAGTCTTGGACAAGTAGCGAGCCAAACGTTAGATAGTATGCATACGATTAACGAAGTGACAAACTATCCTGTTATTCGTCCGCTTATTACGATGGATAAATTAGAAATTATTAAAATTGCAAAAGAAATTGGAACGTATGATATTTCAATTCGTCCATATGAAGACTGCTGTACAGTATTTACACCAGCAAGTCCATCGACGAAACCGAAGCGTGAGAAAGCAAATCGTTTTGAAGCGAAGTACGATTTCGCGCCGTTAATTGAAGAGGCTGTAGCGAACAAAGAAACAATGGTATTACAAACAGTAGAAGTAGTGGCTGAAGAAGAAAAATTCGAAGAACTTTTCTAAACCCATAAATTACCACATTCAAATGTGCATGAAGTCATGTTGTTTATCACACTCTATACTCACAAGGAGGTGATACAACATGGCAAGCACAAATAAATTAGCAGTATCTGGTGCTCAAGCAGCATTAGATCAAATGAAATACGAAATCGCTCAAGAGTTTGGTGTTCAACTTGGAGCTGATGCAACATCTCGCGCTAACGGATCTGTTGGTGGCGAAATTACTAAACGTCTAGTTTCACTAGCTGAGCAACAATTAGGCGGTTACCAAAAATAATCCCATATACGATGGCTTAGAAAGAGCGGGTTCTCCCGCTCTTTCTTTTTGTCGTTATTTGCCGGTGAATCGTTATGTTAAAAACATCGTCGCTATACATTCATACATCATTTCGACATAAATATAAAAAAATTGTCAAAAGAAGAGGGTTCAAAATTTACTGAAAATTCTTTATTATATAAGGGAGGCATAGAAATAAAGGAGGATGTTATATGAAGAGAGAAGAATTGTTAGCGCCGCCGTCTTATAATTTAGTTTCGGAAATAGAGAAATATACGAGTGATAAAGAGAAGCTTGCTTTAATTTGGCAAGATGATAAAGGGAATAGACGAGAGATTACATATTTTGAATTAATGCAAGGTGCGAATAAAATTGGAAATGCTTTTATAAAAAGTGGCTTACAAAAAGGGGACAAGCTCCTTATTATGATGCCGCGCTTAATTGAAGCTTACATGACGTATATTGCTGCGATTAAAGCAGGATTTGTCGTTATTCCAAGCTCAGAAATGTTGCGTAAAAAAGATATTGAGTACCGTATTGGGCACGGAGAAGTGAAAGCAATTGTAAGTTACGAACCGTATATTGGACAATTCGACGGCGTAGAAGCGGTGGAATCTCTTCAAAAATTCGTTTTGAGCGAGCGTTCAGTAGATGGATGGACGAATTTAAAAACAGCATTAGAAACGGAAAGTGATACGTTAGAAATGGCGAAGACGGATAAAGAAGATATGGTCTTTTTATCTTATACGTCAGGGACGACAGGAAATCCAAAAGGAGTTGTTCATACGCATGCATGGGCATACGCTCATTTACGTACAAGCGCCCCGAACTGGCTCGGAATCGAAGAAGAAGATGTTGTATGGGCAACGGCTAGTCCAGGTTGGCAAAAATGGATTTGGAGCCCGTTTGTAGCGACTCTCGGTTCAGGTGCAACAGGATTTGTATACAATGGTAAGTTTGAACCAAAAACGTATTTAAATTTATTAGGCGATAATAAGGTGAATGTGCTTTGTTGTACGCCGACTGAGTATAGATTAATGGCAAAGGTAGAAAATTTAAGTGAGTACAATTTAGAAGCGTTACATAGCGCTGTATCAGCTGGTGAGCCGTTAAACAGGGAAGTTATTGAAACGTTCCAAAGGCATTTTGATATTACGGTAAGAGACGGTTATGGGCAAACGGAAAACACATTACTCGTTGGAATAATGAAAGGGATGGACATTAGACCAGGATCAATGGGAAAACCGACGCCAGGAAATCATGTTGATATCGTAAATGAAGAAGGAACTCCTGTACAGGTAGGAGAAGTTGGTGATATTGCAGTTCACATTGAAACACCAGCACTCTTTAAACAATATTATAAAGACGATGAGCGCACAGCGATGCAATTCCGCGGTGATTATTATATTACCGGTGATAAAGCGAAAAAAGATGAAGAAGGCTATTTTTGGTTTGAAGGTCGCGGTGATGATATTATTATTAGCTCTGGTTATACAATCGGACCGTTTGAAGTCGAAGATGCACTTGTAAAACATCCATATGTAAGAGAATGTGCGGTTGTTGCAAGCCCTGATGAAATTCGCGGAAGTGTCGTGAAGGCATTTATCGTATTAAGAGAGAATATAGACAAGAACGAAGAAACATTAATTCCAGTGCTCCAACAACACGTCAAAGAATTGACTGCACCATATAAATACCCTCGCAAAATTGAATTTGTAGATGAACTACCAAAAACGATTTCCGGAAAAATTCGCCGTATTGAACTTAGAAAACAAGAAATGGAGCTTCCTTCAAAATAATTTTGAAAATAGGGAAGTAAATAGTTGAATGAAATGTAAAACGATGATATTATAAAAACGAACATAAGTTCGATTTTATAAACTAAAAAAAGAGGTGTCCGTATGATTTTAGGTATTAATCCGTACTTAGTTTTAGATGGTAGTGGGCAAGAAGCTGTACAGTTTTACAAAGAGGCGTTAGACGCAAAAGTAGAAGTAATGCAAACTTTTGGTGACATGCCTGAAAATCCAGAATACCCAATTCCAGCTGAAGCGAAAGAGCGCGTTTTACATGCTACTTTAAAAGTTGGTAATACGGACCTTATGATTTCTGATACATTCCCAGGTCAAGGGCACGCAATCGGATCTCAAGTAACAATCGCAATTCAAATTAATAATGCAGAAAAAGCGAAAGAAGTATTTGATAAGTTACAAGAAGGTGGAGAAGTTATTATGCCACTTCAAGAAACTTTCTGGAGCCCAGCTTACGGACAAGTAAAAGATAAATTTAGCATTGAATGGCAAATTACAACGAATCCTACTGAACAAAATTAATTTTTGGAAAAGTACCATTTTTAATCGAAATGGTGCTTTTTTTATACGAATGAATTTCGTAGACTAAAGGGAAAAGGGGGATGAGTATATGGGAGAAATTTGGTATGGCGGCACCATTTACACTATGCGAGAAGAGAATGAAAAAGTAGAAGCTATTTACGTTGAAAATGGCGTCATTGTTGATATAGGGAATAAAGAAGAGTTAGAAAACCGATATTCAGAAGTGAAGTTATATGACTTAAAAGGGAAAACGATGATTCCAGGGCTGGTTGATAGCCATATGCATCTTATTGGGCATGGGGAGAGGTTGCTTCGTCTAGATCTATCAAATTGCAAATCTTATAGCGAAGTACTTACTCTTGTTCAGAAGCGCGTAGAAGAAGCGCCAAAAGGATCTTGGATTATCGGAGAAGGATGGAATGAAAATAATTTTACAGATACAAAACAAGTTCATGTACGTGATTTAGATGAAATCTCTAAAGAACATCCGATTTTATTAAAGCGTGTTTGTCGTCACGTGACATGGGTGAATTCATACATATTGCAAGAAGCGAACATAACAGAAGCGACGCAAGATCCAAAGGGCGGGAAAATTGGCCGTGATGCGTCAAATAATTTAACAGGACTTTTATATGAGCAAGGACAAGAGTTAATTAAACATGTTCAGCCCGAAATAGATGGAGTGTATTTGCAAAGTGCTCTGCAAACAGCGATTTCAGACTGCTGGCAATACGGACTCGTTGGCGGACATACGGAAGACTTAAATTATTATGGCGGCTTTCAAAAAACGTACAATGCGTTTTCACACGTTATAAAAGAAATGCGGTTTAAAGCGCATTTACTCGTTCACCATGAAGTAGCGAATGAACGAAAAGAATATGAAAATGAGCACTATATTGAATTTGGTGCGATGAAAATTTTTTCTGACGGCTCTTTTGGCGGAAGAACAGCTTTATTAAGTGAACCGTATGAAGATGCGAAGGAAACAAATGGAGTTGCCATTTTCTCACGTGAAGAGCTTGCAGGTTTAGTGAAAAAAGCACGAGATTTACATATGCCAGTTGCGATTCATACAATTGGTGATTTATCGCTTGAATATGTCATTGATGCGCTTGAATTACATCCACCAGCAGAAGGATTACGTGACCGTATTATTCATTGTCAGCTAGCTCGTGAAGAGTTGATTGAAAGAATGAAACAATTGCCAGCTATTATTGATATTCAGCCAGTCTTTGTTTCATCGGATTTTCCATCAGTGATTGAAAAACTAGGAGACCATCGTCTTCGTTATGCGTATGCTTGGAAGACGTTACTGGATGCAGGATTACACTGTAATGGAGGCTCTGATGCTCCAATTGAACAAGTGAATCCGTTTTTAGGTATATATAGTGCTGTTACACGTAGAAGTTTTATTGATGGTGTATGTTATATGCCAGAAGAAAGATTAACGGTATATGAGGCTGTTTCTTTATTTACAACAGGAAGTGCGTATGCAATTGGAAAAGAAGGAAAGCGAGGACAAATTACAAAAGGATATGAAGCAGACTTTACGATATTAGACCGCAATATTTTTGAAATTGAGGCGGAAGAAATAAAAGAAGTACAGGCAGAAATGACCGTCATTGATGGGAAGATTGTTTATAGAAAAGACGTCTAAAAATTTGAGGGAGCGGCTCCGAAAATACATGTTGGTGATGCTTCCTCTTTTTAGATAGGCTGATGATGTCGTAAATTGATATTTTGGGTAAAATCGTTGATATATTTTGACTTGTGATAGATACATTCGAAAAATCGTTGATATAATTTCATATACTGTTGTCCTGTTCCAAAATGTTTTGTGAAACAGCATCAAGTTGCATTTGATAAATAAAAAACCCTCGAATTATGGAAATCCCATAATTCGAGGGTTTTTTGATTACTATAAAAATGTTCTCTGTACTTTTTCCCAGAAAGAGTTGTTTTTTAATTTAACAGTTTTAATTTGTTTATCGCTTAAACGAACAACGGCTTTTTCCACTTGTTTAATGCTAAGTGCTTCGTTATCCATTCCGATAACAGGATAATCATTTCCATCTGGTTTAAGTGTTAAAGTTAACGTACGCTCGTGATTTAAAAGGAACGGTGACCCGAGTGTACGGTATGTGTTGTTATTTAAAGATGCTAGTTCGCTTACTTGGAAACATGGGATAAGTGGATCGACAACTGCACCATGTAATGATTTATTGTAAGCGGTACTTCCTGTTGGTGTGGAGATAACTAATCCATCACCTCTAAAGGTTTCGAAATGTAAATTGTCGACGTGTACATCTACGACAAATGTTTTAATGATACTAGAGCGTAATGTGAATTCATTTAAACAATGGAAAGATGTACCGTGATCTACATCTACTTTAATTGTTGGATATTTTCGCACTTCAATTTCGTTTTTTGTAATTTCTTGAAGGGCTGTATCAACGTGATCGATGTGGAAATCGCAGTAGAAAGAAATTTCATCTTTCGTAGAAATACCTGCGTATAAGCAATCTTCTCTAAAGCCGGTTTTACGAACGGCTTGTAAGAAAGTCCCATCATCTCCAACGCTGACGATAGCGTTTGCATTTTTTGGATGATCTAATATGGTAAATCCATTCTCCTCTAAAATACGATATACTGGTTTCATTTTTTCAACGAGCGTTACTTTGTCATCACCATAAAAGAAAAATAAATTGCGACGATTTGCCATTATGTATCCCTCCACTGCAGTTAAATTTTCTAGTCTTAGTGCTACATATCGTCAGAGTATGTTTCTGGATGATATGTTCAAATAGTATATTTCGATATAAATTGTCAAAATTCCTTTTTATTTTTAGAAAAATTTTTATATTCAATTTTATCAAAGTCTGTTTAATGATGAATAAACTTGTCGATAATGGGTATGGAGTGAAAGGATGGTACGAATGAAGTGGCTCGTAATTGGAATGATAATTCTTCTACTTTTTATTTTGCTTATACTATTATCGAAAATATCGCTTAAGGTGACGTTTTTATATTCAGAAATGGAAAAACATTGTTTGTTTCAAGTGAAAATATGGATGATTCGATATACGTTTGATGTATTGGAAAGAATTGAAAAACAGCAGAAGAAGACAGGACAAAAAATTAAAAAAGCTGAAGAGGACGGCGGAATAGATAATAAAATTATGGCACAACTCGATAGTATAGGGGAACTGATAAAAAAGCTTCAAGACGTTCATACTATTGTTAAAGATTTTCTCAAAAGAGTGAAAATCAATGGTTGGAAATGGCATACGCAAATTGGAGCAGGCGACGCGGCTAGTACTGGAATTGTCACTGGATATGCATGGGGGACAAAAGGAATGGCTGCTGGAGTTGTAGGACAATATATGCATATTGTCGACGTACCAGAATTTGAAATTACTCCTGTTTTTCAAGGAAAGGGATTTGCATCAAGATGCGAGTTAACAGCATCTTTTCGTATATTCCGTACTGTAAAAACAGCGATAAAATTACTCATGTTTATGAGAAAGCAAAAATCTGGTATGACAGAAAAATCTGTTCAAGCATAGGGGGGATATAGAATGGACCATCCAATTCAAGGTTTAATGACAACCGCAATGCAGCATTTAAAACAAATGACTGATGTAAATACAATTGTTGGTGACCCAATTAAAGCGGCAGATGGAAGTGTAATTCTTACAGTTTCGAAAGTCAGTTTTGGATTTGCTGCTGGTGGAAGTGAATTTGGTAAAGTAGAACATTCAGGCCGTCATCCATTTGGCGGGGGAAGTGGTGGAGGAGTTTCTATTAATCCTGTTGCCTTTCTTGTTATAAATGGAGAAGGTGTGAAAGTATTACACTTAGATAAGCAAACACACGTCATCGATAAAATAATTGAATTAGCGCCACAAGCTGTTGATAAAGTGAAAGAAATGATGGATAAACGAAAAGAAGATGATCCTGAATTTCAAATTTAACGAATAAAGAAGCTGATCAGTGGATTAGCTTCTTTAATTTTTTTGTAAATAAAGCGATTTTATTTGCATTATCGATAGGGACAAACTATCATTTACATTGTACATATTTTGTTTAAAATAAGGGAGGATTTTTAAGTGGCAAATGTAACTTTTAAAGGTAACCCAATGACTTTAGTTGGAACAGAAGTTAAAGTTGGCGATCAAGCGCCTAACTTCCAAGTATTAGCAAATGACTTATCTCCAGTAAGTTTAGAAACATACAAAGGTGAAGTGAAATTAATTAGTGTTGTACCTTCAATCGACACAGGTGTATGTGATGCACAAACTCGTCGTTTTAATGAAGATGCAGCAGGTATTGAAAACGCGAAAGTATTAACAATTAGCGCTGATTTACCATTCGCTCAAAAACGCTGGTGTGCAGCAAACGGTTTAGAAAATGTTGTAACACTTTCTGATCACCGTGACCTTTCATTCGGTGAAGCTTACGGCTTAGTAATGAAAGAACTTCGTTTACTTGCTCGTGCAGTATTCGTAGTAGATAGCAATGACAAAGTAGTTTACGCAGAATACGTAGGCGAAGGTACAAGCCATCCAAACTATGAAGCAGCATTAGAAGCAGCTAAATCTGCGAAGTAATGTAAATGAAGACGACCTCTCATTAAAGTTTTACTTTAGAAGAGGTCGTCTTTTCTCATGTATTGTTAACTGAACCAATACATGAGAAAAGACGTTACATCATAAACAACTTGAAGGGGAGCTCTTTGCAAGAGGTCGCTTTTTCTTTTGGGAAAAATTTAGATTATGGTATGATATAAGTTATGTGTAAAAGAGAGAAGGAGGAATGTACGTGAGTCAGGCAGTAGAAACATTATTTTCTATTTTTGATTCTTCTACGGTAGTTTTACGTAAAGAATTAGATGTAACATATTTAGAGGCGCTTGTAGAAACAGGTGATAACTTGTTTGAAGGAGCGATTTTACAAGAGGAATTATCCGAATCAACAATTGAAAGGTTGAATCGTGAATATAGTACGTTTAATGAAGAAACATATAAAGGGGAAGAAATTCGTAAAGCATTTCAGCTAGCCATTTTAAAAGGAATGAAAGAGGGCGTACAAGCGAATCACGAAATGACGCCAGATGCAGTTGGAATGTTCATGAGCTACTTATTCCATAAATTTATGCAAGGTCAAAAAGAAATTACTGTTTTAGACCCTGCAATTGGAACTGGTAACTTAATGACTACATTGTTTAATAGCGCCAAAGAAGAACTAACAATGAGTGGATTTGGTGTAGAAGTGGATGAGGTGTTAATTAAACTTGCTTTAGTAAATGCAAATTTACAAAAGCATGCAATCGAATTCTTCCACCAAGATGGACTAGCACCACTTTATATTGATCCAGTTGATGCAGTCGTTTCAGATTTACCAATTGGTTATTATCCAAATGAAATTGTTGCAAGTGAATATACATTAAAAGCAGATGAAGGAATGTCATATGCACATCACTTATTTATTGAACAAAGTGTGAAACATACGAAAGAAGGCGGGTATTTATTCTTCTTAGTACCAAACTTCATTTTTGAAAGTGATCAAGCGCCAAAGCTACATGCATTCATTAAAGAGACATGCTTTATTCAAGGATTATTACAGCTTCCTGTTTCCATGTTTAAAAACGAGAAAAATGCAAAAAGTATATTTGTTCTCCAAAAGAAAGGCCAAGGTGTAACAATGCCGAAACAGGCACTACTAGTGGAATTACCTAAATTCTCTAACATGAAGGCTATGGAGAACATTATGGATCAATTGAATACTTGGTTTGCAACACATAAATAATACGATATATATGTAACAGGGTTAGTAATTAATGTAGTACAGTTTTATAGGATATGTAATGTTTTTTAATATATACAAGATTTAACTGAATTTTTTTGAAATCTGTAATATATTTTTTTTCTTGGTGTTATAATTTTTTCACTTGAAATATATGTCGGACGATGTTTAAATTAAAATCGTGAGTATAAAATTTACTAATGATGAAACGTTTTCATAATGAGTGAATTTAATTAGATAAAATCGAGCGGTTTGTGGAATGATCCACACAACTACCAAGAGAAAAAGGGGCGAAAGACTAGATGTCAAAAATCATCGCGATTAACGCAGGAAGCTCTTCCTTAAAGTTCCAATTATTTGAAATGCCAAGTGAAACAGTATTAACAAAAGGTTTAGTAGAACGTATCGGTTTAGAAGATAGTATCTTCACTATTACTGTAGATGGCGAAAAACAAAAAGAAATTACAAACATCCCAGATCATGCAGTAGCAGTTAACATGCTTCTTAAGAAATTAACTGAAAACGGAATCGTAAAATCTCTTGATGAGATTGGCGGTATCGGTCACCGTGTTGTACACGGCGGCGAAAAATTTGCTGATTCTGTTTTAATTGATGCTGAAGTATTAGCTGATATCGAAGAATTAAGCGATTTAGCACCACTTCACAACCCAGCAAACCTTGTTGGTATTAAAGCATTCCAAGAAGTACTACCAAACGTACCAGCAGTAGCAGTATTTGATACAGCATTCCACCAAACAATGCCGGAATCTGCATTCCTATACAGCTTACCATATGAATACTATGAGAAATTTGGCATCCGTAAATACGGTTTCCACGGAACTTCTCATAAATACGTAACAGAGCGTGCGGCTGAATTATTAGGTCGTCCACTTGAAAGCTTAAGCCTACTTTCTTGTCACTTAGGTAACGGTGCAAGTATCGCAGCAGTAGAAGGTGGTAAGTCTATCGATACTTCTATGGGCTTCACTCCACTTGCTGGTGTAACAATGGGTACACGTTCTGGTAACATTGACCCTGCGTTAATTCCATACATCATGGAAAAAACAGGCCAAACTGTAGAAGAAGTAGTTAGCGTATTAAACAAGAAGAGTGGTATGTTAGGTCTTACTGGTTACTCTAGTGACCTACGTGACATCATTGCGAAAGAAGAAGAAGGCGACCACCGTGCGAAAGTAGCACTTGACGTGTTCGTGAGCCGTATCCATAAATACATCGGTTCTTACACAGCTCGTATGAAAGGCGTTGACGCTATCATCTTTACAGCTGGTGTAGGTGAAAACAGTGCAATTATTCGTGAGCGCGTATTAGAAGGCCTTGAGTACATGGGCGTATACTTCGACGTAAAACGCAATAACGTATTCGGTGAAGAAGCATTCATCAGCTTCCCACACTCTCCAGTAAAAATTATCGTAATTCCAACTGACGAAGAAGTTATGATTGCTCGTGACGTATTACGTCTTGGAGATATTGGTTAATATACTATATGAAAAAAAAGACGAGATCCTATAGGATCTCGTCTTTTTTCTTTTGGATATATTTCAAAATTTCATCCGGATATAGTAATTTTTCTTTTTGAATGAATGCAGTGAGGGAAATCCATTTTGCATATGACAGTGTTTGTTCATCTGATATATTCAGTATTTCCATTTCATATAGTGACATGTCTAATAAGCGTAAAGAATATAGCTGAATGATTTCATGACCAATTTCTCCATCTAGATGAAAGATGTTTTCTAAGCAGCCTAAATAATTGGTGATTTCCACTTCTGTGTGAAGCTCTTCTTGAAATTCGCGAATAACAGTATGTGCTGATTTTTCACCAAGTTCAATTGATCCGCCAAGAGGTCGGTAATATGTTTCATCGCCTGTATGATATTCTTGTACGAGAAGGCGACCGTGATGTATAGCGATGCCAAAAGCTTTTGCACGTGGATACATATATAATCACTCCTTATTTATTTTGTATAAGGATGATTATAAGGCAGGGTGTGATAAAAGGTGACGTGTATTTAAGCGTTTGGCCGAATTGTGATGCCATTAAATAAGTCATTCCAAAATGCTTCATTGTACTGGTATATATCCATCACTGGGCATTTTATAACACAAATATTTTGTAATCCCCAATCTTCTTGGGCGATAGTTGGTACATCTTCAGGAATGAGTAATAGGACAGAGAATGTATGTTTAACTATTTGAGATAAAATTTGTTCCAAGGAACGTGCTTCTTCGTATGTTCCTCCCGTTCGAATAAACAATGTGGATTCTGCCGTTTCGATTGTAGTTAGAAAACGATTAATTCGATGCTCATAGTTTAACTTAATTTCTGTATAAGAAGGCCAGGATGTTGGTGTGTTTACATCTGTTTTAAAGTCGTGACAGGAGTCGATTTCATATAGGTTGTCACGGAGTCTTAATTTCGCATCATCATCCCAAAATGAGATGAAGGATAAGTTTTCGAACTGTAAAAAACGGTCAAATCGATTTTGTAATAATAAATTCACTTTTTCTAATGAAGGGCTTAGCATAAAATCGATAACACCAAAAAATGGTGATAATTCGAATTGATATAAAGCCCAAGCAGGCCAGCAGTTTTGTCCTAAGCTGAATACTGCATTATATTCTTTTTTTATATTGGATAGATTCATGTGATTCATCTCATCCTTTTTGCTAATATTTTATGTCACTAAAAAATGGTATGTGAATAAAGATAGACAAGCATATTTGCAAAGAAGAAGCAGAAATATGTTACAATAGAAAAAAATCGAACGAGGTGGTTGTTACGATGCGATCGAAGCGAGAACAAGCCATTTTAGACAATATAAAAGAGTGGGAAGGGCAATTAGTAGAGCAAGAAGCGACCGATTTTCAAAAGATGTTTGATAAGTGGTTGCATACGACAATTGCGAAACTGCCTGAGAAAAAACGAAAAGACTTTTTTACGAAAGCAGATGGATGGCTCTTTCATTTGCATGCGCTTATTCAAAGTTCACAATCACAGCTAGATGCACGTAATCGTATTTTAGGAACGTCGAGATTATTTGATGAATCGATTGAGCAACTTGAAGATTTGAAGGCGTTATCTATTGATCAATTAACATACATAGCAGAGCAGCAAACAGCACGTCATCGTCTATATTCATTCGTACAAGGCGGAGCAACAGGTGCTGGTGGTTTATTATTATTAACGGCTGATTTTCCGGTTATGATTGCGTTAAATGTGAAGGCTGTCCAACTTGTTGCGACATCATTTGGGCATGATGTGAACAAGCCGTATGAAATGATGCTTGCGTTAAAGGTATTCCATGCAGCATTATTGCCGGCGAGACTTCAGCAATATGCATGGTACAATTTACTGAGAGAACTCGAACAAGAGGATTCATTCTTCTATGAAGGAGACGAAGCAGTATTAAAGCCAGCTTCTACTGAGGTTGTGTTAAAACAAATTTTGAAGACGTTTTCGATTTATGCTCTCCGTCGTAAAGTATTCCAAGGCATTCCTGTACTTGGAATGGCAATTGGCTCTACAGTGAACTATCGCTTAACGAGGAATGTTACTGAATTTGCAAATAAGTTTTATCAAGTACGCTACATATTAGAAAAAGAAAAGAGAGCATGAAAAAAAGCGAGAGGCCGAAGCCTTTCGCTTTTTAGTTTGTCGCATGTTTTTTGGATATTGGAATAGAAACGGGTTGCTTTGCTGCTTTCTTTTCTGTTTTTGGATAGTAAATTAAATCCAATGTTTTTGCCTGTACGGCAATCGAAAGAATAGTAAAAGCAATTTCTGTCCAATTTAAATAATATAATGAAAGCGCAAGAACAATCGCGTCAAAGACGAAGAAAATTTGCCCAATTGTAAACCGAGTTCGTTTACTTAATATAATTGTTAAAATATCGTCTCCACCGGTTGCACCGCCAAATCGCAATATAAAACCGAGTCCAATACCAGCTAACGCACCGCCAACTACTGCAGCTACAAATAAATTATTTGATAAATCTACCGTAAAAGGAGAATAATTTTCCATAAGGGAATAAAATACTCCAAATGAAAGTGAACCTAAGAATGAATAGCCAACCATTTTTCTACCTAAAAATGAAGCACATAGTAAAATAATAGGGATATCCATTACTACAGTTGAAATAGATGGTGAAATATCATAAAAATTTTGGATAAATAGTGCAATACCTACAAAGCCACCTTCTGTTAAGTGGTTTTGGAAGTGAATGTGATATAGCGCTGCTGCTAATATAAATGAACCGATTAAAACCATAAAAACTTCTTTAATAATTTGTCGACTTTGGATGTTCCTCATCGTTATTCCTTCTTTCCGCAGTTAGTAGTCCTTTTGGTGTTGTAAACTAACTACGAGCTCACATGTAGCTTTCAGTTAGTTTACGAAAAAAACTAACTACGCTATATGTCGCTGAAGAAATAACGAATAATCCTCTCGTCCATCAATTCTCCCTACCTTCGTTTTAGTTTAAGTCTTAAAGCGACTAAACAAAACGGGGAGTAGGATTCTTCATTTAGCAATCCTGCTCTTCTTTGTTTTGTTTAGCTAGTAACAATTAAGTCCTAAACAAAACGCTATGTGTAAGAAGAGTCTTTTTTTTGCCAAATTATCCTTCGGGCAATCATAATTTCCCCACTCTCGTATTTTTTTCGCTAGACTAAAGTATCTGAGCTGAAAAATACGCTACGTGTATGATTCGTCAATACGATGCCACATGCTCCTTCGAGCGATCATGATATCAAAATCCCTTCCTTCAAGATTTATATTATTATATCATACTTTCAAAAAATACATGCGGATGGAAACCGACAATAACCGGAGGGAATCTACAAAAAATGTTATGTTTAAATATTTTTGTAGAAAAGCCTAAGTGATTTTGCAGGATTGGGCAGTTTTTAGAAGTTTGTCCAATAAGTAAGAAAAGAAGGGTTTTTATTCAATTGTATTGTTCTCATCACTTTTATCTTTAAAAAATGCATCCCAGCTAATGATACTTAAAAAAGTTAAAGCGATAATAATGAAAGCTCGCATAAGTTTGAGACCTCCTTTTGTACATAGTATATGAATAATTTGTTTCGGAATGTGTCATTTTTTTACAAGCTCTAACTATTATGAGAGTATATTAATATAGATAGATGAGGGGGAGAATGGAGATATGCTAAAAGACATGTTTAAAAGAAAAGAATTAAAATGTGTTTCATGTCAGAAAAAGATTCAATATGAAGAAGAGCTAGTTGCTTTTGTAAAGTTGCCGAAAGAAAGAAGTATATTAGTAGGCCCGTTTGATGTATGTTTAGCAAAAACGGCGCAAGAAATATATTGCAAAGCTTGTTACGACAAAAAAGCATGACCCAAATTAATTGAGGGGCATGCTTTTTTCATTGGTGTGCTTTTCCCTCAGATACGTTTTGGGTTAGACGATACCAAAGCCAAAGATCGTTAATAATTGAAGCAAGATCGGCAATTTCTGAATTTAGCTTGCAAGAAATTCCAAAGTCTTCTTCGTTATTTAAGTGGTGTTGTTTAGCGTTAATATGGTGCTCAAGTTCCTTTATGCGATCAGGTATTTTTCCGCGAACTTGCTCCCATTTTAATAAAATAGAATGCTGCGCTTGTTCAGAGATGTCTTCCCATTTTTCTTGTATGTTCGGTACTTCAATTCCTAGATGTTCATTGTATATAAAATACTTTTTCATGGACACCCCTCCATTTTCCTTCCTCTATTTTACATAAAAAAAGAAAGAAGTTCGACGAAATTGTTTGAAAAAATTTTATAAATTCCCCTTGATTCATTTTATGAAAGGTGATAAAGTTTGGATTATTATAAGAAAATATGAATATTTATTCTTTAGGGGGATGCAAAATGGAGAAGAAAAAAGTTGTATTAGCATATTCCGGAGGTCTTGATACTTCCGTTGCAATTAAATGGTTACAAGAGAAAAATTATGATATTATCGCGCTTTGCTTAGATCTAGGGGAAGGTAAAGACTTAGCGTTTGTAAAAGAAAAAGCACTTTCAGTAGGTGCAATTAAATCATATATGATTGATGTTCAAGAAGAATATGCGAATGAATATGCATTGATAGCGATGCAAGCTCACACGTTATACGAAGGGAAATATCCTCTTGTCTCTGCATTATCTCGTCCGCTTATTGCAAAAAAATTAGTAGAAATTGCAGAGCAGGAAGGCGCAAGTGCAGTTGCACATGGATGTACAGGAAAAGGGAATGACCAAGTTCGTTTTGAAGTTTCTATTCAAGCGTTGAATCCATATTTAGAAGTTATTGCGCCCGTACGTGAATGGAAATGGTCACGTGAAGAAGAAATTGCATATGCAAAAGAAAATGATATACCGATTCCAATTAATTTAGATAGCCCGTTTTCAATCGATCAAAACTTATGGGGACGCAGCAACGAATGTGGAATTTTAGAAGATCCATGGGCAGCGCCGCCAGAAGACGCATACGAGATGACGTTGGCATTAGAAGATACACCGAATAAACCAGAGTTTGTAGAAATCGGATTTGAAGCAGGGGTACCGACGACTTTAAACGGCACTGCATACCCACTCTCAGAACTAATTAAAACGTTAAATGCACTTGCTGGAAAACATGGCGTGGGACGTATCGACCATGTAGAAAATCGCCTTGTCGGTATTAAATCTCGTGAAGTATATGAATGCCCAGCAGCAATGACATTAATAACAGCGCATAAAGAACTTGAAGATTTAACACTTGTGAAAGAGGTCGCTCATTTCAAACCGATGATTGAGCAAAAACTAACAGAATTAATTTATAACGGTTTATGGTTCTCACCTTTAAAACAAGCGCTCAATGCTTTCTTACAAGAAACGCAAAAAAATGTAACAGGTACAGTACGTGTGAAATTATTTAAAGGTCATGCGATTGTAGAAGGGCGTAAATCTGAGTACTCTTTATACGATGAAAAATTAGCAACGTATACTGCCCAGGATGAATTTAATCATGATGCAGCAGTTGGATTCATTTCATTATTCGGTTTACCTACGAAAGTATACAGCCAAGTGAATCAAAAGAAGGTGGAAGCGTGAGCAAACTTTGGGGCGGACGTTTTACAGAAGAAGCGGAAGCGTGGGTTGAAGAGTTTGGAGCATCCATCTCCTTTGATCAACAATTAGTAAATCAAGATATAAAAGGGAGTATCGCACACGTAACGATGTTAGCAAAGCAAGGCATTGTTACGAAAGAAGAAGCAGAGAAAATAAAGATAGGGCTTCAATATTTACTAGAGGAAGCGAAAGAAAATAAATTGAATTTCTCAGTTGAGGCTGAGGACATTCATTTAAACATTGAAAAGATGTTAATTGAAAGAATCGGTGAAGTAGGAGGGAAACTTCATACAGGCCGAAGCCGTAACGATCAAGTAGCGACAGATATGCATTTGTATTTAAAAGAAAAAGTAGAAGATATTATAAAAGCTACAAAACAATTGCAAACTGTTCTTGTTCATCAAGCGGAAAATAACATTGAAACAATTATGCCCGGCTATACGCACTTGCAACGTGCACAGCCGATTTCATTTGCGCATCATATTCTTGCTTACTTTTGGATGTTAGAGCGCGATGTGAATCGTTATGAAGATTCGTTAAAGCGTATTAACATTTCACCATTAGGAGCAGGAGCACTAGCTGGTACAACATTCCCGATTGACCGAGAATATAGTGCGGAGCTTCTTGGATTTAATGGAATCTATGAAAATAGTTTAGATGCGGTAAGTGATCGTGATTTCATACTGGAGTTTTTAAGTAACTCATCTATGCTTATGATGCACTTATCACGCTTTTGCGAAGAACTTATTTTATGGAGTAGTCAAGAATTTCAATTTATTGAAATGAGCGATCAATACGCAACAGGAAGCAGTATTATGCCGCAGAAGAAAAATCCGGATATGGCGGAACTTATTCGTGGTAAAACTGGCAGAGTATACGGTAATTTATTCAGTTTACTTACAGTAATGAAAGGATTGCCGCTCGCTTACAATAAAGACTTACAAGAAGATAAAGAAGGAATGTTTGATACAGTGAAAACAGTAGAAGGATGCCTTCATATTATGGCAGGCATGCTTGAAACGATGACTGTAAACAAAGAAAAAATGGGGCAAGCTGTGACGCAAGACTTCTCTAACGCAACAGAAATTGCCGACTATTTAGCAAGCAAGGGACTGCCGTTCCGTCAAGCTCATGAAATTGTCGGGAAACTAGTTCTTCATTGTACGCAAAAAGGAATCTATTTATTAGATGTACCACTTGAAACGTATAAAGAAATGAGTCCGTTATTTGAAGAAGATTTATATGAAGTTCTTTCACCTTATGCAGCTGTAAAGCGCCGTAACAGTGCTGGCGGGACAGGATTTGAGCAGATTGAAAAGGCTTTGGAGAAGGCGAAGGGGTTAACTAAAGAAGTTATTAGGAATTGAGTTGGAAAGTACGCCAGTCTGTGAAAGTCTGGCGTACTTTCTTTTTTACTAGTGTGTAAGTTATAGTATAGTGAAAAAACACAATTTAGGGGAAATTTATGAAAAAAATAGTATTTATCATTTTACTGTTAATTAGCTTAATTGCAAACGTGAAAGTATTTCTTTTGGACAAATATATGTTTGTTGGTGAACAAGAAAAGCGAGAAGAAGCGATTATCGCAACGATGTGGCACTTGCAAGAGAAAGGATATAAAGAAAGTGATATTTCATACATAAAACCGGCCTTTTATAGTAAAATCGGTTCTTACGGTATGAATGTACAGTTTAAAGATGAACCAAATGAATCGTATACATATAGAGTTTCGAAAGATGCTAAAATAAATAAAATAACTGTACACCAAGATAGCAATGAGCCAGGTGGTATGGGTGGGAAGCATCAAGAGCTTAAATAGATATAGGAGACTGCTGATAAGTAATATGAGCAGTCTTTTATATTTTTAGAAGGGAGTCGAGCATTTTATAGTTGTTCTTCATAATGCTAAAATGATGCTTCTCATGAATCGCTAATAGTTGGATAGATTGAATAAGGTTAGGATAGTGAGCAATTGGATCTAAAAATACGATATGTCCTGCAATATCTTCTTCTATATTTTGAACTAGTTTTTTTATTTCATCTGTTTCACGTGAAAGTAATTCTTCTAATTCGTTTACATTCATAGAGTAATAGACTTTTTTTGAAGGGATTAAAATCCAAGGAGCTTTCATTCCTTTACCGTGTTTTTCTTTATATTCGGCATAAATGTCATGCATGTCAGTTGCAAATGGGGCGTTTTTTCTTAGTTTGGCATAAGGGATAAGAGTGAAAGAGAATTTAATCGCTACTTTTAGCATCCTTGCAATTAAATATAAGTGATAAAAGTGTTCACCAATAGACCATTTTCCGTCCTCTTTTCTATGCCATAGTTGTTCTTGTGAAAGTGAATGAAGCTCAGGAAGGAACTGGTTTCTTTGCACATGTAATGTGTGAAAATGTTTTGAGATATTTTCAGATTTCATATTCTGGTATCCTCTGCGTTTTTTCCTAATTATAACATTTTTCGTATAGATGTAATTAAGCCTAGAACAATATGTTCTAGGCTTAAAGCTTCATTGATTAATCATACTTGTGGCGATCTTCTGTAATTCGAATGTATTCAATATCCATTAAATCTCTAAGTAATGCACCGTGACTTAGTTCAACACCATGTTTTTCTTTAAAATGCTCGCGAATCATATCTAACATTTCGATTTCTTTCCCATTCACATCTAAAATAATGCGTTCATAATCATCCATGTAGCATCCTCCTTTTCTAAACACATATATTTTGTCCGTCTATTTCTAAAAAATGTATGTTAACCTAATGTTAGGAAATGAGAAAGGAATGGAAGATGAGACGTATTTATCCCGCATTAACGGGCAGTAAGACCCCCACCTCAAAATTCAGCGAAAGCAAAGAAGTTAGGTGGGGGATCAACTGCCCGTAAAAGCCCGATTGGTTCAACTAATAATCAGTGGGGGATGAACAAAACCCCACTGATTAAAGTTTCACTTTATTTTGTAGGGTTAATTTTGTACACGCTAATTGTATTACACGTTGCATTCCCAGAAGTATTTTCATTTGAGAATGTAACAACAATGCATATAGCAATCTTTATCTTTACTTTATTTGTAGTAGATTGCTGTATTTCTGTATGGCTTTCTAGAAAAAAGAAAGTACAAGAAGTAAAAGATAAAAAAGAAATAGAACGGAAAAAGAGAAAACGTTCATTTTGGATGATGACGTATTGTTTTTCTTTAGTGATTGCTGCTGCATTTTTTAGTGAGCATATTCCACTAGAAAGATTGGATATTGAATTTTGGGCAATTATATTTACATGTTATTTTTTCATGCACTTTCTTCCTTATATGAAAGAAAAGCGAGAGAACAAGAGAGTAAGAGAATAGAAGAAGACATAAAGAAACTTGGAGAACACAAGTGGTATTTAAAATCTAAAATCATATATGTTCTTTGTTTTATTACGCCGCCAATTGGTTATTTGTATGTTTTTTTACTTCGCAAAAAAATGACAGAAGATGCAAAACAAACGTACTTAACGGTTGCGACGTTAATGATGGCGTTATGGTCTTTGAAGTTCCTTCCGCCTTATGTGTTTGCAGTTGTCATTGTTGTTCTAGCTTGTCTCGTATTTGTAGTGAAATATGTGAAATGAAAAACACCAAGCCCATGTGGACTTGGTGTTTTTTTATTATAAATTAAAGATCACCTTGCTCCTCGTCACCACGAACAACAAGGACATCGCATTTCGCATAGCGAATAATATGTTCAGAGACGCTACCAATTAGGAAACGTTCTACAGCATTTAAACCAGTTGCACCACACATAATTAAATCCACTTTATGGTTTGGAGCGATTTCTTTTGAAATTTTAGATTTAGGATTACCAAATTCTAATACAGTTTCCACTTTTTCAAGACCAGCTTCAAGCGCAGTTTTTTTGTAGTCTTCTAATAAGTCTTCTGCAAATAGATTTGCACGTTCAGCAATTGCGCGGCTATAAGCCTCTACTGCTGAGTATGCTTTTACATCAACGATATGAGCAATTGTTAATGTTGCGTTGTTTCGTTTTGCAACTTGAATTGCTTTTTTAAAGGCTTTTTCTGCTTCTTTAGAACCGTCCACCGCAATTAAAATATTTGTATATGTATTATTCATAGTAAATTCCTCCCAATCATTTTTATTACCGTTTACAACTTTATTATAAAACAAATTTTGGTAATGTGCTTGTTGGAAACGTTACAGAATTTTGAAAACTTTGCCTTAATTCATTTTAGTTGTAATTGAAGCGAGAACTTGTTACATATGGAGTATAGCAATTTAAAAGGAGGCATGTTTGTGAGACACGCGCTCATTACAGCCGGTACGAAAGGTTTAGGAAAGCAAGTAACAGAAAAGTTATTGGCTAAAGGATATTCAGTAACAGTAACATATCATAGCGATACAAGTGCTATGGAAACAATGAAAGAAACATATAAAAATATGGAAGAACGTCTACAGTTCGTGCAAGCTGATGTCACGAAAAAGGAAGATTTACATAAAATAGTAGAAGAAGCGATGAGCCGTTTTGGCAAAATTGACTTCTTAATTAATAATGCTGGTCCTTACGTATTTGAAAGGAAAAAATTAGTCGATTACGAAGAAGACGAATGGAATGAAATGATCCAGGGTAATTTAACAGCGGTGTTTCATTTATTAAAACTTGTCGTACCGATTATGAGAAACCAGCAATTTGGCCGTATTATTAACTATGGATTTCAAGGGGCAGATAGCGCGCCTGGATGGATTTATCGTTCAGCCTTTGCAGCTGCGAAAGTCGGACTTGTTTCTTTAACGAAAACAGTCGCATACGAAGAAGCTGAATACGGTATTACTGCGAATATGGTATGTCCTGGTGATATAATTGGTGAAATGAAAGAGGCAACGATTGAAGAAGCACGAAATCTGAAAGGTAGTAACACACCAATTGGTAGATCTGGAACAGGGGAAGATATCGCAAGAACCATTTCGTTTTTATGTGAGGACGATTCTGATATGATTACTGGCACGATTATTGAAGTAACAGGCGCTGTTGATGTTATTCATAGACATCGATAGAATTAAATAAAGTGAAGTTTCGAATAATTGGACAGTTTATCCTTTATACTGAGAGGTACGGATAATACTGTCCTTTCATGTAAGATTAAATCTATCGGAAAACTTGTATTATTTTTTTGTCAAATATTGAGATATTATGTTAGAATATAAGAGTATAGAAAGCGCTTTAAAAAATGATTCAGGGGTCATTTCATAACTCAAGGGGGAACTAATAATGCGTATCGGTATTCCAACAGAAATTAAAAACAATGAAAACCGCGTGGCAATGACGCCAGCGGGAGCTGTACATTTAGTACAAAATGGTCATGAAGTTTTTGTTCAAAAAGGATCAGGTGTAGGATCAGGCTTTACAGATGAAGAATACGTACAAGCTGGTGCGAAACTTGTTGAAACTGCTGAAGAAGCATGGAATCAAGATATGGTTATGAAGGTAAAAGAGCCAGTTGAAAGTGAATACGGTTATTTCCGCGAAGGTTTAATTTTATTCACATACTTACACTTAGCTCCAGAGCCAGAATTAACGAAAGCATTAATTGATAACAAAGTGGTATCAATTGCATACGAAACAGTACAATTAGACAATCGTTCTTTACCATTACTTGCACCTATGAGTGAAGTAGCTGGTCGTATGTCTGCGCAAATCGGTGCACAGTTCCTTGAGAAAAACAAAGGTGGTAAAGGTATTTTACTTGCAGGTGTTCCAGGGGTGAAACGCGGTAAAGTAACAATTATCGGCGGTGGTCAAGCTGGTACAAACGCAGCGAAAATTGCAGTAGGTTTAGGTGCAGATGTAACAATCATCGACTTAAGTGCAGAACGTCTTCGTCAATTAGATGACATTTTTGGAAACCAAGTAAAAACGTTAATGTCTAACCCATACAACATTGCAGAAGCTGTAAGAGAATCTGATCTTGTAATCGGTGCAGTATTAATCCCAGGTGCAAAAGCGCCAAAACTTGTAACAGAAGAAATGATTCAATCAATGGAACCAGGTTCTGTCGTTGTAGATATCGCGATTGACCAAGGTGGTATTTTCGAAACAACTGACCGTATTACAACTCACGACAACCCAACTTATGAGAAACATGGTGTTGTTCATTATGCAGTTGCAAATATGCCAGGTGCGGTTCCACGTACATCAACTCTTGCATTAACAAACGTAACAGTACCATATGCAGTACAAATTGCTAACAAAGGCTACAAAGAAGCTTGCCTAGGCAACACTGCATTATTAAAAGGTATTAACACATTAGATGGCTACGTAACATTCGAAGCAGTTGCAGAAGCGCACAGCTTACAATATGCAGATGCAAAAGAGCTTCTTGAAAAAGCTCCTGCTTTATCATAATAGAGATACATTTGAGACCTTCCTTTATGAGGAGGGTCTTTTTTTATAAAATAAATTGTAAAAAATTGTCGTGTATCACTATTAATAAGTGGTAATTGTGATAATTTAGAATTATATATTTTTTTGGGAGGGAGGGATTAGATTGGGAAGAAAAAGTAAGCGGAGGAAGCACAAAAAACAAAGAGGAGTAATAAGGAGTAAACATGAGTTAGTAGTTACGAAAAAGAGACCTAGGTCTAAAATTGAAAGTGGTTTAATAGATGCTGCGAATGTTATGTATTTTATTGTCATGGGTATTATTTTTATTAACTTAATTAAGTTACCAGTTTCAAATTTATCTTTACATGTATTTGTACTTATTATTTTTTTTATGATAGCTATTTTAGTACATGTTTTAGTGTTTGGAACATTACTATCAACTAATAAGAATGGTGGAGAAAAAGTACAAAAAAAGAAAAGAAATTCGTCTTATTATGCAAGCTCATCAAGTGGATTCGGTGACTACAGTAGCAACGATTGTAGCAGCTCAAGTGATGGTGGAGGAGATTGCGGAGGTGGTGGAGACTAAGTTAGTTTTTCAGAAGAACGACTAATGAAAGGATGAGACAAAAGGTGGAAACTGCAAATTTATTAGAATTAACAAAGGACATTCAAGAACAACATAAAAACTTCGTCGTTTCAAATGTAAATAATCATTGTTTACGAATCGCCGTATTTACTGGTGAATATGATTGGCACTATCATTCTAATTCGGATGAATTATTTATTGTGCTAGAGGGAGAACTACTTATCGATTTTGAAGATGGAGAGACGGCGGTTTTAAAGCCAAATGATTCTATCTTAATTCCAGCATGCACGATCCATAGAACGAGAGCATTCAAGAGAACGGTAAATCTTTGTTTTGAAAATATAGAGGCGGATACGATTAAAGTGGAGCAATTATGAAAAAATTATCTGTAGCCCAGTATAGAAAAATCCTTCCGATTTTAGAAGGTCATACAAGGACAACAACCTTTGCTCATGCGGTATGTGATCAAATGATAGATGGTGAAGTTTTTGCAAACGAGAAGTTAACAGCAGGACTAATTCGTACAGCTAATGGTATCTATTATTTATTTGGTGATACGGATGATCAAAATTATAACGAATATTTATTTGCATATTTAAAAATGGCTATTCAAAAAACAGAGAAGAGATTTACATTGTTCACTTCGAGTGACGAGTGGGAAATGATGTTAGAAGAGCGTTTTAGTAATGCATTTCGGAACATCCCACGAATGACATTTCAATTTCAAAGAGAAGTTTTTGAAGATAGAAAAATAGAATTAAACAAAAATACATATGAAATTAAACGTATTGATAAAAGTGATATAGAACGAAGTAATGAATTTACAGAGGATTATTATAAAGAATATTGGGGATCAAAAGAAGTGTTTTTAAATAACGGCTTTGGTTTTTGTATAGAACAAGATGGGATGATTGTAGCCGAATGCGTCTCAATATTTAGAGGGAATGGTTTTGCTGAAATTGATATTGCAACACATGAAGCACATCAAGGGAAAGGGTTAGCTCAAGCTGTCGCAACACGTTTCATTGAACAGTGTATACAAAATCATATTACACCATGCTGGGATTGTAATGTAGATAATATTCCCTCGCAAAAATTAGCTAGTAAATTAAGCTTCCATAATCCAGTAGAATATGTTTTGTTTGTCCGCAAGAAATGGGGGAATAAAAGATGAACGTAGAATTAACAAGATTCAAAGTCAAGCCAGGTAAAAGTCATCGCGTAGATGAATGGATGCAGCTTCTTAATGATAATATGAAAGAAGTGCTTTTGACATTAAACGACGAAAAGATGTATGTAGAGACAATTTTCCGGGAAATAAGAGATGGAGAAGAGTACTTATATTGGTATTCTGTGCAAGGAGAAGGCGGGGCTCTTGTCGAAAATTCTCATCATGCAATTGATAAAAAGCACTTAGCGTTTTGGTATGAATGTATTGATGAAGAAGCACTGGCTGTCGATCTGAAGACGGAAGTCGTTATGATTCAAGATGTTGTGAAAGAAGCGATGAAATAATAGAGTAGTATTTTGTAAAGATAAACCATCCTCTTTTTTGGTGAAATATATATTATTGGAGATGCTGTAAGATGCGAATTAGTCATAAATATATCACTCTCGATGAAATAGAGATAATCAGAGACTCATTAGATAAATTGCATGAATATCATAACAGTAAATCAAAATATTTTTCTGGTGATTATCCAAGAATGACATTTGAGGAACGTATTGAAGATTATAAAAAAAATTCAAAGTACGGAGAATATAGAATTGAACTATTGATTGAGTTAGAAACAGATAATATATTAGGCTTTTGTATAGCGTATAGTAAAAGCGTAAGTGGGAAGATTGAAGTTTTATTTGTTGATGAAAAATATCGAAGAAACGGATTCGGTTTGAAATTAATGAATAGTGCAGTGGAATGGTTTAAAGAAAAGCAAGTAGATGACATTGAATTAATAGTAGTGTACGGAAATGAAGCTGTATCGTTTTATCAAAAGCTGGGATTTTATCCACGTTCAATTATTATGACAACTAAATCATAAAGATATTATGAGAATATATCTTTTAAATGAGTGGAAGTTTTTATTTCGAAAAAATTGATTTGTATGTTAAAAAATTAAAATATATGTGCTTTTTATTATGAAAATTTTTTTGGATTTGAAGGGAGTTATGCAAAAGTAACAGAAGGTGTGAAAAATGATTTAACAATAAACTCAAAAGAGTTTCTGTACCAAATGAAGTCTTTAGCAAAAAATAGTGAAGGTATACCAAGTGATTATTTTGAACAATATTATAAAGAAATAAAAAACACGAAACCAAAAGACATACCAATATAGGGAGTAGTCGTAACTGGAAAAACAGAGGATTTACAAGGTTTACAAGGAGCGCTATATATTAAAGCGGCTGTTAGAGGTGTAACAGTGGAGAAATATTAATTACAGTTAATTAATGTGAATAATCAGAAAATTTATGTTATAATATGGGAAAAGGAGGTTTATATGAGGCAAATACATGGAGCAATTTATATTTACATAACAATGTTTTTCGTGGCGATATCCTATGGATTAGGGCACGTGTATTCGCATCCTATACTAACTTTTTTAAGCGGAGCATGTATGGCGTTTGCGCTTCTTGTCCACCTTTTCTCAGTTTGGATCGTGAAATTTCAAATAAATATTAGTGAGATAGAAGAAGGCACTTTTTAAAGGGCCTTCTTTAATAAAAAGGTAGCGATCACGCTACCTTTTTTATTATTTCACAAATTGTAATTCTTTCGGGAATTTCGTTAAGATTTCTGATCCGTCTTTTGTGATGTAAATATCATCTTCAATACGAACGCCGCCTACGTTTGGTACGTAAATACCTGGCTCGATTGTGAAGACCATACCTTCTTTTAATAGAGACTCATTGCCTTCTTTTACATCTGGATATTCGTGTACGCTAATTCCAAGTCCGTGACCAAGGCGGTGAGGGAAGAAGTCTCCATAACCTGCATCTGTGATAACAGAGCGAGCGGCGTTGTCAATTGCACCAAATGTAACGCCTGGTTTACATGCTTCAACTGCTTGTAGTTGTCCAGCAAGTACAGTGTTGTAAATGCGAGTTTGTTCTTCAGAAAGTTCACCGAATGCTACTGTACGTGTAATGTCAGAGCAATAACCTTCAATGATTACACCTAAATCAAATAGTACGAAATCGCCGCGTTTCATTTTGTTTGCACCTGAAATACCGTGTGGAAGAGCAGAGTTTGCGCCTGCTAATACCATCGTATCGAATGACATTTTATGGATGCCTTTTGTTTTTAATTCATGCTCAATAATTGCTAATACTTCTAGCTCACTACGATTTTCTTTAATTGCATTTACACCAACTTCAACAGCATAATCTGCCATTTTAGCCGCTTCACGCAAAATAGAAAGTTCTTTTTCGTCTTTAATTAAGCGAAGTTCGCGAACTTTCTCTTCAGCTGATTTGAAAGCTGCATTTGGGAATAACTTTGTTAATTCTTCGTAACGTTCTACGTTTAAATGTTCTTTTTCAATTGCAACTGCATTTGCATCAATACCACGATCTTTAATTGCTTTTGCAATCATATCCCATGGTCTGTCCGTATCAGTAAATCCGATAATCTCATGTGCCCAGCCAGCGTTACGTGCTTGGCCTTCTTCCATTTTAGGACAAATTAAAATAGGCTCTTTTTCTTGGAATACAAACATACCAAGTAGTCTTTCATGTGGTTCACAGTGGAAGTTTGTCATGTAGAAGACGTTCGGTGTAGAAGTTAAGAACGCAGCTTCTACGTTTTTTTCTTTTAGCCATTGCATTAAATTTTCTAATCTAGCATTCATCGATTGGCACCCCCGAGATATTTAATTACAAATATAACTTTACATCGGAGGAAAGCGTTATGACAAGTAAATCGATGTTAGAAAAGACAGGGAATTGAGAAATCATGTAGAATAAAAAGTGAGAATGTGAATAGGGGAGGAATGTAATGATGAAAGTATCGTATCACGGGCATTCAGTTGTAAAGATTGAAACGAATGGAAAAGTTATTTTAATTGACCCATTTTTAACGGGAAATCCGAAAACAGATTTAAAGGCTGAAGATGTAAAAGTTGATGCGATTATTTTATCGCACGGACACGGTGATCATGTTGGGGATACAGTAGCGTTAGCAAAGAACAATAATGCGGTCGTTGTGGCACCGTTTGAATTAGCGACATTTTTAGGGTGGCAAGGTGTAAATACACATCCAATGCATATTGGTGGTTCACATGAATTTGACTTTGGAAAGGTGAAATTTACTCAAGCATTCCACGGCTCTAGTTATATTGATGAAGAAAATAAGACGATTACATATACAGGTATGCCAGCTGGTATTTTGTTTACAGCAGAGGAGAAAACGGTATATCATGCAGGAGATACTGCTTTATTCTCTGATATGAAGTTAATTGGAGAACTGAATAATATTGATTTAGCATTTTTACCAATTGGCGATAATTTCACAATGGGGCCAGAAGATGCTGTGTTAGCAGCAAAATGGATAGAGGCGAAAACAGTTGTACCGATGCATTACAATACGTTCCCAGTTATTGAACAAGATCCATATCAATTTGTAGGAAAGCTACAAAATTGTACAGGGAAAGTATTAGAAGCTGGAGAAAGTATTACACTATAAAAAAGAAACCCTTCATTTGAAATGACAAGTGAAGGGTTTTTTATGTGTGTAGTACAGTTTTTAAAGCCTGTATTTGTTTAGCTGATTCTTCTCGTTTTGTACGTGGCTGTTCGGGTGTTTCATTCAACCCCATTGCAACTTTTTTTCCATCTACGAAAGCTAAAAATACAGCACCTACAACCTCTAAAAATTTTTTCATAATGTATTCGCTCCTTTGTTTCATTTCTTGTCTTAATTGTATATTGAAGCGTCTGGACAAACTATCGAACGAGATGACAATACCATTACATTGTTGTAATAGAATGACTGGTGGAATGTAAGGGGTATTTTGTTATAAAAAAAATGGTACAGGCATATAAAGAGAGAGTGTAACAGTTTTGAAAATATAGTATACTGAAAATACAACACATGAAGAATTTAGGGAAAAGAAAGTATGGTGAAACCATTTGGCTACCAAACATAATCAAATTTTAGAACATATTAATAGCCTGCCGGTAGGGCATAAAATTTCTGTGAGGCAAATTGCGAAAGATTTGAGTGTAAGTGAAGGGACAGCTTACCGTGCAATTAAAGACGCAGAAAATAAAGGGTATGTTAGTACAATTGAACGTGTCGGAACAATTCGAATTGAACAAAAGAAGAAAGAGAATATCGAAAAACTGACATATGCAGAAGTCGTTAACATTGTCGATGGTCAAGTACTTGGAGGCAGAGAAGGACTACATAAAACATTAAATAAATTCGTAATCGGGGCTATGAAATTAGAAGCGATGATGCGCTATACAGAAGCAGGGAACTTACTTATTATCGGTAACCGTACGAACGCACATCAATTAGCATTAGAAACAGGGGCTGCTGTATTAATTACAGGTGGATTTGATACAGAAGAGCATGTGAAAAAGTTAGCAGATGAATTGAAATTGCCAATTATTTCGAGTAGTTATGATACATTTACGGTCGCAACGTTAATTAACCGTGCAATTTATGATCAACTTATTAAGAAAGAAATTGTACTAGTTGAAGATATTTTAACACCAATTGAAGAAACACTATATTTAAAGCCTAGTGACATAGTGCAGAAATGGCATGAGTACAATGAAGAGACGATGCATGGACGTTATCCAATTGTGGATGAAAATAAAAAGGTGTTAGGTATCGTAACTTCGAAAGATATGATTGGTGTTGCGAAAGAAACACCGATTGATAAAGTTATGACGAAACACCCTATTACGGTAAACGGAAAAATGTCTGTCGCAGCTGCAGCACGTATGATGGTGTGGGAAGGTATTGAATTACTTCCTGTTGTGGAGGATGGAAATAAATTGCAAGGTATCATTAGTCGTCAAGATGTACTTCAGGCCTTGCAGATGATTCAGCGTCAACCACAAGTTGGTGAAACGATTGATGACATTGTAACGAATCAATTTATGACGCCGAAAGAAGCAAAAAATGAGCATTTATATCAATTTTCAGTGACACCACAAATGACGAATTCAATCGGGACGTTATCTTACGGTGTATTCACAACAATTGTGACAGAAGCAACAAACCGCGTCATTCGTGCGCAGAAGAAGAGCGATTCAATTGTTGAGAACTTAACAATTTATTTCGTAAAACCGGTTCAAATTGATAATGTTGTATCGGTTCATCCGAAAGTATTAGAAATTGGCCGTAAATTTGGTAAGGTTGATGTAGAAGTACATCATGAAGGTAATGTTGTCGGGAAAGCATTACTTATGGTGCAGTTAATCGATAAATAAAAAGGTGGAACAAATCGCTTTGGTTTGTTCCATCTTTTTTGTTTTATTGGGTTTTGAAGCTGTTGCTAAAGATGTGGAGGAGTTTTAGCTGGAAATATATATATAAGGAGAGATGATTGTATAATTAGAAAAAACAGAATATTAATCCATTTAGAGTGTATACTATGATATAATTAGATTGTAAGATAATGGATGTTGGAAGGGGGATGCAATATGTCATCAGAAGTACTCTTTTTTGCTGGTATCGCACTATTTTACTTTCTTGTGATGATACCAATTCAATATTTATATTTACAAGGATTGCATGAAAAAAAGAAAAGAACAGGATTATCTCAGCAAGAATTATACAAACAGATGTCTTTTGAAGAAGAACAATTACATTTTCACGTGCAAGGTAATCTCTTTAATATCCCATCTGCGTTTGTTGCATATATGATTTTGAAAGTTAAGGGACGTAAAAAAGCATCACAATATTGATGCTTTTTTTACGTTGTTTTATAAGATTCGGCTTCTTTGACTGCTAATGGTAGAAAGTGTTTATATTGGCGGAATCCATTAAATGTACTCGCGCTGCCAAGTAACATAAACAAAACACCAACGATAATACGGGCAGTTGAAAGTTCTAAAAAGAATTGGTTTATCCCAAAGAATAGGACGAATAAGCCGAGTGCCATTGCGGATTTTCCTGAGAGCCAACCTTTCTCCATTGGACGGTTTGTACGAAAGAATTTTGTTTTGTAGAAGAGGTACAACACAAATGAGATGATAATACAAAAGACGAATACTGGCATAATACACGCTCCCATCGATTGGTATAAAAATAACAATTTAGAAAAAAGAAAAATCTAAACTTTCTAACTTTTATTATAAAGCAATTGTTCGCATGTATGAAATGTTTTCCGTTATAATGGGGGATAAAGTGAAACTTTAATTAGTGTGGGGAGATCCCACGTACTAATTATTAGCCCTCACCAATCGGGCTTTTACGTGCATCCAGGCTCCAAATTAATTTTGCCTCATTGTTTTTAATACTTTTGAGGTGGGAGTCTTACTACACGTTAATGCGGGATAAAATGAAGAAGTTGAATAAAAAGGAGATTATACATATGCATGAGCAAATTTTAGGAGCAATTAAAGAGTTTGATACAATTATTATTCATCGTCATGTACGTCCGGATCCAGATGCGTTAGGTTCTCAGTGCGGACTTGGTACAATTCTGCAAGAATCGTTTCCAGAGAAAAATATTTATATGGTTGGGTACAACGAGCCTTCTTTATCATTTTTACGAGTAATGGATGATATTGAAGATAGTGTATATGAAGATGCACTTGTTATCGTTTGTGATACAGCAAATCAAGAGCGTGTTTGTGATCAGCGTTATGCAAAAGGAAAGATGTTAATTAAAATTGATCATCATCCGAATGAAGACCCGTACGGAGATATTACATGGGTGGATACGACAGCAAGTTCTACAAGTGAAATGATTTATGAATTTTACAGTTATGGAAAAGATAAAGGATTAACGATTTCAAAGGAAGCAGCTCGCCTTATTTTAGCGGGTATTGTTGGAGATACAGGTCGTTTCTTATTCCCAAATACAACAGCGAAAACACTTCGTTACGTAAGTGAGCTCGTTGACATGGATGTAAAATTCACAGATTTATACAATGAAATGTATAAGACGAAAGAAAAAATTGCTCGTTTGAACGGTTATATTTTACAAAACTTTACGATGGTAGAAGAAGGTGCAGCGTACATTAAATTAACGAAAGAGGTACTAGAAGAGTTTGATGTACTTTCTACTGAAGCATCTGGTGTTGTCGGAGCACTTGGTAATATTGATGGATTAAAGGCATGGGTTCTATTTTTAGAGGAAGATGATGTTATTCGTGTTCGTCTTCGTTCAAAAGGACCAGTTATTAATAAATTAGCAATGCAATATAATGGCGGAGGACATCCGATGGCTTCTGGTGCAAAAGCATCTTCTTGGGAAGAAGCAGATCGCCTGTTTGCTGATTTACGTGAGCTGTGTAGATAAAAATTGTATGTTGAACGAAAGAGAAGGAGAGGCACTGAAGCCCTCCTTTTTTTATTTTTCTTTCTCTATATCAATACTAATTTCAAGTACGGTATCAAAAGAGACTGTGTCTACTTTAAAGCGGTATATACGATCGTAATGTTTGTACGTTTTATTTTCGATGACTTTTTTGAGCAGGTCTTTATTTTTTGCGATGCTTTGAATGTTTTTCGTTAAAAGATGCTGGAGATCATTATGGATAGAAGTGGTCATGTTTTCAAGTGTAAGATTGTCTAAATTATATTTTTTTCGATTTATAATTTTTATTTTGATTTCTTGAATTGTTAAGAGCCGTTTATTTTCTGTGTTCAATTTCTCTTGGTCTTCGAGAAGGACGTGGAGTTTTGCTTCTTGTTTTTCGATAATTTCTTTTTGTTCTGCTATTTTACTAGTTTGTTCTTCTTGAAAAACACCGTATATGTACAAAAAAACAAACCAGCTCAACACTCCTCCAACAGCAGCACCAGCTAAAACTAAATACCACCTTTTGGCTGTATTGGCGCTGGGTACTCTCATACATGTTCCTGTGTAAGCCATTTAATAATAATAAGACCAGTTTGCATACCGCCAGTTGCAAAAAAAATAAGGAGAATTTGTTTTACGATATCTTTCATATCTCCGCCAAAGAAGCTTCTTTCAAAGCTATAAAAGGTATCGAACGTTCCGCCAATTGCTGCAACGAGTGCCCAAATTCTTAAATTTTGGGCGAATTGATTAATATAAGTTAGAGTTGGTTTTCCGATGAGAAATGCACCAAATCCGCCAATTAATGAACCACCAAGTATAACTCCAAAGGCAATAAAATAACTAATAATAAGCAGAGAGAAAAAAGTATGTTCTCTTACATCCATCGTCATTCCCCTTTCTTCTTCATATATATGGACAAAGTATGAGAAGTATGTTTTGATTTCCGCTTTCCTCATCACCTATAATAAAAGTAGTCACATAGGTAAAGAGAGGGTACAACAGTGAAGTTTGTGCATTTACAATGTCAAACCGTTTTTAGTTTATTAAAAAGTGCTTGTAAAATTGATGAGCTTGTCATTCGGGCGAAAGAGCTTGGATTTTCATCGCTGGCCATTACAGATGAAAATGTTATGTATGGAGTTATTCCGTTTTATAAAGCATGCAAGAAAAATGGTATACAGCCTATTATCGGCTTAACAGCTTCTATTTTTAGTGAAGAAGAAGAAAGGTCTTATCCACTCGTCTTACTTGCTGAGAATGAAATAGGCTATCAAAATTTATTAAAGATCTCTAGCAGCATTATGACGAAGTCAAAAGAAGGTATCCCGAAGAAGTGGCTTGCTCATTATGCGAAAGGGTTAATTGCAATTTCACCAGGGAAAGACGGAGAGATTGAACAGCTATTATTAGAAGACAAAGAGAGTCAGGCTGAAGAAGTAGCTCATACGTATCAAAATATGTTCAGCAATTTTTATATAAGTTTGCAGCATCATGCAATTCAAGATGAACTGCTTTTACAAGAAAAACTGCCTGAATTTATTAATAAGGTAAACGTTCCAGTCGTTGCAACAAATGATGTTCGCTATATTAATCAAAGTGACGCACTTGTTCATGAATGTTTATTATCTGTTGAAGGCGGAACGAAAATGACTGATCCAGATAGACCGAGAATGAAAACGGATCAGTATTATTTAAAGTCATCGGATGAAATGGGAGCACTATTTTCTCATGCTGAGGAAGCGGTTCAAAATACAATAACAATCGCGGAACGTTGCCAATTAGAAATTCCTTTCCATGTAAATCAATTACCGAAATTTCCTGTTCCATCTAACGAGACGAATGATACGTATTTGCGCCGTGTTTGTGAAGAAGGCTTGCAGAAACGCTATGGTACGCCGAAAGAAGCGCATATAGGACGTTTGGATCATGAATTAAATGTTATTTCTCGTATGGGATTTAGCGATTATTTCCTCATCGTATGGGACTTTATGAAATATGCACATGAAAATCATATTTTAACTGGTCCAGGCCGTGGATCGGCAGCTGGTTCACTCGTTTCTTACGTATTGGAAATTACAGATATTGATCCGATTGAATATGAATTATTATTTGAAAGGTTTTTAAACCCTGAACGTGTGACACTTCCAGATATTGATATTGATTTTCCAGATATAAGACGTGATGAGATGATTCGATATGTGAAAGATAAATATGGTCAGCTTCGTGTTGCTCAAATTGTAACGTTCGGAACTCTTGCAGCGAAAGCCGCAATTAGAGACATTGCTCGTGTAATGGGGCTCCTGCCAAGAGATATTGACATATTTTCAAAACTTATCCCATCAAAGCTTGGTATAACGTTAAGAGATGCATATGAGGAATCGCAATCGCTCCGTGAGTTTATACAAGGGAATCTGTTACATGAGCGTGTGTTTGAAATTGCAAAACGTGTAGAGGGATTACCGCGTCATACGTCTATTCATGCAGCTGGCGTTATTATGAGCCAAGAACCGTTAACGGGAAGTGTAGCGATTCAAGAAGGGCATAACGATGTTTATGTTACGCAATATCCAGCTGATGCATTAGAAGAACTTGGATTGCTCAAGATGGACTTTTTAGGCTTACGTAATTTAACGTTACTTGAAAATATTATAAAATTTATTGTTGAAAAAACTGGGAAACAAATTGATATAAGAAATTTACCTCTGCAAGATGAAAAGACGTTTCAATTGTTAGGAAGAGGGGATACAACAGGTGTATTCCAGCTTGAATCAGGTGGTATGCGAAATGTACTTCGTGGGTTAAAACCGAATGAATTTGAAGACATAGTCGCTGTTAACTCGTTATACAGACCAGGACCGATGGAACAAATTCCAACCTTTATTGAATCGAAGCATGGGAAAAGACAAATTGAATATTTACATCCGGATTTAAAGCCGATTTTAGAAAGAACATACGGCGTAATTGTATACCAAGAACAAATTATGCAAATCGCATCGAAGTTAGCTGGATTTTCGCTTGGAGAAGCGGATTTGCTGCGCCGTGCAGTGAGTAAAAAGAATCGTGATATTTTAGATCAAGAACGTAAGCATTTTGTTCAAGGTTGTTTGGAAAACGGATACGATGAGACATCTTCAGAACAAATTTATGATTTAATTGTAAGATTTGCGAATTACGGTTTTAACCGAAGTCACGCTGTAGCTTACAGTATGATCGGATATCAGCTTGCATATTTAAAAGCAAATTATACGCTGGAATTTATGACTGCGTTATTATCAAGTGCAATTGGAAATGAAGATAAGATTGTGCAGTATGTACGAGAAACGAAGCGGAAAGGTTTTCACGTTTTACCGCCGTCTCTTCAGAGAAGTGGTTACAACTTCCAAATAGAAGGGAATGCGATTCGATATAGTTTACTTTCGATTCGGAATATCGGGATGGCTACCGTGACGGCATTACTCGAAGAACGAGAGGAAAAAATGTTCGAAGATTTATTTGAGTTTTGTCTTCGTATGCCATCAAAATTTGTAACAGAGCGAAATTTAGAAGCGTTTGTCTGGTCTGGTTGTTTTGACGGTTTTGGTGTTTCGAGGACGACGTTATGGAGAAGTCTTAAAGGAGCGTTGGAATATGCAAATCTTGCACGTGATTTTGATTTAGGGGATGCTGTTCCGAAATCAAAATACGTACAAGGAGAAGAGCTATCCTTTATTGAACAGTTAAATAAAGAGAAGGAAGCACTCGGTTTTTATTTATCTAGCTATCCGACAGCGCAGTATGCGGAGCTAGGAAAAGAATTAGAAATTCCCTCTCTTGCTCAGGCGATGCGACATAAGAAAAAAGTACAAAGAGCGATCGTATATATAACAAGTGTGAAAGTTATTCGTACGAAAAAGTTGCAAAAGATGGCGTTTATTACATTCTGTGATCAAAATGATGAAATGGAAGCCGTTATTTTTCCAGAAACGTATATACATTTTTCGGACAGGTTACAAGAAGGTGCAATCGTTTTAGTTGATGGTACGATCGAGCAAAGAAATCATAAGTTGCAATGGATCGTGAATGGACTATATCCGCTAGAAGAAATGGATGTTTATGAAGGAATGAAAGAAGCATCTGTTTACGTGAAATTGCCGTCTCAATATGAAAAAAAGCTTGTAAATCAAGTTACAAAAATATTGTTTGATTATTCAGGTTTTACGAAAGTACTAATTTATTATGAAAAGGAACATAAAATGGTACAATTATCTCGAAGTTTATCGATTCATCCAAGTGAAGAATGTCTAGGAGCACTTCGTGAAATTGTCGGTGACGAAAATGTCGTTGTGAAAATATAATGGACAATTTCCCTACACTTCGATTATTATAGTAGTAGTGTTCGTGGTCAGACCACTTGGAGAAATTGATATCAGCAAGCATAATTTGAGGAGAGTGGATAGTTTGTCAACACTTCGTGAAGAAGCACTTCACATGCATAAAGTGCATCAAGGAAAATTAGAAACTGTATCAAAAGTAAAAGTAGAAAATGCAAAAGATTTAAGTCTTGCATATTCTCCAGGGGTTGCAGAGCCTTGTAAAGAAATTTATGACGATAAAAGTAAGGTATATGAATATACAATGAAGGGAAATATGGTAGCAGTTGTGACAGATGGAACGGCTGTACTTGGTCTTGGTAACATTGGACCTGAAGCATCTCTTCCAGTAATGGAAGGTAAAGCTGTATTATTCAAGAGCTTTGCTGGTGTAGATGCATTCCCGATTGCCTTAAATACAAACGATGTAGATAAAATTGTTGAAACTGTAAAATTAATGGAGCCAACTTTTGGCGGTGTAAACTTAGAAGATATCGCAGCGCCAAACTGCTTCGTTATTGAAGAACGTTTGAAAAAAGAGACAAACATTCCAATATTCCATGATGATCAACACGGAACAGCTATCGTAACAGTAGCAGGCCTTGTGAACGCGCTGAAGTTAGTTGGAAAGAAAATGTCTGACATTAAAGTTGTCGCAAATGGTGCAGGTGCAGCAGGTATTGCAATCATTAAACTTTTATACCGCTATGGTGTACGTGACGTTATTATGTGTGACCGTAAAGGTGCAATCTATGAAGGTCGTCCTGTCGGTATGAATCCGGTGAAAGATGAAGTTGCCAAATATACAAATAAGAGTCGTATAGAAGGTTCTTTAGCTGACGTTTTACAAGGTGCGGACGTATTCATTGGTGTATCTGCAGCAGGTGCATTAACTGAAGAGATGGTTCGTACAATGAATGACGATGCAATTATTTTTGCAATGGCGAATCCGGTTCCAGAAATTATGCCAGAATTGGCAAAAGCAGCGGGCGCAGCTGTTGTTGGAACAGGTCGTTCTGACTTCCCGAACCAAGTAAATAATGTACTAGCGTTCCCAGGGATTTTCCGCGGTGCACTTGATGTACATGCGACACAAATTAATGAAGAAATGAAGATGGCAGCTGTACAGGCCATTGCAGAGCTTGTATCAGAGGATGAGTTGAATGCAGATCATATCATTCCAGCACCATTTGACGCGCGTGTAGCGCCTCAAGTAGCGGCTTACGTTGCGAAAGCAGCAATGGAGACAGGAGTAGCTCGCCGTCAAGTAGATCCAAATGAAGTCGCTGAGAAAACAAAACAATTAGCGCTGATTGGTAAAGAATAAGCGAGGAATTTCCATTGACATCATCAAATACAAAAGTATATCTCGAAATTGTAAAAAAAATCCGTTCCATTATGGAAGAGGATTGTTTAGTAGCGGGGGATCGTTTGCCATCTGAGCGTGAGTTAAGTTCACGCTTAAATGTTGGACGTTCCTCTGTAAGAGAAGCATTACGTGCGTTAGAGCTGGTAGGATTAATTGAAACGAGACGTGGTGAGGGAACGTTTATTCGAAACTTTTACGATAACGGTCTTGTACAATTAATTGCTCCGTTCTTGCTGCAAGATGAGAAAACAATTCGTGATTTATTACAAACAAAACGATTGCTTGAGAAAGATATGATTCGACTTGTATGTAATTTACCGAAAGAAACGTTTTCTGAAGTACTAAGTAAATTACACCAAGTGCTTGAAGAAAATGAAAGCTCAATTCCGGTGCTTCATCAAACGTTCTTTAAAACACTTATTGAACAATTCGATAATTATTTACTCTATCGCATTTGGATGATCGTAAATGATTACGTTGCAACTCTTTCTTGTGAAGTTTCAGGAGATTCTATCGAAATGTATAGAAAGCTTTATGCTACTTTGGAAGTGAAACAAGAAAATGATGCATTAAAAATTTACGATGAATTAGTAGAGAATATACAGTTTCACTCGTAATGTATAAAATTTGTCGAAATGACCATGACACGTTATGACAAACATTCTACCGCATAGCGGTTAAAGTTAAACGTAAAGAGAGAGGTTATTAGACAGATTGAGAAGATAAGGCTAACATCAAACATTGGTGTTAGCCCCATTTTCTTCTTACGCTAACCTTAGCTCTCAATGAAGGGGGTCAAATTGTGCTAAGAGATTTATTCGTGAAAAAGAAAAAGTACGCTGCAATACCTTCAGAACAAGTACGAAAAGATGTACCAGATGGCGTTATGACAAAATGTCCGAAATGCAAAAAAATCATGTATACGAAAGAGCTTCTTAAAAATTTAAAAGTATGCGTGAATTGTGGATATCATCATCCGATGAATGCATGGGAACGCCTTGATAGTATATTGGACGAAGGTTCATTTCGTGAGTATGACAAAGAGATGGTTTCACTAAATCCACTTGAGTTTCCGGGATATGAAGAGAAACTAGAAAACGATCGTAAGAAGACTAAATTGAATGAAGCGGTTGTAACTGGTGAAGGAACAATTGATGACATGCTTGTTGTTGTTGCAGTAATGGATTCTCGTTTTCGAATGGGCAGCATGGGCTCTGTTGTAGGAGAGAAAATTGCCCGTGCGGTTGAAAAGGCATACGACTTACAAGTTCCATTTATTATCTTTACTGCTTCGGGTGGTGCTCGTATGCAAGAAGGGATATTAAGTTTAATGCAAATGGCAAAAACAAGCGTAGCTTTGAAAAAGCATAGTAATGCAGGAGGGTTATTTATTTCTGTTATGACTCACCCAACGACGGGCGGGGTTTCAGCGAGTTTCGCTTCACTTGGTGATTACAATCTTGCAGAGCCAGGTGCACTTATCGGATTTGCTGGTAGACGCGTAATTGAACAAACAGTGCGTGAGAAACTACCGGAAGATTTCCAAACGGCAGAATTTTTACTAGAGCACGGTCAATTAGATGCGGTGGTGCATCGTGATGATATGAGAGAATCACTCCGTAAGATTTTAGAAGTTCATCAAGGGGGGGAAATGGCTGTATGGCAGAGCTAGAATTTGAAAAACCAGTTGTTGAGCTAAGAAATAAGATTCGTGAACTGAAAGACTATACGAAAAACAGCCAGATGGACTTCAGTGAGGAGATTCGTATTTTGGAAGACAAGCTAGAAAAACTAGAGGAAGATATATACGGCAATATGAAAGTATGGGACCGTGTTCAAATTGCTCGTCATGCAGAACGACCGACAACGCTCGATTATATTGAGCACTTATTTACTAATTTTTTTGAATGTCATGGAGATCGCCTATTTGGCGACGATGCAGCGATTGTCGGCGGCATTGCGAAATATAAGGGGATGCCCGTAACTGTAATTGGGCACCAACGCGGAAAAGATACGAAAGAAAATATTCGTCGTAATTTTGGGATGCCTCATCCAGAAGGATATCGAAAAGCACTGCGTCTAATGAAACAAGCGGAAAAGTTTAATCGTCCCATTATTTGTTTCATCGATACGAAGGGAGCTTATCCTGGTAAAGCAGCTGAAGAACGTGGACAAAGTGAGGCAATTGCCCGTAATTTATTTGAAATGGCGGGTTTAACTGTACCTGTTATTTGTATCGTTATCGGTGAAGGTGGTAGCGGTGGTGCGTTAGGTCTTGGAGTAGGAGATTACATTCATATGCTGGAAAATTCCACTTATTCTGTTATTACACCAGAGGGTGCGGCGGCGATTCTTTGGAAAGATGCTGGTAAAGCAAAAGAAGCTGCAGAAGCGATGAAAATTACAGCATTAGATTTGAAAGAATTAGGTGTAATTGACGAAATTATTCCAGAGGCAAAAGGCGGAGCACATCGTAATGTTTTGAAACAATCAGAAAATATAGATTTAATGCTTAAGAAAACTTTTGAACAATTAAGCGGAATTTCGAAAGATGAATTAATCGAAAAACGTTATGAAAAATATATGAAAATTGGGCAAGTTTCGTTTTCAAACGCTTCCATTGGGATAAAATAAGAAAAGCGTGCGTTCCTCTTCGCGAATGCACGTTTTTATTATGAAAAGACACATCTTCTCCATTGTGTTTTTGTATTTTTTCGTGTTATTTTATTATAAGGCAAATAATCTTTATGAGGTGAGTACAAATGAAACGTATTGGTGTATTAACAAGTGGTGGAGATTCACCTGGTATGAATGCTGCCATTCGTGCAGTTGTTCGTAAAGCGATTTTCCATGATATTGAAGTATATGGTATTTACCATGGATACGCTGGTTTAATTTCTGGTCATATTGAAAAATTAGAACTTGGTTCTGTTGGCGATATTATCCACCGTGGTGGTACAAAATTATATACAGCAAGATGTCCTGAGTTTAAAGACCCAGAAGTACGACTAAAAGGAATCGAGCAATTAAAGAAACATGGTATTGAAGGACTTGTCGTTATTGGTGGAGATGGTTCGTACCAAGGCGCAAAAAAATTAACTGAGCAAGGATTCCCATGTGTAGGTGTACCAGGTACAATCGACAATGATATCCCTGGAACAGACTTCACAATTGGTTTTGATACAGCTTTAAACACTGTTATTGATGCAATTGATAAAATCCGTGATACAGCTACATCTCATGAACGTACATATGTTATCGAAGTAATGGGACGTCACGCTGGAGATATCGCATTATGGGCTGGTTTAGCTGATGGTGCAGAAACTATCTTAATTCCAGAAGAAAAGTATGACATGGAAGATGTTATCGCTCGTCTGAAACGCGGTAGTGAACGTGGTAAAAAGCACAGTATTATCGTTGTAGCTGAAGGTGTTGGAAGTGCAATTGACATCGGTAAGCACATTGAAGAAGCAACAAGCTTTGATACTCGTGTAACTGTATTAGGTCACGTACAACGTGGTGGATCACCAAGTGCACAAGACCGTGTATTAGCTAGTCGTCTTGGCGCAAGAGCAGTTGAATTATTAATTGCTGGTAATGGCGGACGTTGTGTTGGTATTCAAAATAATAAACTTGTTGATCATGACATTATCGAAGCGTTAGCTCAAAAGCATACAATCGATAAAGATATGTATCAATTATCTAAAGAATTATCTATCTAATCGGCTTAATGCCTTGTATTTGGGAACGGTTTCATAATTTTCGGAGGTGCAATATGCGTAAAACTAAAATTGTATGTACTATAGGTCCTGCTAGTGAAAGTATTGAGAAATTAGAGCAATTAATGGAAGCGGGTATGAACGTTGCTCGTTTAAACTTCTCTCATGGTAGCCATGAAGAGCATGGAGCTCGTATTAAAAATATTCGTGAAGCTTCAAAGAAAACTGGTAAAACAGTTGGTATCTTACTTGATACAAAAGGTCCAGAAATCCGTACACATGACTTCGTAGACGGACAAGCTGAGCTTGTAACAGGTGCAGAAGTAATTCTTTCTACTGAACAAGTATTAGGAACTGCAGAGAAGTTCTCTGTATCTTATGCTGGTCTTTATGATGATGTTGATCCAGGCTCTCGTATTCTAATCGATGACGGTCTTATCGAACTAGAAGTAATCGAGAAAGCTGACGGAAACATCCGTACAAAAGTATTAAACAGCGGAACTGTAAAAAATAAAAAAGGTGTTAACGTACCAAACGTAAGCATTAAGCTTCCAGGTATCACTGAAAAAGACGTGCAAGATATCGTTTTCGGTATCGAGCAAAAAGTTGATTTCATCGCAGCATCTTTCGTACGTAAAGCATCTGATGTATTAGAAATTCGTGAATTATTAGAAGGGCATAACGCTCAATACATCCAAATCGTACCAAAAATCGAAAACCAAGAAGGTATCGACAACATCGATTCAATCTTAGAAGTTTCTGACGGTTTAATGGTTGCTCGTGGTGATATGGGTGTAGAAATTCCACCAGAAGAAGTACCATTAGTACAAAAACGTCTAATCAAAAAATGTAACGTATTAGGCAAACCAGTTATTACTGCAACACAAATGTTAGATTCTATGCAACGTAACCCACGTCCAACTCGTGCGGAAGCAAGTGACGTAGCAAACGCAATCTTCGATGGAACAGATGCAATCATGCTTTCAGGTGAAACTGCTGCGGGTCAATACCCTGTAGAAGCTGTAACAATGATGGCTAACATTGCGGTACGTGTTGAAAAATCATTACAATATGAAGATATGTTCAAAAAACGTATTAAAGAGTTCACACCAACAATTACAGATGCAATTAGCCAATCTGTTGCGCACACAGCACTTGCTCTTGATGTAGCTGCAATCGTAGCTCCAACAGAAAGTGGACATACTGCGAAAATGATCTCTAAATACCGTCCGAAATCTCCAATCGTAGCTGTAACATCTGACGAGCAAGTAGGACGTCGTCTTGCACTTGTTTGGGGTGTTCAAGCATTTATGTCTGAGAAACGTGCAGCTTCTACTGACGAAATGTTAGATACAGCAATTCAAACAGGTATGGATGCGGGTCTAATCGGACTTGGAGATACTGTAGTAATCACTGCTGGTGTTCCAGTTGCTGAAACTGGTACAACAAACTTAATGAAAATCCACGTTGTTGGTGAAAAAGTTGCTAAAGGGCAAGGAATCGGTCGTAAATCTGCAAAAGGTAAAGTAGTTGTAGCGAAAACAGCTGCTGAAGCTGTAGCGAACGTAAACAAAGGTGATATCCTTGTTACAACAAGCACAGATAAAGATATGATTCCTGCAATTGAAAAAGCTGCTGCTCTAGTTGTAGAAGAAGGCGGTCTAACAAGCCATGCAGCTGTTGTAGGTGTATCAATCGGTATTCCTGTTATCGTTGGTGTAAACGGCGTAACAACAACTTTAAAAAATGGCCAAGAAGTAACAGTTGATGCAGCACGCGGAATTGTTTATAATGGACATGCGGAAGTGCTATAAGAAGTAATACGGAGAGAAGGATCGGAGTCCTTCTCTTTTTTTTACACAAAAAAGGATAGGGATAGCTTTAAATGCCTGAAATTGCTTTGAAAAACGTTTATTATAATGTTTAGTGGGAGAGGGTTGTTTGTCCCTTGTGAAGCTTGTATGAGCGTTTTAAGGGGATTATAAGGGGCTTATAAGGGGTTTTGCAAGGGTGATGCTTTCAAACCTTTTAAATGAAATATGAAGGAGTGCGAGCTATGAAGTGGTTACTGTTCTTACTTATTTTAGTGCCGGCGATTGAGATTACGGTGTTAATAGGGTCGAGTCATGTAATAGGTTTATGGTCTACGTTCGCTATGATTGTATTTACGGGTATTGTGGGTGTATATTTGGCGAAACGACAAGGGTTTAAAGTACTTAGAGAGATTCAATTTAGGCTAAATAGAGGAGAAATGCCGGGTGATGCGGTTCTAGATGGTATTTTTATATTCGTAGGAGGTATTCTTTTAGTACTGCCTGGATATGTGACGGATATAATAGGTTTTATCTTTGTTGTTCCTATAACGAGGGCTTTATTGAAGCCGGCTGTTATGAAGTGGATTGATTGGGAATTTAGAAAGAGAACTACTATTATTGTTCAGAAATAACGCGTAGATTATAGCGATCTACGCGTTATTTTTTTATTTGCTACTTATAGTCAATTGTTAGCTTCCTGCTCGGGTTGGATTTTTGTTAGTTATTAAACGATAGGATGCAGAGGGTTCTTGTGAATGAAAAGTGTTACATTAGGATGATGTTTTTTGCTTGTAGTAAGATTCGACTAGTGAGCAGAAGTTAGACAGGAGAAGAAAAATTACTGATTAAAGGGTTCATCTGCCTTGTTTTGTATATTTATTCACTTACATAAAAAGTAATAAATGTAAGCAATAATTATAAAGTATATAGAATAAAAATGTATTTTTGTCCTAAAATATGCGTTTTTATGCAAAAAAATAAGAGGATTATCCTTTTTTAGGAAATTCTCTTGTAGATGTAGGTAGTACAAAAAAGTACAGTGAATAATCAGTGGGAAATTCCCACTGATTACAGTTGATTTTTTATTGTGTATGAATTAGGAAATATTATTTTGATGGTGAACCCTTAATGAATTTCCATAAGTCGTGGAATACATGAGCTTTGTGTAATGTATTAAGTAGTACTAATATGACTGGACCGATGATTAATCCTAAAAAACCAAAGAGCTTAAAGCCGACAAATAGAGCGATGAGTGTCGCTAATGGATCTAGTCCAATATTAGATGAAAGTACTTTTGGCTCCATGATTTGTCTTTGGACAATCACGACGATGTATAGGATGAGAAGACCGATGGCGAATGCAGTATCGCCTGTGAAAAATACGTATATAACCCAAGGAACGAAGACGGCTCCAGTTCCTAAATACGGGAGTAAATCGACAACCCCTGTAATAATCGCGATAGTAATTGCGTATGGCACGCGTAATATTAAAAGGCCGATTAGTACAATGATAGTTGTCATAGATACGAGTGTAAGTTGCGCTTTAACAAAACCAAACAAAGCTTTTCTTAAATCGACAAAAATAGTTTTTCCGTATCCATGCAAACGATTAGGTAGAAGTTTTCTTACTTTATGAGCAAGACGGTGCCAATCGTAACTAATGAAGAAGGTGGCTAATAAGACGAAGACAAGGACAGTTAAAGTTGTTGGTAATGCACTAATGAAATTTGTTAACCCACTTATAATGGCGGTTAAAAGTTCTTTCATTTGTGTCGTTGCTTCGGTGCCTAAGTTTTGAATGTTTTGTGTAATAGTGTATCGCTGTGGTTCTCCGAGATGATTAAATTTAGAGATTAAATCATCATAGAGAGGCATAATATGATTAAGTGCAAATTGTTGGGCGAATGCAACGATATCTGGAAACTTAACTGTAACAATTTGTAGTAAGTACGTTGTGGCAGATATTGCTTCAGTTACAAGGTATGTAACAAGTCCAACGATAGCTCCGAATACGAGAATTAAGCTAACGAGTACCGCTAATGCGCGAGGGAATTGTAGTTTTTGATTAAGGAAATTGACGACAGGATTAATCAAATAAGCGAATGCAAAAGCGATAATAAAAGGGTAGATAAGGCCTGACATGTACAGCAATGCATAGAACCCAACTACCGTTGCTACAATGACAAATATGAGTCGTAATATCATATATAGTAAGTTTCGGTTCAAAGATGTATACCTCCCATTCCAATTTGGATTATCCTAATTCGTTCAACTTATAACTAGTGAGATTCACTGATCAAAGTTTCACTTTATGTTATAGTGGAATGATGGATTTTTCCTGCTTTTTCAATAGATGAGTGACCGGAAAAGCTTGGTGTTGATGCTTCTACTATATGGTAAAAACTTCATTTTCTCTTCTTTTTATTTTACCTGTTTCTTAATAGAAAAGAAAGGAGAGACGACCGTTTTTAAAAATGTATACATGCTTAAATTTTTGATGGTTAGAGTTTCAGTTTGTCATTTTAAAATATGAAAAAAATGAAGTGGTTATTGTTGCATATACATCGATATAGCATGTATAACGATAGGTTTAAAGGTATTTTTGTTTGGAAGCGAGTTCATTATTTTCAGAAAGGAAGTGCAAACATGATTAGTCAGTCAACGTTATTTTTATTCATACTACTTATTATAGGACTTATTGCTAAAAACCAATCGCTTACTGTAGCTATTGGAGTGTTATTCTTATTGAAATTTACGTTTTTAGGAGATAAAGTCTTTCCTTATCTACAAACGAAAGGGATTAACCTTGGTGTAACAGTCATTACAATAGCAGTGCTCGTACCGATTGCGACAGGGGAAATAGGCTTTAAACAACTCGGAGAAGCAGCGAAATCGTATTATGCATGGATTGCTTTAGCCTCAGGTGTGGCGGTCGCTTTGTTAGCGAAAGGCGGCGTACAATTATTGACGACGGACCCACATATTACAACCGCACTTGTTTTTGGGACAATTATAGCTGTAGCTTTATTTAATGGAGTCGCTGTAGGTCCATTAATTGGGGCTGGAATTGCCTACGCAGTTATGAGTATTATACAGATGTTTAAATAAGGAATTTTATAGTAATATAAAATTTTTGAATTCTTTCTGTTCACAAAAGTCAGATAATTGTTTATAATAGGATTAGAAACTTTGAAAAGTTACATAACAGCAGAGACTTTACACCAGATAAAATAAAAACAACATAAAACAATTTTATAATGATATTGTTTTATGTTGTTTTTATCATAAACTCTTCGGAATTCATTTTCCTCACTAACTTGTTGTTCTGAGCGTGAGGATTCGGGGAGACATTCACGCTCATGCTTTCCATGTAAGCAATGGACAATAAGAGGGGAACATCGCAATAAATTTGCATGAACGTGCATTTTGCTTGCCTAAAGAGTGAACGAGCGTTCATAATTTATAAGGGGAGCAAATAGATATAAGGAGCAAGGTTGGGAGAATTTTCAGGAAAAGGAGAGAATGTCATGACTGTTATTCGAGGTTTAGAAGGGGTAGTAGCAACAACATCATCTGTGAGCTCTATTATTGATGATACATTAACTTATGTTGGGTATAATATTGATGATTTAGCTGAGAATGCTACGTTCGAAGAGGTAGTGTACTTATTATGGCACCGCAAGCTTCCTAACGAAAAAGAACTAGCGGAATTTAGTGGAACAGTATCTGAATACTATAAAGTACCAGGTGAGGTTTTAACATATTTGAAACAAGTAGATTTAAAAATCGCGCACCCGATGTCGGTTTTACGAACTGCGATTTCCATGCTATCATTATATGATGAGAGCGCTGAAATAATGGATGGAAAGTCTAATTATTTGAAAGCGGTTAAATTACAGGCTCAAGTCGGAACTTTAATTGCGGCTTATGCAAGAATTCGCAAAGGTTTAGATGTTGTTGAGCCAAGAAAAGATCTATCATTAGCTGCAAACTTCTTGTACATGTTAAATGATGGTGAGCCAAATGAAGTTGAAATTGAGGCTTTTGATAAGGCACTTGTACTTCATGCCGATCATGAGTTAAACGCTTCTACATTTACTGCACGTGTTTGCGTAGCTACACTTTCAGATGTGTATTCTGGTATTACGGCAGCAATCGGTGCATTAAAAGGTCCTCTTCACGGCGGGGCAAATGAAAATGTAATGAAGATGTTAACTGAAATTGGCGAAGAAGAAAATGTAGAATCATATATTCATAATGCTCTTCAAAATAAAGTGAAAATTATGGGATTTGGTCATCGCGTATATGAGCATGGTGATCCACGCGCGAAACACTTACGCGAAATGTCTAAGAGATTATGCGTGCTTTTAGGAGAAGACAAATGGTATAATATGTCTATCAAAATTGAAGACATTGTAACAAAAGAAAAAGGTCTTCCACCAAATGTTGATTTCTATTCAGCTTCTGTATACCATTGTTTAGGAATTGACCATGACTTATTTACACCTATCTTTGCAATTAGCCGTATGTCAGGCTGGTTAGCTCATATTCTAGAACAATATGAAAACAACCGTTTAATCCGTCCGCGTGCTGATTATGATGGACCGACACATCAAGTGTACGTTCCGCTAGCGCAACGATAAGCGAAAAACACTATTTTGATAGTGAAAATACGCTTTCAAAAGTCTGATTTTTTTGGGAAGATATAATGATTAGAATATTTAAATTTGAATAACGGTTTGAACTGAGGGGTTATTCCCTCAGTTTCATACATATGAAATTTCAAACATGGGGGTTATCACATTGACGACAGGTGAAAAAATTACTGTAACTAATGGTGTTATGAATGTACCAAACAATCCGATTATTCCATTTATCGAAGGAGATGGAATTGGTCCTGATATTTGGGCTGCAGCATCTCGCGTAATAGAAGCAGCAGTTGAAAAAGCTTATGATGGTGAGAAGAAAATCGTTTGGAAAGAAGTGCTTGCAGGGGAAAAAGCATTCAACCAAACAGGCGAGTGGTTACCAGAAGAGACTTTAAATTTAATTCGTGAATATTTAATCGCAATTAAAGGTCCACTTACAACTCCAGTTGGTGGTGGTATTCGTTCTCTAAACGTTGCGCTTCGTCAAGAATTAGATTTATATGTATGTCTACGTCCAGTTCGTTACTTTGAAGGTGTTCCTTCACCTGTAAAACGTCCGGAAGATACTGATATGGTTATTTTCCGTGAAAATACAGAAGACATTTACGCTGGAATTGAATATGCACAAGGTTCTCCAGAAGCAGAAAAAGTTCTTGCTTTCTTAAAAGAAGCAATGGGTGTTAATAAAATCCGCTTCCCAGAAACATCAGGGATTGGTATTAAACCAATTTCAGAGGAAGGGACAAAGCGTCTTGTTCGCGCTGCAATTCAATATGCAATTAACGAAAAACGCTCTTCTGTTACATTAGTTCATAAAGGAAACATTATGAAATTTACAGAAGGTGCTTTCAAAAACTGGGGTTACGAAGTAGCGGAACAAGAATTTGGCGACAAAGTATTTACTTGGGCTGAATATGATCGCATTGTTGAAAAAGATGGAAAAGATGCAGCGAATAAAGCGATGGCAGACGCTGAAGTGGCTGGGAAAATCATCGTAAAAGATTCTATTGCAGATATCTTCTTACAACAAATTTTAACTCGTCCACGTGAGTTTGATGTTGTTGCAACAATGAACTTAAACGGAGACTACATCTCTGATGCACTTGCTGCACAAGTAGGTGGAATTGGTATTGCACCTGGTGCAAACATTAACTATGTGACTGGACATGCTATCTTTGAAGCTACACATGGTACAGCTCCAAAATATGCAGGTTTAGATAAAGTAAATCCATCTTCAGTTCTTCTTTCAGGTGTATTATTATTAGAGCACTTAGGATGGAACGAAGCTGCGAATTTAGTAACTGATTCAGTTGAGAAAACAATTGAATCAAAAGTAGTAACTTATGATTTCGCGCGCTTAATGGAAGGTGCAACAGAAGTAAAATGTTCTGAGTTTGCTAATGAACTTATTAAAAACATGGATGTAGCGATAATCAAAAACGCATAATTAAAGCGGGGGGTAAATTATGACAATCAAACGCAAGAAAGTTTCAGTCATCGGTGCAGGATTTACAGGAGCAACAACAGCATTCTTATTAGCGCAAAAAGAACTTGCAGATGTTGTATTAGTGGACATTCCACAGCTGGAAAATCCAACAAAAGGGAAAGCGTTAGATATGTTAGAAGCGAGCCCAGTACAAGGTTTTGATGCTAACATTATTGGTACATCTGATTACGCAGATACTGCTGATTCTGACGTTGTCGTTATTACAGCAGGTATTGCGCGTAAGCCTGGTATGAGCCGTGATGACTTAGTAGCAACAAACTCTAAAATTATGAAAAGTATTACGCGCGACATTGCGAAACATTCACCAAATGCGATTATTCTTGTATTAACAAATCCAGTTGATGCAATGACATATTCTGTATTTAAAGAAGCAGGATTCCCGAAAGAGCGTGTTATCGGTCAATCGGGTGTATTAGATACAGCTCGTTTCCGTACATTTATTTCACAAGAGTTAAACCTTTCTGTGAAAGACATTACAGGATTTGTTCTTGGTGGACATGGTGACGATATGGTACCTCTTGTACGCTATTCCTATGCAGGTGGCATTCCGTTAGAAACATTAATTCCAAAAGAGCGTTTAGAAGCAATCGTAGAACGTACACGTAAAGGTGGCGGTGAGATTGTAGGCTTATTAGGAAACGGTAGTGCATATTACGCACCAGCAGCTTCTTTAGTTGAAATGACAGAAGCGATCTTGAAAGATCAACGCCGTGTATTACCAGCTATTGCGTACCTTGAAGGTGAATATGGTTATAGTGACCTTTACTTAGGGGTACCAGTAATTCTAGGTGGTAACGGAATTGAAAAAATTATTGAATTAGAACTTCTTGCAGATGAGAAAGAAGCGTTAGATCGCTCTGTAGAATCTGTACGTAACGTTATGAAAGTTCTTGTTTAATAATTAAATATAAGTGGAAAAAGATTCGGGGCCCCGAATCTTTTTCTACTATATATTGAAATGTTTTTTTGAAATAATATGAAAACGCTATCATTTGGTGTATCCTATAATGAAACTATAGACTTATACTATACATTGCCCTCATCACAGTAAATTTCGGATAAGGTATCGCTTTTAGTAGGATAATAAGGTGAAAAAATCGGAGGGGGTTGTAACATGTTAAAGAAAAAAGTTCAAATTGGTCGTAGAATGGATGAAATTACAGTAGGAGAGAAATTATCTATCACTGAAAAAATTGAGGATAAAGATTTGTTATTGTACTTAGGGTTAACGAATGATGCCAATCCATTATATATTCAGCATGATTACGCATCCCAAACTCCGTATGAAAAGCCGATTGTCCCAAGCATTATGCTAACGGGACTGATTACAACGGCGGTTACGAAATATTTACCAGGTCCAGGTAGTCATATTACTAGGAAGGACCTTACGTTCGTGAAACATGTTCACCATTATGAAACGTTACAAATCCACTTTGAAGTTGTGGCTGTTTCAGAGGAGGAACATACAATTGATATGCTTGTATTTGCTCATGATGAAAAAGGAGAAACTGTTGTAAAAGGTTCATTAACAGTAACACCACCTTTTAAATCTGTTTCCATTATGGAAAAAGCATTAGATAATTTTTAAAAAATGAAAGTTAGAATGATATAAAAGTAGCGTTAGTCATATTCTTATTAAGGGTATGCTAGCGCTACTTTTTGTTTGGAAAGGGTGATATAACTGTGAAATGGGAGAGGGAAGACATTATTTTTGAAACGATAAGAGAAGCTGAAGTATGGGCCGATTCAATCGCGAATGAAATGTATGGGAAAGTATTTGATGGATATGAAACAACAGATTATAAAATAGCGTATGCTCTTTCGTTTTTCCTAGCGCAAAATCGAGAGTTTATAGTTCATACGGAAGAAGAGTTTAAAAAAGATAGATTCATCTATAAAGTTTGGATAGCGACCGGATAGAGGGAATGAAGTTACGATTGCTTTTATTTTCCGAAACTCTAGTACAAACGAGCTCCATGAATAGACAATTATATTGAGGGAGACCTTGTTTTCTAGTATGATGAGAATAACGGGGAAAATACTAGGATGAAGAAGGTTTCAAGTCTATAACTTGGAGGAAAAGAATGAACAATCGTATTTTAGTAGTTGATGATGAGGAATTTATCTTAACTTTAATTGAATTTAATTTACAACAAGCTGGGTTTGAAGTTATTACAGCAATGGATGGAGAAATGGCGCTTCAAAAAGCGACTACAGAACGCCCAGATTTAATTATATTAGATTTAATGCTTCCAAAAATGGATGGTATGGAAGTTTGTAAAGAATTACGATTGCAGCGTATTATGACGCCGATTTTAATGTTAACAGCAAAAGATGATGAATTTGATAAGGTGCTAGGTCTTGAGCTTGGGGCTGATGATTATATGACGAAGCCATTTAGTCCAAGGGAAGTTGTTGCTCGTGTGAAGGCGATTTTGCGCCGTACGAAATTACAGCAGGAAGAACAAGTTTCAGAATCGCCAGATGAAGAGAGCATCAAAATTGCAGAGCTTAAAATTTTACCGGAGTTTTATGAAGCGTACTTCCAAGGAAGGAAACTGGAATTAACACCGAAAGAATTTGAGTTACTTGTTTATCTTGCGAAAAATAAAAGTCGTGTATTAACTCGTGACCAATTATTAAGTGCTGTATGGAATTATGATTTTGCCGGTGATACAAGAATTGTTGATGTCCATATTAGCCATTTGCGCGATAAAATTGAACAAAATACGAAAAAACCGACGTACATTAAAACGATACGTGGTTTAGGTTATAAATTAGAGGAGCCAAAAGTGGATGAATAAGTTTCGTTCCAGGCTTCTTTTTACATTTGTTTCTCTTATCGTTTTTATTTTAGTTGGACTAGGTGTATTATTAGAAACTGTATTTGAAAACTACTATATAGATCATGCTAAAGAGAGAATGATAAAAGAGACACAGTATGTTGCGGTATTAGCAGAAGAGCAAGGGTTTGATGCTGTTTTAAAAAAGCCTTATGTATTTGAAAAGTTAGAAGAAAAAATACCAGCTTCTATTATATTTGTTGATGAAAAAAAGAAAGTTCAATATAGCGGAGGGCAACCATCTGCATTTAATCAAGAGATGATTAAAGAACTTTCTTCTGAAGCAGCAAAACAACGAAGTAAAGTGATTACGCAAGAAACAGATCAAAAGAATGAATTTTATCATGCGGTGTTCGTTCAAGATCTAGCAGGAAAACAAGGATATATTTTGGTGAAAAGTACAATTGAGCCATTGAAAGACGTACATCAAAAAACGTGGGGATTATTAATTATAGGATTTGTTATCGCTTGTCTCGTAGTCGTATTTTTAGGTATGAAAATTACGGGGCAATATATTAGGCCGATTGAATCAGTTACGAAAGTTGCCATTGAATTAGCGAAGGGAAATTATAAAGCACGCGCTTATGAAAGTCATTCGGATGAAACAGGGATGCTGAGTAAAGCGATTAATATTTTAGCTCGTAATTTACAAGAGATGACTCTTGAGCAGGAAATGCAACAGGATCGTCTGCATACGTTAATTGAAAATATGGGAAGTGGAATGATTTTAATTGATAGCCGCGGTTATATAAACCTTGTAAACCGTTCTTATAAGGAAACTTTCCACGTAACAGATGAAGAATATTTAGATCGCTTATATTATGAATCATTTCACCATACAGAAATTATTGAGCTTGTGGAAGAAATCTTTATGACAGAAGTGAAAGTGCGTAAACAAATGTTATTGCCGCTTGGAATTGAGCGAAAGCACTTTGAAGTATATGGAGCGCCGATTATCGGGACGAACCATGAATGGAAAGGTATTGTTCTTGTGTTCCATGACATAACAGAGTTAAAGAAATTAGAACAAATGAGAAAAGACTTTTTAGCGAATGTTTCTCATGAACTAAAGACGCCAATTACTTCTATTAAAGGTTTTTCAGAAACGCTCTTGGATGGGGCTATGGATAATAAAAAATTCTGCGAACATTTCTTACATATTATTTTAAAAGAAAGTGAACGCATGCAAGGATTAATTGAAGATTTATTAGACTTGTCAAAGATTGAGCAACAAGGGTTTAAACTAAATATGGGGACCGTTGATATGAAGGAACTTCTTGAAGATATTCATATGGTGCTTGATAATAAAGCGGGAGAAAAAGAAATCTCTTTACAAGTGAATGCATTGAAACGAGTTTCCGTTATTGGAGATCCAGGCCGCTTGAAACAAATCTTTATTAATTTAATTAATAACGCGATTGTATATACACCGGCTGGAGGCGTTGTTTCTGTTGAATTGGCAGAAGATAAATATAATGCTTATATAAAAGTATCTGATACTGGAATTGGTATTAGTAAAGAGGAAATCCCACGTATTTTTGAACGCTTTTACCGAGTGGATAAAGCAAGAAGTAGAAATACGGGTGGAACGGGTCTTGGTTTATCAATCGTAAAACATTTAGTTGAAGCGCATCAAGGTACGATTACAGTGGATAGTGAGGTTGGGGAAGGAACAACATTTACAGTTGTTTTACCAAAATCAGCTACTGAAAAATAGGATGAAGGATATTTACAATATATTAACAATGGCTTAATTAAATATTAATAAAGCTCTGTTAATATAATATATGAAAACCCCTTCATCCAAGGAGTAATTTTGGACGAGAGTAGTTATGCTATTCTCGTCACTTCCCTTTATGCCAATGTAAGTCTGTTTATATATGATAGAAAAAAACCGTTATTTTTCTTCTCTCTATTAGTCATGTTAATATAGAGAGAGGACAGGAACGGTTTTTTTTCTGTGGAAAAAACCGTTTCAAATATGTATGGGGAGGTTTGTAGTTTGGAAAAAAAAGTCGTATTAGTAGATGGTAATAATATCGCGTATCGTGCTTTCTTTGCACTACCGCTTTTAAATAACGACAAAGGTATACATACGAACGCAATTTATGGTTTTACAATGATGTTAATGAGGATACTAGAGGAAGAAAAACCGACGCATATGCTTGTGGCGTTTGATGCGGGGAAAACAACATTCCGTCATAAAACGTATAGTGATTACAAGGGAGGGCGTCAAAAGACTCCACCTGAGTTATCAGAGCAATTCCCGTTTATTCGTGAGGTGCTTGATGCATTCAATGTACCGCGTTATGAGCTGGAAAATTATGAAGCGGATGACATTATGGGAACGTTAGCGAAAGAAGCGAGTGAGCAAGGGTTTCATGTTAAAGTTATTTCAGGAGATAAAGATTTACTGCAACTTGTTTCAGATAATACACTCGTATGTATTCCTCGCAAAGGTATTACGGAAGTAGATGAATATACGAAAGAAGCTTTATTTGAGAAATATAGCTTATCACCAAAGCAAATTATCGATATGAAAGGTTTAATGGGAGACCAATCGGATAACATTCCAGGTGTACCAGGTGTTGGTGAGAAGACAGCCATTAAATTATTAACGCAATTTGAAACGGTAGAAGCAGTATATGAAAACTTAGATCAAGTGAGTGGAAAGAAATTAAAAGAAAAGTTAGAAGCGAATAAAGAACAAGCTCTTATGAGTAAAGAACTTGCGACTATTATTACAGACGCACCGATTACTGTGCATGTAGATGATATGGAATATAAAGGGTATGAACCAAACGATTTGATTCCAATGTTCGAGAATTTAGGATTTACATCCCTTTTAAATAAGTTAGGTGTTACGCCGGAGGAAACGGCTCCAGCTGAATTAGATGATATTACATTTGATATTGTAGAAGAAGTTGCAGAAGAAATGCTTCAGCAAGATAGTGCGCTTATTGTTGAAGTGCAAGAAGATAATTATCATAAAGCCGATATTCAAGGTTTTGGTATTCAAAATGAAAATGGTTGTTACTTCATTCCAGCCGATGTTGCTCTTAAATCGGATGCTTTTAAAGAGTGGCTTGCAAATGGAGAAATGAGAAAACATACATTTGATGCGAAGCGTGCTATCGTTGCTCTCAAGTGGAAAGGTGTAGATATTCAAGGGATTGACTTTGATTTATTAATTGCCGCTTATTTACTTGATCCAGCCGATACAGATAAAGATTTCCGTACTGTAGCGAAAATGAAAGAAACGCATGCCGTAAAATCTGACGAAGAAGTTTACGGGAAAGGTGCGAAGCGTGCTGTTCCGGGGCTAGAGGTAGTAGCGGAGCATGTAGCTCGTAAAGTGCATGTATTATATGATGTAAAGCAAACGTTCTTAGAAGAATTAAAAAAGAACGAGCAATATGAATTATTTACGGAATTAGAATTACCACTTGCACGTGTATTAGCTGATATGGAAGTGAAAGGTGTAAAAGTTGATACGGATCGTCTTCGTAATATGGGAGAAGAACTTGCAGGTAGATTAAAGGAAATGGAACAGGAAATTTATAAGCTTGCGGGAACAGAATTTAATATTAATTCACCGAAGCAACTTGGGGTTATTCTGTTTGAGAATTTAAACTTACCAGTTATTAAAAAGACGAAAACAGGTTATTCTACGTCGGCGGATGTATTAGATAAACTTATGGATCGTCATGAAATTATTCCAAATATTTTACATTACCGTCAATTAGGAAAGCTAAATTCAACTTACATTGAAGGTTTATTGAAAGTTGTACATGAAGATTCATCTAAAATCCATACTCGTTTTAATCAAGTGTTAACGCAAACAGGTCGATTAAGTTCAACAGATCCGAACTTACAAAATATCCCGATTCGCTTAGAAGAAGGAAGAAAGATTCGTCAGGCATTCGTTCCATCAGAAGAAGGATGGATCATGTACGCGGCTGATTATTCACAAATCGAACTTCGTGTGCTTGCTCACATTGCAAAAGATCCAGGGTTAGTTGAAGCGTTCCAACATGACATGGATATTCATACGAAAACAGCTATGGATGTATTTGGTGTTGGGAAAGATGAAGTAACATCTAACATGAGACGACAAGCAAAAGCTGTTAACTTCGGAATTGTGTATGGTATTAGTGATTATGGTCTTTCGCAAAACTTAGGAATTACAAGAAAAGCAGCAGCGGAATTTATTGAAAAGTATTTAGAAAGTTTCCCTGGTGTACAAGAATACATGGATGAAATCGTAAAAGATGCGAAACAAAAAGGATATGTGGTTACATTATTAAATCGTCGCCGTTATATTCCGGAAATTACGAGTCGTAATTTCAATTTACGTAGCTTTGCTGAGCGTACAGCTATGAATACACCAATTCAAGGTAGTGCGGCTGATATTATTAAAAAAGCGATGATTATTATGGCAGATCGTCTAGAAGAAGAAGGATTACAAGCGCGTCTTCTTCTGCAAGTACACGATGAATTGATATTTGAAGCACCAAAAGAAGAAATTGAAAAATTAGAGAAGCTTGTACCTGAAGTAATGGAGCATGCAATTGAACTAGCCGTTCCATTGAAAGTTGATTATTCTTACGGTCCAACTTGGTACGATGCGAAATAAGGACGTGATGAAATGCCGGAATTACCAGAGGTTGAAAACGTTAGACGGACGCTTGAAAATCTTGTAACAGGAAAAACGATTGAAGATGTCGTTATTACTTATCCCAAAATAGTAAAACGACCGGATGATGCAGAAATTTTTAAAGAAATGCTAAGAGGCGAGACAATTGAAAATATAAAGCGAAGAGGTAAGTTTTTGCTTTTGTATGTAACGAACTATGTAATTGTTTCACATTTGCGCATGGAAGGTAAGTTTTTACTTCATCAAGAGGATGAGCCGATTGATAAACATACGCACGTCCGTTTCTTATTTACAGATGGAACTGAATTACATTATAAAGATGTGAGAAAGTTTGGTACGATGCATCTCTTTAAGAAAGGTGAAGAGTTGAATCAAATGCCTCTTGCAGATTTAGGACCAGAGCCATTTGATGCTGAATTGACACCGCAGTACTTACAAGAAAGATTGCAAAAGACAAATCGCAAAATAAAAGTCGTATTATTAGATCAGCGTCTTTTAGTAGGGCTTGGAAATATATATGTAGATGAAGTATTATTCCGTTCGCAAATTCATCCAGAACGAGAAGCCGCATCTTTAGCAGAAGAAGAAATAGAAAGAATTTACGAGGCGATTGTTACAACGCTGGGCGAAGCTGTTAAGCGAGGCGGAAGTACAATTAGAACGTATATTAATTCACAAGGACAAATTGGTTCGTTCCAGGAACTTCTAAATGTATATGGGAAAAAAGGAGAACCGTGTGTGACTTGCGGTACGCTATTAGAAAAAACAGTTGTTGGCGGAAGGGGAACACATTACTGCCCAATTTGCCAACCTAGAATATAGAAAAGGGATAACATCGGATAGGCATTTGTCATATACATAGAGCAGAGCTATGTATAAGGGAGGAGCTTACCGATGTACCTTTATTTATCTCTTATTTTATTAGCTTTTACATTAAGCTTAGATAGCTGTAGTGTAGGGCTAACATACGGGTTAAGGAGCGTAAGAATTCCACTAAGATCAATTATAATTATCGGGATCTGTTCAGCAGCTGTAATGCTCGTTTCCATGGGAATTGGACATATGATCGCGAAAATATTTTCACCTGTTATCGCAACGCGTATCGGCGGATTTGTTCTTATTGGAATAGGTATTTGGGTATTATATCAATTTTTTCGAAGTGATAAAAAAGAAGAACCGAAGCAAGAGGAGAAGGTTTGGAAACTAGAAATTGCTTCGCTAGGGTTAGTGATTCAAATTTTGCGGAAGCCGACTGTTGCGGATTTTGATAAATCAGGAACTATCTCTGCAGGAGAAGCGTTACTTCTTGGTATTGCTCTTTCTATAGATTCGTTTGGTGCTGGAATTGGTGCATCTTTATTAGGTTATGCACCCGCGATGATGGCGGCATTAGTCGCGGTTATGAGTTCTTTATTTTTATTTATTGGAATGAAGCTCGGTACGATTTTATCAAATATGAAATGGTTACAAAAATTTACATTTCTGCCTGGGGTATTACTCATTATTATTGGAATTTGGAAAATGTAAGTATGGGCGTGGAACATTAGTTTCGCGCCTTTAATATTGTGAGGAGGATTATTATGACAGTAGTAATTGGATTAACAGGAGGCATTGCAAGCGGAAAAAGTACGGTATCAGAAATGTTTCGTGAAATGAGTATACCGGTTATTGATGCAGATATTATTGCGCGAGAAGTTGTAGAACGAGGAAAACCGGCATATAACAAAATTGTAGAGGTGTTCGGAACGGAAGTGTTACAAAAAGATGGAGAGCTTGATCGACCAAAGCTTGGGAGTGTCGTTTTTTATAATGAAGAAAAACGATTGCAGTTAAACGAAATTGTTCATCCTGCAGTGCGTGAAGAAATGAATGCACAAAAGGAGATGTACATAAAAGAAAGTATGCAAGCGGTTGTGTTAGATATCCCTCTTTTGTTTGAAAGTAAATTAACAAATCTCGTTGATCGTGTTTTAGTTGTAGCAGTCACACCGAATACGCAATTGGAACGTTTAATGAAACGAAATAACTTTTCAGAAGAAGAAGCAACGGCTCGTATTCAATCTCAAATGCCATTAGAAGAAAAAGTAAAGAAGGCAGATGAGGTAATTTATAATGATGGCACAATTACTGGAACGAAAACACAATTAGCTTCTATTTTGAAAGAATGGAACATTATTGATTAAAAAATTGTGAAATTAATGAAAATGCTTAGTGACATATCTCCTTTTTGTGTTATACTATTATTGGGATTGGAGATAAATAGTATAACGCATTCAAGGGGGATAACATATTATGACTCGTGTGGCAATTAATGGATTTGGACGTATCGGGAGAATGGTATTTCGTCAAGCAATAAAAGAAAGCGCATTCAAAATTGTAGCAATAAATGCAAGCTATCCATCAGAAACGTTAGCGCATTTAATTAAATATGATACAGTTCATGGAAAGTTTGACGGAACAGTGGAAGCATTTGAAGATCACTTACTAGTTGATGGGAAAATGATTCGCCTTTTAAACAACCGCGATCCAAAGGAGTTGCCTTGGAAAGATCTAGGTGTTGAAGTTGTAATTGAAGCAACTGGTAAATTTAACTCGAAAGAAAAAGCAATTCTTCATGTTGAAGCTGGAGCGAAAAAAGTTATTTTAACAGCACCTGGTAAAAATGAAGATGTAACAATCGTAGTTGGTGTGAACGAAGACCAATTAGATATTACAAAGCATACTGTTATTTCAAATGCATCTTGTACAACAAACTGTTTAGCGCCTGTTGTAAAGGTGTTAGATGAGCAGTTCGGAATTGAAAACGGTTTAATGACAACTGTTCATGCTTATACAAATGACCAAAAAAATATTGATAACCCACATAAAGATTTAAGAAGAGCGCGTGCTTGCGGACAGTCTATCATTCCAACAACGACGGGTGCTGCAAAAGCGCTAGCAAAAGTTCTTCCACACTTAAACGGAAAACTTCATGGTATGGCACTTCGTGTACCAACACCAAACGTGTCTCTTGTTGACCTAGTAGTAGACGTAAAACGTGATGTAACAGTTGAAGATATTAATGAAGCGTTCAAAACTGTTGCAAACGGTGCATTAAAAGGAATTGTAGAATTCAGCGAAGAGCCTTTAGTGTCTATCGATTTTAATACAAATACACACTCAGCTATTATTGATGGTTTGTCTACAATGGTAATGGGTGATCGTAAAGTGAAAGTACTTGCTTGGTATGATAACGAGTGGGGCTACTCTCGTCGTGTTGTAGATCTTGTAACGTTAGTTGTTGATGAATTAGCGAAACAAAAAAATGTGCAACATATTTAAGTGAACGAGAGAGGGCAAGTGAAAATTTGCCCTCTTTTTTATTTTTTTCTGAAAAGGAAAAAAATTATATAAGTATATTTTTAAATAGTGGACATACCACGAAACGTTGGGATTACTGTATTCGTGAATCATTAATCTTTTTTAGGGAAAAGTAAAGAGGAAAATATGACAGAAAATCGAAAAAACTGTTGTTGCAAAATGAAAATAAACAAAGTATACTAACACTCGTAAACTTAAGAGCTGAGGTACGTAGTCACTACTTAAAGGGTTAGGACCTCTCTGGACTAACTTTCCCCCGTGGTAGTGGAGCAAGCCAAATTGCAAATTAGTTTTCAATTCGAACAGTTAGAATAAATTTACAAGGGGGAACTGTAGAATGGATACTATGGATACGATGGGTCGTCACGTGATTGCTGAACTTTGGGATTGCGATTTCGACAAGCTTAATGACATGCCGTATATTGAACAATTATTTGTGGATGCAGCACTAAGAGCTGGTGCTGAAGTACGTGAGGTTGCTTTTCATAAATTTGCACCGCAAGGTGTAAGTGGAGTAGTAATTATCTCGGAATCACATTTAACAATTCATAGCTTTCCGGAGCACGGTTACGCAAGTATTGATGTTTATACTTGTGGGGATCGTATTGATCCAAATGTTGCTGCAGAATATATTGCAGAAGGTTTAAACGCGAAAACGCGTGAGAGCATCGAGCTTCCTCGAGGCACTGGTAGCTTCGAAATTAAGCAGAGAGAAACAAAAGCTCTTTAAAAAAGAACATAATTGATTTAAAATGTAAAGAGGTGTATAATGCACCTCTTTTTTAGTTTATATAAAATAGGATCACGATATGTAATAACTTAGAGTGGTCATTGTAGAAGAATGAGTTATATAATATTGTATATATATTTTCACATGTAGGTGAGTAGCGAAAGAATAAAGATTATAGTGTAAAGGAGTGAATGAATTGCGTTGTCCATCCTGTTTTCATAATGGAACAAGAGTGTTAGATTCGCGTCCGGTAGACGAGGGGCGCTCTATTCGAAGAAGAAGAGAGTGTGAAAGTTGTTTAAGTCGCTTTACGACATTTGAAAGAGTAGAAGAATCACCTCTTATCGTTGTTAAAAAAGAAGGAACACGAGAAGAGTTTAATAAAGAGAAAATTTTACGCGGTTTAATTAAAGCGTGTGAAAAAAGACCTGTATCTTTAAGGCAGTTAGAGGAAGTAACACAAAGTGTGGAGCGTGAACTTCGTAACTTAGGTATATCAGAAGTGAAAAGTGATATGATTGGTGAAATTGTTATGGAAGAACTTCGTGATATTGATGATGTTGCTTACGTACGTTTTGCTTCTGTGTATCGTCAATTTAAAGATTTAAATGTATTTATTGAAGAATTAAAAGATATACTGCAAAAAGAGAGAGAGTAGAAGGAATCTCTTTATATACTGTAAGTAAACGAGATAAGAGAGCTAGAAGCGGAAGCTAATAGCTCTTTTTCGCTAATAAATTATATAATAAAGATAGAACGAGTGAAATGTAGGCTAGATTGGATGAGAGAAAGGAAAAGCAAGAATGGAAAAACAGTCATGGATGGAGCTATTGCCGATTGATCGTTATAAAGTAAGTGCGAAAGGGTTGTTACATAATTACGACCGGAAAGTATTAACGATGTTGTATCAGCCGTTAATAGGTAGTAGAGCTTTTAGCTTATACATGACACTATGGGGAGAGTTAGAGCAAGATCGTGTGTTTGGAAAAGAGAATACACATCACTCCCTTATGGTGACTATGCAAATGCAACTTCCTGAAATATATGGGGAACGAGTAAAGTTAGAAGCGATTGGTCTTTTAAATGTATATATTAAGAAAGAAAAAGATATTCGGATGTTTATATATGAATTGCAACCACCTTTATCTCCGAAGCAGTTTTTTGATGATATTGTTTTAAGTATCTTTTTATATAATCGCTTGAGTCGGACAAAATACAACCAAGTAAAGCAATATTTCTTAGAAGAAGAATTCGATTTTGCTTCTTATGAAAATGTTACGCGCTCCTTCAACGATATATTTGATTCGTTTAACCCAGGTCAGTTTGAATATGCGCAAGAAGAACTGCGTATCCCGAAAACGACAATTATGCCAAGTAACGAGAATGGGGATGCTCCGAAAGTTTGGAACGATTTCTTTGATTTCTCGTTATTTGTAGACGGACTATCAGCCCTTGTTCCTAAAAAGGCGATTACAGATCAAGTGAGAGAATGTGTTATTACACTCGCTTATGTGTACGGTGTGGATGTGTTATCGATGCAAAATATCGTTCTTGGCGCAGTGACAGAAGTGCAAACAATTGATATCGAAAGGCTTCGGAAGGGAGCACGCGATTGGTATCAATTCGAAAATGGTCAAGCGTTACCTGTATTAAGTGAAAGAGTGCAACCTCATGCTGCTCGTACAATGAAAGAGAAAGAGCCATCTACGCAAGAAGAGATGCTAATGAAACAGTTAGAGGAAATCTCGCCAAAACAACTATTGAAAGAGATTTCAGGCGGTGCAGAGGCGACGAAAGCGGACTTGCAAATCGTTGAGGATGTAATGATAAATCAAAAGTTAACGCCAGGGGTTGTGAATGTACTTATTTATTACGTTATGCTACGCTCAGATATGAAGCTTGCTAAAACGTATGTCGAGAAGATTGCTGGACATTGGGCGCGAAAAAAGGTCGGTACAGTAGGCGAGGCGATGGCGCTAGCGAAAGAAGAGAATCGTCAATATCAAGAGTGGGCTGAGACGAAGAAAAAAGGTCGTACAGCGAAGAAAACAGTGCGAAAAGAAATGGTGCCAGATTGGCTTAAAGAAGAGTCGAAAGAAGAAGAGAAAGAACCTGCAAAAAATGACGTAAGTGCGAAAAAAGATGCAAGTACGTTAGAAGATGAACGGAAACGATTAGAAGAAGTATTGAAAAAATATAAGCGTGATTAATAAAAGAAAATGAACGCTCTTTGAGGTGAGAAAATGGAGCATATTCAAAATTCATTTACGAAATTAATGGAAAATAAAAACTTTAAAAATAGATATGAAGTCTTAAAGGCAGAAGTGATGGCGCACCCTCGTGTGAAAGAATTTATAGACGAACATAAAGGTGAAGTAACGACTTCTATGATTGAACGAAGTCTTGTGAAGTTATATGAATATATTGGACAAAGTGTAGGGTGTGCGGATTGTCCAGATTTAGGGTCATGTAAAAATATGCTACAAGGATATGAGCCGAAGCTCGTCATTCAAGGTAAGATGATTGATATTCAATACGATCGTTGTATTAGAAAAGTAGCATATGATGAGAGAAAAAAATATGAAAAACTCGTTCAAAGTGTATATATGCCAGTTGACATTTTGCAGGCAACTATGGAAAATTTAGACCCTTCAGATTTAGATGCACGTATTGATGCAATAGGTGCAACGAATGAATTTTTAAACACATACGAACCAGGTAAAAAAGCACAAGGTTTATATTTGTACGGTAAATTTGGTGTAGGGAAAACGTATCTTTTAGGGGCAATTGCAAATGAGCTTGCGCGAAAGAAAATTAGTTCGATGCTCGTATACTTCCCTGAATTTTTACGTGAAATCAAAAGTTCGATTCAAGATAATTCGATTAGCGGAAAGATTGATGCTGTCAAACGTGTACAAGTATTAATGTTAGATGATATCGGGGCAGAAGCGATGTCAAGTTTTGTACGTGATGATGTACTCGGTGCAATCTTGCAATTCCGTATGTTGGAAAACTTACCGACGTTCTTTACATCTAACTTTGATTTCAAACAGTTGGAACATCATTTAACGTATACACAGCGCGGTGAAGCAGAAGAGATGAAAGCGGCCCGTATTATGGAACGAATTAAATATTTAGCGAAGCCAATCCCAATTGGCGGGAAAAATCGTCGTAATAAGTAAAGAGCGAGCTGAGAAGCTTGCTCTTTTTTATCCCGCTATTGGCGGGCAGTAAGACTCCCACCTCAAAATTCGGCTGTAAAGCAAAGAAGTTAGGTGGGAGCCCTGCTGCCCGTAAAAGCCCGATTGGTGCGGGCTAATAATCAGTGGAGGATGGACAAAACCTCCACTGATTAAAGTTTCACTTTATTTTAATCATTTTTTCAGAGTAGCTTGTATCATTTTTTTCTCCCTCCCTTAATATATATAAAATTAGCAAGCCATATCGAGTGGATGTTCTAACGATGGGAGATAGGTTTCTACTAAGAGTGAACTTCCATAGATCGGACTCTTATAGGATTTGTAACGTATAGATGCAATCCTTTAGAGCGGGGATAAAAGGGGGGACAAAAGTGATTGAAATTTGCTTCGAAGAAAAAAATGATGCTGTGTACGTATACAGACAACTAACGAAAAGAACAGAATCCTTATATAAGGAAACAAGTGTATATTTAAATGAACAAAAGGTTGTTATTCATATACCATTATGTGAATCAAATTATATTGAAAAGATTTTATTGCCAGTATTACTATATTTCATTATGAATGTGAAACAAAATGAATGGATTCATACCATTTTAAAGGAAAAGTTTTTTTATGAAGAACAAGAAGAGTGTCATCAAATATTGCATATGGCACATGAGATTTTAAAGGAAAGAAGAAAAGGAGTAGCTAGTGATTTAACACGTCAAAAATTTGAATCTTATATTGCGTCGTCTTTGAATGATTGGCTTTGTGATCCGCTCTCATTCTCGTTTTCATCATACGTTCGTTTTCGTCTTCGTACATATAGGGAAATGGTAACTAAGCTTGCTGAAGTTGCAATTGATGAGTATAAGATGGAGCAGGAATACCAAATATTCATTGAGACACTTCGCCAACAAGTAAGTAGCCGGAAATCACGTTTGTCCTGTGTACATCTTATTTTTGATGAAAGTTTTATTTTCTATGATGATAAAGGTAGGCGTTTAAAACAGGAGAAATTGGTTCAATATATAGATGAAGAATTATTAAAGAAACAGGATGTATATATCGATACGAAAGTAATTGCACCACTTCTTTCTATTTCGCCGAAAAAGATTTATTTATATACGAAAGAACAAGATCATAACATGATTGTTACTTTGCGAAATGTATTTCAGGAACGGGTCCAATTACATGGTTTGCATGAGTTTGAGCGCAATGTGAAAAATTTAAAAAATAAAGGTAACGCCCTTGATTTTCTAAGTTTTTGAGCATATAATTACCTACATAAATGAAATATATTGAAATGTCATGATGAGGACATGAGTAGTTATCTACGATTTTCAGAGAGGGAAGCCTTAGGGTGCGAGCTTCCTAGTACGGGATTATTACTTACCACCTCTAAACTTTAGCAGTGAACGTTTTTCTAGTAATTGCTAACGGACAACACCGTTATGTTGAACTTGAGCAATTAACAATAAGGTTAATTGGAACAAGGGTGGAACCACGAATTCAACACTCGTCCCTTTTTATGGGATGAGTGTTTTTTATTTTGAAAAAAAAGAGGAGTGACCAGTGATGGCAGATGTAGTTAAAATTACTTTCCCTGATGGAGCTGTGAAGGAGTTTCCAAAAGGAGTAACAACTGAAGAAATCGCAGCTTCTATTAGCCCAGGCTTAAAGAAAAAAGCTGTGGCTGGAAAATTAAACGATGAGATGATCGATCTTGTTACACCAATCGAAGAAGATGGTGCAGTTTCTATTATTACATTAGATTCTGAAGATGGCTTATATATTTTACGCCACTCAACAGCTCACCTTTTAGCACAAGCGTTAAAACGTTTATATAAAGATGTTAAGCTTGAGCTTGGCATTGGTCCAGTAATCGAAAATGGCTTCTACTACGATATTGATATGGAAGAAGCAATTACAGTTGAGGACTTCAAGAAAATCGAAAAAGAAATGCAAAAAATCGTGAACGAAAACTTAGAAATCGTTCGTCATGAAGTACCACGTGCAGAAGCACTTCGTCGCTTTGAAGAAATCGGCGATGAGTTAAAATTAGATTTAATTAACGATCTTCCAGAAGATGCAGTTATTTCAATTTATGAGCAAGGCGAATTCTTCGACCTATGCCGTGGTGTTCATCTTCCATCTACAGGGAAAATTAAAGTATTTAAATTATTAAGTGTTGCAGGTGCTTACTGGCGCGGCGACAGCAATAATAAAATGTTACAACGTATTTACGGTACTGCATTCGTTAAGAAAGCAGAATTAGATGAGCACTTACGTATGCTTGAAGAAGCGAAAGAGCGCGATCACCGTAAATTAGGTAAAGAGTTAAAACTATTTACTAATAGCCAAAAAGTAGGACAAGGGTTACCACTTTGGTTACCAAAAGGTGCAACAATTCGCCGTATTATCGAGCGTTACATCGTTGATAAAGAAGCAAGCTTAGGCTATGATCACGTATACACTCCAGTATTAGGAAGTAGAGAGCTTTATGAAACTTCTGGTCACTGGAACCATTACCGTGATGGCATGTTCCCATCAATGGAAATGGATAATGAAGAGTTAGTTCTTCGTCCAATGAACTGCCCTCACCATATGATGGTTTATAAAAATGATATTCACAGCTACCGTGAATTACCAATCCGTATTGCGGAACTTGGAACAATGCACCGCTATGAAATGTCTGGAGCATTATCTGGATTACAACGTGTACGCGGAATGACTTTAAATGATGCGCACATTTTCGTTCGTCCAGATCAAATTAAAGAAGAATTAAAACGTGTTGTAAACTTAACGTTAGAAGTGTACAAAGATTTTGGTTTAGAAAACTATTCATTCCGTCTATCTTATCGTGACCCAGCAGATACTAAAAAGTATTATGCTGATGATGAGATGTGGGAAAAAGCACAAGGTATGTTAAAAGAAGCTATGGATGAAATGGGTCTTGATTACTATGAAGCTGAAGGTGAAGCGGCATTCTATGGTCCGAAACTTGACGTTCAAGTTCGTACTGCTCTTGGAAAAGACGAAACACTTTCAACTGTACAATTAGACTTCTTACTTCCAGAACGCTTTGAATTAACTTACGTTGGTGAAGACGGTAAACAACATCGTCCAGTTGTAATTCACCGTGGTGTTGTATCAACTATGGAACGTTTCGTAGCCTTCTTAATTGAAGAATACAAAGGCGCATTCCCAACTTGGTTAGCTCCAGTTCAGGCGCAAGTAATTCCAGTTTCTCCGCAAGTACATTTAGACTATGCGAAGAAAGTACAAGATGAATTACGACGTGCTGGTATCCGTGTTGAATTAGACACTCGTGAAGAGAAAATTGGTTACAAAATCCGTGAAGCACAAATGCAAAAGATTCCGTACATGCTTGTAGTAGGTGACAATGAAGTTACTGAAAATGGCGTTAACGTACGTAAATATGGTGAACAAAAATCAGAAACAATCGCATTAGATGCGTTTGTTGACATGATTAAGGTAGAAGGAAAACGATAAGAAAGAGCCGCGGTATACCGCGGCTTTTTTATGTATTATAAAAAAGAAAATCTAGAAAAAATAACCAAACAATACTTATCATAAAAAAGTATTGCAAGTATGCTGGTTGTTTGTTACAATATTTCTTGTTGTTAGTAAAACACATCGCGTCTTCTTGACAGACGTCATGTCCTATGATAAACTCATCAAGGATAATAGAATATGGTTTTGACAAGTAGAAGCACCCGCTTCTCACCTGATGGACGCATTCGCAGTTAGCAGGTAAATGTATTTCTTACTAAAGATATTACAAGTGTGGGTGCCGTGTGCCCGCACTTTTTTTGTTCGGGTTCTACAATTGCAAAACGTATTCTAAGAAAACCTTGGAGGTGGCTTACTATTAGCAAGGATATGATGATTAACGAGCAAATTCGTGCACGTGAAGTACGCTTAGTTGGCGCAAACGGCGATCAACTTGGAATCAAGTCTCGTAATGACGCTTTAGACTTAGCTGCAGGTCTTAATCTTGATTTAGTATTGGTTGCTCCAAATGCGAAACCACCAGTATGCCGCATTATGGACTACGGTAAATTCCGCTTTGAGCAACAGAAGAAAGAAAAAGAACAGCGCAAAAATCAAAAAGTAATTAGCATGAAAGAAGTTCGTTTAAGTCCAACAATTGATGAACATGACTTTAACACAAAACTTCGTAATGCTGTCAAGTTTTTAGAGAAAGGCGACAAGGTTAAAGCGTCAATTCGCTTTAAAGGACGTGCCATTACTCATAAAGAAATCGGTCAACGTGTTTTAGATCGCTTCTCAGAAGCTTGTGCTGAAGTTAGTACAATTGAATCTAAGCCTAAAATGGAAGGACGTAGTATGTTCTTAGTTTTAGCACCGAAAAACGATAAGTAATAGATAGAGGAGGAAATACCTATGCCTAAACAAAAAACTCATCGCGGCGCTGCAAAGCGTTTCAAAAAGACTGGATCTGGTAAACTGAAGCGTTCTCACGCTTACACAAGCCATTTATTCGCTAACAAATCTACAAAAGCTAAACGTAAACTACGTAAAGCTGGTGTAGTTAGCGCTGGTGACTTCAAACGCATTCGTCAAATGCTTGACAACTTAAAATAAGTTCGGCTGATATATAGAACAAACTAGGAGGTAATATTATGCCAAGAGTAAAAGGTGGTACAGTTACTCGTCAACGTCGTAAAAAAGTTATAAAATTAGCAAAAGGTTACTACGGTTCTAAGAGTACATTATTTAAGGTTGCTAACCAACAGGTTATGAAATCTCTAATGTATGCATTCCGTGACCGTCGTCAAAAGAAACGTGACTTCCGTAAATTATGGATTACACGTATCAACGCAGCAGCTCGTATGAATGGTCTTTCTTACAGCCGCTTAATGCACGGTTTAAAAAATGCTGGCATCGAAGTTAACCGCAAGATGCTTGCTGACTTAGCTGTTCATGACGAAAAAGCTTTCGCTGAATTAGCAACAGTTGCAAAAAACAACATTAACTAATTGTTTAAAACCTTAGAAGATTTTCTTCTAAGGTTTTTTTATTTGTATTTATTGTAAAATCAGCCACTTATTATCGTTATTTCTTGCTCAAGTATATTAAGATGTGCTTGTAAGAATTTTTGTAACGATAACGTGGAGACTTTTACATGAAAGTAGGAAAGATTAACGGACGTGTCGTTATCGATATGACAAAATCAATATAAAAGCTATAGCGATATAAAAGAATATATATATAAAGTCAGGAGAATCCTCCTGACTTTTTTTATCCCGCATTAACGGGCAGTAAAACTCCCACCTCAAAATTCAGCTGGAGCAAAGAAGTTAGGTGGGAGATCAACTGCCCGTAAAAGCCCGATTGGTGAAGGCTAATAATAAGTGGGGATGAACAAAACCCCCCACTTATTAAAGTTTCACTTTATTTGAACTCATTCGTGAGAAGTGCATCTTTCCTAGCAGAAACGACACTGCTATAATGGAAAGATGATATGGAACTTTCATCAAGTGAACAATATATGAGTGATGATTGAAACGTATTTGCAAATTAAGGACAAGCTATCTTTATAAAGATGTAGGTAGCTGACTTGTTAATAAGAAACGAAAAATAATAATGAACTTTGAGATGAAACAACATTGTTGCGGAAAATGCGATGTTGGAGGAGGACAATAGAATGGACTTACTACAACTATTTAAATTACAAAAAGAATTAGATGACCGTATTGTGAAAGAACATGACTTACAACCGAAAAAATTGTTAAAAGAAAAAATGTTAGCTCTTCTTGTAGAAATTGGAGAACTTGCAAATGAAACACGTTGTTTTAAATATTGGAGCAATAAACCAGCTTCAGAACGTGAAGTAATATTAGAAGAATACGTAGATGGTTTACATTTTATTTTATCAATCGGAATCGATTTAGGAATTGATAAAAACTTCTTATTCTATAAATGTGCGCAAACGAATAAAACACAAGTGGAAATTTTCTTAGACACATATGCGAAAGTAATTCGTTTTACAGATCAACCTTCTATTACGAACTATATTGAACTATTTACAAGCTATCTTCGCCTTGGACAAGCGCTTGAATTTGAACAAGATGAAATTGAAAAAGCATATTTAGATAAAAATGAAGTAAATCATCAGCGTCAAACACAAGGATACTAATTTAATTTTTGAATATTTCAATTTCCTTTTGTATAATAAAGTGACTGAAGAAAAAGGAGGGTGTTGGCAATGATAAAATTAGACGAGACATTGACAATGCTAAAAGAATTAACAGACGCACGCGGTATTGCGGGTAACGAGCGCGAACCACGTGAAGTAATGAAGAAATATATTGAGCCGTTTGCAGATGAACTTTCTACTGACAATTTAGGAAGTTTAGTTGCGAAAAAAGTTGGGGAAGAAAACGGCCCGAAAATTATGGTTGCAGGTCATTTAGATGAAGTCGGCTTTATGATTACGCAAATTGATGACAAAGGCTTCCTTCGTTTCCAAACGGTGGGTGGCTGGTGGTCGCAAGTTATGCTTGCACAGCGCGTAACGATTGTAACGCGTAAAGGAGATGTAACAGGTGTAATTGGTTCAAAACCACCGCACATTTTACCTCCAGAAGCTCGTAAAAAGCCAGTTGAAATTAAAGACATGTTCATCGATATTGGTGCTTCTAGCCAAGAAGAAGCGATGGAGTGGGGCATCCGACCAGGGGATCAAGTTGTACCGTACTTCGAATTCCAAGTGATGAAGAATGAAAAGATGTTACTTGCAAAAGCATGGGATAACCGAATTGGTTGTGCAATTGCAATTGACGTATTAAAACAATTAAAAGATGAAAAGCATCCAAACGTTGTATACGGCGTTGGGACTGTACAAGAAGAAGTTGGTCTTCGTGGTGCGAAAACATCTGCAAACTATATTAAGCCAGATATCGCATTCGCAGTAGATGTAGGTATTGCTGGTGATACACCAGGTGTAACGGCAAAAGAAGCACAAAGTAAAATGGGTGATGGTCCGCAGATCATTCTATATGATGCTTCTGTTATTGGTCATACAGGTTTACGTGATTTCGTTGTTGATGTTGCGGATGAATTACAAATTCCATATCAGTATGATTCTGTAGCGGGCGGGGGAACGGACGCAGGAGCAATTCACATTTCTGTAAATGGTATCCCATCTATGGCAATTACGATTGCGACACGCTACATTCATTCTCATGCAGCGATGTTACATCGTGATGATTATGAAAACGCAGTGAAGTTAATTGTAGAAGTTATTAAACGTCTTGATAAAGAGGCTGTACATAACATTACATTTAATTAATAGAAAAAAGCGAAGGATAACCTCCTTCGCTTTTTCCATTTTTAAAACGGTCTTTCTAATCCTGCTGCAGTATGAGCTCCTAAAATAATTAAGCGAGTTAATTGCATTGCCATGAAATGTGGGGTATAAATCATGCCTCTTTTTAACCATGACATAATCATTCCGATATGAGCGCCTGTAACATAACTAATAAGAATATCACGAGGGACCATAAGGTCTTCATCATCTGGCTGGGAAATAGATAGGCTTAATGTTAAATGTGTTTGAATTGTTTTCATCATTTTATAAGAATAGTTTCCAGCTGCCTTATCGCCGAGCATAACGTTATAGAAATTAGTATTGTCTGCAATATGCTCAAACAAAGCTAAAAAAGTTGGATGCGGTGAATCAAAAGTGAGCTGAAAATCTTCTTTATTTCGATTTTGTGGTTTAATTACTGCAGCTAGTTTTTCTAACATTTCTTCTATGCTTTTTTCTAATAAATCATATTTATCATGGTAATGGCTATAAAATGTAGCACGATTTACAGGAGCGCGTTCCGCGATATGTTGCACAGTTACATTTTCGAAGCCCTTTTCGCCTACTAAAGCGACAAAAGCATCCTGTATGAGTTGTCTCGTTCGTTTTACACGTGGATCATTTGTATTTTTAATAGACATTTTTACTTCACCTCGTTTAATTTTTTAACCTTAAACAACACATGTATAGTGTAATGTTGTTTAAACAACATATAGGTTTAAATTGTTGGTTGTAGATTCGGGATAATTATTTATAATTATAAACGATAGTCCTTTAGAAATCAGCACCGCTAGGATGCAGACAAAACATAGTTTGCGTCGTAAAAGGTGTGCTTTTTTTGTTTAAAGGTTAATATAATTAACAATTAAACAATATAAACACTAAGGATGTAAATAGTTTAGGAAAAAATTATATGCGATATAAGGAGAGGAATGCAATGAATCAGTTTCGAAGAATGGTAATTATCAACATTATCACATTAATTGTATTAGTTGGCGGCGGTATTGGCGGTTATTACTATTACAATCAAGCGGAAAACTATTTAAAAACAGAAAATGCAAAGATTGATGGGAAAGTAATCCCAATTGCATCACCAGTAGCAGGTAAATTAACAGACTGGAAAGCTGAAGTCGGAAAAAATTACAATGAGAACGATAAATTAGGTGCGGTTACTGTAGCAGGAGCAAATGGTGAGCAAACAGTAGATGTAACAATTCCGCAAAATGCAACAGTTGTACAGTCAAATGCAACAACTAATGCGTTCGTTGGGGCAGGTAGCCCAATTGCTTATGCATTTGATATGAGCAATTTATGGGTAACAGCAAATATTGAAGAAACAAATATTGATGATGTTCAAAAAGGTCAAACAGTAGATGTGTATGTAGACGCATACCCAGATACAACGTTAACGGGAAAAGTAGAACAAGTTGGATTAACAACAGCGAATACATTCTCGATGTTACCATCAAGTAACGCAACAGCGAACTATACGAAAGTAAAGCAAGTTGTACCAGTTAAAGTTTCTTTAGATCATAGTAAATCAGTAAATATTGTTCCTGGAATGAATGTGTCAGTTCGTATTCATAAGTAAGGGGGAGATGAGATGTCCTCAATTACAATTGTAGGATATGCACTATTTTGTATAATCGTCTTCTTCCTTGTAAATCGTCTTTTACGAAAGAAAAAAACGAATGTGGGAGAAGAACAAGTCCCAGCCGTAAGTAAGATAGAAGTAAGTCAAGCAGAAACAGTAGAGAAAGAACTTGAACAAAAACAAGAAACAGAAGCTTCTAACGTAGTGGAATTAGAAACAGGGAAGCAAGAGCAAGTAAAACGGGAAAAAGAAATGCTGAAGAGACAATTGCCGGTAGAGAATGTGAATGTAAAGGCAGTTGTAGCTGTATTAATTCTCGGTATGTTCGTTTCTATTTTAAACCAAACGATCATTAATGTTGCACTGCCTCCATTAATGAATGAATTTAACGTATCAACTTCAACAGCACAATGGTTAATTACAGGCTTCATGCTTGTAAACGGGATTTTAGTACCAATCAGTGCATTTTTAGTTTCACGATTTACGTATCGTAAATTATTCATAGCAGCAATGTTATTCTTCACTGTAGGGTCTATCATTTGTGCTACATCAGGAAACTTTACAATGATGATGACAGGCCGTGTTGTTCAAGCGGTTGGCGCAGGTATTTTAATGCCAGTTGGTATGAATATCTTCATGACATTATTCCCGCCTAATAAACGCGGAGCAGCTATGGGGTTACTTGGGGTAGCGATGATTTTAGCACCAGCTATCGGACCAACTGTAACAGGTTGGGTAATTGAAAACTATAGCTGGAACTTAATGTTCTATGGGATGTTTGTTATCGGTTTAATTATTACGTTCTTATCTTTTAAATTCTTTACACTAGCTCAGCCAGTGTCTAAAACAAAGTTAGATGTATTCGGTGTTATTAGTTCAAGTATTGGACTAGGTAGCTTACTGTACGGATTTAGTGAAGCTGGAAATAATGGCTGGACTAGTGCAGAAGTTGTTATAACACTTATCATCGGTGTCGTTGGTTTAGCTGTATTTATTTGGAGAGAGTTAACAACAGACAATAAAATGCTTGATTTACAAGTGTTTAAATATCCGACGTTCACTTTCACATTAGTAATTAACGCGATTGTAACGATGGCCTTATTCGGAGGTATGTTATTACTTCCAGTATACTTGCAAAACATTCGCGGTTTTACACCGATGGAATCTGGTTTATTATTACTTCCAGGATCATTAATTATGGGGATCATGGGACCAGTTGCAGGTAAACTATTTGATAAGTATGGTATTCGTCCGTTAGCAATTGTCGGATTAGCCATTACAACATTTGCGACATATAAATTTACAACGTTATCGATGGATACACCGTATAGCGTTATTATGACGGATTATATTATACGCTCAATTGGTATGTCATTCATTATGATGCCAATTATGACAGCTGGTATGAATGCACTGCCGATGAAATTAATTTCTCACGGTACAGCAACGCAAAATACGTCAAGACAAGTAGCTGGTTCAATTGGAACAGCGATATTAATCACGCTTATGACGCAACAAACTACTGCTCACGTAGCGGATTACGGCAATATGTTAACAACGTCAAACCCGATTTTAGTTGATAAAGTACATGGTATGGGCCAAAGCTTAGCGGCATTAGCCGGATCAGCTCAAGCAGGAGATGCGATGAGTACACAACTATTATTTGGACAAATTTCAAAACTATCTGCAATTAACGGTATTAACGATGCCTTCTTAATTGCAACTATATTAGCCGGTATTGCTTGGGTGTTATCGTTCTTCTTACCATCAGGCAATAAACCAAATAGAAAAGCAGGGAATTAATTTCCCTGCTTTTTTGTCTTTTTAAAGAGTGAGATATAAAAAATGATAACCAGCTACGGAGCACAGCCCTGTTATAAACAAAATTGTTCCCATAGCACGAATGCTGGATATTTGTCTTCCACTTATAATAGCTAGTAGTCCAGCTAAAGAGAAGAAACACCAATATAAAGTTCCTGAAATTGGAACCATCCCCTCTAAATCTATTCCAAAACCTATACAAATGATAGGAACAAAGATAAGCGATATACTAATCAAACCAGCTATAATAGTAAGTGATTTACGATATTTAATGCCAGCAATAATTAAAAAAATGCCAACGATGAATTGGCATAACATCAAAGTAAGAGCCAAAACCATCCAAGTTAATATTCCAAACACTTCTGTATTACCTCCGATAAAATATTATATATAGAATGAATCCCCTACAGACATAAGTACCCAGAAAATAACCCCTAATATGCCAGCGATAAAAATAATGAATCCCATATTACGTATACTTTTAATCTTTGCCTGTAATCCATTTAATCCTGCCAATAATCCAGTTAAAGAAAACAGTATCCAATATAAAGTAGTTGAAATAGGGAGGATCGTATCGCTATTCACCCCCATGCCCCAAAAAACAAAAGGTAGTGTGACAAAAGATAGGCTAAGTAGCCCCATTAAACCCACAAATAATTTAAGATGTTTAATGCTAGTAATAATTAAAAAAATACCACCGAAAAATCCGCATAAAACAAGAAGTGGCATATAAAAAATCCAAAGTAAGCTCGACATAAATAATCTCCTTCTATGGTGATGAGTTATATTTTACTACATGAGGTTTATTTTGGATATTATTAATAAATATGTATAAATTGATAGAAATGAGAAGTGATGATACCTCTTTTTAACTCAAGAATGCCAACATATTATTCATAATATGAAATAACATAGCTGGAATAATGGATTTTGTTTTTTTACATAAAATAGCCATTAATAATCCCATGAAGAAAGTAATTACCATTACTCCCAGTGAGTATGTATGAGCGATACCGAAGAAGAAGCTTGTTATGATGGCTGCAATCCAAAATGGAAAGCGCTCTGAGAAGAAGCGAAGTATAAAGCCACGGAAAATAAGTTCTTCAAAAATTGGTGTGAGTATAGCGAAGCCGAGAAGTAATAATATTTGATACTGCTTAAAAACGTCTAAGTTTAGTGCGGAAGATTGCTGCTTTGTTGCGTCTTGGAACACATAATTTAACAAGATGTAATTGAGTATAATGTTTATAGCGAAGAAAAGAAGTAAGTATACGTATGTACGCCATTCTTTAAGTGCTTTAAAGTTAAAAGATTTTAGCAGTAATTTTTTTGCAGGTTCAAATTTGAAAATGAAGAATAACAACACGGCTAGTTGTAATACGATACTTGCAGTATTTGCAATAGATTCATACAGGGCAATTTGTTTTTTATCTGTAAGACCGGCTGTATAAATGGTTAAGGGCATTGCGAGGAACACAGTAATAAGTCCGGTTCCGAAAAAAGCGAATAAAACGGAGCTAATAAATTGTCCCCATGACATAGAGTATTTCTGTTCATTAGAAAGTTGTGTAGCGGGTTGCATTTGTAAAATCACCTCTTTATATTTGTATATCTAATTATAAAGTATTTTGCTTTTGGGTGTAACATTTAAATATTACATACAAAGGTGTATTTTTCGCAAAATAATAAAAGAGGTATCACCCTATAGTGATGCCTCTTTCTCATTGATAACTATGTTCTGCCTTGTCATTCAATTTCTTTTGCTCTATTTGTAATTCACGCTCTACCAATCGGTCTAATTGCTGAATTGCTTTCAATGCTTTTTCATAAGAAATAGTTCTATAATGGTGTGCGCCACCTGGTTCTTCATCGGCTTCATCCGCCCACTTAATAACATTTTGTAGAGGTGTTCTTTCAAGTGTTTGTTCTAGTAGGAAAGAATCAGTGTGCAGAAGAATTGCAACAGAAATTTCTTTTGCTAGTTTGGGATGTTCTCCTAATCTAATAAGCAATTTATGAGATCTTTCTGCTCCTTTAATCGCATGTATATCATTCTTTTTATACAAGTCATAGTCCCATTCGCCGCCTGTGTACCACGTATGATGTCCGATATCATGAAGGAAGCCAGCCTTTGTCGCAGCATCGACTGAGGCGTGATGCTTTTTGGCTAAGTGAAACGCATGATAAGCGACAGCAATCGCGTGGACCATTCCAGAACGGTTTACATATTTTTGTGTAATGTGATGTTTAAAAACTTGTTCAAGCGTAATACGTTGCATAAAACATTCACTCCTTTTATCTAATGATGTACATGAAGAAAAATCGATCGGTTTAAATGTATTTTGAACATTGTACTCCATCGGGGTAGCGTTAGTAAAGTAGAAATGTTTAGGAGAAGAAAAATTTTATAGACATAAAAGGTCACCTTAGTTTTTTTTCTAAGGTGACCTTTTATTGCTTATTTTTTTAATCCTTGCTCCAGTGTTCCTAACATTTCGTGTTTTTCATTTTCATCAGCATTTTTCCAAATGACTTCGAATAAAACGCCAAGACCTGGAAGCATTTTTTCTTCACCGCTTTGAATTGCATCGACAATCGTTTCTTGTAATTGGTCTTGTGAATTTCCAGATACATTCGCTAATACCGCGCCGCGTAAATTAAAACTCATTATCTTCACCTCTTCTTCAGAATTGAAACTGACGTTAGTTTTTGTTCTTTTTTATGTAAATATGTATGAAAAATAGGCTATAATGATAAGACAAGAAGAGAGGGAAATACATATTATGAAAAACATTGATTCAGTACAAAACCCGCGTGTGAAGCAGTGGAAAAAGCTGCAGACGAAAAAAGAGCGCGATAACAAAGCTTTATTTTTTGTAGAAGGATTCCATTTAGTAGAGGAAGCGTTAAAGGCAGGAGTTGTAACAGAACTTATCGTTTCAGATCAGACAGATCTTCCGAAAGATTGGACAGTTAATGATGTTGAAATGTATATTGTGCCTGAAGCAATTGTAAAAGTACTTCGCGAAACAGAAACAACGCAAGGTGTATTTGCTGTTTGTGAGAAACATGAGAAAGAAGTAGCTCTTACTGATGGGAAATTTCTTTTATTAGACGGCCTTCAAGACCCAGGTAATTTGGGAACGATTATTCGTACAGCGGATGCAGCGGGTATTCATGCCGTTGTGCTTGGAGAAGGGTGCGTTGATGTTTATAATAGTAAAGTACTACGATCTACACAAGGTTCTATTTTCCACTTACCGGTTGTGAAAGGGAACTTAGAAGAATGGGTAGACAAGTTAAAAGAAAATAACGTCCCTGTATATGGAACAGCTCTTGAAAATGGAGTTCCATTTGGTGAAGTAACCCCGGCTGGAAGTTTTGCATTAATTGTAGGGAATGAAGGAAGCGGCGTACGCCAAGAAATTCTTGCGAAAAGTGATCAAAACTTGTATATTCCGATTTACGGCGGGGCAGAATCATTAAATGTTGCGGTTGCAGCAGGGATTTTAACGTATTATTTACAAAGCCCAGTTGCGAATCGATAAAAAACTTCTTATAATAAGTTGAAGTGCATGTTCATAAAAAAGTGGTGAAATGAGTATCGAACTTTTTTGAACATATAATAAAAGTATATTAATGAAAAACGTTGATAGAGAAGAGTAGCTTACAAAATCGCCATATAGGGAGAGAGTGCCGTAGACTGAAAGCATTCTTATGGTAGATGGAAGTGAATTCACCTCTGGAGTTGGCGCCAGGACCATTTATATGTAAAGGCGTTCCGGTCAGAATTGATCGTTATAACTAATGAGTGGGCAGACTTGTTCTGTCAATTTAGGGTGGTACCGCGAATTTACCTCGTCCCTTTTTGGGAGCGGGGTTTTTTTATTTTTAAAATTAGGAGGGTTCCAAATGGAAGCACGTTTAAAAGAGCTAAAGCAAAAAGCGTTAGAGCTTATTGAAGAAGCGAAAGAGCTAAAGGGCTTAAACGACGTACGCGTAGCGTATTTAGGGAAAAAAGGTCCAATTACAGAAGTATTACGCGGCATGGGAAAATTATCAGCAGAAGAGCGTCCACGTATGGGAGCATTAGTAAATGAAGTACGTGAAGCGATTCAAACGCGTCTAGAAGACAAAATTGGTAACTTAGAAAAAGCAGTAATTGAGGCGAAATTAGCTACTGAAACAATTGATGTTACACTGCCAGGTCGTCCTGTTGAAACAGGTTGTCACCATCCGTTAACAGCAGTTGTTGAACAAATTGAAGATGTATTCATCGGTATGGGTTATGAAGTAGCTGAAGGAACAGAAGTAGAAAAAGACTACTACAACTTCGAAGCATTAAACTTACCGAAAGATCACCCAGCGCGTGATATGCAAGATACATTCTACATTACAGAAGAAACGTTACTACGTACACATACATCTTCTGTGCAAGCACGTACGATGGAAAAGAATAAAGAAAAAGGCCCGATTAAAATTATTTGTCCTGGTAAAGTGTATCGCCGCGATGACGATGATGCAACGCATTCACACCAATTCATGCAAATTGAAGGTCTTGTAATTGATAAAAATATTCGTATGAGTGACTTAAAAGGTACACTGCAAGTATTCGTGAAAAAGATGTTCGGTGAAGATCGTGAAATCCGTCTTCGTCCAAGTTTCTTCCCATTCACAGAGCCGTCTGTAGAGATGGATATTTCTTGTATGATGTGTCACGGTAAAGGTTGTGGCACTTGTAAAGGGACTGGCTGGATCGAAATTTTAGGAGCAGGTATGGTTCACCCGAACGTACTTGAAATGGCTGGTTATGATTCAAAAGAATATCAAGGTTTCGCATTCGGTATGGGCGCAGAGCGTATCGCAATGTTGAAATACGGCGTAGATGACATTCGTCATTTCTATACAAATGATGTACGTTTCTTACAACAATTCAAACGAGCGTAAGGGAAGGAGAGGATAAATATGTTCGTATCATATCGTTGGTTACAAGAGTATGTAGATATTAAAGATGTAACAGCACAAGAACTAGCAGACAAAATCACGAAAAGTGGTATTGAAGTAGAAGGTGTTGAAGTATTAAATAAAGGTGTAAAGGGTGTTGTAGTTGGTCACGTATTAGAATGTGAAAAACACCCAGAAGCTGATAAATTAAGCAAATGCTTAATCGATATCGGTGAAGAAGAGCCGGTTCAAATTATTTGTGGAGCTGCTAACATTGCAAAAGGTTTAAAAGTACCAGTTGCAAAAGTTGGCGCTGTACTTCCTGGTAACTTCAAAATTAAAAAAGCAAAACTACGCGGGGAAGCTTCTCACGGTATGGTTTGTGCTCTTCAAGAGCTTGGTATTGATGGGAAATTCGTTGCGAAAGAATATGCAGACGGTATCTTCATCTTCCCAAGTGATGCTGAAGTTGGTGCAGATGCACTTGAAATTTTAAATTTACATGATGAAGTACTTGAGCTTGGTTTAACACCAAACCGTGCAGATTGCTTAAACATGTTAGGTGTTGCATATGAAGTAGCTGCTATTTACGGCCGTGAAGTAAAACTTCCAGCTATCGACTTACAAGAAACAGAAGAAAAAACTTCTGATTACATTTCTGTAAGTGTAGAAGCGAAAGAAGAAAACCCATTATATATTGCAAAAATGGTGAAGAACGTAAAGATTGGTCCATCACCAATGTGGATGCAAACTCGTCTTATGGCAGCTGGCATTCGTCCAATTAGTAATGTAGTTGATATTACAAACTACATTTTAATGGAATACGGTCAACCGTTACATGCATTCGATTACGATAAATTAGGTTCAAAAGAAATCGTTGTTCGTCTTGCAAAAGAAGGCGAAAAGATTCAAACATTAGATGCTCAAGAACGTACGTTACAAAGCCACCACCTTGTTATTACAAACGGTGAAAAAGCGTTAGCTGTTGCTGGTGTAATGGGCGGAGCGGATTCTGAAGTTGATAGCGAGACAGTAAACGTTCTAATTGAGTCTGCATACTTTGCAGGTCAAACAGTGCGTCGTACATCAAAAGACTTAGGTCTTCGTAGCGAATCAAGTGCACGTTTTGAAAAAGGAATCGACCCAACACGTACATTTGAAGCAATTCAACATGCAGCTGCTTTAATGGCAAAATACGCTGGTGGAGAAGCACTTGAAGGTGTAGTAGAAGCTGATAACTTACAAGTAGAAGAACGTACAGTATCTGTTACAGCTGAAAAAGTAAACCGTGTATTAGGTACAGATATTTCTGCGAGTGAAATGGGTACAATGTTCACAAACTTAAAATTCCCATTCACAGAAGTAGAAGGAACATTCCATGTAAATGTACCAGCACGTCGTCCTGACATTACAATTTCAGAAGACTTAGTAGAAGAAGTAGGTCGTCTGTATGGTTATGATCACATTCCAGTTACATTACCATCTGGAACAATGACACGTGGTAAATTAACATCAGCACAAACGAAACGTCGTAAAGTACGCCGCTTCCTAGAAGGTGCTGGTTTATATGAAGCAATCACATATTCATTAACAAGCGCTGACAAAGCGAAACAATATATGGTTGAGCCGAACGAAAAAGCTCCTGTAAATCTTGCGCTTCCAATGAGCGAAGAGCGTAGCCAACTTCGTTTAAGCTTAGTGCCACAATTGTTAGAAGCAGTTTCATACAATGTTGCACGTAAAAACGACAGCGTTGCATTATATGAAGTAGGTTCTATCTTCTTACCAACAGAAGCAGGAGAACTTCCGAAAGAAGAACAACATCTTGCAGGTGTTATGACAGGTCTTGCTCTTCACCATGCATGGCAAGGTGAGAAGAAAGTTGTAGACTTCTTCGTTGTTAAAGGTGTATTAGAAGGATTATTCGACGTACTTGGCGTGGCAAATCAAATCACTTATGCACCAGCAAAACGTGAAGGTATGCACCCAGGCCGTACTGCTGACATCGTATTAGATGGTGAAGCAATCGGATTCATCGGTCAATTGCACCCGGAAACAGAAAAACAATTAGATGTGAAAAATACATTCGTATTCGAATTATCTCTTGCAAAAGTATTCGGTGCAGACGCTGAGGGAACTTACTACTCAGCAATTCCACGTTTCCCATCTATGACACGTGATATGGCTGTTGTAGTAACAACAGAAACAAAAGCTGGTGAAATGAAGCAAGTCATTGCTGAAGCTGGCGGAGAACTTCTGAAAGACGTAGCACTATTCGACTTATACGAAGGTGAAAAAATGGAAGAAGGCAAGAAATCAATTGCATTCTCTATGAACTACTTCGATGCAGAACGTACATTAACAGACGAAGAAGTAACAGAAGCACATAACCGTGTATTAACAGCGGTAGAAGAGAAATTTGGTGCGGAGTTACGTAAGTAATAAAAAATTGCCGGATTAAGTCCGGCAATTTTTTTATGGCACGATTGTCGGTAAGTCGATATATTGCGAAAATCGCTGATATATTTTCTGGCATCTTGCATCTTTCTCTCGAATGTAGTACATTAATTTTAGTTTAACAAAACGAAAGACGATGATAAGGAAAAGTAGTATATACTATAATCCAAAGCGAGTCAGGGACGGTGAGAGCCTGATGAGGCGGTATATGTGAAGAACACCTTGGAGTTGCTAACCGAAATTGAAACTTGTATTCAAGAGTAGACTTAGACGGGAATCCGGCCTGTTACAAACCGGGAAGTATGTATTACATACGAGTTAAAGTTGGTCTTTATGACAAATTGGGTGGTACCGCGAAGTTTAACCTTTCGTCCCTTTATGGATGAAAGGTTTTTTTGTATTTAAATATATGAGTAAAGGAGAATTTTACTATGGAAAACACATTAGTAAAAAGTCTGTATAGAGATACAGATAAATACGCAGATCAAACAGTACAAGTATCAGGTTGGATTCGTAACTTACGTGATTCAAAAGCATTTGGTTTCATCGAATTAAACGACGGTAGCTTCTTCAAAGGTGTTCAAATCGTTTTCGATACAGAATTAGAGAACTTCAAAGAAATTGCAAAGCTTCCACTTAGCTCTTCAGTTAAAGTAGAAGGTAAAGTAATTGCAACGCCTGGAGCGAAGCAACCATTTGAAATTAAAGCAGAAAAAATTGATATCGAGGGCTTATCAGATTCTGATTACCCACTTCAAAAGAAGCGTCATACGTTTGAATATTTACGTACAATCGCTCACTTACGTCCAAGAACAAATGCATTCTCTGCAACGTTCCGTGTGCGTTCTATCGCAGCATTTGCGATTCACCAGTTCTTCCAAGAGCGTGGATTCGTACATGTTCACACACCAATCATCACTGGTAGTGATACAGAAGGTGCAGGCGAAATGTTCCGCGTAACAACGCAAGATTTAAACAACGTACCTAAAGGTGAAGACGGACAAGTTGACGAATCAAAAGACTTCTTCGGTAAAGAAACAAACTTAACAGTAAGTGGACAGCTTAATGCTGAAGCTTATGCGTTAGCATTCCGTGATGTGTACACATTCGGTCCTACATTCCGTGCAGAAAACTCAAACACAACTCGCCACGCAGCTGAGTTCTGGATGGTTGAGCCTGAGATTGCATTCGCTGAGTTAGGCGATGTAATGGATCTTACAGAAGATATGCTGAAATATGCAATGAAATACGTACTAGAGCATGCACCAGAAGAAATGGACTTCTTCAACAGCTTCGTTGATAAAACAGTTCTAGAGCGCATGAACAACGTGATCAACTCTGACTTCGGTCGCATCACTTATACAGAAGCAATTAAAGTACTTCAAGAATCAGGTGCTGAATTTAAATACCCAGTAGAATGGGGTATTGACTTACAAACAGAGCACGAAAGATACTTATCAGAAGAAATCTTCAAACGCCCTGTATTCGTAACTGACTATCCGAAAGACATTAAAGCATTCTACATGCGTATGAACGAAGATGGTAAAACAGTAGCAGCTACTGACCTTCTAGTTCCTGGCATCGGCGAATTAATCGGCGGAAGTCAACGTGAAGAAAGAATGGACGTTTTAGTAGACAGAATTAAAGAATTAGGTATGAACGAAGAGGACTACTGGTGGTACTTAGAACTTAGAAAATACGGCGGTACAAAACACGCTGGATTCGGTCTAGGTTTCGAGCGCTTCCTAATGTACATTACTGGCATGGCTAACATCCGTGACGTAATTCCATTCCCAAGAACTCCAGGTTCTTCTGAGTTCTAAAATATGAAAAAAGCGAGAGGGTTTCCTCTCGCTTTTTATTTTGAATAGTTTATTACCTCGTAGCAAAAAGTAACGCGAAGGGGTGAATATAAATGAGTAAAAAAGTGAAAAAAGATCATTCAAGATCAAGCCTAGGTTCTCCAGAAGTAGAAGGACAAGGAACGACGACACATGAAACAGGTTCTCATAAAGTATCTTCATCAAATAAGAAGCAGAAACGAAGCTAACATAAAAAAGGAGAGTCTTGGCGGCTCTCCTTTTTTTATGTATTACATCTTATTATCATTAATCTCTTTTGTAATTTTATCTACATCTTTGTCTAATCGATCTAAATAGAAAAACCACAGTAAGCTCATGAGAACGTAATAGATGGCCATAACACAAAGATTATCAGATATATTTTCGAATGTGGATTTGGAAGTGAAAAAAGCTCCCCAAATGATAGAGATTGTAAGGTAAGAGAGAGGGAACACGAGGTGTACTAAAATATATAATATCTTTTTAACTTTAACAGAGTTCATATGAATTACCTCCTTATTTAAACAATCCTCTTTTTCTAATCATAAATTCAAGTTCCTCACAGAAGTGTTGCAGCTTTACTGGATTATGTATTAACAAGCGGGCATCGTGTTTCCCGATAAATCTTCGAATCCGAAAGTTTAATAAGAAAGATCGGCCATAGCGCTCTATTAAATCGTTGAACACGGGTTGTTCACTTAGTAGCTGAATGTTTTCTCTAATTTCGAACTGTCTTTCGTGTGGATCACCTAGTAAAATATCTAGAATCATTTGTAGAAGTAGTAATAGGAACTCATATGTTTGAAAAATATGTATATTTTAATTATAACAAAAATACACAGGCGATAGTAGAGTGGACTAAAGCGAAACAAAAAACAGGAGTTTGTAGGCTCCTGTTTTTGTCGATACTATTTTAATAAGCGAAACGCCTTCTCTGTATTAGCAAAATGCACTTTTACAAATTCAGGTAGTCTTTCTTTACCGACTTTTTGAATTAATTTAGCAGCGGCAATATCAACTTGTTTACCAGCACCTTTCGGAAGTTGCATACCAGCTTTTTTGCTTAGTTCGTCAAATTGTTTTACGAATGAGTAACGAGCTAAAATGGAAGCGGCGGCTACTGCTAAATGGACACTTTCACCTTTTGTAGCGAAGTAAACATTTTCACGCTGTACCTGTTTTTGTTTCGCTAAATATTTATAGTATGTATCAGGCTGTGTAAATTGGTCGATTAAGATGCCTTCTGGTTTTGTAGGCGCGATTTTTGCCAATAAGTTTGTGATGGCTTTGTTATGTAGTAAAGCTTTTAGTTTACCTTGGTTGTTTCCTTTATCAAATAGCTCGTTATATTTTTCATTATGGAGAACGAGGGAGCTGTAAGGAACAACGTGAAGGAGTTGTTTTGCAATCTCAGCAATTTGAGCATCATTTAAGTTTTTGGAGTCTTTTACACCGAGTTCTTTTAAAAGTGGAATTTGCTTCGCATCCACATATACAGCAACTACTGTCATCGGTCCGAAGTAATCACCAGTACCTACTTCGTCTGATCCTAGAATAGACATTGTGCCGATGGAAGCGGGCGGCGCATAACGATGTGAATTGACCGATTTTTTTACAGCTGATTTTGGTGTTTGAGAGACAGTTTGCCAACGAGAAGCCTCTGCTTCAGCACGTCCACCTTGAAACATCACTTTCCCTGATTTATAAGCTGTAATTGTGCAAGATGGAACCTTTGCCATAAAGATACCGCCTTGCGGAATTTTGGGGCTAAGTGCTTGTTTGTATTGTTGTTTCATGTCTTCAATTACTGTAGAACTTGTTTGTATTACGATAGAATTTGACAAAATGGTCGCTCCTTTTTTATGTTGTTATTTTTATCATATCGGATTGTTCTTTCTGTTTCCATATTATGATGGTTCATGGTATGATAAACTTTAGGATTCTGTACGTGATTGGAGGCCGGTGAGTTGTCACAACAAAAGGGAAATAAAAGTCGAATTAATGTAGAAATATATGGCCAACAGTATTCAGTTGTTGGCGATGAAAGTACAAGTCATATCCGCATGGTAGCAGCGATTGTGGATGATAAAATGCGCGAACTCAATGCCAAGAATCCTTCGCTTGATACGAGTAGACTAGCGGTATTGACGGCGGTAAACGTCATACACGATTACATAAAATTAAAAGAAGAACATGAGAAGTTGAAAGAAAGTATGACACAAAAAGGAATGGAATAAACATGATTGATATTATTATCATTTTATTGCTTGTTATGGGATTTTTCCTCGGTTTACGCAGAGGATTTATTTTGCAACTTGTAAAGTTAACAAGCTTTATTATCGCATACCTCGTTGCATACTGGTACTGTAAAGATTTAGCGCCAACGCTTGCGAAATTTATTCCGTATCCATTCGATAAGAATGTATCTGTTCCAGAATGGATAGATGCGAATAATATTGAGGGTGTCTTCTATCAAGCAATTGCGTTTATTGTATTATTTATTATTACAAAAATCGCACTTTCACTACTTGGTAATTTACTGAATATGTTTGCAGAAATCCCAGTTTTAAAGCAAGTCAATGCGGTTGCTGGGGCACTTCTTGGCTTTTTAGAAGTGTATATCATTCTGTTTGTCTTAATTATTGTTGGAACAATTCTTCCAATTGAACAAATACAAACACCATTACAAAAATCATCAATTAGCAAAATAATTGTAGACGATACACCGATTCTTTCTGAAAAGGTGAAGGAACTATGGCAGACAGGTAGCAGAGTGTAACTTCTCTTTTTTCGGAAAGAGAAGTTTTTTTCTATGAAAGAAAGGCGGGGCAATGATGAAAGTGAATAAAAAACAAGTTATCAAATTACTAGAGACAATCGGCCTATTTATGGAACTAAAGGGCGCGAATCCATTTAAAATATCTGCATTCCGTAAAGCGGCGGCAGCACTAGAAAGTGATGACCGTAGTCTTTCTGAAATTGAAGATTTCACAAAGATTCCAGGTATCGGAAAAGGAACGGCAGCAGTTATTCAAGAATATATAGAATCGGGAACATCTGAAGTACTACAAGAACTTGAAAAAGAAGTACCAAGCAGTTTATTACCACTATTAAAACTACCAGGCCTTGGTGGTAAGAAGGTGGCCAAGTTATACAAAGAACTTGGTGTTGTTGATATGGAAACGTTAAAAGCTGTTTGTGAAGAAAATAAAGTACAAGCTTTAGCTGGATTCGGTAAGAAAACAGAAGAGAAAATATTAGAAGCAATTGATCAAGTAGGCTCTCGTCCAGAGCGTTTACCAATTGCGATGGTATTGCCTATTGCCGGGGAAATAGAGGAGAAATTGTCGAATGTTGCTGAAATAATTCGTTTCTCACGCGCTGGTAGTTTACGCCGTGTTCGTGAGACAGTGAAGGACTTAGATTTCATCATTGCAACGACAGAGCCAGCAGTAGTGCGTGAACATTTACTACAATTTGATAATATGATTGAAGTGATTGCAAGTGGAGATACGAAAGTATCTGTTCGTCTTCAATATGAATATGATATTTCAATTGACTTCCGCTTAGTAAAACCAGAAGAATTTATTACAACTCTTCACCATTTCACAGGATCAAAAGACCATAACGTAAAAATGCGCCAAATTGCGAAAGATAGAGGCGAGAAAATTAGTGAATACGGTGTGGAAATCTTAGAGACAGGTGAAGTGAAAACATTCGAAACAGAAGAAGCATTCTTCGCCCACTTTGGCCTTCCATTCATCCCACCAGAAGTGCGTGAAGATGGAAAAGAAATTGAATTAATTAAAGAGTATCCCAACTTAATTCAGTTCTCTGATATACAGGGTGATTTACATATGCATACAACGTGGAGTGACGGTGCTTTTTCAATTGAAGAAATGGTGCAAGCGTGCCGCGCTCGTGGATATAAATTTATGGCAATTACTGATCACTCGCAATACTTGAAAGTAGCAAACGGTTTAACGAAAGAGCGTCTTCGTGAACAAGCGAAAGAAATTGAACGTATGAATGAAAAGTATCCAGACATTACAATTTTGCGCGGGATTGAAATGGACATTTTACCAGATGCGACACTTGATTTTGACGATGAAGTATTAGCAGAACTAGATTATGTCATTGGAGCTATTCACTCTAGCTTCTCACAAGACCGTGAAACGATTATGAAGCGTCTTCGCACTGCACTTGAGAATAAGCATGTCACAATGATTGCCCATCCGACAGGACGTCTTCTTGGGCGCCGTGAGGGTTACGATGTAGATACAGATTTATTAATCCAGCTCGCAAAAGAAACAAATACAGTTTTAGAATTAAATGCAAATCCAAACCGTCTAGATTTAAGCGCGAAATTATTAAAACAAGCACAAGATGCTGGTGTAAAAGTAGCGATTAATACGGATGCCCATACACTTGAAATGTTAGAAGATATGGAAACAGGTGTAGCAGCAGCGCGTAAAGGTTGGATTCAAAAAGATAACGTGATTAACACATGGGATATTGAACGTTTATTAGACTATATTAAACGTAATAAGTAATACAGGGGGGACCTGCAACATGTTAGAACGAACGTTGCGTGTATTAGAATACAATAAAGTAAAAGAACAATTACTTGAACATACAGCATCTTCACTTGGTCGTGATAAAGTGAAGAATTTAGTGCCAAGCACAGATTTTGAAGAAATTGTGGAATTGCAAGAAACAACGGATGAGGCAGCGAAAGTCATCCGTTTAAAAGGACATGTACCACTTGGAGGGATTTCTGATATTCGTTCAAATATTAAGCGTGCGAAAATTGGAAGTATGTTAAGTCCTTATGAATTAATTGAAATCGCAAGTACGATGTACGGTAGTCGCCAAATGAAACGTTTCATTGACGATATGATTGACAACGGTGTTGAGCTTCCAATTTTAGAAACACATGTCGCGCAAATTGTGTCTTTATATGATTTAGAAAAGAAGATTACAAATTGTATTGGTGACGGCGGTGAAGTAGTCGATAGCGCAAGTGACAAATTGCGTGGTATTCGTAATCAAATTCGTACTGCGGAAAGCCGTATTCGTGAGAAATTAGAAAACATGACGCGTTCTTCAAACGCGCAAAAAATGTTATCAGATGCAATTGTAACGATTCGTAACGAACGCTACGTAATCCCGGTAAAACAAGAATACCGCGGCGTATATGGTGGTATTGTTCACGATCAATCTGCTTCTGGACAAACATTATTTATCGAACCGCAAGTAATCGTGGAATTAAATAACGCACTTCAAGAAGCACGTGTGAAAGAAAAACAAGAAGTAGAACGCATTTTAATGATGTTAACGGAAGAAGTAGCAGTGGAAGCTGATATTGTTTTATCAAACGTAGAAGTAGTTGCAAATCTTGATTTTATTTTTGCGAAAGCTCTTTATGCGAAGCGAATTAAAGCGACGAAGCCAATCGTAAATAATGAACGCTACATGGATTTAAAACAAGCACGCCATCCGCTTATTGATCCGGAAATTATCGTGCCAAATAACATTATGCTTGGTAAAGACTTTACAACAATCGTTATTACAGGACCGAATACAGGTGGTAAAACAGTTACACTTAAAACAGTCGGTATTTGTGTCTTAATGGCGCAATCTGGTCTTCATATTCCAGTAATGGATGAATCAGAGATATGTGTATTTAAAAACATCTTTGCTGATATCGGTGATGAGCAATCGATTGAACAAAATTTAAGTACATTCTCTTCTCATATGGTAAACATTGTAGATATTTTAGAAAAAGCTGATTTTGAAAGTTTAGTCCTCTTTGATGAATTAGGTGCTGGGACAGATCCGCAAGAAGGGGCTGCACTAGCGATTTCTATTTTAGATGAAGTATGTAACCGTGGTGCTCGCGTTGTTGCAACGACGCATTACCCAGAATTAAAAGCATATGGATACAATCGTGAGCAAGTTATTAATGCGAGCGTTGAGTTCGATGTGAATACATTAAGCCCAACGTACAAATTATTAATCGGTGTACCAGGACGTAGTAACGCCTTTGAAATTTCGAAGCGTCTTGGTTTGTCTGATCGCGTTATTGATCGCGCTCGTAACCATATTAGTACAGATACGAACAAAATCGAAAATATGATTGCAAAGCTAGAAGAAAGCCAAAAAAATGCAGAGCGCGAACGAAAAGAAGCGGAAGAGCATCGTAAGCAATCTGAAAAACTTCATCGTGAATTACAACGTCAAATTATTGAATTTAACGATGAGCGCGATGAAAAATTATTAAAAGCGCAAAAAGAAGGGGAAGAAAAAGTCGAAGCTGCAAAGCAAGAAGCAGAAGGCATTATTCAAGAACTTCGTCAATTGCGTAAAGCACAGCTTATAAACGTGAAAGACCATGAGCTTATTGAAGCGAAGAGCCGTCTAGAAGGTGCGGCGCCAGAGCTTGTGAAGAAACAAAAAGTAAACGTGAAAAACACAGCGCCAAAACAACAATTACGCGCAGGTGATGAAGTAAAAGTGTTAACGTTCGGTCAAAAAGGTCAATTGCTTAAAAAAGTAAGTGATACAGAGTGGAGCGTACAAATTGGTATTCTGAAGATGAAAGTGAAAGAATCCAATATGGAATACATTAATACACCGAAGCAAACTGAGAAAAAAGCAGTCGCAAGTGTGAAGGGTAGAGATTATCACGTGTCGTTAGAGCTAGACCTTCGCGGCGAACGTTATGAAGATGCAATGATGCGCGTTGAAAAATATTTAGACGATGCACAGCTTGCAAGCTATCCTCGTGTATCAATTATTCACGGCAAAGGAACAGGAGCGCTTCGCCAAGGTGTACAAGATTACTTGAAGAAACATCGCGGTGTGAAAACCTACCGCTACGGTGACATGGGCGAGGGAGGCCTAGGCGTAACAGTTGTCGAATTAAAATAGCAAACAACCAAACAAAAGGGGAAACCATTATATGTTTATGGACAAACTTGCAAAAGTATTGTTAGCTTGTTGCGGAATATTTTTGGTAATTGGGGTTATTTATTTAGTTGTTTTTGCGAAGTAAAGGAGCGTCAATCTTGGCATAATGATATCGCCATGGATTGACGCTTTTAATCTATAAGAAAAGGAACAAAACATGAAAATCAACCAATACATAAGCGAAGCAAAATCCTGCTCAAGACGTGAAACAGACCGTCTCATTAAAGCAGGACGTGCCTGTATTAACGGTGAAGTATGTACGCACGGTGCACTCGTTAATGAAGGTGATATTGTAACGATTGATGGGCAAGTTATTGTAAAAGAAGAGAAAGAAAAGGTGTATATTGCCTTCCATAAACCAGTCGGAATTACTTGTACAGCAGCTGAACATATTGAAGATAATATTATTGATTATATCGATTATCCAGAACGAATCTTTCCTGTTGGACGATTAGATAAAGCATCGGAAGGACTCATCTTATTAACGAATGACGGTGCGATTGCGAATCAAATTTTGCACGGTGATCATGAGCATGAGAAAGAATATGTTGTCACTGTTGATAAGCCGTTTACAGATTGGTTTATTGATGAGATGTCCAGCGGTGTAAAGATTAAAGATGGAATGACGAAGCCATGTAAAGTGACGAGAGTTAACCAGTCTACATTCCGCATCGTTTTAACGCAAGGAATGAATAGGCAAATTCGTAGAATGAGTCGTGCTTTCGGATTTACTGTAACAAAGCTAAAGCGAGTACGCATTATGAATATAGAGCTAAATGAGCTTGAAGCTGGAAAATGGCGAGACATTACACCTAAGGAATTAGAAATATTAATAGGGCAGTTATAGGGAGGAAAGTTTTCTCCCTATATTTTTTTGTCAGAAAAAATAAAACTATTGATTTTTTAAAAAATAGCCCATATAATAAAAAACAACAAGTTTCGACAACATATTTTATAAAAGTAATGATGAGGACATGAGTTGTTTTTGACGATTCTCAGAGAGGGAAGCCTTAGGCTGTGAGCTTCCTAATACGGAAAGACAAACTTACCACCTCTAAACTTCAAGAGTGAACTGCAGATGCATTGTAATTCTTGGCGGATAAAACCGTTATCAATTTACACGAGCTATAAAATGAGCTTATTTCGTTATAAATTCATTTTATTAGAATAAGGGTGGAACCACGATTTCAACACTCGTCCCTTTGTTAGGGACGGGTGTTTTTTGCGTTCTTTTACGGGGAAGTATGCTTGAAAGAGGATATGTGACGGATTTTAATTCAGAATATTTTGTCAATAAAATAATTAGGAGGTAGTAGAAATGAAGTCATCTTTAAAGTTTTCTGAGATGTTTGCAATAAGCTTAATGTTATTTGCACTGTTTTTCGGTGCCGGTAATATGATTTTTCCACCAGCGTTAGGGCAAGGTGCTGGAACAGATGTATGGATCGCGTTATTTGGCTTTATCGTAACAGGTGTAGGACTGCCTTTATTAGGAGTTATTGTTATAGCTCTAAAGGGAGATATTAATGAATTAGCAAGACGTGTACATCCTGTATTCGCGCTAATTTTCATTACTGCAATTTATTTATGTTTAGGCGTATTTGTTAGTGTGCCACGTACAGGGACTGTTGCTTATGAAATGAGCATTGCACCATTTTTACCAAGTGAGGTAGCTAGTCAGGCTTATCCACTTGTCATCTTTACATTTATTTTCTTTGCGGTAACTTTCTATTTAGCATTAAACCCATCGAAATTAGTGGGGCGCATTGGTAAAGTGTTAACTCCAATTTTATTAGCTGTTATTGCAATTATTGTAGCGAAAGCAATTATGACTCCAATGGGAGAGTTTGGTGCCCCTACAGAAGCGTATAGTGCCCCGCTCTTTAAAGGTTTTATTGATGGATATTTAACTTTAGATGGACTTGCAGCACTTGTTTTCGGAAATGTTGTGATCAATGCTTTAAAAGCAAAAGGCATTACAAATAAGAACAGTATTGCGAAAGTAACAATCTTTGCAGGATTTATTGCAGCACTTGGCTTACTTCTTGTTTATTTAGCACTTGCTTACCTTGGAGCTTCAAGTGTTTCACTTGGAATGGGAGCAAACGGCGGAATTATTTTAACAAACGTCGTGAATCATTTATTTGGTAGCTACGGAACATTATTACTAGGTATCGCAATTACAGCAGCATGCTTAACAACTTCTGTCGGTATTGTAGCAGCTTGTGGAGAATATTTTTCTTCGTTATTACCAAAGCTTTCTTATCAAAAAGTCATTTTTATTTTCTCTGTATTAGCATTTATGGTAGCAAATCTTGGTTTAACTCAGTTAAACGCATTAGCATTGCCGATTTTAATTGCAATTTACCCAATTGGTATCGTACTGATCGTATTATCACTTGTTGAAAACTATATTCGTCTTCCATTAGCTATGTATGTAGGCGGTATTGTAGGCGCATTTGCAATTAGCTTCTTTGATGGATTGCATAATGCAAATCTTCAAGTAGCGGCCCTTGCTCCTATTTTAGATAAAATTCCATTATATAGTGTAGGGATTGGTTGGCTAGTTCCGGGTATCATTGGAATTGCAATTGGATATGTAGTTTCTTTATTTCAAAAGCAAGAAATTGCTGTAGAAAAATAAGGGAAAGAGGCTTTCTTTAAAAGAAAGCCTCTTTTTTTGTAGAAAAATTATATATAGAAGAATTCAGATATTAAAAATTTTATACGTAATATAGTTGACAAAAAAATTACCAGTAGGCTAAGATTGACTTAGTTGTGGAAATATTGGAAGGGAAGAGGTTTTCTATGACTATATCATTTTTGTAAGAAGAGGTGATAGAACGATAGAATTAGGCGGTTTATTTTTTTTGAAATTCGTTGAGAATGATAATCAATAAAATGATGAAAGAGTTTTATGTTTATTCTTATAGGAAAAATTGGTGGGATTATTTTTTTGTCTATCAATGAGAATGATAATCAATATATTTCTAACTACATAGTGTTACTCGTTATAAAATAGAGATAGAAAGATTATTTTTTTTCTTATATATTGAGAATAATTATCATTTTCAAAAAAGAAAAACAAGGAGGCAGTAAGGTAAATGAGAAAGTTTTCGGTATTACCCGCTTTTATTATGACATTCGTATGTATGCTAGCTTTTCTCGTAGTGCCATTCGGACAAGCTTCGGCAAATGTAGCTGACGGTACTTACGATATTAACTATGTCATACAAAAAGCAGAAAATGATTCAGCTTCAATGGCAAATGATTATTTTGAAAAACCAGCTAAGTTAATTGTAAAAAATGGTGAGATGAGAGTACAAATTCCTATGAATCATAGTGCTTGGATTACAGAATTTAAAGCACCAGAGAACGGGAACTTTGTTGATGCAAAAGTTGTTAGTAAAGATGAATCTGCAGATAAAAGAACTGTAGAGTTTAAAATAGACGACTTATCTAAACCAGCAGCTGTAAAAATTCATGTTGTTGTACCGAACGTAAATTATGACCATAACTACACAATTCGCTTTGCGTTTGATGCAAATGTAAAAGCAGTAGGTGGAGAGAATAAGGCAACTGCTGCAATAAAAAATGAAGATCAAACTCAAAAAAATACACAAGTAAAAGAAGAAGTGAAGAAAGAAGAGAGCAAAGAAACAAACAAAGAAACAAACAAAGATGTAAATAAAGGAACAAATGAAAGTGGGAAAGCTGAAAAAACAGATAACCCAAAAACAAGTGATGAAGCACGTATCGGATTATTTGCAGCATTACTTCTTATTTCAGGTGTTTTCTTAGTTCGTAAAGTGAAGTTAGGTAAATAAATCTTTGGAAGGGCGATGAATATATGTTTAAACAATTTAAAATGATTATTGCCGTATTTGCTGTCTTACTTACGTTTATAGCAACACTAGGGTTACAAGATGCAAAAGCTGCTACACAACTAGCTGATGGAAAATATAATATTGCTTTTACTGTATGGAAAGGCGATAAAGATGAATCATCTAGAATGAATAGTTATTTTGAAAGTCCAGCAACATTAACAGTTAAAAATGGAAAACAATACGTTTCATTGAAAGTGAAAGATAGTGTTTCTATTAAAAGTTTCCAAGTAGAAAAAGATGGTCAATTTTTAGAAACAACAGTCTTAAGTGAAAACAAAAAAGAGAATACTAGAGTAGTAGAATTTGAAGTTGCTGACTTGTCAGAAAAACTAAAAGGAAAGGTGAAAATTAACATCCCAATTATTAATTATAACGCTTCATATGATATTCGTTTTGTATTTGATGGGAACAGCATTAAATAATTGGAAATTTTTTAAAAAGGAGAGTCATTCTATTGAACAGGTATTTTAAAATTGTTGTTGCAATGTTTCTAACGATTTTCACATTCGTATCAACGCTACAACCACTTGCAGTTCAAGCTGCTAGTCAACTAGCTGACGGTGAATACTCAATCGGTTTCAAAGTTCTTAAAGACACATCAGATGAAGAATCTATGATGAATCAATACTCTGTAAGTCCAGGAACTTTAAAAGTGAAGAATGGGAAAAAGAAAGTATCCTTTACGTTAGAACATAGTTCATGGATTACAAAGTTTGAAACGGAAAAAAGTGGTCAGTTTGTTGCGACAAATGTAATTAGTGAAGATCAAGAAAAAGATACAAGAGTCGTAGAATTCGATGTGGACGATGTAGAGAAGGTATTAAATGCGAAAGTAAAAGTAGACATTGATTTTTTAAATTATCATCATGACTATGATGTGCGTATTGCATTTGATCAAAATAGTATTACACCGATTCATGTAGAACAACCAAATGAAAAAGAGGACCCAGCTAATAAGCCAGATCCAAATGAAAATCCGGATCCGAGTCAGAAGCCCGACCAAAAGCCTGACCCAGATCAACAACCAAATTCTAACACAATTAAAGATGGAGAGTACAGCATTCCATTTAAAGTGTTAAAAGATCAAACAGATGAAGAATCTAAGATGAATACTTACATGGTAAATCCAGGGGTATTAAAAGTAGAAAACGGTAAGGAAAAAGCAATTGTAACGTTAAAAAATAGCTCATTAATTAAAAATTTCCAAACGGAAAAAGATGGCGCATTTGCTGATGCAAAAGTAGTGAGTGAAGATAAAGAAAAAGATACAAGAGTAGTAGAATTTGAAGTAGACGATTTATCTAAAAAACTAAATACAAAAGTATTTATTGAAGTGGCATCACAAGGTTACAAGCAAACACATAATGTACAACTTTTATTTGAACAAGATAAACTTGAACAAATTAAAAATGAAGAGAAACAACCGGAAGTAGAAAAACCAGATACTGAAACAATTAAAGATGGTGAGTACAGCGTTCCGTTTAAAGTGTTAAAAGATCAAACAGATGAAGAATCTAAGATGAATACTTACATGGTAAATCCAGGGGTATTAAAAGTAGAAAATGGTAAGAAAAAAGCAATTGTAACACTAAAAAGTAGCTCATTAATTAAAAATTTCCAAACGGAAAAAGATGGTGCGTTTGTTGATGCAAAAGTAGTGAGTGAAGATAAAGAAAAAGATACAAGAGTAGTAGAGTTTGAAGTAAACGACTTATCTAAAAAACTAAATACAAAAGTATTTATCGAAATGGCATCAAGAAACTATAAGCAAACACATGATGTGCAACTTTTATTTGAACAAGATAAGCTTGAACAAATTAAAAATGAAGAGAAACCAGAAGTAGAAAAACCAGATGGAAACAAAAATCCAGATGCTGAAACAATTAAAGATGGTGAATACAGTATCAATTTCAAAGCTTTAAAAGATCAAACAGAAGAAATTTCAATGATGAACACGTATACAAAGAGTCCAGGCGTGTTAAAAGTGAAAGATGGTAAAAAATATGTATCATTCACATTAACGAATAGCGCTTGGATTACAAAGTTTGAATTTGATAAAAATGGTTCGTTTGTTGATGCGAGTGTATTGAGTGAAGATACGAAAGCTGATACGCGTGTAGTGGAAGTGGAAGTAGCAGATTTATCGAAAAAATTAAACGCAAAAGTAAAAGTCGACATCGATTCAATGAATTATCATCATTTCTATGATATTCAATTTGCATTTGATAAAGATAGCATTAAACCGTTAGATAACCAAGGCGGAAATGATAACCAAGGTGGAAACGACAACCAAGGCGGAAATGATAACCAAGGTGGAAACAACAACCAAGGCGGAAACGACAACCAAGGTGGAAACAACAACCAAGGCGGAAACGACAACCAAGGTGGAAACAACAACCAAGGCGGAAACAACAACCAAGGCAATAATACAACAATTGATCCAAACGCTCTTAAAGACGGTGAATACAGCATTGGCTTTAAAGTATTAAAAGATCAAACAGATGAAATATCAATGATGAATACATACACAAAAAGCCCAGGTGTATTGAAAGTAAAAGATGGTAAGAAATATGTATCGTTTACATTAACAAATAGTACATGGATTACAAAGTTTGATTTTGAGAAGAATGGCTCGTTCGTTAATGCAAAAGTATTAAGTGAAAATAAAGAGCAAAATACAAGAGTAGTAGAAGTAGAAGTAAATGATTTGTCTAAAAAATTAAATGCAAAAGTAAAAGTAGATATTGATTCAATGAATTATCACCATTTCTACGATGTTCAATTTGTATTTGATCAAGATAGTATCAAAGCTTTAGGGAACCAAGGTGGAAACGATAACCAAGGTGGAAACGATAACCAAGGCGGAAATGATAACCAAGGTGGAAACGACAACCAAGGCGGAAATGACAATCAAGGTGGAAATAATACACCGAAAGTAATAGTTGATCCGAAAAATTTAGTAGATGGTCAATATGATATTACATTTAAAGTGTTAAAAGACAAAACAGAAGAACTTTCAAAGATGCATGACTATACTGTAAATCCAGCAAAATTAATCGTTAAAGATGGTAAAAAGTACATTGAGATGACGCTGAAAAATAGTGCGTGGATTACGAAATTCCAAACAGAAAACAATAGTCTTTTTGCTGATGCAAAAGTAGTAAGTGAAGATAAAAATGCAAATACGCGAGTAGTACAATTTGAAGTAGAAGATTTATTTAAAAAATTAAATGCAAAAGTGAAAGTAGACATTGATGAGATGAACTACCACCACTTCTACGATGTCCAAATTCAATTTGATACAAATAATATTGGTGCGTTAGGGACTATTAAAGATGATCCAAAAAAAGATCCGAAAAATGATCCGAACAATCCAGTGATTACACCGAAAGTAGATAATGTAAAAAAAGTAGATAATCCTGATTTTAACCGAAATGCAGATGATAAGAAGAAAAAAGAAGATCAAAAAAATGATTCGAAAAAAGAGAAAAACTCAAAAACGGCAGATACAGCACAACTAGGTTTATACATGGTGCTATTGCTTGGGTCACTTGCTTTACTAGTTCGTAAATATAGAGCAGGTAGATTGTAATTTTTGGAGTCTTGATGCATGTTTGCATGCATCAAGACTTGTTTCATATTGTTTGGAAAGGAGTGGTGATTAAGAGTGAAGAAAATTGTAAGTGTACTAATGGCTATCATTTTATTAGTGAGTATAGCTGGATGCCAGGCGCCCCAAAAAGAAACAGCGAAGCAGGTAAAGAGTGAGGGTAAAGAGAGGATTGTCGCAACGACAGTTGCTGTTACTGAAATTATGGATGCGTTAGAAGTAGATTTAATTGGTGTACCAACAAGTACTAAAGATTTACCAAAGAGATATAAAGGTTTACCTGAAGTTGGGAATCCGATGAGTCCTGATATGGAAAAGGTAAAATCATTAAAGCCGTCAGAAGTATTATCCGTGACAACACTTGAATATGAATTAAAGCCAGTTTTTGATGGTGTAGGTATGAAAGCAAACTTTTTAGATCTAACAAGTTTAAAGAATATGCAAAATTCCATTAGTAATTTAGGTAAGCAATATGGACGTGAAAAGCAGGCTGAAGCAGTTGTAACTAAGTTAGATAACAAGGTTGCAGAGATTCAAAAAGCAGTAAAGGGAAAGAAAGAACCGACAGTGCTTATTTTATTAGGTGTACCGGGGAGTTATTTAGTAGCAACAGAGCATTCTTATATTGGAGATTTAGTGAAACAATTAGGTGGTAAAAACATTGTACAAGGTGAACAAGTAGAGTATTTAGCTTCTAATACAGAGTATTTAAAAAAATCTGATCCAGACATTATTTTACGAGCGGCACATGGTATGCCTGATGAAGTTGTAAAAATGTTTGATAAAGAATTTAAAACAAATGATATTTGGAAACACTTCGCTGCAGTTAAAAATAATCGTGTTTACGATTTAGAAGAGCGTTTATTTGGAACGACAGGAAATTTAGCAGCGACTGAAGCGCTAGATGAATTGAAAAAAATGATGTATCCGTGATGCATTTTAATATAAAGGAAGATTAGCATGAATAAAAAATTTTGGAGTTTCTTTATTGTTACTGTATTACTCATCATTATGACTTTGTTGTCAGCGACGAAAGGTAGTTTAGAAGTAGGTATTATTGACCTTGTACAAGGAATATTTACAGGGGCAAATGAAGATGTTGAAGTGATTAAAGATTTACGTTTCCCACGTATTATTATTGCACTATTTACTGGAGCAGCTCTTGCTGTTTCGGGCGTGCTCTTCCAAGCTGTCATGAAAAATCCACTTGCTGATGCTGGGGTAATCGGGATATCTTCAGGAGCAAGTTTTATGACACTTGTTATTATTACGCTATTCCCGCAATTCTTTTTCTGGACGCCGGTATTCGCCTTTCTAGGTGGTGCGTTTGCATGTTATCTCGTTTATTCGTTTTCATGGAAATCAGGATTAAGTCCGCTTCGCATTATTTTAATTGGTATTGCCATTAATGCGATGTTCACTGGATTAAATGAATCGTTCATTACGATTTGTGGATACTTCATTAAGAGTATTAAGCAAACGACGACTTCTAATATAACGATGAAGACGTGGGGCGATGTAGAAATAATGGTTATTTATGGAACAATTGGTCTTATTCTTGCACTGTTTGTCGGAGCTTGGTGTAACTTATTATCTCTACAAGATAAGACTGCAAAAAACTTAGGCTTGCACGTGACGAGAGTTCGTCTTATTATTTCTGCCATTGCAGTACTCTTAGCGGCAGTATCAACAGCAATTGCAGGTGTTATCGCTTTCGTAGGATTACTCGTTCCGCACATTTCAAGACAACTAGTTGGTTCAGACCATAAAGCATTAATTCCATTTTCTGCTCTTGCAGGGGCGTTATTAATTTTGACGGCGGATACGATTGGAAGGTTAATTGTGCCACCTAACGAAATTCCAGCAGCGACGATTATGGCAGTTATTGGTGGCCCATTCTTAATATTCTTGCTTAGAAAGAGTGATAAAGTTCATGGAAATTAAAAATGTAACCTTTTCGTACGATAATGTAACGGATCGATTAAAGTCGGTTAGTAGTGAAATAGAGATTGGTAAAATTACAACAATTATTGGACCAAACGGTTGCGGGAAATCAACATTACTTGGTGTGATGTCAAGAAATCACGATCCTCGTAGTGGAGAGGTAATACTTGATGGGAAGGCAATTAGCCAATATAAACCGAAAGAATTTGCTAGAAAGTTAGCCGTTGTCCATCAACAAAATGAAGCACCGGCAGATATGACGGTAGAGAAATTAACAAGCTTTGGCCGTATGCCTCATAAAAATATATTTTCTTCGCAAACTGATGAAGATAGAGAAGCAATAGAAAGGGCTTTAGCATGTACGAATTTGCTAAGTAAACGTGATAAGGAAATTCATGCTTTATCTGGTGGAGAAAGACAGCGTGTTTGGATTGCCATGACGTTAGCTCAGAAGACGCCAATGCTCTTTTTAGATGAACCGACAACATATTTAGATATTTATTATCAACTTGAAATATTAGAGTTAGTAAAAGAATTAAATGAAGCACAAGGATTGACAATCGTTATGGTATTACACGATATTAATCAGGCGATTCGCTATAGTGATCATATCATTGTTATGAAAGACGGCGAAATTGTTACAAAAGGCAAGCCGAATGATGTTGTGACAGAAAGTATGATAAAGACGATATACGGTGTAGATGTCGTTGTAAAGCAAGATGAAGATACAGGATTGTATATGGTCCCAATGGGTATTTAAACATGCGAACAATCCGTTTTGAGGTGATAATTTGAGTAGCAAAAAAGAAAGGAAGAAGAATTCTTTTTTTCAACGAATACTTACAGTTGTTTTTTTAGGTACCTTTTTCTATTCAGTATATGAATTAGGTGATATTTTCATGGATTACTATGAAAATCGTAAAGTAATGGCCGAAGCACAAAACATTTATGAAAAAAGTCCGATGGAAGAGCAATCACAAGACGGGGAAGTACGTAAACAGTTCAAAGTTCTGCAGCAAATTAACCAAGAAATAGTTGGATGGATTACGATGGATGATACACAAATTAATTATCCAATCGTTCAAGCAAAAGACAATGATTACTATTTATTTCGAAATTATAAAGGTGAAGATATGAGAGCAGGAAGCATTTTTATGGACTATCGTAATGATGTGAAATCTCAAAATCGAAATACTATTTTATATGGTCACCGTATGAAAGATGGTTCTATGTTTGGAAGTTTAAAGAAAATGTTGGATGAAGATTTCTTCATGTCGCATCGTAAATTATATTACGATACATTATTTGAAGGATATGATCTTGAAGTGTTTTCGGTGTATACAACAACAACTGATTTTTATTACATTGAAACGGATTTTAGTAGTGATACGGAATACACATCATTTTTGGAGAAAATTCAAGGGAAATCGCTGTACAAAACGGATACAAAAGTGACAGAAAGTGATCAAATCGTAACACTTTCGACGTGTGACTATGCACTTGATCCAGAAGCGGGAAGATTAGTAGTACATGCGAAACTAGTAAAAAGACATTAAATAAAAAAAGTATAGAATATGAGAAGTGGTAACACTCTTCATATTCTATACTTTAAAAAAGAAATATGCTTACTGTGCTGCAGCCATTGGCATACGTACAACTTTTACATCATAGTAAGCAATTTTATTATCAAGAATATAGTCTGGCATCCCGCCTTGATGTGAGTGAGCATCTTTAAATGCTGAGCTCTTTGTCCAACCTTGGAAATCTTCTTTTGCATTCCAGCGAGTGCTAATTGTTACTTCATCATAATCAACTGTATTTTGCGTTAAAAGAACTTCTAATCCTAAAAATCCTGACATTGTTTCGACTTTACCTACTTTATTAAAACGCTCAATTAATTTATGGCCATTTCCCTTTGTAATTTTAGTTGTATTTGTAACAATAATCATGTTTATTCCTCCTATAAATGTAGCCTTTATTTTCAAGAACTCATATACATTAAATGATAATGAAAATCATTATCATTGTCAATAGTAATTTTCATATAAATGTAGAATTAAGGATGAATTTACTATTATATAAATAATTTGACCATATAGTTAATGAAGTTATATATTATTAAAATAAAACAAAATAAGAAATATACATAAGCAAAGTATGGTTTATACCTTGCTTTCGCAATACTATGAACAAGGAGGGTATTATGGTCGAATCACTGTTACTTAGTATCGTTATTATTATTACACTAGGCATCACCTCACAATGGATTGCATGGCGCTTCCAGCTCCCTGCTATTGTTGTTATGGCAGTTGCCGGATTATTAATTGGTCCAGTTTTCGGTATTATTAATCCAAAAGAGGTGCTTGGAGATGTTTTTAGTCCACTCGTATCACTTTCTGTTGCCATTATATTGTTTGAGGGTAGTTTAAGTTTAGATGTACGTGAACTGAGGGGACTATCAAAACCAGTATTTCGTATTGTTACGTTTGGTGCGTTTATTGCTTGGATTGCTGGCTCACTTGCAGCTCATTACGTCGCTGGATTAGATTGGGCGGTTGCATTTATTATTGGAGGACTTTTTATTGTGACAGGTCCAACTGTAATTATTCCGTTGTTACGCCAAGCACGATTAAAGCCAAGGACAGCTGCAATTTTAAAGTGGGAAGGGATTATCGTTGATCCGTTTGGAGCATTACTTGCTGTATTCGCCTTTCAAATTGTAAATTTCTTAACGAAAGAAAATGTACACTTACATACGTTACTATATTTCTTTGCAGGTTCGTTATTTGCAATGGTACTTGGGTATGCGTTTAGTATTTTTATGAGTTATATGATTTTAAAAGGGAAAGTACCAGAATATTAAAGGCACCGATTTTGCTCGTTACGGTATTACTATGCTTCGGCATTGCAGATGAAGTCATGCATGAAACAGGTATGCTAGCCGTAACAGTAATGGGGATTACACTTGCACGGATGAAGAAATATATTTCTTCTATCGGTGATATTCGTCATTTTAACGAAAATATTTCCGTACTATTAACATCGACTGTTTTCATCATCTTAACAGCATCACTTCCAAGAACGACGATTATGGAGATTTTTAGCTGGCCTATTATTAGCTTCGTACTTATGATGATATTTGTTGTTCGTCCTTTATCAATTTGGGTATCGACAATCGGAACAGAGTTAACAAGATCAGAAAGGGCGCTAGTTGGTTGGATTGCGCCGCGAGGTATTGTTGCATTAACGGTTTCAAGTTACTTTGCGACGGAGTTATTACAAGAAGGGTATAAAGATGCTTCTATATTAACAGCACTTACATTTGCACTCGTAATTACGACCGTTTGTGCTCATGGATTTTCAATTGGATTTTTAGCAAAAAAATTAGGATTAGCGAATACACAGCCACCAGGTATTTTAATTTCAGGAGCTAGTACATTCTCAACTGCATTCGCTATGCATTGTAAAGAGATGGGGATTCCGAGCTTAATCGTAGATGTATCGGAAGAACATTTGCAATGCGCAAAGGTGAAAGGGCTTAATACATATAACGGCCAAGTACTCTCAGAGCAGTTGCAATTTGAAGTAGATATGAATCAGTATGAATACTTAATTTCAGTTACAGATACGGATTCTTACAATGTATTAGTCGCAAACACATATGTACCGCAGTTTGGACATCATAATACATTTTTACTTCCGATTCATGATGTGGAAAAGATTGAGCAAGAACGCATCTCTCTTTCGAAAAAAGCTCATTTACTGTTTGGTCAAAATGAAATTTATGAAGAGTTAGATAGAAAAATTGAAGAGGGTTATACATTTAAAACGATACAAGTTGAGGAAGAACAAAAAATTAATAAAGAAGAGAGCGATTCAGAGGATGTAATATTATTTATTCGTCACGATGATGGTAGTCTTACTTTTTCAACATTGTATAAATATATAGCGGTTATACCAGGAGATGAGCTAGTTGTACTAGCAAAGCAATAATATGGTATAGTGAAACGAGGCTTTTTTCAGCCTCGTTTTTTACATTGCTTCCTACTAATTAGAAAGCATTCAAATGGAAAGGAAGACATTACATGCGATCTGAAGTAACTATAAAAATAAAACCGAAGTTTATAAAAGAAATTAAAAGTGGATATCCACTTATTTTAAAAGATGCTATTCAAAATTTAAATGATGTACGTGAAGAAGGAACAATCATCAACGTAGTAGATGAGAAGAACCAATTCATCGGAAAAGGCTATTATGGAAAACAAAATAAAGGATATGGATGGATTTTAACGAGAAAAGAGAAAGAGCAAATTAATCAACCTTTCTTTGAAAGTAAAATCAAATCTGCTTTACATAAACGAAAAGATTTTTATAAATCAAATGATACAACAGCATTTCGTGCCCTGAATGGTGAGGGCGATGGCCTTGGTGGTTTAATCATCGATTATTATGACGGCTATTACGTAATAAGTTGGTATAGTGAAGGGGTTTATACTTTCCGCGATGAGATTATAGCAGCACTTCAAAAAGTAGCAAATTTCAAAGGGATTTATGAGAAAAAGCGTTTTGATACGAAAGGGAAATACATTGAAGGTGATGATTTTGTCGCAGGAGAGCGCGGTGAGTTCCCACTTATCGTAAAAGAGAACGGTGTAAACTTTGCTGTATATTTAAATGACGGGGCGATGGTTGGTGTGTTTTTAGATCAGCGTAACGTTCGAAAACAAATTCGTGATAAATATGCAAAAGGAAGAACGGTTTTAAATATGTTCTCTTATACTGGGGCTTTCTCTGTATTTGCAGCGCTTGGCGGTGCAAGTAAAACAACAAGTGTGGACCTTGCAAATCGTAGTTTAAGTAAAACGATTGAGCAGTTTAGTGTAAATGAAATTGATTATGAAGCACAAGATATTATTGTAGAAGATGTATTTCTGTATTTCAAATATGCAGCTAAGAAAAAGATGAAATTTGATATGGTTGTACTTGATCCCCCAAGCTTTGCACGCTCGAAAAAATATACGTTCAGTGCGGCGAAAGATTATAAAAACTTATTAAAAGAAACAATTGCCATTACAGAAAATAACGGTATTATCGTTGCTTCTACAAATTGTAGCGCATTCGATATGAAAAAGTTTAATGGCTTTATCGATACAGCATTTAAAGAAATGAACGGTAAATATAAAATATTAGAAGAACATTCTTTACCAGAAGATTTCCGTACAATTGATCAATTTAAAGAGGGAGACTATTTAAAAGTAGTTTTCATCGAAAAAATTAAGGGTTAATGAAAATAAGAAAAGGAGCTCAAGTTTAAATGAGCTCCTTTTCTTATTGAATAATATTTTGTACTCTGCCAACCTGTCCGTCTTGCAATCTTACTTTAATGCCGTGCGGATGTGAAGGTGAGTTCGTTAAAATATCTTTTACAATTCCTTTTGTTAGCTTACCTGTACGTTGATCTTGTTTTAATACAATATCGACTTCAAGACCTGATGAAATGTTAGATCGTTTTTGCCCGTTCATTTATACACCTGTACGTCTACGTTGGTTGTTTGTTTTCTTCGTTTGTTGGTTTTGTAATTTTTTCGTTTCTTGACTTTGACTTCCATTATTTGAGCCGTTTCCATTTCCTTGCTTTTTCTTCGCAAGTTGTTCGCGCATTAAATCAGCTAAGCTTACTTTTTTGTTTTCTGACATGATAAGTCTCCTTTATATAAAGTTAATTATGAACAATCGTAGTGAATTTCATCATATCATTGTTAAGGAAGGAAGGGAAGTTGGTTTGAAAATTCATATAATTCTTTCCAGCATTCATTCGTTACGATACAATTAAATTGTTAATGTTTGTTAAAAAAGGGGATAGAAATATGTCACATCATATTTTATTAGTTGAAGATGACATCTCAATTCAAGAGATGGTTGAAACATATTTAGTAAAAGAAGGTTTTCAAGTTACAATCGCATCTGATGGAGAAGAAGGAGTTAACGCATTTTTAAAAGGTTCATTTGATTTGATTATCCTCGATATTATGATGCCAAAGTTAGATGGCTTAGAGGTTGTGCGAATCATTCGAGAAAAAAGTGCCGTTCCGATTTTAATGATGTCAGCGAAAGATACAGATGTTGATAAAGCTGTTGGATTAGGACTTGGAGCAGATGATTACATTTGTAAGCCGTTTTCTATGATTGAACTAGCTGCACGTGTAAAAGCGGGTATTCGGAGGTCTACAAAGTATTCGGCTGTGGAATCAAAAGATGAGGCGATTCAGATTGGTGATTTAATAATTGACCCAATTAATTTTACTGTGGAGAAAAAGGGAAGACAGCTTAAACTTACTTTAAAAGAATTTGAGATTTTAAAGCTATTCGTGAAGAATCAAAATCGTGTTTTTACGAAAGCACAAATATATACGCTTGTTTGGAATGAAGAATATTATGGTGATGATAATGTTATTAATGTTCATATGAGAAGATTACGTGAGAAAATTGAAAGTGATCCATCTAATCCAGAATATATTAAAACATTATGGGGCATCGGCTATAAGTTGGAAGTGATGTAGTATGGTTGTATTTTTAACAGTGGTGATTATTATATTGCTTATCGTTATTTACGTGCAATATAAAATTAGGAAAAATAGTAGTAGGAATTTACGCTACACGTATGAGAAGTTAAATCGAATTGTAAAAGAACAAACTGGTGAGAAGCTATTAATTATGACAGATGATCTAGAATTGCAAAAGTTATTAGTGGCGATTAATCATTTATTAGATGCAAAACAGAAAACGAATGCAGATCATGCGAAAGTGGAAATTTCGATGAGAAAAATGCTTTCAAATATTTCACATGATTTGAAAACACCACTAACAGTTATTCTTGGATATACCGAAATGTTAAATAAGGATAAAACGATAAATGAGAAAGAGCAGCAAATATTATTCGAAAAGGTGCATGTAAAAACACTAGAAGTGATGGAACTGATTCATAAGTTTTTTGATTTAGCAAAATTAGAATCCGGTGACAAAGCAATCGAGATGACAAAAGTAAATATGAATGAAGTTTGCCGAGAGAAGATTTTATCTTTTTATGATTTAGTGACGACGAAAGGTTTTCATGTCCATATTGATATAGCAGAAAGAAATATATATGCACTTGGAAATGTAGAAGTATTAGGCAGGGTATTGAATAATTTAATATCAAATGCGATTACATATGGGGACGATGGAAAGACAATTGGTATGACTTTAAGAGATGATGAAACGAGTGTGTATATAGACGTATGGGATAAAGGAAAAGGAATTGATGAATCTCATATTGATAAAGTGTTTGAGCGTATGTACACACTTGAAGATTCAAGAAATAGATTGTACCAAGGAAGTGGTCTAGGGTTAACGATTACGAAAAGGCTTGTGGAAGCGATGGATGGAGAAATTTATCTTTCTAGTAAGCCGTATGAAAAAACGGTTTTTACAGTTGTATTAACAAAGATGCAGTTTTAGCTTGTAGAGAAGTAGATTCTACAAGCTTTTTTGAACGTAAGGAATTTGTAAGGAACGGGTAAGAAAAAAGAGATTTCCGTTGTCTATTATAGAAATATAGAGCAGTGCGAAAGGGGAAAGTGACATGACATATATATTAAAAACGAACCAGTTAACGAAAGTGTTTAAAGGGAAAGAAGTTATTTCTAGTGTTAATATGCATGTGAAAAAAGGAGAGATTTACGGCTTTTTAGGACCGAACGGCGCGGGTAAAACAACGATTATGAAAATGATTACAAATTTAATAAAACCGACGAGCGGTGATATTGAAATTTTCGGTGAGAAGTTAACAGACACATCTTATGAAGTATTAAAAAGAATGGGGACAATTATTGAATATCCAATCTTTTATGATAAATTAACGGCGAAGGAAAACTTAGAATTACATTGTGAATATATGGGATATTACGATAAAAACGCAATTGATCATGCTTTAAATTTAGTGAAACTGCACGGTATAGATAATAAAAAAGTAAAAGATTTTTCATTAGGAATGAAACAACGACTTGGTATTGCAAGGGCGATCATGACAAAGCCAGAATTACTCATTTTAGATGAACCGATTAATGGTTTAGATCCAATTGGTATTAAAGAGTTACGAGACTTATTTAAAATGCTTTGCAAAGAATATGGCATTACGTTATTAATTTCTAGTCACATTTTAGGTGAGATGGAACAAATGGCAGATACAATTGGTGTGATTCAAAATGGAAAACTAATAAAAGAAGTTTCGATGAAGAGTATTAACGGAAAACAAACAGAGTACATTGAAATCACTGTTCCTGATGTGAAGCGTGCAGCTTATATTTTAGAAGATAAACTCGCTATAAAAAATTACAAAATAATGAGTGGAAACATGATTCGTGTGTATGAATTGAAGGCGACGCAGCAAGCCATTTCAAAAGCACTCATTATGAACGATGTAGAAATTGAAAGTATTAATAAGAAACATAGTTCTTTAGAGGAGTATTTCTTAAATGTAATGGATGGAGAGGGCATTCATGCTTAATGGATTGTTAGTGAATATAGTAAGTGGATTGATCGTAATGTTCATAAGTGGGATTTTATATTATAGAAAACCTGAGCGGAAATGGATTTTAATTTTATTAGTGATAGGAATGTTAAGCGTAGTTACTGCTGGAATTAGAATGTTAGTAGCGTAGAGGCAGTTATATAAGGAATGGAGGCATGGTTTACATGTTTAAATTAATGAAGCTTGAATGGAAGAAACATCAATTATCTAGTTATTTTAAAAGTGTAGCAATTTGTATTATAGCAATTTTCACCGTAGTAAACCTCATGGCGTTGGGAGCGAAAGACGAGGTAGATGGGCTATTCTCTGACTTCACGCAACAAATGGTTTTAATAAACACTGTTATTAGGATAACATTCATTATTTTTAGTTCGGTCATTTTATCACGTTTAATAATTGATGAGTATAAGAACAAAACAATACAACTATTGTTTATGTACCCACTGCAAAGAAAAATGCTAATGAGGGCGAAATTAACAATTGTTTTTTGTTTTTGTTTTGTGAGCACGATTATCGCTACTTTCAGTATTAGTTTACTCGTATATTTTGTGAGTCCAATGATGGGGCTGATTGAAACGCCAGCTACGATAGGTGAAATAATAGCTATCGTTCCAGCTACTTTTATAAATGCATTTATGATATCTGGTATAAGTTTAATTCCTTTATTTTTTGGGATGAGAAAGAAATCGACACCGACAACAATTACTTCTGCAGTAATAATTGGGATGCTAATTAGTAGTAACTTTGGTTCTGGAAACGGTCAAGTAAGTATGTTTAATTTTATCGCTATCCCAATAGTGCTCTGTTTATTAGGGATTTTTATTAGTTATCTTTCATATCGTAAAATCGACAAGATTGATGTGGCGTGAAGCAAGCTTAAAACAACAACGAACTGGGGTATGAATAGTGAAAAAATAATAGTAATTGCAATTTTAAGTTAATTTCAGTGGCTTACATGAAAGGAGGACTATCATGCTACGTCTTATGAAGCTAGAATTGAAGAAGTTTAAGCTCGGATGGTATGTGAAGAGAGCGGTTATTGCGAATATCGTTATACTGGCACTACTAATCTTCGTTAGTATCGTTGCTCAAATAGAAGGGGATCCAAAAATAAGGGATCCGCAGATAATTTTGTCGATGGCTAGTGCGTTAGTAAGAGCAACATTTATTATTTTTGGTGGCGTACTAATAGCCAAGTTAATAATTGATGAATATAAAAGTAAAACAATACTACTCATGTTTTCTTATCCAATTAACCGAAAGAAAATGATGGCTAGTAAGTTGGCTATTACAGCGACATTAACATTTATAACAGTTATTTTATCGAACATTTTAGTAGTAGGAATTTTCTTTGGGATAGATAGTTATTTTTCAATTCTTCCTAATTCATTCACAGTAGATCAATTGATTCAAGAAGGGATAAATCTTATTCCTTTAGCCATTGCCACGGCAGGAATAAGCTTAATTCCTCTATATTTCGGGATGCGTAAACGTTCTGTGCCAGCTACAATCGTTTCTTCTATTATCGTTGTATTAATCGCAATTAATAACCCGTCCATATTTCCTATAGCGACGTTTCTTCCTCTTCAATTCACATTTGCAGCGATTGGAGTTGCGATTGCATATTACGGAATTAAAAATATAGAGAAGGAAGATATAACAGTATGACAAGAATACGTAAAAAAGAGTTAGCGTTATACCAACTCTTTTTTGTATATGTATGCTTCGTTACTACTCTGTAAATTTGGAGTGTTTGCTTAAATACTCTTGCACTCCTGGAGAAATATTAAAGTTATTAGGACTTTTATATTCGATAGTAAACTCTCCATCTGCACTTGTTTCAAAGGAGATTGCATAGCTATCCATTTTAGCATCGTAAGAAGTATTTTTGACTTCCGCATCTAGATTAAAGTATTTTGTAATATAATTTTTTGATTCTGCAATTGCTGTTTGTTTTTCCCAAGGGGTACCATAATTTGTGAAGTAAAGAGATACACTGATAACTCCAATGATAGAAGTTAGTAAGAGAGTTCTTATTGTTATTTTTTTGTTTTTTGTATTCAATTTAGTTCCCTCCAATTAATATGAATTTATCTTAACGTATTTTCTCATAAAATACCATTTAGTAGAAAATAGTTTCACATGAAACAAGTTACAGAAAAAGACAAGGTGCATAAACACCTTGTCTTTTTCTGTCGTTACATTTGGGGAGCTTCCATTCCAGTAGCAGCCCATTCTTCTTTTGCAGGACCATAAACGCCAGGGACTGTTAAGCCAGCTTGACGCATTAAAACAGTCATCTGTCCGCGGTGGTGATTTTGATGATTGATGAGTGTCATTAAAAATATAGAATTCGGCATAGGACGACCAAAGAAGTTATTAATAGTAGCTAAGTCTTTATCAGTCCACTCACTTTGAAGTGCTTCAATAAAAGCCGTATTCACTTTGCGATACCCATCTGCAATTGTTTTTGCTGAAGTTGGTACAGGATAATCTTTCGTTTCTCCTTCAAACTTAAGTCCTGTCCCTGATAGCATAACAGGAAGTGCTGTAACGATATGCCAAGCGACTCTCCCTAAAGTCCAGTGCCCAGGTGCAATTTCCTGTGATAAAGATTCATCAGTTAATACATCGAGCATCTTTTGAGTAGACTCAGCCTCGTATGTCCATGATTGTAGAAAACCTTCAATAGTTTGGTACACATTTATCCCTCCTAGTTATGTTCATAGGTTACATTCGTGAAAAAAAGATAGTTTCCTTTTAACCTATCAGAACGAATAAAAAAGAGGCTTCTCATATTAAGAAGCCTCTTTTTTTAACCAACCTTCTTCCCACTCTTCCTCATCAACCATAAGAAATAAGGTGCTCCAAGTACAGCAACGACAAGGCCAGAAGGGATTTCTTTCGGATATGCAATCGTTCGTCCGAGTAAATCAGCAAGGGAAAGAAGGATTGCTCCAAACAGTGCTGAACAAACGAATAGTCTTTGATGATTCATACCAACGACGATTCGTGCTAAGTGAGGTGCAACAAGACCTAAAAAGGCAATTGTACCGACAGCAGCAATGTTAATTGATGCAAGTAGTGTCGCTAACACAATTAGAGCAAGACGCGTTTTATTTACAGGCTGCCCGAGTCCGGTTGCTAAATCATCTCCAAGTACAAGAACGTCAAGTTGTTTCATTAAGAAAAAGATAATTGGTATAAGAATAAGAGATGGATATAGAATGATATTTTCTAAGTGATTCCATCCTCTTGCATACGTACTGCCTGACAACCATGTTAAGGCCGCAGCAACATTCAAATTTGCTCTAACGATAAAGATTTGAATAATCGCTGAGCCGAGCGCGGAAATGCCAATTCCTATTAAAGCAAGAGCTGTTGGGCTAAATCCTGATTTCCATGAGAAGAAGAGGACAATTCCAACTGCAAGTAGTCCACCAATAAATGCACCAATTGGTAGGAAGAAACCAGGAAGTGCGGGAAAGACATACATAATAGTTAAAGCACCAACACCAGCTCCCGATGAAATACCAATAATAGAAGGATCGGCAAGTGGGTTTCGTAATATTCCTTGGAAAACAAGCCCGCTTATTGCAAGGCATGCTCCGGCAATAGCAGCAACGAGCATTCTTGGTAAACGAAGGTTCATCATCATATTTTTATCAAATTGTGTTAATTGTCCTGTTATGGCATTTGTAATGCTTTCGATATAAGAATTGCTACCGATTGTAACACCAAGAGCAATCGTCACAATGCAAAGTGTGATAGAGATAATGATTACCTTTTTATAAGAGTAATAACGAGAACTAGCTCCAGCTGCATTTGCGCCGTTATCATTCATATATTGTTTCGATTTCATCATGCGATACACTAAATAAATAAGCCAAGGTGATCCAATCATTGCTGTAACTGCCCCGACAGGTAATTCTGCACCAGTTGGATCTATTAATCTACCAACAACGTCTGCTCCTAGTAATAATATTGCTCCCCATAAGAAAGAGGAGAGAAGGAGGGTAAAGTGTTGTCGATAACCAATAAGGCGCATTAAGTGTGGTGCAACTAAGCCGACAAACCCAATCGGTCCAACAACAGTTACAATTACTGCTGTTAAAAAGATTGCGGCGATGAATGCAATAAACCGTGTTACTGCGGTTTTCTCTCCAAGTGAAACAGCTACATCATCGCCGAGTAAGAGGACATTAAGCTTACGTGACATGAATAGTAAAACTAGGAAAGAAATAATGATAAATGGAAAAGCGAATTGAACGCCATTCCAGTTATTTTGAATAAGAGATCCAGCTCCCCATAAAAATAAACCTGCTGTTTCATTTTCATAGAAAAGCTGCATCGTTCCGGTAAAGGCAGAAAGCATTAATGTAACAACCATACCAGCTAGTGCCATTCTAAGTGGGGTTCCCTTTTTTCCACCAGAAATACGGTATACAAATAAAGCAGTAATAGCACCGCCGATAAATGTGAAAAGAAGGGAGTTAACTTGCAGACCTTTCGGTAAGAAAATTGTAGCCGCTACTAGAAAGAAATATGCACCAGAATGAATACCCATTGTACTGGATTCAGCAAGTGGATTTTTCGTTAACGTTTGTAAAATGACCCCAGATGCAGCAAGAGCCCCTCCAGCTAAAATGGCGATTACAGCTCTAGGTAATCGAAGCATGATTAAAGTTTGATGCTCTAGCGATTGGTTCGGTGAGATAAGAGCATCGATAATCATACTATAGGAAATATTTGCTTGTCCTTGTCCAATATGAATAAAGAAAAGGAGGAGCAAGAGAGCTGCTCCTCCTCCGAATACAAGACTTGCTCGAAGTGTATGTTGTAAGCTATTCATCGTGTAATCACTTCTTCGCTGTCATTACATCAGCTACTTGTGTTGCTAAAGATTTTGCAGACTCAGGACCACCGAAAATCCAAGTGTCGCCTTTTAATTTATACATTTTGTCTTCTTTTTTGAAATTTAACCCTTCCCAAGCGGGGTTACCTTTTAGTTGCGTGTCAAAAATGTTATCATCATCCGCTACAATGTAAATGAAGTTTGAATCTTGTACACTTTGTAATGATTCTACAGTTGTTTGTTTGAAACCATCTGCCTCTGATTTCCCAGCTTCAAAAGTGTTTGTTAAACCTAATTTTTTTGTAACTTGTAAAGCTGTAGAATTGTCAGTCAATATACGGAATGTTGGTACGTTTTTAGCTGTAAATGCTTGTACCATTGCGATGTTTTTATCTTTTAAGTCTGCTTTGTCAATTTTCGCTTTTGCATCTGCAAATGTTTTATCCATATCAGCTAATACTTTTTTACCTTCTTCTTCTTTTCCAACTGCTTTTGCAATTTGTTTAAATGTCTCTGTCATTTCAGCAAAGTGATCGTTATTGCTTGTTGATGGATCGAACATAACTGTAGGAGCGATTTGCTCTAATTCGTTTTTAATAGCTTTACTACGGAATGAAGCTGTGATAATTAAATCTGGTTTTAGACGGCTAATTTCTTCTAAGTTTGGTTGTTGACGTGTTCCTACATCGACAACATCTTTACCTGGTTTTGTTGCTGTATTTACCCATTTATTATAATTCTTAATGTCTGCCATCCCTACTGGCTGAACACCAAGCGCTAATAAGTCTTCTGAATATACCCACTCAAGTACAACAACTTTTTTCGCTGGTTTATCTAACTTTGTTTCCCCTTCAGCGTGTTTAATTGTTATAGCTTGTTTCTTATCGTCTGTCTTTGTTTCTTTTTTCTCCTCTTTTTGCTGCCCGCATCCAACAGCGAATAGAAGAACTACTATGAAAATACTGAAAATTTTCTTCATCTTCTGCCCCAAAATAAAATGTTTTATTTGCAATATGTACGATATTGAAAATCGTTATCAATTACAACACCCAAATCATACTATGAGGGCGTTTTAAGTGTCAATATTTTTTTGAAATTTTGACTAAAAATAACGATTTATACGGATTTTAATATATCGTATTGAAATGCATACGTGTATCAAGGTTGAAGGAGCTGAAATTCCTTTAATGAGGAAGGCGAAAGTACAAGCGAAAGGAGAGCGTATTGCATGTAATATTTATTAGAATGTAAGGAAAAAAACTTTGTTTATAAAAGGTTTGTTCCAGAGCGGGTAGTTGATAAGGAAAATAAAAACTGATTTTTATTAGAAAAATATTTTTAATTAGTGGGCTTACTTAAAAGATCGAACACGAAGGAGGGTCAACATGTCTTTATGGAGTAATAATGCAAATGGATATTGTGGATGTAATAATCAAAATGGTTTACATGTTGATTCGTGCTGTTTTAGTTGCGATGGGACAGTTCCTAAGCTCGGTCCAACGGGTCCAACAGGAGCAACAGGAGCAA
>NZ_NADT01000018.1:625887-712565 GCF_003264205.1 Bacillus sp. SRB_8 | reverse complement strand
CAACAGGAGCAACAGGAGCAACGGGAGCGACAGGAGCAACGGGAGCAACAGGAGCAACAGGAGCAACGGGAGTAACGGGAGTAACGGGAGCAACAGGAGCAACAGGTGAAACAGGAGCGACGGGAGTAACAGGTACAAGTATCACGGCAACGTATGCATTTGCGAATAATACATCGGGTACGGCAATATCAGTATTACTTGGTGGGACAAATGTCCCACTTCCAAATAATCAGAATATCGGTCCAGGAATTACAGTGTCGGGGGGGAACACAGTATTTACGGCCGCAAATGCAGGGAATTATTATATTTCATATACAATTAATATAACAGCTTCATTATTAGTTAGTTCGCGAATTACAATTAATGGGGCACCGCTTGCTGGGACTATCAACTCTCCTGCATTAGCAACGACTTCATTTAGTGCAACAATTATTACGACTCTTGCAGCGGGGAGTGCAATTAGTTTGCAGTTGTTTGGATTGTTAGCTGTTGCCACATTATCAACGACTACACCTGGTGCAGTTTTAACGATTATAAGATTAAGCTAAGTAACGTGAACTCTCTTATTCTTTTAAAATTAGGAGAGTTTCTACATATAATAAGAAGTTAAGGAAGTAAAGCATAGTTATAAAAAGTCAGAATATTATGATTGTAACGATGTTACGACTATAATATAATGAAAACAACCATCATGAATGAACATTCATTTATTTTCACAAGTATTGGAAGGGGGAATGAGAGTGGAAAAACCTTGGTTGCAGAGTTATCCAGAGGAAATCCCAGGTACGATTTCATATGATATTCAGCCACTTCATGGATATTTAGAGAAAATGGCTGCTCGTTATCCAGAAAAGAAAGCGCTTCACTTTTTAGGTAAAGATGTTACATTTTCAGATTTCCATGACAAGGTAAAGAAATTTGCGAATTACCTTCAAAGGCTTGGTATTGAAAAAGGCGATAGAGTTGCGATTATGTTACCGAATTGTCCGCAATCTGTAATTGGTTATTATGGTACTTTGCTTGCGGGGGGGATTGTTGTACAAACGAATCCTCTTTATACAGAAAGAGAGCTTGAGTACCAACTTCATGACTCAGGGGCAAAAGCTATTCTTTGCCTGGATTTAGTGTTTCCGAGAGTTACTAATGTTCAAACTGCAACAAAGCTTGAGCATATTATCGTAACCCGTATTGCAGATTTTTTACCATTCCCTAAAAATTTACTTTATCCATTTGTACAAAAAAAGCAGGCAAATCTTGTTGTGAATGTGTCGGAAAGCGAAACGATTCATCTTTGGAAATCGGTAGAAAGAGAAAGTAATGCTGATGTTGAAGTTCCATGTGATCCTGAAAATGATCTAGCCCTTTTGCAGTATACAGGGGGAACGACAGGGTTTCCAAAAGGGGTTATGTTAACGCATAAAAACCTCGTTTCGAACACTTTAATGGGAGCGCATTGGTTATATAATTGTAAAGAAGGAGAAGAGGTAATTCTTGGTGTTCTTCCGTTTTTTCATGTGTACGGGATGACAGCTGTAATGAATTTAAGTATTATGCAAGGATATAAAATGGTGCTTATTCCGAAGTTTGATATGAAAATGGTTTTTGAAGCAATTAAGAAACATAAAGTTACACTATTTCCAGGAGCACCAACCATTTATATTGCTCTATTAAATAGTCCTCTTTTAAAAGAATATGATATTTCTTCAATTCAGGCTTGTATTAGTGGTTCTGCGCCGCTTCCTGTAGAAGTGCAGGAGGAGTTTGAGAGAGTTACAGGTGGTAAATTAGTAGAGGGTTATGGATTAACGGAGTCATCACCAGTTACACATGGGAATTTTTTGTGGGAAAAGCGTGTGCCGGGAAGTATTGGGGTACCGTGGCCGGATACAGAGGCAATCATCATGTCACTTGAAACAGGAGAGTCATTACCTCCAGGTGAAATTGGTGAAATTGTTGTAAAGGGCCCACAAATTATGAAAGGGTATTGGAATAAGCCAGAAGAAACGGCAGCTGTACTGCAAGATGGCTGGCTCCATACAGGTGATGTAGGATACATGGATGAGGATGGCTTTTTCTATGTGAAAGATCGTAAGAAAGATATGATCGTTGCTAGTGGCTTTAACGTATATCCTCGTGAAATAGAAGAAGTTTTATATGAACACGAAAAGGTGCAAGAAGTGGTAACAATCGGTGTTCCTGATCCGTATCGAGGGGAAACTGTAAAAGCGTTTGTTGTTTTGAAAGAAGGAACTGAGTGTTCTGAAGAAGAATTAGATCAGTTTGCACGTAAATATTTAGCAGCTTACAAAGTTCCGAAGGTATATGAGTTTAGAAGTGAGTTGCCGAAGACGACAGTCGGAAAAATTTTACGCCGTGTCCTAATAGATGAAGAGAAGAGAAAGAATGAGGATGAGCAAACGGGCTAAGGCCCTTTCTTTTTGAAAAAATAGGATTGACACTTTTCTAAATAGTCAGTATTATAAGAATATGAATGACTATTCATTCAGTCATCTTCTTGAAGGGGACAGTAAAGTGAAGAAAAATAGACCGAAATACAATCAGATTATTGATGCTGCAGTCATTGTGATTGCGGAGAATGGATACCATCAAGCGCAAGTTTCTAAAATTGCAAAGCAAGCTGGGGTAGCTGATGGCACGATTTATTTATATTTTAAAAATAAAGAAGATATATTAATATCCTTATTCCAAGAGAAGATGGGAGAATTTGTTGAAACAATTCGTCAAAAAATAGCAGGAATTGAAAGCGCTGTAGCGAAGTTATTCATGTTGGTAGAAACGCACTTCTTGCTGTTGTCACAAAATGATCCTCTTGCTATCGTTACGCAATTAGAGCTAAGGCAGTCCAATCAAGACTTGCGCCTTAAAATAAATGAAGTATTAAAAGGCTACTTACAAGTTATGGATGAGATTTTAGAGACAGGTATAAAGCAAGGTGAATTTCAGGCGGATTTAAACGTTCGCGTGGCAAGACAAATGATCTTTGGAACAGTAGATGAAGTTGTGACCAATTGGGTAATGAGCGATCATAAGTATGATCTGGTCGCACTTTCAAAAACGGTACATGGGCTACTTATTGCAGCTTGTGGTTATCGTCAATAATGGGAGGGATCATGTTGAAATTCCTATCTGTAAAAGTTGAAGATCATATCGCGGTGGCGACGTTAAATCATGCGCCAGCTAATGCGATGTCTTCACAAGTTATGCATGACGTTACTGAATTAATCGATCAAGTGGAAAAGGATGATAACATTCGTGTTGTTGTTTTACATGGTGAAGGACGCTTTTTCTCAGCAGGGGCAGATATTAAAGAATTTACATCTGTTACTGAAGCGAAGCAAGCAACAGAGTTAGCACAGCTTGGACAAGTTACGTTTGAGCGTGTTGAAAAATGCTCAAAACCAGTTATTGCGGCAATTCATGGAGCGGCACTTGGCGGCGGCCTTGAGTTTGCTATGTCTTGCCACATGCGCTTTGTAACTGAAAGTACAAAGCTTGGTTTACCTGAATTAACACTTGGATTAATTCCTGGTTTTGCAGGTACACAGCGCTTACCACGTTATGTTGGTAAAGCGAAAGCTTGTGAAATGATGTTAACAAGTACACCAATTACTGGTGCAGAAGCATTACAATGGGGACTTGTTAACGGAGTGTTTTCTGAAGAATCCATTTTAGAAGATACGCTTAAAATTGCAAAACAGATTGCTGGAAAAAGCCCAGCAACAACTCGTGCTGTGCTAGAGTTATTACAAACGACAAAATCGTCTCATTATTATGAAGGTGTACAGCGTGAATCACAGATTTTTGGTGAAGTATTTACGAGTGAAGATGGAAGAGAAGGCGTAGCAGCGTTTTTAGAAAAACGTAGGCCTTCATTTAGTGGTAGGTAGTCCAATTATTTTTTTAATAAAAATTAACAGAATTTTAAAATTGATAGAATCTTTCTGAAAAATAAGGGGGTAAATGGAATGAACATCTACGTACTCATGAAACGAACATTTGATACAGAAGAAAAAATCGTAATTAAAAACGGTGCAATTTACGATGGCGAAGCGGAATTCATCATCAACCCTTACGATGAATATGCGATTGAAGAAGCGATTCAAGTAAGAGATGCACAAGGTGGAGAAGTTACTGTTATAACAGTTGGTGGCGAGGATAGTGAAAAAGAACTTCGCACAGCATTAGCGATGGGCTGCGATAAAGCGGTACTAATTAACATTGAAGATGATGTTGAGAATGGTGACCAATTTACAACAGCAAAAGTGCTTGCTGAATATTTAAAAGATAAAGAAATCGATTTAATTTTAGGCGGGAACGTTGCGATTGACGGTGCATCTGGACAAGTTGGTCCACGAGTAGCTGAAGCGTTAAATATCCCATACGTAACGACGATTACGAAGCTTGAAATTGATGGTACAAATGTGAAGATTGAGCGTGATGTTGAAGGGGATACAGAAGTAATTGAATCATCATTACCTCTTCTAGTAACAGCGCAACAAGGTTTAAATGAACCGCGTTATCCATCACTTCCAGGTATTATGAAAGCGAAGAAGAAGCCACTAGAAGAAGTAGAATTAGATGATTTAGATTTAGAAGAAGATGATGTGGAAGCAAAAACAAAAACAATTGAAATCTATTTGCCTCCTAAGAAAGATGCAGGAAAAGTGTTACAAGGCGAGCTGCAAGATCAAGTAAAAGAACTTGTATCGTTGCTCCATACAGAAGCGAAAGTAATCTAATAAAATACGAAATTATATATGCAGGAGGGAAAATCTATGGCTCGTAAAGTATTAGTAATGGGTGAAGTTCGTGATGGATCGCTACGTAACGTTTCGTTTGAAGCGGTAGCAGCAGCAAAAACAATTGCAGAAGGCGGTGAAGTGGTAGGTCTTCTAGTTGGAGACAGCGTTGCCTCTTTTGCAAATGAATTGATTCATTACGGTGTAGATCGCGTTGTGACAGTTGAAAATGATAAATTAAAATCATATACATCTGATGGATATGCACAAGCGTTTTTAGCTGTATATGCTGAAGAAAAGCCAGAAGGCATTGTATTTGGACATACGGCACTTGGTAAAGATTTATCACCAAAATTAGCAGCGAAATTAGAAGCTGGTTTAATTTCTGACGTAACGGCTTTAGAAGTTGAAGGTGGAAATGTTATCTTCACTCGTCCGATTTACTCTGGTAAAGCATTTGAGAAGAAGATTGTAACAGATGGTATATTATTTGCGACAGTGCGTCCAAATAACATTGCAACTCTTGAAAAAGACGAGTCTCGCACAGCTGACGTGTCTTCTATTGCAGTTGATGTGAAAGATTTACGTACAATCATTCAAGATGTTGTCCGTAAAACTGCAGAAGGTGTTGATCTTTCTGAAGCGAAAGTTATTATAGCTGGTGGACGTGGTGTGAAGAGTGAAGAAGGATTTAAACCGTTAAAAGAATTAGCTGACTTACTAGGCGGCGCTGTTGGAGCATCTCGTGGTGCTTGTGATGCTGAGTACTGTGATTATTCATTACAAATTGGTCAAACAGGTAAAGTTGTTACACCAGACCTATACATTGCATGCGGGATTTCTGGTGCGATTCAGCATTTAGCTGGTATGTCTAATTCAAAAATAATTGTTGCGATTAATAAAGATCCAGAAGCTAGTATCTTCAAAGTAGCTGACTATGGTATTGTCGGTGATCTGTTTGAAGTATTACCTCTTTTAACAGAAGAGTTTAAAAAGTTAAAAGTACATTCATGATTTGAGTACCCTTGAGTTCCAAGTGAAGTACCCCTATATATAGAAAAAGGTGAGAGATCCCCTGTCTCTCATCTTTTTAGTATTTCATCCATATTTTTATATAGTATAAAGGAACATTTTTTTGTTACAATACATAACGATACATAATATTCGCCACGTATAAAAGTTAATGATATACTCTTGGTAGAATATACTTGAAGGAGGAAATAAAATGGCAATTATAAATGCAAATGACCAAAGCTTCGCAGCTGAAACTAGCGAAGGTGTTGTACTATTAGATTTCTGGGCGCCTTGGTGCGGACCTTGTAAAATGATCGCTCCTGTATTAGAGGAAATCGATTCAGAGTTAGGCGAGAAAGTAAAAGTAGTAAAAGTGGACGTTGATGAAAACCAAGAAACTGCTCGTCAATTCGAAGTAATGAGCATTCCAGCTCTTTTCGTATTAAAAGACGGTAAAGTAGTTGATCAAGCGTTAGGATATAAACCGAAAGAAGCGTTAGTAGAATTAGTTTCTAAACACTTCTAAAATAAAGAAGCTACCATTTGGTAGCTTTTTTATTTTCTTTTTTACAACCTTTCCGTTACAATAAAAGAACGTATGTTGGGTGTTTTGGCATAGTATGTTTTTATGTGAAAATAAAAATGATAAGCATAAGCATGTAGAAATGGAGGGAGACGAGTGCACGAGCATTTAAAAGAGAAGTTAGCAATTTTGCCCGATCAACCTGGTTGTTATTTAATGAAGGATAAGCAGGGAACGGTTATATATGTCGGAAAAGCAAAGGTACTCAAAAATCGTGTGCGCTCGTACTTTACTGGTTCGCATGATGGGAAAACACTTCGGCTTGTTGGAGAAATTGTTGATTTTGAATATATTGTGACTTCCTCAAATTTGGAGGCTCTTATTTTAGAGTTAAATTTAATAAAAAAATATGATCCAAAATATAATATTCAATTAAAAGATGATAAAACATATCCTTTCATTAAAATTACAGCTGAAAAACAGCCGCGCTTACTCATTACGCGAAATGTAAAAAAGGATAAAGGAAAGTACTTTGGGCCTTATCCAAATGCGCAATCGGCACATGAAACAAAGAAATTATTAGATCGTATGTATCCACTTCGTAAATGTTCAAATATGCCAGATAAAGTTTGCTTGTATTATCATATGGGTCAATGTTTAGCACCTTGTGTGAAAGAAGTAACGGATGAGCAAAACAAAGAAATTGTTGATGAAATTATTAAATTCTTAAACGGTGGGCATAAAGAAATTCGTTCAGAATTAGAAACGAAGATGTATGAGGCTTCAGAAAAGCTAGAATTTGAACGGGCGAAAGAGTTGCGAGATCAAATTGCTCATATTGATGCAATTATGGAAAAGCAAAAGATGATTATGAGTGATTTAGTGGATCGTGATGTGTTTGGATATGCAGTTGATAAAGGGTGGATGTGTGTTCAAGTTTTCTTCGTTCGAAAAGGAAAGCTAATTGAACGTGATGTTTCTATGTTCCCAATTTATGATGAACCAGAAGAGGGATTTTTAACTTTTATCGGTCAATTTTATGAAAACAGTAGTCATTTCAAGCCGAAGGAAATTGTTGTTCCAGGAAGTATAGATTCAGAATTAGTAGAGCGCTTTTTAGAAGTTGAAGCGACACAGCCGAAGCGTGGGAAGAAAAAAGACCTTGTAGAATTAGCAAATAAAAACGCAAAAATTGCACTAGAAGAGAAATTTCACTTAATTGAACGTGATGAAGAGCGGACGGTTAAAGCCATTGATAATTTAGGGAAGCAGCTGGGCATTGAAACACCATATCGTATTGAAGCGTTTGATAACTCGAATATTCAAGGGACAAATCCCGTTTCCGCAATGATTGCTTTTATCGATGGGAAACCAGCAAAGAAAGAATATCGGAAATATAAAATTAAAACGGTTCAAGGTCCTGATGATTACGAATCTATGAGGGAAGTTGTAAGACGCCGTTATACGAGGGCGCTTAAAGAGAATTTACCTTTACCAGATTTAATCATTATTGATGGTGGAAAAGGCCATCTGGCCGCTACAAGTGATGTTCTGGAGAACGAACTCGGTTTATATATTCCGATGGCAGGGCTTGTAAAAGATGACAAACATAAAACATCACATTTAATCATTGGAGATCCGCCTGAACCTGTGATGCTTGAGAGGAATAGCCAAGAATTTTATTTATTGCAACGCATTCAAGATGAAGTGCATAGATTTGCAATTACATTCCATCGCCAGTTGCACGGGAAATCGGTCATTCAATCAGCATTGGATGATATTCCAGGAATCGGCGATAAACGAAAAAAGGTATTGCTAAAACATTTTGGTTCATTAAAAAAGATGAAAGAAGCTTCCATATCGGAATTTGTCGAAGCAGGTATGCCGAAAAATGTTGCAGAGATGATTTATACTTATTTAACAGATAAGAAGACGTTGTAGTTTACAACGTCTTCTGTTTTTTGGTGTAATTTCTGAAGATTTAAAATAAACGCACCTAAATGAATATACAAAAAAGTCAACTAAACTTATATGTCTAGTTGACTGTAAGTAGATGCTACACTTCAATGAGATCTTTTATATCCCATTTAACAAGAAATGTAATAGAGTCTGAACGCTTTTTCTGTTCCTCATAGGACTCTGCAACGACGTTTCTTTGTCTTTGAATTTGCTCGGCGATAAATCCAGCTTCTAATTGATAAGATGAATGTCTTTTTTGTTTTTGACGCTCAGTAATAAGTGTACCTTTAAGTTGAAACTGCATTTCACGACGTTTATGTTCAATGATGCTTAAAGTGCCCCAACCAGCTTTTTCAAAAAACTGAATGACTTCTTCAATTGTTTCTAGCGGATATTTTCTCGCAAGGTTTCTACCGGCCCAGTATAAAATACCATCTAAATCGTTACCAATTAAATCAGGTAGTAATTCTTCACGTAGCAATTCATAAGCGAAGGCGTTCAATGAAACATCTTCTAAAGATGTTATATCGATTGTATTTTTGCTCACAATATTCCCCTCTTTCTATAGGGATTATTATATAACATTTTTCATTTATAAAAATAGATTTTTCTTTGGGGAAATCTGAATATATAAGAAAAAAAAAGAATTGGCAAATTATATGCAAATTATGTGCAAATTATGTATACGTTTTCTTGACGCTTCGACAAAAATAGGGGTAAAATGAACTTGTTATCAAATTATGCTGAAATATTTTGAATAATTTTTTCAGTTTTTCTTATGCCAATAGTGAAAAAACATTATTGTTGTAAATTAATCTGAAAACAGCAGTCAAACATTCAAGGGGGTAATGGGGACATGAAAGGCCGCGAGTATACGTTTCGTAAGTGGCACTCATTAATGGGGGTCATTCCGGTTGGTGTCTTTTTGACGCAACATTTAATTGTAAACAACTTTGCAACAAGGGGAGCAGAGGCTTTTAACAAAGCTGCAGGCTTTATGGAGCTCCTTCCATTCCGGTATGCGCTAGAAATTTTCATCATCTTTTTACCTATACTGTACCATGCTATATATGGCTTATATATTGCATTTACAGCTAAGAACAATGCGGTATCTTACGGCTATTTCCGTAACTGGATGTTCGTCTTCCAACGAATTTCAGGTATCGTTACGCTGATCTTCATTTCTTGGCACGTCTGGGAAACTCGTATTCAAGCATTGTTAGGTAAAGAGGTAAACTATGATATGATGGCAGATATTTTAAACAACCCATTTATGTTTGGTTTCTATTTAGTTGGTGTTGTTTCAACAATTTTCCACTTTGCAAATGGACTATGGACATTCTGTATAAGCTGGGGAATTACAGTATCTCCACGTTCACAAAGAATCTCTACTTATGTAACATTAGCTATTTTCTTAGGTCTATCTTATGTAGGTGTGAGTGCATTATTAGCGTTCATCGATCCACAGCTAGCAAACCAGTAAGGAGTGGGAGAGCATGAAAGGGAAACTTATAGTAGTCGGCGGTGGCTTGGCCGGCTTAATGGCAACGATTAAAGCGGCAGAAGCAGGAGTAAATGTTGAACTATTTTCTTTAGTACCAGTAAAACGTTCACATTCTGTATGTGCCCAAGGTGGAATTAACGGTGCCGTAAATACAAAAGGTGAAGGGGATTCTCCATGGATCCACTTTGACGATACAATTTATGGTGGGGACTTCTTAGCGAACCAACCACCAGTTAAAGCGATGTGTGATGCAGCACCTGGTATTATTCATTTAATGGACCGCATGGGTGTTATGTTCAACCGTACGGAAGAAGGACTTCTGGATTTCCGTCGTTTCGGTGGAACACAACATCACCGTACAGCATTTGCTGGCGCAACAACTGGTCAACAATTACTATATGCATTAGATGAGCAAGTACGTCGTCATGAAGTAGCAGGACTTGTAACGAAATATGAAGGTTGGGATTTCTTACGAGCTGTTGTAGATGATGAAGGTGTGTGCCGAGGAATCGTCGCGCAAGACTTACAAACTATGGAGATAAAAAGTTTCCAAGCTGATGCCGTGATTATGGCAACAGGGGGCCCTGGTATCATCTTTGGAAAATCAACAAACTCTATTATTAATACAGGTACAGCAGCGTCTGCTGTATATCAACAAGGTGCATATTATGCGAACGGTGAGTTCATTCAAATTCATCCAACGGCAATTCCTGGAGACGATAAGTTACGTCTTATGAGTGAATCTGCACGTGGTGAAGGTGGACGTGTTTGGACGTATAAAGATGGTAAGCCATGGTACTTCTTAGAAGAAAAATATCCAGCTTACGGAAACCTTGTACCTCGTGATATTGCAACGCGTGAAATCTTTGATGTTTGCGTAGAGCAAAAACTAGGTATTAACGGTGAAAACATGGTGTACTTAGATCTTTCTCATAAAGATCCGAAAGAACTAGATATTAAACTTGGTGGAATTATTGAAATCTATGAGAAATTTACAGGTGATGATCCTCGTAAACTACCAATGAAAATCTTCCCAGCAGTTCACTATTCAATGGGCGGATTATGGGTTGATTATAAGCAAATGACAAGTATTCCAGGTTTATTTGCAGCAGGTGAGTGTGATTATTCTATGCACGGTGGTAACCGCCTTGGTGCGAACTCATTATTATCAGCAATTTACGGTGGTATGGTAGCAGGACCGAACGCAATTGAGTATATGAAAGGTCTTTCTAAATCATCTGATGCTGTTTCATCTACTGTATATGAGCAAAATGAATTAATCGAAACAGAGAAATTTAACAATATTTTAATGCTTGATGGTAACGAAAATGCATATGTTCTTCATAAAGAGCTTGGAGAATGGATGACAGATAACGTTACAGTAGTTCGTGAAAATAAAAAGTTACTAGAAACTGATGCGAAAATTGAAGAGTTAATGGCGCGTTACAAACGCATTAACATTAACGATACAGCAAGATGGAGTAACCAGGGTGCTTCATTTACACGCCAACTTGCAAATATGTTCGAGTTAGCACGTGTTATTACAATTGGCGCATATAACCGTAATGAAAGCCGCGGAGCGCATTACAAACCAGAATTCCCAAATCGTGATGATGCAAACTTCTTAAAAACTACGATGGCGAAATTTGAGGGAGAAGGAAAGGCACCAGCATTCCATTACGAAGAAGTGGATGTTTCATTAATTAAACCACGTAAACGTGACTATTCCTCAAAACATGATGTAGCTGCTAAGGGTGAAGAGAAGGGGGATAAGCAACATGTCTGAGAAAACAATCCGCCTCATCATTACGAGACAAGATGGACCAGATGCACAAGAGTTTGATCAAGAGTTTGAAATTCCATATCGTCCAAATATGAACATTATTTCGGCACTGATGGAAATTCGTCGTAATCCTGTTGATTCAAAAGGAAACCAGACGACTCCGATTGCATGGGATATGAACTGTTTAGAAGAAGTATGTGGTGCTTGTTCGATGGTGATTAACGGAAAACCACGTCAATCATGTACAGCTCTTATTGACCAGTTAGAGCAACCAATTCGCTTAAAGCCGATGAAGACATTCCCGATTGTACGTGATTTACAAGTTGACCGTAGCCGTATGTTTAACGCGTTAAAACGTGTTAAAGCTTGGATTCCAATCGACGGTACGTACGACCTAGGGCCAGGTCCAAGAATGCCAGAGAAAAAGCGTCAATGGGCATATGAACTTTCGAAATGTATGACATGTGGTGTTTGCTTAGAGTCATGTCCGAACGTAAACAGTAAGTCTGACTTTATTGGACCAGCACCGCTTTCACAAGCGCGTTTATTTAACTCGCATCCAACTGGTGAAATGCATAAAGCAGATCGCTTACGTGCAATTATGGGTGATGGAGGACTTGCAAACTGTGGTAACTCTCAAAACTGTGTGCAATCATGTCCGAAAGGTATTCCATTAACAACTTCAATTGCAGCATTAAACCGTGATACAACAATTCAATCGTTCAAAGATTTCTTTGGTAGCGACAATAACTATTAATAAACATTGCCTCTTCTTGTTGAAGAGGCAATGTTTATAAGTTTATTTTTCTGTTTATTCTGTTTATCCCGCATTAACGGGCAGTAAAACTCCCACCTCAAAATTCAGGTGGAGCAAAGAAGCTAGGTGGGAGATCAACTGCCCGTAAACGCCCGATTGGTTCAACTAATAATCAGTGGGGGATGAACAAAGCCCCCACTGATTAAAGTTTCACTTTATTTTAAGGGCGAAAAGGAGAGGGAACGATGAAGAGAATTTCTTATATTGAAGACTTTGAGCAATGGGAAAGTGGTTTTTTATTTTATAATCCTGTCAAAGTTCGTTTTGGTGAAGTAGATATGTTTGGACATGTAAATAATGTCGTTGCTTTTACATATTTTGAAGAAGCTCGTATCGCATTATTTAAAGAACTTGGATTTATGCAAGAATGGACACATGAATCATCAGAAACGATGATCGTTGTTGCAGATTTACAATGTAATTTCATTAAGCAAATTTATTTTGATGAACAGTTGAAGGTATATGTAAAGGCAGAGACGGTTGGGAATTCTTCTTTAGATTTACACTATATGGTCAAAAATGCAGAAGGAGAAGTTTGTTTAGTTGGACGCGGTATGATGGTGCAAGCATCGAAAAAAACTGGAAGAGGCGAACCGTGGCCGGAGGAATGGAAAAAATTGCTGATATAATAGAATAAAAGAAAAATAAGAGAGCGATTCGCTCTCTTATTTTTTGTCCTCCATCGCCTCTTCTAATGTTAGATGGTGTTTATATATGTATGCGGCATATGGATTGCCGACGTAGCGTAAGTGCCACGGTTCGTATGAATACTCTGTTGTCTTTGTTTTATCCTCTAAATAACGAATGACAAATCCGAACTCATGGGCATGTTCTGCAACCCATTTTCCTTCTGCTGTCTCTCCGAAGATTGGTTCTAATTGGAATTTAGCAGATTTTGAGCTAATATCCATTGCTAGACCAGTTTGATGCTCACTTGTTCCAGGAATTGCACTTACCGAATCAGCTTCAGCTTTTCCTTGGCGCTTAATATATGTGTTATGTAATGACTGTTGGCGTTTGTAAGAACGGTAACCTGAAACTGCTGTAAGTTCTAAACCTTCTTCTTTTGCTGCTTGGAACATCTGCTCAAGAGCGTCTGCAGCATCTTTACGAAGTAATGTTTTCTCTTTATCTTTTGGACTAGTAAATGGTACGTTCGGTTTCGTCAAATCTTCTGGAATGTACCCATCTGGTAATTTACGATGTTTATTGACTAATACAAGAGCAGAATCTGGGTTTGTTACAACGGAAAATTTATCATTTAGTTTCTTTGCATTAGGATTAGCTTTTGGAAAAGCAGGGATTTCTTCTTTTGGATGGTTACTATGCTTTTGACTTTCGACAGCTTTCGCCTCGTTTTGCAGTGGTGATTTAGAACCAAAGTAAGCGAAAGATGTGATACCGATTACAATAGTAGCGGCAGAAATAATTATTATCTTTTTCATGATACCTTGTAATCACTGTCCTTTCTTAATAAAATATGTATCGGTTTTATTATAAGTCTAGCTTATTGAAAAAGAAATATAAGAGTCGTAACGTAATAGAAATGCAAAGAAAATGTCAGAAAATGTAGTATTTTTTCATATAATTCATTTCTTATCTTTCATGAAGTTCATTTTTTATGTAATATATACATATAAGAAGATGTAGCGATTATCGAGAATAAAAGACTTCTTGTATAGACTAGGAGTGAATGGGAATGGATTTTGCAACAATTATTGGAATCATTTTAGGAGTATTAGCGGTAGTCGTAGGGATGGTCGTCAAGGGCGCTGACATAACAGCCTTACTAAATCCTGCCGCAGCACTAATTATTTTCGTCGGTACATTTGCTGCAGTGTGTATTGCATTTCCGATGAATCAACTAAAAAGAGTTCCAAAATTATTTAAAGTTCTTTTTGGTTCAAATAAAAAAGATTTAAGTTATGAACAATTGCTAGAATTATTTGTTCATTGGACATCTGAGAGTAGAAAATACGGTATTTTGTCTTTAGAGCAACAATTAGATGAAATTGAAGATGAATTTCTTTTGCGTGGTATGAAATTTGTTATTGATGGTGTATCTGCAGAGGATTTAGAACAAATTTTAGAAGCCGAATTAGAAGCGATTGAAGAGAGACATGCAAAAGGGGCTGCTATTTTCTCGCAAGCTGGTACATATGCACCTACACTAGGGGTTTTAGGTGCTGTTATTGGTCTAGTAGCTGCACTTGGAAATTTAACTGATATTGAAAAGCTAGGGCATGCTATTTCAGGTGCGTTTATTGCAACGATTTTCGGTATTTTTTCAGGTTACGTATTATGGCATCCGTTTGCAAATAAATTAAAGCAAAAGTCTGCTGCTGAATTAGAGAAGAAACGTTTAATTATTGATTGTTTATTAATGTTACAAGAAGGTACATATCCGTTTATTATGAAGAACCGCATTTTAGGTGCACTTTCTGCAACTGAGCGTAAAAAGCTAGAAAAAGGAGCAGAAAAAAATGCGGAGTAAGAAAAATAGAAGAGGTAAAAAGAAAAAACATGATGAGCATATCGATGAAACTTGGTTAATTCCATATTCTGATATGTTAACGTTGTTATTTGCATTGTTCATCGTATTATTCGCAATGAGTAGTATAGATGCTGCGAAGTTTAAACAGATGGCAGTTGCTTTTCGAAGTGAGTTAGCCGGTGGAACAGGAAATAAAGAATTTTTAAGCGATCAAAAACCAAATGAGGAAAAAGAATTATCAGCAAATAGCCTTGAGGCAGAACAAGCAAAAAAACAAGCGGAAGATAGAGCTAAAGAAAAAAAAGAAATGGATGAGTTGAAAGCATTACAAAAAAAGATTGATCAATATATTAATGAGAAACAACTATCCTCTTCTTTTCAAACTAAGTTAACTGAAAAAGGATTAATGTTAACGATATTAGAAAATGTACTATTTGATTCAGGGAAAGCAGATGTGAAGTTGGAATCGTTAGGGATTGCAAAAGAGATGTCTAACCTACTTGTTTCAGCATCACCTCGTGAAATTACAGTGTCGGGTCATACAGATACGGTTCCTATCGCAAATGCTCAGTTTGCATCAAACTGGGAGTTAAGTACACAGCGTGCAGTTAATTTTATGCAGGTGTTACTCCAAAATAAAGAATTGCAACCAGAAAAATTTAGTGCAGTTGGTTATGGAGAATACCGTTCAATTGCACCAAATGATACGCCAGAAGGAAAAGCGAAAAATAAACGTGTAGAAGTATTTATTTTACCTTTAACAAGAAATATGCAATAAAAGAGGATGGCGAAGGCCATCCTCTTTGTTATTTTGCATCAAATGATTTTAAATTGTCACGACGGATTTTGTCTTTTTCTGCATCTGATTTTTTGAAATTATAGTCATATAGAGCACCTTCCCAATCACCGTACATTGGATTAGGGAAAATGATGAATTTCTCACCAAATTGTGCTTTTGATTCTGCTACTGTTTCATTACGATCTTTCACAGATTTTCCATCAAAACCAGTGAAATCAGATAAGTTGTCACCGAAGAATAGGACGATGTCATGTGTTTGAGAAACAAGTTCACGACGCTTTTCTTTCCCTTTTTCTTTCGGGTCTTGTAGTAATATATGTTCTTTCGTCGCTTGAGGAGCACCTACGCGCTCAAGGTTTTTAATTGTTGCATCTAGTTGATTTGTTTTACGATTTGAGATGTAGTAAATATCTACACCTTTAGACTCTGTATATTTTAAGAAATCAATAGCGCCTGGAAGAGCTTCAGCTTCAGCCTTATTAATCCAATCGTCCCATTTATAAGGATAGCCTTTTCCTGTTTTTACGCTCATTGCTTGATGGGGACTGTTATCTAAAACAGTTTCATCTAGATCAAGTACGATAGCAGGTTTTTTTTCTGTCCCTTTTGCAAGAGCTGCATCAAGCTTTAATTGACCAATATTGTAGCCTTGGTAGTAAAGTGCTTTCGTTTCGCCAGCTGTTTGATACCATAAATCGGCCATCAATTGCTGGTCTGTTAATTGTACTTTCTCTTCTTTTGCCACTGTTTTCTCAGCTGTTCCTGAACATGCTACAAGCGATGTGGAAAGAACGGCCACAGATAATAAAGTGGTAATGCCCCTTTTCATCTTCATATGTATCCTCCTTGATGTTAGAAAATCATCTTATATTATATATTAAAATATAAAAATTTTTTTATGAACATTTGCATATTGTCTTTTATATATATAGTAGTATGTCCTATATTAGAAAGATGGGAAAAATAACAAAAAGTGATTTGACGTGTTTTATTGTCGAAATGACAATTATAATTGACAAATATATCTTTGTTATTTACAATTTTAACTAAATAAAACAAATAGTGGATGGGGGATCATGATACGTATAAAAGATTGAAATATAGTACTATATTTTATTTCGAACAATCATAGTCTTTAATAGAGAGTACGAATGATACTAAAGGGGAGGCTTTATACATTGAGTTTACAAATTCAAAACTTAACAAAAATATTCGGAGAATCTAAAGCGGTTAATGGTTTGCAAATCTCGTTACCGAAAGGTGAAGTGTTAGGGTTACTTGGCCGAAATGGTGCAGGGAAAACAACGACAATTAAAATGTTACTAGGTTTATTAACGCCAAATGAAGGTTCTATTACGTGGGATGGAAAATCATTTGGTGATAGCGGGGTAACAATTGGATATTTACCAGAAGAAAGAGGCTTATATACAAAAAGTAGAGTAATAGACCAGTTGCGATATTTTGGTAGATTAGAAGGAATGACGAAAAAAGAAGTAGATTTTGCAATTGATCACTGGTTAGAGCGCTTAGCAATCCCAGAATATAAATTCAAAACAGCAGGAGAACTTTCGAAAGGGAACCAGCAAAAAATTCAATTGATTGCTGCTCTTCTTCATGATCCAGAACTTCTTATTTTGGATGAACCATTTAGCGGACTTGATCCAGTTAATGCTGGAATGTTGGCTAGTATTATTGGAGAACAAGTACAGAGCGGAAAGACAATTATTTTATCTAGTCACCGTATGGAGCAAGTAGAGGCTTTTTGCCAACATGTATGTATTTTGAAAAAAGGTGAAGCAGTCGTAGAAGGACAATTAAGTGATATTAAGAAAGAATACGGTTTTCGTAATTTAACAATCGAAGATACAAAAGAGAATGAAAAAGGATTAGAAGCTATACATGTTTCATATGAAAAACAACAAGGCCTTCTTTATGTGAAAGTACAAGATGATGCAGAAGCTCTAAAGATTTTGCAACAATTGCAAGAACAAGGTGTTGGTTTACGACAATTTAAAATGTTAGAGCCGACGTTAAACGAAATCTTTGTAGAGAGGGCGAAATAAAGATGCGTAAATTTTCTCATGTATTTTCATTTTATTTTAAAGAAGCATTTTTATCTAAAAAATCATTAATTACGAGTGCGATTTTATTTTTAGTTGTGTTTGGGATTTTTGCATTTAATCATTTTACTTCAGGCGATGATAAAAATAAGGATAAAGATAAAATTGCAGTTGTAGTAGAGAGCTCCACATACAAAGTACAAAAAGAAGAGCTAAATAAGCTATTGCCATCAGCAAAAATAACGGTTGGTTCAAAGGATGATTTTGATAAACTGCATAAGCAAGTAGAAGAAGGCGATTTAGATGGTCTATTCCATGTGACGGAAAAGGATGGGACTCCAGCAGTTACATATATGTATAATGGATTTCCAAGCCAAGCAACTTCTGCGATTATGGCGGGTTATTTAAAACAACAATATACGAAGGTGACGATTGCAAAAAATAATGTTTCACCAGAAATTGCGCAGCAATTACAAGCAGAAATTCAAGTGAAGCAAGAAGCGATAAAAGATCGTACATCTTCTTTCGGAATTGCATATTTCTTTACATTTGCTTTGTATATGTTTATTGTAGCTTTCGGAAATACAATCGCAATGAATATTGCATCTGAAAAGGCGTCACGTGTAATGGAAGTAATGCTTCCGAAAGTAAAGCCTCTTACGATGATGTATGCGAAAATTTTGGCGGTTGTTTCAACGGCGTTATTACAACTTGTAATATTGGCGTGTGGTTACCTTATTCCTTATTTGTTAGGTTGGGTCGATTTAGAAAGTGCTTCATTACTTGGTGTTCCAATTGACTTTACAAAATTAGATGCAAAGGTTATAAGTATGTTTCTTGTTTATTTCATTACGGGGTATTTACTTTATGCGATGATGTACGCTGCGGCTGGAGCTGTTGTGTCTAAGACAGAGGATTTACAAGCTGTATCTTTCCCGATAATGATTTTGATCATGGCTGCATTCTTCATTAGTATTAAATCATTAAGTGATCCAAATAGTACTATTGTTGTTGTAAGTTCGTATGTTCCGTTTTTCACACCGATGGTCACCTTCTCGCGGATTGTAGCCGGTGAAGCAGGTATGCTAGAGATTACGATAACATTAGTAGTTTTATTGGCGACGATTGGTATATTAAATGCGATTACAAGCCGTATCTATGTAAACGGTGTAATGAATTACTCTGATAAAGTGAAGTTTAAAGATTTAGCGAAATTTATAAAGCGTCAATAATAGAGAAAAGCATGGTTTTCTAATGGAATCATGCTTTTTCTTTATGTATAAATTGAAAATAGTATATAATGATAAGAGTCGTCTTTTAATAGAATGAATAAAAAGGAGGGTGTGCAGATGGGAATTAGTAGTCGTTTTACAGTAGGTGTTCATATGTTAACGTTACTTGCAATAGATCGAAACTCTCGCTGTACCTCTGAATGGATTGCTGGTAGTGTGAATACAAATCCAGTTGTGATTCGTCGCATTACAGGAATGTTGAAGAGAGCAGGACTTGTTGATGTACAAGCTGGTAAAGGTGGTACGACACTTGCTCGTGATTTAGATGAAATTACATTACTTGATGTATATAAAGCTGTGGAAGTTGTAGAAGAAGGACATCTATTTTCTTTCCATGAAAATCCCAACATTGAATGTCCAGTAGGAGCTAATATTCAATCGGTATTAGAGATTATTTTAATACAATCGCAAGAAGCGATGGAAAACGTACTTGCAAATGTAACGGTGCAGCAATTAGTTACAAATTTAAAGTCGAAAATTAAAGAATAAAAAAAAGCGAGCTTCCTCATGATGAGGGCTCGCTTTTTTTTATTCGGAAATATTGAAAGTTCTATTTTTCCGTATTTAAAATAAACTTTCCTACAACAGCTGCTACGATACCACCAAAAATTGGGGCAACGATGAACACCCATAGTTGAGAAATTGCTTCTCCGCCAGCGAATAGAGCTGGTGCGATACTACGAGCTGGGTTAACAGATGTTCCAGTTAATGGAATACCTAATAAGTGAATTAATACTAATGTGAAACCAATTACTAGTCCAGCTAAAGAAGAACTTCCCTTTTTACCTGTTACAGCAACGATAACTAAAACAAATACGAAAGTTAAAATGAATTCAACTAAAAATGCTCCAGATAAACCAAGAGTCCCAAAACTATTTTGTCCTAAATTATCTAAAGGTGTTTTAGCAGATCGTAAAATTGTTACTAACGTTGCAGTTCCTAATAAACCACCTAAAATTTGAGCTAATAAATAATAGCTAAGTTCCATAGCGTTCATTCTTTTGTTGATGAACATAGCGATTGATACTGCTGGGTTAATATGACATCCAGAAATTGTTCCAATGCTATATGCCATAGCCACGATAGATAATCCGAAAGCCATAGCGATACCTAATGTTCCAATTCCTTCAATTCCGCCACCAATGACAGCTACTCCAGTTCCGAATAATACAAGTACAAATGTACCAATAAATTCAGCAATTGCTTTTTTTAACATAATTTACCTCCTATTAATGCACATGAAACGTATTATAACATAGGTTTTAGTATAAACAGCTAATGAAATACTATTCTGATAAGGCGAAATAGGGAGATAATAAAAATAGATATGGTTCTATGAAGAAGAACCATATCTATTTTTATGCTGATTTTTTTTGTTTAATGACTGGAACAGAACGGTTTAAAACACTATTTACGATCATTCCTAGCATGATAATAATCATCCCAATCAGTGACAGCCCGCTAGGGAATGAACCATTTAAGAAAATAATCTCACCAAGCACAGTGAAGACCATCGTTCCAGCTTGTGTTGCTTCAACAGCTCCAAGTAAAGCAAGATTGTCTTTTGCTAAGTCAGTAGCAAAGAAAAATGTCATCGTCGCAATAACTCCGGAACATAATGCTAACAAAAATCCTTGCATCATTTGACTTGATGATGGAATACCGGTAGTGGAAAATCCGTATATACCAAGTAGGATTGTAATAGGGAGACTTCCGATTGCCATTCCTAATACACGTTGGAATGTATCAAGACGCCCGCCAACAAGTTCCATCATTTTTCGGTTACCGAAGGGATATAAGAAAGCTGCTAAAACGACAGGTAAAAAACCAGAAATGAATTGAGTCATTGTAATATGACCGGCTTCAGTAGCTTGCATACAAAGTACACCAAGTAAAATAAATAAAGCGACGTATAAACTGCGTAGTGGAATTTTTCCACGTACAAGTTTTGTACCTGATTTTGTTTCTATTTTAATGAAGAATAATGGCGATAAAAGTAAACCTGCTAATATCGTAACTTGCCAAGTTCCAGCAACGAGCCAAGCTGGAGAAAAAACAGCTGCGAAACTTAATAAAGAATAGAAGCCGATGCCAGCGACCGAGCCCCACCCGATCCATACAAATGGATGTTTTTTTAATTCTGCCCATAAAGCTCCTAAGTTTTTGCGAAATAAAACGATAAGGAATAAAATAGGGAGAGCGAATAGAAAACGGAAGGAAGCAGTCCAAGCCCAGCTTGTTCCAGATACATTCATTGCTCTGTTAATAATAAAGGTTGCAGAAAAAAAGGCCGATGATAAAAGACCTAGTAATATTGCGCGCATGAAGTATGGCACTCCTTTCGGAATTGAGTATTTATGTATAGTATAATATACTTAAAGATAATAAAAGTAAACTATTTTATATTTTAAGGTGGTTTTTATATATGAAAGAAAATGAAGATATGCAAACGAAAGAAGTAATTCAGCAAGTAGGTCAGCTATTAAGACAAATTCGAAATGAACAAAAATTAAGTTTAGAAGAATTAGCCCAAAAAACAGGGGTTAGTAAATTAACATTAGGGAAAATTGAGAGAGGCGAAACGAATCCAACGTTAGCTGTCATTTGGAAAATAACGAAAGGGTTATCGATTCCTTTATCGAGATTAATGGTTGTTGGAGAACCTGTAGCTGTTGCGCGCTGCGGAGAAGGATTTGCAGTAGATGTAGGACAAGCATGGTATTTAGAAACGATGTTCCGTTACACGAAAGAAACAGGGATGGAAATGCACCGTGCTTGTTTAAGAGCGAATAGTATATATGAACCGGAAGCTCATCATGAAGGAGCAATTGAGCTGGTAACAGTAATGAAAGGGAAAGTTTCTATTCAAGTTGAGAATGACGTATATGTGCTAAATGAGTTTGACTCCATTCAGTTTGAAGCTAATAAGAAACATAGTTATAAAAATGAAGAGGATGAAGTAGCGGTATTACATTTAACGATGAAATATTCTTCATGAAAAAATCCCCTATAGAAAAATCTATAGGGGATTTTTTATACGCTATGCTCAAATATATGAAAGAATGTTATTAGTAAGAGCGTGGCATAAGTAATAAACAAATAAAATAAACTAAAAACCCCGTCCCAAAACATAAAATAGCAATGACCCAAAGTATGCGAATGAGAGTAGAGCTAATATCAAAATATTCTCCTAAACCACCGCATATACCAAATAACATTTTATCAGTTTCGGATTTATATAACCTCTTCGACATATTATGATCCTCTCCTTTTTATATCACCGCTGTTATGTATGAGTGATACAGTGTACTTTTATTCTATATGGAAATTTATCCCGCATTAACGGGCAGTAAAACTCCCACCTCAAAATTCGGCTGAAGCAAAGAAGTTAGGTGGGAGATCAACTGCCCGTAAACGCCCGATTGGTGAAGGCTAATAATCAGTGGGGGATGAACCCCCCCCACTGATTATAGTTTCACTTTATGAGAAGACCATTAGGTTATATTACATTTTTTTGTGAAAGGACAATACAGTGGATTAATTGTCTTAATTTTCAGTTGGTATTAAAATGAAAATGAGGGTGTGACGTATTTTCTAATATAAGGTGGGGAAATGGTAATGACATTATATTGGTTGACTAATGTAAAGCTTGAAACAGGTTATACATATGAAGAAGCGAAAATTTCACAAACGGAAACTGAGATATGCAGTCTTCTTATTGAAGATGGGCGAATTAAAAGAATTATATCGGGAATCGCCCAAGAGGAAGGAACGTTAACTTTTGATGCTAATCGTTTATTAGTTTTACCAGCTTTTGAAGAGATGCATATTCATATTGATAAAACATATTATAGTGGGCCTTGGAAAGCTTGTATGCCAGCAGAAAATATTTTTACACGTTTTAATGAAGAAAAAACGATTTTACCAAAGCAATTAGCAACTGCTCAAGACAGGGCGGAAAATATGCTAGAGTTATTGCTTCGAAATGGCGCAACAAATATTAGAACGCATTGTAATGTGGATCCGGTTATTGGACTTCGTAATTTAGAGGCAACGTTAGCGGCTTTAGGAACATATAAAGATCGGTTGTCTGGTAGAATAGTTGCATTTCCGCAACATGGATTATTGCGAAGTAAGTCTATGCAACTTGTGAAAGATGCGATGCGTATGGGCGCACAATTAGTTGGCGGAGTGGACCCAGCTACAGTAGATAATGATATTGAAAAATCATTACATACGATTATGGACATTGCGGTAGAATTTAATGCGGATGTTGATATTCATTTGCACGATGCGAATAATCTTGGAACGTTTACAATGAAGAGATTAGCAAGTCTAACGGAAGAAGCAGGATGGCAAGGTCGTGTAACAATTAGTCATGCGCTTGGACTTGGTGGTGTTACTGATAAAGAAGCTGAAGAAGTGGCAGAAAGACTAGCAGCATTAAAGATTGATATCACTTCAACCGTTCCAATCGGTAAACAAGTAATCCCAATTCCATTATTAGATCGAAAAGGAGTTAAAGTTTCATTAGGAAATGATAGTATTACAGATCATTGGTCTCCGTTTGGCACAGGTGATATGCTTCAAAAGGCAAATCGATTGGCAGAACGATTTGGTTGGAGTGATGAAAGGTCTTTAGGGAAAGCTCTTCGTTTTATTACTGGAGGGAAAGAAACGTTAAATAATGAAGGGAAACGAGTGTGGCCGAATGTAGGGGATGAGGCAAGTTTTGTTTTAACGAATGCAACATGCGCCGCGGAAGCAGTGGCTCGTCAAACAGAGAAGCGTGTAGTTATGTATAAAGGGAATGTTGTTATAGGGGATTTAAATCAAGTGAAATCTGATAATCTTGTATAGAGGGATCGTTTAGATGTTTTGAGAAGGGTTCTAATTGTGAAAATAGAACCCTTCTTTGTTATTTAGTAGAAACACGGAAGTACTATACTTCCTTATAAGGAAGCAAGAAGGGATGAAAAGTTTGGACAATCAACATAATCAAAATCATATTATGGGAACTTTGCAATGGTTTATTTTTTTATTAGCAAACTCAATCGCGCTACCAATTGTCGTTGGCGGATTATTTCATCTTACGACGGAAGAAGTATTTTATTTAATGCAGCGTACGTTTTTCGTAGTTGGTATATCTTCTTTTTTACAAGGATGGCTTGGACATAAGCTTCCGATTGCGGATGGACCAGCTGGATCTTGGGTTGGTGTATTTACCGTGCTTGCTTATGCAACTGTAGGGCAGGATCAATTACATAGTACATTGCAAATTTTAGAATTAGGAATGATGGTTGCGGGAGTTGTTTTAATAGGGCTAGGAGTAACGGGAGTTATCGGGCGTATTTTATTTTTATTTACGCCGCTCGTGACAGGGACGTTCTTACTTTTATTATGTTTACAATTAAGTGGTGTATTTTTAAAAGGAATGCTAGGAATTACAGCTACTGTTTCTCAAATTGATGGATTTACAGCATTAATTGCTTTTGGTATATTTTTATTCGTAGTCATACTCTCCAACTTCGGAAAAGGGTTTGTTAAAAGTTATGCGGTTTTAATGGGGTTAATTAGTGGCTGGATTATTTTTCTCATTGCAGGAAAAGTGACGATCCCATCTCAAGTAACTCATTTTGTGCAACTTCCACATATATTCGCGTGGGGAATTCCAAAATGGAATACAGGTATGGCTGTATCAAGTTTCGTTATGGTATGTATTTTAGTTTCAAATACAGTGGCAGCTATTATAGCAATCAATCAAGCTACGATTCATAAAGCGACTATTGAACAAAAACAGTTGAGAAATGGTACGTGGGTCGGAGGGATTTCGCATATGATTTCCTCTTTGTTTTCAACTGTAGGTGTCGTTCCACTACCAGCAACGGCAGGTTTCATACGTTTAACAAATCAAAAGTACATGCGTTCATTCTTATTTGCATGTGTACTATTAGTCGGTATGTCGCTGTTTCCAAGTATTATCCGCTACTTAGCCTCTCTGCCATCCGCGGTCGCATCTGCGGTTTTAATGGCTTCGTTCGTGCAGCTTATTGGAATTGGATTTCATAATATAAAACAAGTACCACTTAGCGAAAGGAATGTAACGATTTTAGGAGTTGCTATATTATTTGGAAGTGGTGTTATGTTTTTACCGTCTGGAGCACTCCAATCCTTGCCGTCTGTGATGCAATATATATTCGGAAATGGTTTGTTCGTAGGTACAGTTGTCAGCATATTACTAGAACAAATATGGCGTACTGAAAAGTAAGTGGATAAAAAGAGTGTACGCACTGTATAAAAGTCTAAAATAACATAAGAAATAAAGCCCATTTTCATTCACCACCTGCACATTTCGTTCATACAATATCTTGACTAAATAAACACCCAACTTACACATATACAGCTCTGGCTTAAGCAAGGAGGGTTATACCAGTTGAAGGAAAAAGCGTATCAATCTAAACCGTTACTCACAAAGAGAGAAAGAGAAGTATTTGAATTACTGGTTCAAGATAAAACGACGAAGGAAATTGCAGGTGAACTGTTTATAAGTGAAAAAACAGTACGTAATCACATCTCAAACGCAATGCAAAAGCTAGGGGTTAAAGGACGTTCACAAGCAGTTGTTGAGCTTCTTCGTATGGGAGAGCTAGAACTATAAGAAAGCAGCCGACTTTTATACAAAAGGTCGGCTATTTTTCTGTTTGTTTCATGCTACATATGAATGATAAGGATGCTTCATACATAAATAGGTAGTAAGGGAGGGGATATGTTGAAAAGGGTATTATTAGTTTCAACAAGCGCTCATGATTTGAATGGACACCCGACTGGTTTGTGGCTGGAAGAGCTCGCAGCTCCTTATCATTTATTTAAAAAAGCTAAGTTCGATGTTGATATTGTGTCGATAAAAGGCGGGAGAGTACCAATTGATAGAGTGTCTATTCCGAATGGCATACCTCGTGAATTTAAGCATGTCGCTTCTTTATTGCAAAATACGAAGCCGATTTCGAAGGTTCGTTTTTCAGATTATGATGCAGTTTTATTTGGTGGTGGGCACGGGGCTATTGTAGATTTTCCTGGTAATCCATATGTAGCGAATTTGATTGTGAGTATGTATAACAATAACCGGATCGTAGCGGCTGTTTGTCACGGGGTAAGTTCTTTAGTTGGTGTGAAAAATAAAGATGGCTCGTTTTTTGTTGCCGGTAAGCGTATAACAGGTTATACAAACGATGAAGAAAAAGCTGTACATTTAGAAAATCGAGTTCCGTTTTTGCTAGAAAGTAAGTTGAAAGAAGAAGGGGCATTATTTTATGTAGCACCTAATTTCACGCCGCATGTTGTAGTAGATGGGCGTTTGATTACAGGGCAGAATCCGCAGTCTAGTGTGGGAATAGGTAAGGCTATAAAAAGAGTTGTAAATAAATTATAGAAAAGGTGCCCGCTACTAACAAAGGTAGCGGGTACTTTTTATGTATAGCGTAGATTGAAATTGTAATAAACTAAAAAGACGTAATGAGTATAATAACTTCATTTATAAACATTCATGAATTTGCTATACTATTTTGTATGAACAAAAGGGGAGGCTCTTTTAAATGAGAAAAGTAGCGTGTGCAAATACTTATATTAATAAAATAAAGCCCGTTATTCGAAAGACGAGTTTTAGCCAATTAAAAATAGATGAAATTGCGAAATATATGGATATTAGTAAAGCTACTTTATATAAACGTTTTTCTTCGAAAGATGAGATTATTGAGGCAGTAGTAGAGGATTTTATAAACTATCTTCTTGAAGGAGATGCGGATAATCAAGATGAAAGTATGTCGTTTGCAGAACGTTTCCAAAAGACGTTTATCCATTCTTTAAAATGTGTGACGTATATTTCGGATGTCTTTTTACAAGATTTGAAAGAAGCGTATCCGCATTTGTCGGATCAATTAGTCGCTGCACAACAAAATCGCAATCGTAATTTGCAAATGTTTTTTGAGTCGGGTATGGAACAAGGTTACTTTAATAAAATGAATGCGCAACTATTTATGGTGCAAGATGATGTGATGTTAAGACGCATTATAGATCATACTTTTTGCATTCAGTACGATATTACGTTAAAGCAAGCGATACTTGATTTCTACAATTTGAAGAAATACCAACTGTTTAAACCGGAATTTTTAGATGTAGTTGATGATTCTGAAATTGAAAAAGAAATTATAGCTAATTTACAAATGATTTCGTAAAAAAAAGCAGATTTCCCTTACTAGAGGGAAATCTGCTTTTTTAGTACATATTATTTTTGCAACTGTTTTAATACTAATTCAGCCACTGGACCACCTGAAGCAGGGTTTTGACCAGTAATTACACGATTATCTTCTACAGCGTAAGCTTCCCAAGGTTGCGCAGCTTTTTCGTAAAGTCCCCCATATTTAACGAGTTCATCTTCTGTTAAAAATGGAACGAATTGATCTAATTCAGCTAGTTTCTCTTCTTCATTTGAGAATCCTGTTACTTTTTTATCGTTAATTAAACGATCCCCGTTACTTAATGTGATATGGAATAAACCAGCAGCTCCGTGACAAACAGAGGAAACAATTCCGCCATTTTCATAAATGTTGCGGCTAATAGTTTGAAGTTCTTTGTTTTCTGGGAAGTCCCAAATAACTCCGTGACCACCCGCGTAATAAATAACAGCGTAGTCTTCTTGATTCACTTCACTCGGTTTCATTGTAGAACCGAGACGATTCATAAATTCTTTCTTTTGATACCATTCCCAATCAATGCTCTCCGCCATCGCTAAACTATGCGGATCAATCGGTGTATAGCCGCCTTGTGGACTGACATAATCTACTTCGTAACCAGCTTCTTCTACTTTTTTAACGAAATGGACAGCTTCACCAAGCCAAAGCCCGGTAGCTCTATTTAAATTTGGGTATTTTTCTACGCTCGTTAATACAACTAACATTTTTTTCTTCATCATAATCCTCCTGTAATGTTTCTTCTATATAAAAAGTTTTTTATTTACTTGATTTTATTAAGTTAGAAATTGCAAATTTGAATAACCGTGTCAGTTCCCCTTATACCGGATTCGAAATTAGTGTATAACAATTTTTGGATAAAGTAAACTAAAAACACTAAATTAGTTTACTTTGTATATTTTCCGTTGACAAACTGTAATGCTGAAACTATGATAGTTCCATGAATATCGAACAACATAATGTTACGTTTCGAATTCAATTTGTCGCGCGATAAATTTATACATTTAATGAAGTTGTTTAGTAGTGATAGAGGAGCTAAAACAACTTTATTTTTCATTTACAGTTACTACAATCAGAAGAGGTGTTACGCATGGGAAAAGATATAAGTAACCATTCAAAATGGTTTGTTTTCACATTATGTTTTATCGTTTTATTAGGACCGATGAATGCGGTGTTATTTAATGTAGCGTTAGAGGATATTGCCAATGATTTATCTATTAGTCAATCGAAAGTAAGTTGGGTTGTAGTAGGTTATTCCTTAGTTGTCGGTATTGGTTCGATGATATATGGGAAGTTGGCGGATCGTTATAGCGTAAAAAAACTATTGATTATTTCAATTATCATATTTGTAGCGGGTTCTATTATTGGATTTATGAATCAATCTTATGCGATTACCATTCTTGCAAGATTAGTGCAGGCGAGTGGGGGCGCGGCGTTTATTGCGCTTAGTATGATTGCAGTGGCAAAATTAGTTGCTCCTGCTAAGAAGCCTGGTGCATTAGCGATGATTAGTTCTTCTATTGCATTAGCAATAGGCATTGGTCCTTTAGTTGGCGGGGCTATTACAAATACATTAGGGTGGCCATATTTATTTTTATTTATGGTTATTTCAGTAGTTGGGATTTTCTTGCTTATAAAATTTATGCCAGAAGAAGCGCAGCATACGGATGAAGCGTTTCATTTTGATTACATTGGAGCGGTGTTATTATTTGCATTCATTACGACTGTTTTATTAGGTGTCAATATTAATAGTTGGCTATTTGTGTTATCGGTAGCTTTCTTATTTTTATTCACGGTTCGTATGAAGAACGCGGAGCATCCCTTTATTGATATTGAGTTATTTTCGAACAAGCCATTTCTTCGTTTAATAGCGGTCGGGTTTATAATTAATGTGGCGTTATGTGCTAGTCTATTATTATTGCCATCACTGCTAGGAAGAGTGCACGGATTGTCGCCATTCGTTATCGGAATTGCATTGTTTGTTGCATCACTCTTTGGTATTGTATCTAGTTTTATTACGGGAAAGATTGTCCCTTCGTTTGGAAATGTGAATATGATTTATGTAGCGTCTGTAGTTATGATCGTTGGCTTTTTAATTTTAGGGCTTATTCCGAACGGGAACTTAATCATTATTTTAGTGGCGGTTATTTTAACATTTATGAGTTATTCAGCTATTCAAGTATCATTAAACACATTTATACCGAAAACATTACATCCAGCTAAAGTTGGAGTCGGTCTTGGTTTATATAATTTAATTAACTTTTTCGGTATGGCATTTGGGCCAGCTGTAACGAGCAAGGTTATGGAATCTACAAATAGTTATCGTTTGAATTTTATTTTAATCATCATTTTAATTTCTGCTCATTTCTTCTTATTAATAGGAATGTCTTCTTTCCAAAAAAAGATGGAGCAATAAAATGAAACTTTAATTAGTGGGGGGCATCCCCCGCTAATTATTAGCCCCCACCAATCGGGCTTTTACGGGCAGCACGATCCCCTATATAACTTCTTTGCTTTCGCTGAATTTTGAGGTGGGGGTCTTACTGTCCGGCAAAGAGTGGGGTAAATGCGTATTTTATATAGAAGAAACCGACTTTCATATAGAAGGTCGGTTATTTTTCTGTCTTGCAAATTATGAAAAAAAGGAGCAAAATAAAAAAGGTCCTGATCTATATAGGTACAAATGAAAATTTTTATACAGGGGCACTTTAAGTTAGCGAACTTAAAGTGTGTAAAATATACTGATAAACATAAAAGATGATGAATGAGAAAACGGGTGATTAAGTTGAATAGAGCGATCGGTGTTATTGATTCAGGAGTGGGCGGTTTAACAGTAGCGAAGGAATTAATTCGTCAGTTGCCGAAAGAGCGTATTATATATTTAGGGGATACAGCACGTTGCCCTTATGGTCCGCGTTCTCGTGAAGAAGTGCGTCAATTTACGTGGGAAATGACGGAGCATTTATTAGATTTAAATATCAAAATGTTAGTTATTGCGTGTAATACAGCAACTGCGGTTGTATTAGAAGAAATGCAGAAACAATTACCAATTCCAGTAGTTGGAGTTATTCATCCAGGATCACGTACAGCTTTAAAAGTGACAAATACGTATCATGTTGGGATTATTGGAACGATTGGAACAGTAAAAAGTGGCGCCTATGAAGAGGCGTTAAAGTCTATTAATAACCGTGTTATGGTAGAAAGTTTAGCTTGCCCACCTTTCGTTGAGCTTGTAGAGAGTGGGAATTTCGAAAGTGAAATGGCGTATGAAGTTGTAAGAGAAACATTGCAACCGTTGAAAAGTACTGACATTGATACGCTTATTCTAGGATGTACGCATTATCCGATTTTAGGTCCTGTTATTAAAAAGGTAATGGGGGATCAAGTACAATTAATTAGTTCGGGTGATGAAACAGCGCGTGAGGTAAGCACGATTTTATACCATAGTAAGATGTTAAATGAGGGAGAAGAACAAAGTGACCACCTCTTCTTAACGACTGGTAAAATAGGTCTGTTCAAAGAAATTGCATCAAAGTGGTTCGGTCAGCCGATTGAAAATGTGAAGCATATCAATTTAGAAACAGAATAATAGTAGATTCATATAAGAGAACTCCTGAGAAATCAGGGGTTTTTTCTGTATAAGTAGCCATAGCTTGTTCTAAAATATGAAACAGCTCGTATACATAATAGTACAAACTTAGATTTTAGGGGGGAATGGCATGCCTAAATCCACTTTTAAATGGGTTGTTGGTGCTACTGTGAGTGCGATTTTATTATCAGGGTGTGGCTTGTTAAATCAAGAGAAAGCGACAGAACAAATTGATCCGCCAAAAAAAGTTACGTATACAGAAGGTGAAAAGAAAGAAACTGCTAAAAAAGATAAACAAGGGCAAACAGTAAATAGAGAGTTATACCTCGTTGATAAAAATGGATATGTCGTACCGCAAACTATTGCAATGCCTACTCCGAAAGCGAATGAAGTTGTACAGCAAACGTTAGAGTATCTTGTGAAAGATGGACCAGTCACAAATTTATTACCAAATGGATTTCGAGCAGTCCTTCCAGCGAATACGACGATGACCTTGAATTTGAAAAAAGGCGGGACAGCAGTAATTGATTTCTCTAAAGAAATGAAAAATTATTCAAAAGAAGAAGAACGTCAAATTGTTGAATCAGTAGCGTGGACTTTGACTCAATTTACAGAAATAAAACAAGTGCAGTTCCAAATAAATGGTGAAAAGTTAGCGAAGATGCCTGTTGCGGGTACACCGCTTGGTGAAGGTGTAAGTCGTGCGAATGGAATTAACTTTGATGATGAACAAGTAGCAGATGTGACGCATACAAAACCGGTTACACTTTACTTTATGGCACAAAATAATAATAAGCAGCAATATTACGTACCGGTAACAAGGCGCGTTGCAGAAGGAAAAGAAAATGATTACTCGGCAATTGTGGATGAGCTTGTAAAAGGCCCGATTCAAGGATCGCTACTAAATGATTTTAATCCAGGAGCTAAGCTTATTACGAATCCAAAAGTGGAGAACGGAAATATTACATTAAACTTTAATGAAAATATATTTGTGAACCCAGACAAAAATATGATTTCAAATTATGTGTTGAAATCGTTAGTCTTATCTTTAACGGAAAAACAAGGTGTGAAAAATGTTTCTATTGAAGTGAATGGGAAAGCAAATCTTATGGATGAGAAAGGTGAAAAGTTAATAAAACCTGTTGATCGTCCACAAAACGTGAATACAGGTAGTTTTTAATCGTGAATAATTTGATATACTTATGTAAGAAAGGGGAATTGCTTTTTGAGTTCCCCTTCTTTTATTGTTATACATAGCGTACATTTAAATTTGGCTATACTAATGAGAGTATTTATGAGGGGGTTATTTTTATGCGAGTAGATGGTAGAGGAAAAGCAGAGCTACGCCATATACATATTCATACAAATTATTTAAAACATCCAGAGGGATCAGTACTAATTGAAGTTGGGGATACAAAGGTAATTTGTTCAGCGACAATTGAAGAGCGTGTACCGCCGTTTATGCGCGGAGAAGGAAAAGGCTGGGTAACAGCAGAATACTCAATGATTCCACGTGCGACAGAGCAACGTACAATCAGAGAGTCAAGTAAAGGGAAAGTAACAGGGCGCACAATGGAAATCCAGCGTTTAATTGGACGAGCATTACGTGCGGTTGTTGATTTAGAAGCGCTTGGCGAAAGAACAGTTTGGATTGACTGTGATGTAATTCAAGCGGATGGCGGAACGAGAACAGCTTCTATTACAGGTGCTTATGTAGCGATGGTATTAGCTTTTGAAAAATTATTGCAAGCAGAAAAAGTATCTAAAATTCCGGTGAAAGATTATTTAGCGGCAACGTCAGTAGGTGTTGTTGAAGAACAAGGTGTTGTTTTAGATTTAAATTATGCTGAAGATTCTAAAGCAGACGTTGATATGAACGTTATTATGACTGGAAAAGGTCAGTTTGTTGAAGTGCAAGGAACTGGAGAAGAAGCGACGTTTAGCAGAGCTGAATTAAATGAATTACTTGATGCTGCTGAACAAGGGATTTTCCAACTTGTTGAAAAGCAAAAAGAAGCGTTAGGTGACATCGTATCTCATATAGAGTAGAGGTGGAAAATATGAAGCAAGTTGTTGTAGCGACGAAAAATCTTGGGAAAGTACGTGAGTTTGCTGAGTTATTTGAGAGATTTGACTTAGAAGTGAAATCTTTACACGATTTTCCTCATATTGAAGAAGTTGAAGAAACTGGTGAAACATTTGAAGAAAATGCGATTTTAAAGGCGGACAGTCTTAGTAGACAGTTGAATTCCATCGTAATTGCAGATGACTCTGGTCTTATTGTAGATGCCTTAAACGGGAAACCAGGTGTGTATTCAGCTCGTTTTGCTGGAGAGCCGAAAGATGATCAGGCGAATATAGATAAGGTGTTACAAGGGTTAACTGACGTCGATTTAGAAAAACGTACAGCTCGTTTTTACTGTGCGCTAGCAGTTGCTTTCCCTGAAGTGGATAAAGAGCCGGTTATTGTAAACGGAACGTGCGAAGGGAAAATTCTAGAACAGCGCCGCGGGGAAAATGGTTTCGGATACGATCCGATTTTTTATGTAGAAGAATATAAAAAAGCGATGGCTGAGCTAAATTCGGATGAGAAAAATGCGATTAGTCACCGCGGACGCGCTCTTCGTAAATTAGAAAAAAAAATCCCAGAATGGTTTTTAGAAGAATAAGGGAGAGAGATTGATGAAAGCTTTAATCGTAAGCGATAGTCATAGCTCTGTGAAGGAATTACAGCAGTTAAAAGAGAATTACGAAGGGAAAGTAGATGTCATGATTCATTGTGGTGATTCAGAGCTAACGCCTGCTCAAGAAGAGCTACAAGGTTTCCAAGTTGTAAAAGGGAATTGTGATTATGCTAACTTTCAAGATGAAATTGTAACTGATGTAGATGGAATTCGTTTCTTAGTTGTACACGGTCATCGTCATGATGTGAAAATGACGTTACAAACGTTAGCGTATCATGCAGGAGAAGTAGGAGCGCAAGTAGCATGCTTTGGACATTCTCATATATTAGGGGCAGAATTAATTGATGGGATTTTATTTATTAATCCAGGAAGTATTTTGCTCCCACGCTCTCGTGTGGAAAAAACATTCGCTTTATTAGAAATGGATGAAAATCATATAGAAGTTCGTTTTGAAACATTAGATGGACAGCTGGTGGAACAAGCAATTTTTAAAAGAGGATAAGGAAAATTATCCTCTTTTAAAAAAGTGTTGACTTTATAAGTAGTTATGAATATAATAAATATTGTCGATAGGGCAACGGCGCTAACGAAGAAAAATAAAATAACATATGCGGGTGTAGTTTAGTGGTAAAACAAGAGCCTTCCAAGCTCTGGTCGAGAGTTCGATTCTCTTCACCCGCTCCATGTCCCAGTAGCTCAGCCGGATAGAGCATACGCCTTCTAAGCGTACGGTCGGGAGTTCGAATCTCTCCTGGGACGCTAAAAAAACCTTGTTATCTTTTGATAACAAGGTTTTTTGTTTGTTTTAAATTAGTTATTAATAAATTTTTCAAAGACAAAACCGTAATCTTTCACGTTATATTGCTTTTTCGTATCAACGAGCCAGTTAAAGGCGATCTCGTTCATCTCTTTAAACTGTTCTGCTAAATTTACTTGTGCATTTGAAATACGGCTGAAAGCGTTAGATGCCATATCTAAACTTTTATGTGCATACTGCAATGTAATGTCGTTGTCGTATGAAATTTCTTCGATTTTAAGAAGAGCCTTATATAAATCTTTTAATTCTTCAATATGTTTTTTATGAACATCAATTGAGTAATGCTCATCTCCCATTTGAAATTTAATTTCTACATCTAAATCAATCGTTCCTGCAGTTTCAAGTGCTACGTTTTTAATTTGATATTTACTATAGCTAAAGCGGCGTAATGTACGTTTTTTGCTTGTGGCACTTGTACCATCTAGGTGAATTAATCCTTTGTTTGTGAAACAATATTCATCTGATTTTGATTTAATAAGAAAGTAAATTTTCTCCCCATCTTCATGCATTACGTAATCATCAGCATCGACCTTATCGTAATCTTTTGGTGTGATAACGGAACCTACATCGCTTAATCCTAAAACGTCAGCTGCCATTTTTTTGAACATATATAATCCCCCTTGTAAATTAAATTCTTAATTGTACAAAAATATATTAACATGATATTAAACTTATTTTTGAAATCTTACAACTCTGTAAGGTAAGTGTAAGGAAGTTCGATGGTAACAAATTACTAATCTTATATAATGAAGATAACAACGATAAATGAGGAGGAAGAGATGATGAAAGGATTAATCGTAACGGGTTTAACAGTAGCTTTTGGGTTTGTGGCGTATGAAAAGTTAACATATGTAATTGATGTTGTAAAACATTTAGTAGCGTAGAAAAAACTGCCATGAGAGGGAAAGGGAATGAGTGAATGAATGGAATGGTTATTTGGAATTATAGGTACTTGTAGTGTAGTTTTATTGTTCTTTGTCCCGAGTGGTATACTTAGTTCGACAACGAGTTTGTTCTTTTTAAGTTTGTTTGCTTGTACGATGCTTATTATTATGTTTTTAATGAAGCGAAGTAAACCAATCTTCTATTTTAGCATGATTGTTATGGCAATTATTGTTCTCCAAATTATTACCCTTGTTATATACCCCACAATTATAAAAGCTTTCCATTAATGATGAACCCTCTGCCGTCTGTTGCTGAGGGTTTTTGTTTGTGAAAAATGAATTTTATTTAGAAGTTTGTTGTTTTTTCGTTATGAAAATAGAATATTCCTATATTTCAAATAAATAATTTTGGAATGTTGTGTTCTCATTACGCATTTGATATATTTACTTTGAAGATCATTAAAATCTAGAAAAAGAGGCGGACGTATGGATAAAAAAGAAAATACGGTCGTATTGTTTCCGCAACTATCAGAACGCTATATTGATAAAGGTTTTTTAGCGTTGAAAGAGCGGGAATTCGAAGATGCATTGCGCTGCTTTGAAATATTACGTCAGTATAATGCAGAAACGGAACAAACAGAATTAGCTTCCGTTATTTGTTTGCTAGAATTAAAACGTATGGAAGAAGCGAAAGAAAAATGTGAGCAGTTGCTTGAAACAGGAGCTGTATTATTTGGTGATATTCTTGAAACGTATGTAACTATTTTAGTTCAAACAAATGATTATGAAGGTGTCATTGAAACTGTTGAGGAAGTTTTGCAAACGAAAGATATAATTCCTGAGCAAAAGGAAAAATTGGCGCAGCTTGCTTTGTTTGCGCAAGGGATGCTGAATGAAGAAGATACACCGCTAGTGGATTCGAATTTTGAATTAGAAGAATTTACCGATGGGCTTTTTGGAGAAAACTTTGGTCAAAAGCTAAGAGTGATCCAGAAACTTTCGTTAAAAGACCTGGATCTCGCACTTCCTACTTTAAAGAAATTTTTAATAGACGAAGATCAGCACCCGTATTTAAAAACTTCTATTTTGTATAAAATGGTAGAAAATCAAATAGAAGAAGAGATAGAAGTAGAGAAGTTTGGAAATACGATAAAGGTGATTCCAGCATTTACAGGTCATAATGAGGAGCAATCCGATAAAATTATACATAAATTCTCAAACCGATTAGAGCAAAATTATCCAGATATATTTAGTACGATGGTTACATACTGGAAAGAATTACAAATTAGCATTTTTCCGTTCCCTCTATTAATGGATAAAGTAGAAATTTGGGCTGCTGTCTTAGAGAGAATTGGAAGAAAGCGTTTCGGATTGGCTATTGATGAAGAAGAACTTATGACAGCATACAATATTGAGTTTGAGGAATTTCATATTGCCTATCAATGGTTACTGCGCATTGAAAGAGAAGGGTATTTGCCCGTATAATTATGAAAAAGAATCGTTCAGTTATTGAAACGAGCACATTCTATGTTATAATGTAAGGGTTGCAAAAGGCAGAAATCTGCCTGTTTGTAAGAGAAGAGGAGTATAATTCTCTTACTTAATATGTTTCATATTAGTCTCGAACAAAATATACCGTAGTTGTCTTTTAGACAATTAGTAGATTGGAACATTGTATCTGAAAGCTTTTTGCTAGAGGGTTATTTGTACATTTGTTATTTCAAGAAAGAGATAATAAAAATTTTGATCTATAGAGGTATGTGCATACATTATTATAGTTGGAGGGAAAGAATAAATGTCTACAAAATGGGAAAAATTAGAAGGTAACGTTGGCGTTTTAACAATCGAAGTTGATGCTAAAGAAGTAAATAACTCTATCGACGCTGCATTCAAAAAAGTAGTAAAAACAATTAATGTACCAGGTTTCCGTAAAGGAAAAATGCCTCGTCCATTATTCGAACAACGCTTTGGTATTGAATCTTTATACCAAGATGCTTTAGATATCATCTTACCAAAAGCATACGGTGAAGCAATCGATGAAGCTGGTATCTTCCCAGTTGATCATCCTGAGATTGACATCGAGAAATTCGAAAAAGGCCAAAACTTAATTTTCACTGCAAAAGTTACTGTAAAACCTGAAGTTAAATTAGGTGATTACAAAGGTTTAGCAGTAGAAAAAGTTGAAACAACTGTAACTGACGAGGATGTAGAGAACGAAGTAAAAGCTTTACAAGAGCGTCAAGCTGAACTAGTTGTTAAAGAAGAAGGAACTGCTGCAGATGGTGATACAGCTGTAATCGACTTCGAAGGTTTCGTTGATGGCGAAGCATTTGAAGGCGGAAAAGGCGAAAACTATTCTCTTGCAATCGGTTCTGGTACTTTCATCCCAGGTTTCGAAGAGCAAGTAATTGGTCTTAAATCTGGTGATTCTAAAGAAGTTGAAGTATCATTCCCAGAAGAGTACCATGCTGCTGAATTAGCTGGTAAACCAGCAACATTCAAAGTAACAATTCACGAAATCAAAACAAAAGAACTTCCTGAGTTAAACGATGAGTTCGCTAAAGATGCTGACGAAGAAGTTGCAACTCTTGATGAATTAAAAACAAAACTTCGTACAAACTTAGAAGAAGGCAAAAAGCACGAAGCTGAGCACAAAGTACGTGACGAAGTAGTAGAATTAGCTGCTGCTAACGCTGAAATCGACATTCCAGAAGCTATGATCGACACTGAGTTAGATCGTATGGTTCGTGAATTCGAGCAACGTTTAAGCCAACAAGGTATGAACCTTGAGCTTTACTACCAATTCACAGGTACTGACGCTGACAAATTAAAAGAGCAAATGAAAGAGGATGCACAAAAACGTGTAAGAATCAATCTTGTTCTTGAAGCTATCATTGAAGCTGAAAACATCGAAGTTACTGAAGAAGAAGTAACTGCAGAAGTTGAAAAAATGGCTGAAATGTACGGTATGCCAGTAGACGCTATCAAGCAAGCTCTTGGAAGCGTAGACGCTTTATCTGAAGATCTTAAAGTGCGTAAAGCTGTAGACTTCTTAGTAGACAACGCTGCATAATAAAATAACAAGGCGCGATTTTAATCGTGCCTTGTTTTATAAATATAGAAATATATTTATAAAACTTTTCGATGAAGAAGGAAAAGTGCCTTTGTAAGTCGAATATACATATTTCAAAAGTTTTAAAATTTTTTTATTTGTACATAACTAGTCATATTATTTGTATTTCTCGCTACGTAGTGACATAATATGTATTTACATACGATACATTTATCGTGTACATACGAAGGCAAGAGGTTAGCACTTTGTAAGGGGTGTGAAAATATGTTTAAATTTAATGATGAAAAAGGTCAATTAAAATGTTCTTTCTGTGGTAAAACACAAACGCAAGTTCGAAAGTTAGTTGCAGGTCCAGGTGTTTACATTTGTGACGAGTGTATCGAGCTTTGTACTGAAATTGTACAAGAGGAGCTTGCGAAGGACGAAGAAGTAGAATTCAAAGATGTACCGAAACCGGTAGAAATTCGTGAAATCTTAGATGAGTATGTCATCGGACAAGATAACGCGAAAAAAGCACTAGCGGTAGCGGTATATAACCATTACAAACGCATTAATTCTAACAGCAAAATTGATGATGTAGAATTAGCGAAGAGTAATATTTCACTTATTGGGCCAACTGGTAGTGGTAAAACATTATTGGCACAAACATTAGCGCGTATTTTAAATGTTCCATTTGCAATCGCGGACGCAACATCTTTAACAGAAGCTGGATACGTTGGGGAAGATGTAGAAAACATCTTACTAAAACTAATTCAAGCGGCTGATTACGATGTAGAAAAAGCGGAAAAAGGAATTATTTATATTGATGAGATTGATAAAGTGGCACGTAAGTCCGAAAATCCATCAATTACACGTGATGTATCTGGTGAAGGTGTACAGCAGGCACTTCTGAAAATTTTAGAAGGTACTGTAGCGAGCGTTCCACCTCAAGGTGGTCGTAAGCACCCGCATCAAGAGTTTATTCAAATTGATACAACGAACATCCTATTCATTTGTGGTGGAGCGTTTGATGGCATCGAGCCTATTATTAAACGTCGCCTTGGTGAGAAAGTAATTGGATTTGGTGCTGAGAAGAAAAATGCTGATGTAAATGAGAAGCATGTTTTATCTCACGTTTTACCAGAGGATCTTTTAAGATTCGGTTTAATTCCGGAGTTTATCGGTCGTCTTCCAGTTATTGCGAACCTAGAGCCGCTTGATGAAGATGCTCTTGTAGATATTTTAACTAAACCGAAAAATGCACTTGTTAAGCAATTCCAAAAATTATTGGAGCTTGACGATGTTGAGTTAGAGTTTGAAGAAGGTGCACTAGTTGAGATTGCGAAAAAAGCAATTGAACGTAAAACAGGTGCTCGTGGACTTCGTTCTATTATTGAAGGCTTGATGCTTGATGTAATGTTCGAACTTCCATCTCGCAAAGATATCGAGAAGTGTATTCTTACGAAAGAAACAGTAGCTGATAATGAACCGCCGAAATTGGTGTTACAAGACGGTACTGTACTTGATACAAAAACATCTGCATAATGCGAAGAAGAAACAGCAATTTTTATAATTGCTGTTTTTCTTTATGTTTAGCACTATTCCTCCCAGGAAATACTAAAAGGTAAAACATAGCGGGAGGAAATGAATTATGAGCTGGACAAATATATTTTTACTTGTTCAACTTGTTTTTGGCGTAATTGTCGGATTGTATTTTTGGCATTTACTTCGAAATCAGCGAACACAAAAAGTTTCAATTGATCGAGAATCGAAAAAAGAATTAGAGCAGCTTCGTAAAATGCGTGAGGTTTCTTTAACAGAGCCGCTTGCGGAAAAGGTACGTCCTACATCCTTTATAGACATTGTAGGGCAAGAAGACGGGATTAAGTCGTTAAAAGCGGCTCTTTGTGGTCCTAATCCGCAACATGTGATCATATACGGTCCGCCAGGTGTCGGAAAGACAGCGGCAGCACGCCTTGTATTAGAAGAAGCGAAACGAAATCCGAAATCTCCATTTCGTACAAATGCAACATTTATCGAACTTGATGCGACGACAGCTAGGTTTGATGAGCGTGGTATTGCGGATCCATTAATTGGTTCAGTGCATGATCCTATTTATCAAGGAGCAGGTGCAATGGGACAAGCGGGTATCCCGCAACCGAAAAAAGGGGCTGTAACAGATGCGCATGGTGGTATTTTGTTCATTGATGAGATTGGTGAATTACATCCAATTCAAATGAATAAAATGCTAAAAGTGTTAGAAGATCGGAAAGTGTTTTTGGAAAGTGCGTATTATAGTGAAGAAAATTCGATGATTCCAACGTATATACATGATATTTTTCAAAAAGGTTTACCTGCAGATTTTCGCTTAGTTGGTGCAACGACACGTTCACCAGAGGAAATTCCTCCTGCAATTAGGTCGCGTTGTTTAGAAGTGTTCTTCCGTGAGTTAGATACAGAAGAAATTCAAAAAGTAGCGAAAAATGCAGCTGACAAAGTGGAGATGCAAGTAGGTGAGAACGGTATCGAAATGATTGGAATGTATGCAAGAAATGGGCGAGAAGCAATTAATCTCGTGCAAATTTCTGCTGGTATGGCGATAAATGAAGAACGACCTTTCATTAAAGATGAAGATATTGAATGGGTTGTTCATTCTAGTCAGCTTACACCAAAGTACGAAAAACGTATTTATCCAATTCCGAGAATCGGTCTTGTGAACGGGCTTGCTGTATATGGGCCGAATACAGGTGCGTTATTAGAAATTGAGGTAACAGCTATTCCTGCGAAAGATAAAGGATCAGTAAATGTCACTGGAATTGTAGAAGAGGAAAGTATTGGAAATCAAACGAAATCAATCCGCCGTAAAAGTATGGCGAAAGGTTCTGTTGATAATGTGTTAACAGTACTTCGTTCTCTAGATGTGTTGCCAGAAGGGTATGATATACATATTAATTTTCCTGGTGGTATCCCGATTGATGGTCCTTCAGCAGGTATTGCTATGGCAACAGGTGTCTATTCAGCAGTGCATCGTACGTATGTGAATAATGAAGTAGCGATGACAGGTGAGATAAGTATCCACGGAGAAGTGAAGCCTATTGGTGGTGTGTACGCAAAAATAAAAGCTGCGAAAAAAGCGGGAGCTAAGAAAGTCATCATTCCGGCTGAAAACATGCAACCATTTTTGTATACAATAAAGGGAATTGAGATCATTCCTGTTCGCAAATTAAAAGAAGTATTTGAATTAACATTTATGCAGGAAAATATGCATCGTGAGCTTGATGCACATAATGATTTGGACGAAACAGATGCACAATCAATGTGAGAATATACAATAATAAAAATTTGCCAGACTTCGTTTAAGTTTGTATGCTTAAGCGGAGTCTTTTTTCTTTTCGTGAGGCACAAAAAAACAGGGGATTAACAATTGCGAAGAATCTCTGCAATTGCATCTAGATGTATTGTAATATAAAATAGTTGAACAGGAGTTTAATTTATTATGGAGGTGCTATGTCTAGTATGAATACGAATGAAAGAATTGTGCCCCTCCTACCATTAAGAGGCATTCTCGTATATCCAACGATGGTTCTGCATCTTGATGTGGGACGTGATAAATCGATACAAGCACTAGAGCAGGCGGCAATGGATGAAAATATCATCTTTTTAGCAATGCAAAAAGAAATGAATATCGACGATCCGAAAGAAGATGACATATATAGTGTAGGTACAGTGGCGAAAGTGAAGCAAATGTTAAAATTGCCGAACGGTACGCTTCGTGTCCTTGTAGAAGGTTTACATAGAGCAGAAGTAGTAGAGTTTATCGAAGAAGAAAATGTGGTACAAGTTTCTATTAGAACGGTAACGGAAGAAGTAGAAGATGATTTGGAAGAGAAGGCTCTTATGCGTACGTTACTGGAGCATTTCGAACAATATATTAAAGTTTCGAAAAAAGTTTCAAATGAAACATTTGCAACGGTAGCTGATGTAGAAGAACCGGGAAGACTAGCTGATTTAATTGCTTCTCACTTACCGATTAAAACGAAGCAGAAACAAGAGATTTTAGAGATTGTATCTGTGAAAGAGCGACTACATACACTTATTTCAATTATTCAAGATGAACAAGAGTTACTTAGCCTAGAAAAGAAAATTGGACAAAAAGTGAAACGTTCAATGGAGCGCACGCAAAAAGAATATTTCTTACGTGAGCAAATGAAGGCGATTCAAACTGAACTTGGTGATAAAGAAGGCAAGGGCGGGGAAGTTGAAGAACTTCGTGAGAAAATTGAACAGTCGGGAATGCCTGAAGAAACAATGAAGGCTGCACTGAAAGAATTAGATCGTTATGAAAAATTACCTGTAAGTTCTGCTGAGAGTGGTGTCATTCATAATTATATTGATTGGTTATTAGCTCTCCCATGGACAACAGCAACAGAGGATATGATTGACCTCACTCATTCGGAAGAAATTTTAAATAAAGATCATTACGGTCTTGAAAAAGTGAAAGAGCGAGTACTTGAATATTTAGCTGTACAGAAGTTAACGAATTCATTAAAAGGCCCAATTCTTTGTCTAGTAGGACCTCCTGGGGTTGGGAAAACTTCGTTAGCACGTTCTATTGCAACATCGTTAAACCGTAATTTTGTACGTGTTTCTCTTGGTGGTGTGCGTGATGAATCTGAAATTCGTGGTCACCGTCGTACATATGTAGGAGCGATGCCAGGACGTATTATTCAAGGTATGAAAAAGGCGAAAACAGTTAATCCAGTCTTCTTATTAGATGAGATTGATAAAATGTCTAACGATTTCAGGGGAGACCCATCAGCGGCGTTACTTGAAGTGTTAGATCCAGAACAAAACCATAACTTCAGTGATCATTACATTGAAGAGCCATATGATTTATCGAAAGTTATGTTCGTTGCAACTGCTAATACACTTGCAAGTGTTCCGGGCCCATTGCTTGACCGTATGGAAATCATTTCAATTGCTGGTTATACAGAACTTGAAAAGGTGCACATTGCTCGTGAGCATTTATTGCCGAAACAATTAAAAGAGCACGGTTTGCGAAAAGGTAATTTGCAAGTACGTGATGAAGCGCTTCTTGAAATTATTCGTTATTATACACGCGAGGCTGGTGTTCGTACGTTAGAGCGTCAAATTGCAAAAGTTTGCCGTAAAGCAGCAAAAATTATCGTTACAGCAGAACGCAAGCGCATTGTTGTAACAGAGAAAAATATTGTTGATTTACTTGGTAAGCATATATTCCGTTATGGTCAAGCTGAAAAAACAGACCAAGTTGGTATGGCAACAGGTTTAGCTTACACAGCAGCGGGCGGCGATACACTTGCAATTGAAGTGTCTGTAGCGCCAGGAAAAGGGAAATTAATTTTAACAGGGAAACTTGGGGATGTTATGAAAGAATCCGCACAAGCCGCGTTTAGCTATATTCGTTCTCGTGCAGAAGAACTTCATATTGATCCGGATTTCCATGAGAAAAACGATATTCATATTCATGTTCCAGAAGGAGCAGTTCCAAAAGATGGACCATCAGCAGGTATTACGATGGCAACGGCACTTATTTCTGCACTAACAGGTATTCCTGTAAGTAAAGAAGTTGGTATGACAGGTGAAATTACACTTCGTGGTCGTGTATTACCGATTGGTGGTTTGAAAGAAAAAACATTAAGTGCTCACCGCGCGGGATTAACAAAAATTATTTTACCGGCGGAAAATGAGAAAGATTTAGATGATATTCCAGAGAGCGTAAAAGAAAACCTTACGTTTGTGCTTGCATCTCATTTAGACGAAGTATTGGAGCACGCATTAGTAGGAGTGAAACAATGAAAGTAACAAAAGCAGATATTGTAATTAGTGCCGTTAAACCGGAACAATATCCAGACAGTGATTTACCAGAAATTGCCTTAGCAGGTCGTTCTAATGTCGGGAAGTCTTCCTTTATTAATAAAATTTTAAATCGTAAAAAGTTAGTACGTATTTCTTCTAAACCAGGAAAAACGCAAACGCTGAACTTTTTCTTAATTAATGAAATGATGCATTTTGTTGACGTTCCAGGTTATGGATATGCGAAAGTATCTAAAACAGAGCGCGCGGCATGGGGCAGAATGATTGAGACTTACTTTACAACACGTACGCAATTAGACGCAGCTGTATTAGTAGTTGATTTACGTCACCAACCAACAAAAGATGACATTATGATGTATGATTTCTTAAAGCATTATGAAATCCCAACAATTATTATTGCAACGAAAGCCGATAAAATTCCGAAAGGGAAATGGCAAAAGCATTTAAAAGTTGTAAAAGAAACGCTTGCTGTTGAAATTGGCGATGAAATCGTTCTATTCTCTTCTGAAACAGGACTTGGAAAAGAAGAAGCATGGAAAGCAATTCATAAAATGACAAAAACAAAAAACGCGTGACGAATGTCGCGCGTTTTTTTTTATTTACTAAACTTTTAGCGTACGTTTAATGTAACTTCAATATTTCCTCTTGTTGCTTTAGAGTAAGGACATACACCGTGAGCGGCTTCTACAAGTTCTTGTGCTTCGGCATGAGAAACACCAGCAACATGTACGTCAAGTACAGCAGATAGTCCGAAACCACCATCTGTATCTTTACCGATAGAAACGTGTGCAGTCACTTCTGTACTTTCCACCTTCATACGTTTTGTACGAATTACAAGTTGTAATGCACTATCAAAGCAAGCTGCATAACCAGCTGCAAATAATTGTTCTGGATTTGTTGCTTCTCCGCCTGCGCCACCTAGTGCTTTTGGCATTTTTACATCAAGATTTAATATGCCATCATCTGAAACTACCTTACCGTTTCTTCCACCTGTTGCTGTTACTGAAGCAGTATATAATTTATCCATGTTTATTCCCCTTTTCTGTCATTAATTTTTTTCATTGTTTCAATTAATGTGTTTAATTGGATTAATAAAGAATGATATTCTTGCTCTGTAATTCCTAAATTTGTAGCCATCGTTGTTGGTAATGAACAAGCTATTTCTTTTAAATCTTTACCTTGTTCTGTTAATTCAATACAAACTTTTCGCTCGTCTTCTTTTGAACGAACACGTTGTACAAGTTTTAATGATTCCATACGTTTTAACATAGGTGTTAAAGTACCAGAATCTAAAAATAGACGTTCTCCAATTTCTTTTACTGTTAGTCCGTCTTGTTCCCAGAGTACGAGTAAAGTAATGTACTGGGGATACGTAATGCCCATTTCTTCTAAATAGGGGCGGTAAAAACGGGTAACCTCTCTAGAACAAGCGTAAATAGAAAAACAAAGTTGGTTATCTAGATGCAAAGGATTTTCTTTCATAGGCAACTCCTTGTGTTTTTAAATTGTGCACAATTTAATTTTGTAAAACCGATATAACGAAAAAGAAATACAATGTCAAATGCATTGCATCGAGAAAGTGAGTACTATATTTTGGAACAATCATACATATTTTCCTTCATGATGAAAGAAGATAGAAAAGATGATGTTATAATTAATATGGAATAGTTTCCATCACTTGATTATGAGGACTTTTTTTGGTAACGTACAAATAGAGTTATTATTTTATAATTATTATAAAGTAGAAAGTTCTTTATTAATCTTACTGAAGCTCCTTTATTACATATGGAGAATAAATAAAAAATAATCAGTTGTTCACACGATTGTCAGATTCATAAGAGGAAAGTTGTATTATGATAGTAGATAAAGTGATAAAACGGGTGAAGGGGGACATGCTGCGTGCATATTCTTGTTGTTAGTGTAAATTATCGAACAGCCCCTGTAGAATTTCGTGAGAAACTCACATTTCAGGCAGCAGAGCTAGAGCAAGCAATGACTATATTACAAAACCAAAAGAGCGTGCTAGAAAATGTCATTGTATCAACTTGTAATCGCACTGAGATTTACGCTGTTGTCGATCAATTACACACGGGACGGTATTACATTAAGAAGTTTTTAGCTGATTGGTTTCAGCTTGAAATAGAAGAAGTCGCACCATACTTGTCTATTTTTGAACAAGATGGCGCAATAGATCATTTATTTCGCGTAACGTGCGGTTTGGATTCTATGGTTGTTGGAGAGACGCAAATTTTAGGTCAAATAAAAGATAGCTTTTTAGAAGCACAACAAGTAAAAGCGACAGGTACAATTTTTAATGAGTTGTTTAAGCAAGTGGTTACGTTAGCAAAACGTGCGCACTCAGAAACAACGATTGGTGAAAGTGCGATGTCTGTTAGTTATGCTGCTGTTGAGCTCGGAAAGAAAATATTTGGCGATTTAACAGATTGTCATGTACTTATTCTTGGTGCGGGTAAGATGGGTGAACTTGCACTGCAAAACTTATACGGAAGTGGAGCTCGTAAAGTAACGGTTATGAATAGGACGCTTACGAAAGCGGAAGTGATGGCTGAGAAATATATGGGACATGCAAAGCCTTTAAGTGAATTGCAATGTGCATTATTAGAAGCGGATATTTTAATTAGTTCAACGGGTGCATCAGAATATGTCATTACGAAAGAAATGATGACAAAAGTAGAGAGAATGCGCTCTGGTCGTCCGTTATTTATGGTTGATATTGCAGTACCACGTGATATTGATCCGGCGATTGATGAATTAGAAGGCTCTTTCTTATATGATATCGACGATCTGCAAGGTGTAGTTGAAGCAAACCGTGCTGAACGTTTAAAAGAAGCAGAGAAAATTCAATTTATGATTGAAGAAGAAATGGTTTTATTTAAAACGTGGTTAAGTACGCTAGGTGTTGTACCGTTAATATCAGCTCTTCGTGATAAAGCGCTAGCAATTCAAAGTGATACGATGGAAAGTCTTGAGCGAAAAATACCAAACCTTAGTGATCGTGAGAAAAAAGTAATTAGTAAACATACGAAAAGTATTATTAACCAATTGTTAAAAGACCCAATTTTAGTAGCTAAAGAATTAGCTGTTGAAGAGGGAGCTGGCGAAAAATTAGCTTTATTTGCGAAGATTTTTGATTTAGAAGTGGAAGAAGCGGGAAATACGGAAGAAGTAGAACATAAAAGAGCGTGGACACCATCCGTTCCATCTTTATAACTTGGAAGGATGATCGGATGAGTTTTTTAAATAACAGTATTATTTATCATATTGCAATTATTTTATATGCTTGTAGCATTAGTTTATATTTTATAGATTATTTCCAAAGTAACCGAAAGGCGAACCGCTTTGCTTTTTGGTTACTTTCGATTGTATGGGTTCTGCAGTCTATCTTTATGTTGCTTAGGGCTACAGATTCAGAAACGAATCCTATTTTAACTTTATTATCAGGGATTTATTTTTATGTTTGGTTATTGATTACGATGTCATTAGTCATTAATCGATTTATGCGTATTGACTTTTTAGTCTTTTTTACAAATGTTGTAGCATTTGGCGTAAGCGCTTTTTCTATTTTTACACCGCTCGGGAAGATGTCGCCAGTACTTGCAGAGCAATTAGTTTCAGAACTTGTATACGTGCATGTCGGTATGGCGATTATTTCTTATGCAACGTTTACTGTATCGTTTATTTTTTCTATTATGTATTTATTGCAATACCGACTATTAAAAAAGAAAAAGTGGAATGCGAGATTAAGAAGATTAGGAAATTTGCCGAAGCTTGAATCTATGTCTTACGGATTAAATTTATTTTCTGTTCCGTTTTTCTTATTAGCAATTATATTAGGATGCATATGGGGATATACAAAATTGGATAATTTCCATTGGTATGATACGAAAGTAATTGGGTCTTTTGTCGTTCTATTTGTATATTGCGTGGGCTTATATTTACGAGCAGCAGATGTGTTGCAAGGTAAGAAAATTGTGCAGTGGAATATCGGGGCATTTCTCGTAATGCTAGTTAACATTTTTCTATTAAGCAGTTTATCTAATTTCCACTTTTGGTATTTATAATGAGGAGAGAGAATTATGCGCAAAATTATTGTAGGTTCACGAAAGAGTAAACTAGCATTAACACAAACTAATTGGTTTATTGATCAATTAAAAGCGCTTGGTTTACCATATGAATTTGAAGTGAAAGAAATCGTCACAAAAGGTGATGTTATTTTAGATGTTACTCTTTCAAAAGTAGGCGGAAAAGGTTTATTTGTAAAGGAAATTGAACATGCGTTACTTACGAAAGAAATTGATATGGCTGTACATAGTATGAAAGATATGCCAGCTGTACTTCCAGATGGATTAACGATTGGTTGTACGCCAAAGCGCGTTGACCCTCGTGATGCTTTTATTTCTAAAAACGGAGAATCGTTTAAAGACTTAGCAGAAGGCGCGATCTTAGGAACGAGTAGTTTGAGACGTAGTGCACAACTACTAGCTGCGAGACCAGATTTACAAGTGAAATGGATTCGCGGGAATATCGATACACGCTTACGTAAGTTAAAAGATGAAGATTACGATGCAATTATTTTAGCGACAGCTGGATTACAGAGAATGGGCTGGGACGGAGAAGTTATTACAGAACATTTAGATGAAACGTTATGTGTACCAGCCGTAGGACAAGGTGCATTAGCGATTGAATGTCGTGAGGATGATACGGATTTACTTCAGTTGTTAGCGCATATTAATGATGCAGTAACAGAAAGAACAGTGGCTGCTGAACGAGTATTTCTTCATAAACTTGAAGGTGGATGCCAAGTTCCAATCGCTGGATATGCAACTCTTAAAGAAAATGATGCAATCGAATTAACAGCGCTTGTCGGTTCTATGGACGGTTCTGTTTTATTGAAAGAGATAGTAGTAGGTAATGATCCGAAGCAAGTTGGATTAGAGGCTGCGGACCGTTTAATTAAACAAGGAGCAAAAGAGCTCATCCTTGCTGCAAATAAGGAGCAACAATAAATATGAACGCTCTCGCTGGCAAAACAGTATTGATTACACGTGCCCAGCACCAAGCGAAACAAATGAGTGTAGCAGTGAAAGAAAGGAGCGGAATTCCATTGGAAATTCCGCTTTTGCGTATGGAAGGTACGTCTCATAGGCAAATTCAACACATAGCAGGGCAGCTACATTCGTATGACTGGGTTATTTTCACGAGTAAAAATGGTGTAGCTTTTTTTCTAGATAGTTTGAGAAAGAAGCTCCCCGGACCGATTAAAATTGCTGCAGTAGGCGTGAAAACAAAGTTAGAGTTAGAAAAGCGAGGCTATCAAGTAGAGTTTGTTCCCACTGCATTTGTTGCAGAAACATTTGCCGAAGAGTTTCTAAAAGAATTAAGTGGAAACGAGCGTATTTTATTTCCGAAAGGGAATTTAGCAAGAGATGTAATCCCGGTTAAACTTAGGGAGTTTGGTGTTTTTCTAGATGAGTTAATTGTATATGGTACGAAGGTGAATGTAGAGAAAAAACAAGAACTTATAACAGCATTGAAATTAGGGGAAGTAAATATTATTACATTTACGAGCCCTTCAACTGTTGATAGTTTTGTTCGTTTACTTGAGGGTACAAACTGGAGAGAATGGACGAAAAAATGTACAATTGCTTGTATAGGGCCTATTACGGAAAAAGAGGCGAACCTCTATTTTCCACATGTTATTGTGCCAAAAGAGTACACTGTAGAAGCATTACTACAATGCATTTGTGAATCTATAAAATAAAAGAATGGGGATAGAAATCTATGAATTCTTTACAATTTAATCGTCATCGTCGTTTAAGACAAAGCGGGGGCATGCGTGCGCTTGTACGTGAAACATTTTTACATACAGAAGATTTTATTTACCCTATTTTTGTATTAGAAGGAGAAAATACTCGTAATGAAGTTCCTTCTATGCCAGGCGTATATCAAATGTCTTTAGATTTATTGCAAGCTGAAATGCAAGAGGTCGTTGATTTAGGTATTCGTTCTGTTATTGTATTTGGTTTACCTGCTGAAAAGGACGAAGTTGGATCATCGGCATATTGTGAGCATGGAATTGTACAGCGTGCAATTAAGCAAATTAAAGATGAGTTCCCAGAGCTAGTAGTAGTTGCAGATACATGTTTATGTCAATTCACAAGCCATGGTCATTGCGGTGTTATTGAAGATGGCGTTATTTTAAATGATGAGTCTCTTGCAGCTCTTGCAAAAACAGCTGTAAGTCAAGCGAAAGCAGGGGCAGACATTATTGCACCATCTAACATGATGGACGGATTTGTAACAGCAATTCGCCATGCATTAGATGAAAATGGTTTCGCGCACGTACCAGTTATGTCGTACGCTGTGAAATATTCATCAGCATTTTACGGACCGTTCCGTGATGCAGCACACGGTGCACCGCAGTTTGGTGACCGTAAAACATATCAAATGGACCCAGCGAACCGTATGGAAGCATTCCGTGAAGCAGAATCAGATGTAATGGAAGGGGCCGACTTCTTAATTGTAAAGCCAGCTCTTTCTTATCTAGATATCGTTCGTGATGTGAAAAATAACTTTAACTTACCAGTCGTTGCTTATAACGTAAGTGGTGAATATTCGATGATTAAAGCAGCAGCACAAAATGGTTGGATTAATGAAAAAGAAGTTGTACTTGAGAAATTAATTAGCATGAAACGCGCAGGAGCAGACTTGATTATTACGTATCATGCAAAAGATGCAGCAAGATGGTTACAAGAAGGAGGCGCTAAATAATGAAAAAATTTGATAAGTCGATTGCGGCGTTTGAAGAAGCTCAAAATTTAATGCCTGGAGGCGTAAACAGCCCTGTTCGTGCTTTTAAGTCTGTTGGTATGAATCCGCTGTTTATGGAGCGCGGAAAAGGCTCTAAAGTATATGATATCGATGGGAATGAATACATCGATTACGTATTATCGTGGGGACCTTTAATTCATGGTCATGCGAATGATCGTGTTGTTGAGGCTTTAAAAGCTGTTGCTGAAAAAGGAACAAGCTTTGGTGCACCAACAGAAATTGAAAATAAATTAGCGCAGCTTGTTATCGAGCGTGTACCATCAATTGAGATTGTGCGTATGGTTAACTCTGGAACAGAGGCGACAATGAGTGCACTACGTTTAGCTCGTGGTTACACTGGACGTAACAAAATTTTAAAATTCATTGGTTGTTATCACGGTCATGGTGATTCTTTATTGATTAAAGCAGGTTCGGGTGTAGCAACGCTAGGTTTACCAGATAGCCCTGGTGTACCAGAAGGTGTAGCGAAAAATACGATTACCGTAGCATATAACGATTTAGAAAGTGTAAAATATGCTTTCGAACAATTCGGTGATGACATCGCTTGTATAATTGTAGAACCAGTGGCAGGGAATATGGGTGTTGTTCCCCCGCAACCAGGGTTTTTAGAAGGACTTCGTGAAGTGACAGAGCAAAACGGTGCACTACTTATTTTTGATGAAGTAATGACAGGATTCCGTGTTGCTTATAATTGTGGACAAGGTTACTACGGTGTAACTCCTGACTTAACTTGTTTAGGTAAAGTAATCGGTGGTGGCTTGCCGGTAGGAGCATACGGTGGGAAGGCAGAGATTATGCGTCAAGTTGCACCAAGCGGACCGATTTACCAAGCTGGAACATTATCGGGTAATCCACTTGCAATGACAGCAGGTTATGAAACGTTAGTGCAGTTAACGCCAGAATCATATGTGGAATTTGAGCGTAAAGCAGAAATGTTAGAGGCTGGACTACGTAAGGCAGCTGAAAAGCATAATATCCCGCATCACATTAATCGTGCAGGTTCTATGATTGGTATTTTCTTTACAGATGAGCAAGTTATTAATTATGATGCAGCAAAATCTTCAAACTTAGAATTCTTTGCAGCTTACTATCGTGAAATGGTAGAACAAGGTGTATTTTTACCACCTTCTCAATTTGAAGGTTTATTCTTATCGACAGCACATAGTGATGCAGATATTGAGGCGACAATTGCGGCGGCCGAAATTGCAATGTCAAAATTAAAAGCATAATTTCTTAGAGAAAATCGCTTTCCATTAGGGGAGCGATTTTTTTTATTCATAAAGTAGCCTTAGGGAACATAAATCTGTAATGACATATAGTTTGGGAGGGGGAAAAGAAGTGGCAACAGATCATTCATTACGATTTTCATTAAAAGAATCTGTTTGGTTCCAGAAGGGACAGGAAGTCGAAGAACTTTTGTCAATTTCGTTAGATCCAGACGTTGAGATAGAGGAGCTCGATCATGAAGTTATCGTGAGGGGGCAATTAGATTTAACGGGAGAGTACGTTGCAAGGCAAGATGATTCAGCTTATTCATTAAGAGAGCTATCACCAGCAAAGGCAATTGATTATGTAGAAACAAGGGCAGACGGGGTTAATGAGCTTGTCCATTCCTTTCCGCTCGAAATATCAATTCCAAGAAATCGAGTGAAAGTAATTGAAGAATTATATGTATCAATCGAGGAATTTGATTATGAATTAAAGGAAAATGGTTGCTTACAACTATTAGCGGATATATCTATTACAGGTTTATGTGACGAAGAAAGAACCGAGGATGAAGAGGAAGAGACGGTGTATGCCGAGTTGGAAGCTGATTCAGCTGAAGAAGATGAAAGTAGACCTGCGCCACACGAAGAGGTACCAGCCTATAAAGAATCAGATGGATGGGAAGATTATGCATTTGAGCCGTTTCAGTTAGAAGAAAGAAAAGAGCAAGAAATAGAAGAAGAGGAATTAGAAGAACATGAACTTGTGGAGCGTGAAGAGGAGCAAGAAAAGACGCCACAATTTGAATTGTTCGGGCGGAAAAATTTCAAGAAAGAAAAAGCGAAAAAGCAGGAAGAGCCAGAGGAAGAAGCATATTCACAGCGAGATGAAAATGCACTTTATTTAACGAAATTATTTACGAAAGAACCAGAAGAAGAATTTACGAAGGTAAGAATGTACTTCGTACAAGAAGGAGATACAATTGAATCGGTTGCAGAACGTTATGAAACGACTGTACAAAGCTTATATCGTGTAAATCAATCAGAAGATATATATTTAACTACAGGGCAAATTATATATATTCCTGTTTCAAAAGCAACAGTGAAATAAGTGAGTGAGTTTTTTCACTCACCTCTTTTCTTTTCCTAGAAGCTATGTTTTGAATAAGAAAGGGTTATTCGTATGGATATTGAATTACGAAATCGCTTTGAACCCATTGTGAGGCAATATAGATTGGACACTCAGCATATGGAAGAGCACGGAAGTGTAATGAAAATTTATACGAATCAAGGTCCGTATGCGTTAAAGAAAATACAAGATAGAAAATTAGAGCGGAATAATTTTTTACACCATATTCAATATTTGAAGGAGAAAGGTTTTTCGAATTATGTACCTATCTATCACACGACGGACGGGAATTATGTTTTAAGTGATGGGGCGTATAGCTATTATTTAATGCCTTGGTTAGAACGTGCGGAAGGAAATGGCGAAGATAATGATCAATACCATAAGATGTTTCAAACGCTCGGGACGTTGCATCAAAAAACGGTGAAAGAGGAGACTTATACAGAAGAAGATTTAGAAAAACATTATACAAATATATCCGGCCGTTGGGAAAATGATGGCGAGATATTAGAAGAGTTTCTCATAGAATCTGAAGCGAAGTGGTATATGTCTCCATTTGAATTACAATATTGTACGTATTATCACCACGTTATGAGAGCACGTGAGTTCGCAACGAAACAATTAAGTGAATGGCATGATGCAATGAAAGAAAAGGAAAAAACACGTACTACTTTCGTTCATGGAAATGTATCGCTTAATCACTTTTTATTTGATTATGAACGAAACGGTTATTTTATTAGTTTAGAAAAGTCTCAGTTTGCTACACCGGTACAGGATATCGTCAGCTTTTATTCAAGGTCTTTGAACACATATCCAATTGCGCGGAGCGACCGCTTTGAATGGTATCAAATGTATCAAAAAAATTTTCCATTTACGAAAGAGGAGCAGCTTCTTATGTTTGCGTATATGACGTACCCGTCGCATTTTATTCGGCAAATTCAGTCGTATACGAAAAGAAGAAAGAGTCGTAATGAAGAAAATGAGCTTCGCGGGGTAAAAATTCTGCAGCAATCGCATTGGCTCATTAGTAATACAGAATATTTCCTTTCGCAATTACAAGCTGCCCAGCAAGGGAACGGATAAAGAAGATAAGTAGGGAGAACCCTGCTTATCTTTTTTTATTAGTTTCATAAAGAGATAAAAGCCGTAGTTTCAAATTTATCTTGACGAATAAGGTTTCGTTTTTTACACTATTGTATATAATAATTAACAATCACATAAATGCATTGAAGGGGAAGAGTATAACATGAAACGTCTTCAGAGAGGGGAACCATTGGCTGGGAGGTTCTCTAGATAGTTATGTTAGAAGGTAGCCCTGGAGCATCTTTTCTGAACGGAATGATTCTTATTAGGAAAAGACGGATTTGTCCGTTATCAAATTAAGAGTATAAGCAAATCCTGAATTTGTTTGTAAATAAAGGTGGTACCGCGATGTCCCTCGTCCTTTTTTGGATGAGGGGCATTTTTTATTTTAAGGAGGGAAAATAATGTCAAACACGGAAAATAATTTACCAACTAAATATGATCATATGTCCGTTGAAGAAGGCCTTTACAAGTGGTGGCTTGAAGGCAAATATTTCGAAGCAACAGGAGATGAGAAGAAACAACCATATACAATTGTAATTCCACCTCCGAACGTAACTGGTAAGTTACACTTAGGTCACGCTTGGGATACGACGCTTCAAGATATTTTAACTCGTACAAAGCGTATGCAAGGTTACGATGTATTATGGCTTCCAGGAATGGACCATGCTGGTATCGCAACGCAAGCGAAAGTAGAAGGAAAACTTCGTGAAGAAGGTATTTCACGTTACGATCTTGGTCGTGAGAAATTCCTTGAAAAAGCTTGGGAATGGAAAGAAGAATACGCTTCTCACATTCGTCAACAATGGGGGAAAGTTGGTTTAGGACTAGACTATTCTCGTGAACGCTTCACATTAGACGAAGGCTTATCTAACGCTGTTAATAAAGTATTCGTTCAATTATATGAAAAAGACTTAATTTACCGCGGTGAGTATATCATCAACTGGGATCCAGCAACACGCACAGCTCTTTCTGATATTGAAGTAATTCATAAAGAAGTTCAAGGTGCATTCTACCATATGAACTATCCGTTAACAGACGGTTCTGGTCACATTCGCCTTGCAACTACTCGTCCAGAAACAATGCTTGGTGATACAGCGGTAGCAGTTCATCCAGAAGATGATCGCTACAAACATTTAATCGGAAAAACAGTTACACTTCCAATCGTAGGCCGAGAGATTCCGATTATTGCTGATGAATACGTAGAAAAAGACTTCGGAACAGGCGTTGTGAAAATTACACCAGCTCATGACCCGAATGACTTTGAAGTAGGTAACCGTCATGACTTACCACGTATTTTAGTAATGAACGAAGATGGAACGATGAACGAAAAAGCTGGTAAGTATAACGGTATGGATCGTTTCGAATGCCGTAAAGAGTTAGTGAAAGACTTACAAGAAGCTGGCGTATTAGTAGAAATCGAGCCTCATATGCACTCAGTAGGTCATAGTGAGCGTAGCGGTGCAGTTGTTGAGCCTTATTTATCAACACAATGGTTCGTAAAAATGGCTCCACTTGCAGAAAAAGCGGTAGAACTTCAACAAAAAGAAGAAGAAAAAGTAACGTTCGTACCAGAGCGTTTTGAAAACACATACTTACGCTGGATGGAAAACATTCATGACTGGTGTATTTCTCGTCAATTATGGTGGGGACACCGCATTCCAGCTTGGTATCATAAAGAAACTGGTGAAGTATACGTAGGTACAGAAGCGCCAGCAGATCTTGAAAACTGGAATCAAGATAATGACGTGCTTGATACATGGTTCAGTTCAGCATTATGGCCATTCTCAACACTTGGCTGGCCGAATGAAGATGCAGCAGACTTTAAAAAGTTCTATTCAACAGATGCTTTAGTAACTGGTTATGACATCATCTTCTTCTGGGTATCTCGTATGATTTTCCAAGGTTTAGAGTTTACAGGAGAGCGTCCATTTAAAGATGTATTAATTCACGGTTTAGTTCGTGATGAGCAAGGACGTAAAATGAGTAAATCTCTTGGTAACGGTATTGATCCGATGGATGTTATCGAGAAGTACGGTGCAGATGCAATGCGTTACTTCTTATCAACAGGAAGTGCACCAGGTCAAGATTTACGTTTCAGCATGGAAAAAGTAGAATCTACTTGGAACTTCATTAATAAAATTTGGAACGCATCACGTTTCGTATTAATGAACATGGATGACATGAAGTATGAAGAAATCGATTTAACTGGTGAAAAATCAGTTGCAGATAAGTGGATTTTAACTCGCTTAAACGAAACAATCGAAAGTGTAACACGTAACATGGATAAATATGAGTTCGGTGAAGCTGGTCGTTCATTATACAACTTCATTTGGGATGATTTCTGTGACTGGTACATTGAGATGGCGAAACTTCCACTATACGGTGAAGATGAAGCAGCTAAGAAAACAACTCGTTCGATTTTAGCTTACGTATTAGACCAAACAATGCGTCTATTACATCCATTCATGCCGTTCGTAACAGAGAAAATTTGGCAGCATTTACCGCATGAAGGCGAGTCTATTACAGTAGCAGCATGGCCAACAGTTCGCGAAGATTTACAAGATAAAGAAGCGGCAGCAGAAATGCACCTTCTAGTTGATATCATTCGCTCTGTTCGTAACATCCGTGCGGAAGTAAATACACCAATGAGCAAAAAAGTTCAAATGCAAATTAAAGCAAAAGATGAGGCAGTACTAGCTCAGCTTACGAAAAACAGTTCTTACATTGAGCGTTTCTGTAACCCAAGTGAACTAACAATTAAGATTGATTTACAAGCGCCAGAAAAAGCGATGACTGCAATCGTATCAGGTGCAGAGTTATTCTTACCGTTAGCTGATCTTATCAATCTTGATGAAGAGAAAGCGCGTCTTGAAAAAGAACTTGAGAAGTTCGATAAAGAAGTAGAACGTGTACAGAAGAAACTTTCAAACCAAGGATTCGTAGCGAAAGCTCCTGCAGAAGTTATTGACGGAGAGCGTGCGAAAGAACAAGATTATCTAGAGAAACGCGAAGCGGTTCGTCAACGTCTAGCTGATCTTGAGAAATAAAAATGTTTTTCAGAGACTCACTATATTGGTGAGTCTCTTTTCTTTGCGTATAATAGAATTACGAAGTTTGTCTTTTGAAAGGGGAATAGCAAACGTGATACATACATACGAAGAAGCGATAGGCTGGATTCATAGCCGATTGAAATTTGGGATAAAACCAGGACTAGAAAGAATGCAATGGATGTTAGAAGAACTCGGAAATCCAGAGCGTCATATAAAATGTGTTCATCTTGCCGGCACAAATGGAAAAGGTTCAACTTTAACATATATGCGCTACATGTTAGAAGGCGCGAAATATAAAGTAGGAACGTTTACATCGCCTTACATAGAAACATTCAATGAACGTATTAGTGTAAACGGAATACCGATTGCAGATGAAGAGATTGCGGAACTTGTAAATATGGTAAAGCCAGTCGTTGAAAAATTAGATGAGACGGACTTAGGAGAAGCGACTGAGTTTGAAATCATTACAGTAATGGCAATTTATTATTTCGGTAAAGTTAATTTCTGTGATGTTGTTTTATTTGAAACGGGGCTTGGGGGAAGATTTGATTCTACAAATGTTATTCATCCGGTTCTCACGATTATTACGAATATCGGCCACGATCATATGCATATTTTAGGCAATACACTAGGAGAAATTGCATATGAAAAGGCAGGGATTATTAAGTCTGGTGTTCCAGTTATTACTGGTGTGAAAAATGAAGAAGCATTGCAAGTAATTCAAAAGGTTGCTAAGGAAAACCATGCAAGCTTATATGAACTTGGAAAACAGTTTACAACATTACATAAACATTCTAATGAAGATGGGGAACATTTTGATTTTGATTGTCCATTTGCCTCGTTTGAAAATGTTCGAATTTCAATGAAAGGTATTCATCAAGTAGGCAATGCAGCGCTAGCGCTTATGGCAGTAATGTATTTAAAAACATATTTATCATTTTTAATTAATGAAGAGGAGATGAAAGTTGGCTTACAAGAAGCATACTGGATTGGTCGATTTGAAAAGTTACAAAGTAATCCAGATATTATAATAGATGGTGCTCATAATCCAGAAGGTATTGAAAGTCTTGTAAAAACAGTAGAGGCACATTATAAAAAGAAGAATGTAATAGTTTTATTTACTGCTCTTGGTGACAAACAGTTACATAACATGGTAGGGCAATTAGAAAAAGTTGCTGATGAAATAATATTTACGACGTTTGCCTTTGATCGTGCCATTTCTGCTGACAAGCTTGCATCGTATTCACAACAAGAGTCAAAATTAGTTTTTGAAGATTGGAAAGAGGCAATTGATACAAAGGTTGACATGATAGGAGAACATGATGTTTTTATCATAACAGGTTCTTTGTATTTCATTTCCGAAGTTAGAAAATATATTCGCGAGAAAAACTAGATAGTCTTTGCTATCTAGTTTTTTGTTCTACAAATGAAGTCAAATGCATACATATAAGATAATAATATAGGGTTATTTGACGAATTCCTCTGACAAATATCTCGTTTTTTTGTGGAATGAATATGATATGATGCGGACAATGACAAGAGGTGAGGTGTGAGTGTATGGACAAGCAATCACGAACGATCTCGGTGAAAGTAAATGGAACAGAAGCGAAGTATGAGGAAAAAAAGAAGGATGAGTTTGACTGGATGATAGCAGAAAGTGAGAGACCGAAAAATGTCGTTCCGTTTCAAAAAGCGAAATCAGTATCTATGGAAAAATATCGAAAGAAGTGGAGCAATACAATAATCGCAATCGTTGCAACTGCAATAATTATCGGTACTGCATTTGGGATGGGTATGATTCATTTATTAACTGGACAAGGGACGACAGGAGAAGGTAAGGTAACGGCTTCGAAGCAGACAGGTAATGAGGAACAAAAGGTGGGTGGAACGGCAGAACAAACACCAACACCGAAAGAGAAAAAACCAAAAGCACAGGTAGGAACGTCATTAGAACCAATGAAACTATTTTTCGTTCAAGGAGGGCTTTATTCCTCTGAAGAAAAAGGACAGGCTGCTATTGAAGAGTGGAAAAGTAATGGGGGCGTGGCTACTTTGAAACCGAGTGGTGATAAGTATGCGTTAGTTGTTGCTATTACGAGCGATGAACAGGCTGTTAATCAATTAATAGATCAGTATAAGCAAGATGGTGTTTCAGTTTTGAAAAAAAATTGGGATATTACAGATAAAGCATTGCTCAAAAATGATAAAGAAGTAGGAATGTTTTTAGCGAAAGTGCAGCCATTATATACTCATTTAGCAAAATATGTGTCCAGCGTACAAACTAGTGGAAAAAGTAATCCAAAAGATATAGAAGCGATTCAAAAAGAGTGGAAAGCTATGGAAAAGGAAGGGAAGAGTATGAAGCGTGAAGATGCAAAGAAGCTTTATACGTATACGTCAATAGCGGTGCAAACGATTAAGGAAGGGAAGAGCGATAAGGAATCTGTAGCTAAATTAAATCAAGTTATTATTGATGGTATACTTTCGTATGAAAAAATGGTTTCACAAAAAGTGAAATAATAGGATAATGAAATGACGAAGAAAGAAGTACATATACTTCTTTCTTTTCTTTTGAATTTAGAACAAAGTGCTTTCTGTATGGGCAGCGTATAATCGTATTTAAAAAGAACTATTATTTTGTTTAGAGAAAATGATATTTCTAGAATTTGTGGGGAAACTATTCCTTTGATACGATTGATTTAAATTATTCTGCTTCATGTGAGAAGGGAAGGAGAAAATATGAGGAAAATTATTTTAGCTTCAGGGTCACCTAGGAGGAAGGAACTGCTTGAATTAGCAGATGTGCCATTTGAAATCGTTGTTAGTGAAGTAGAAGAGACGATTGGTGCATATTCATCACCTTCTGATATTGTTATGTCGCTTGCTTTGCAAAAAGCATCTGCTGTGGCAGAAAACCATAGTAATCAAGTTGTACTAGGTGCAGATACAATTGTTACATATGATTCGCGTATTCTTGGAAAGCCGTCTAATGAGGCTGAGGCGAAAGAAATGTTACGATTATTATCGGGGAAAACACACGAAGTATACACAGGTGTTGCAATTATATCGAAAGAAAAAACGGTAACTTTTTATGAACGTACAGAAGTAACATTTTGGGGATTAACAGAAGAGGAAATAGACGTATACGTTGCATCGAAGGAACCACTTGATAAAGCAGGGAGCTATGGAATTCAAGGTAAAGGGTCTATTTTTGTTCAACATATTCAAGGGGACTACTACAGTGTAGTTGGCTTGCCAATTGCGCGTCTTGTCCGTGAATTAAAACAGTTTGATAGCGATGTAACCCATGCGTAAAATTGCATGGGGTTTTCTTTAGGAGAAATCGTAAAAAAAGGGGTGGAGAGATGAACGGTATTCGTGATGTTGTGAGAGAAGAACAGCCACGGGAGCGTTTATTGTTAGAAGGAGCAGGAAGTTTATCGAATCGAGAACTTCTTGCAGTTTTACTCAGAACGGGTTCTAAAGAAGAAACGGTGTTAACGTTATCAGATAATATTCTCCATCATTTTGACGGCTTACGAATGTTAAAGGATGCAACGTTAGAAGAGATGATGAGTATTCATGGTGTTGGGATTGCAAAGGCGTCGCAGCTTATGGCTGCTTTTGAATTAGGTAGAAGAATGGTACGTTTAGAATATCAAAATAGATATAGTATTCGAAGTCCAGAAGATTGTGCGAGTTATATGATGGAAGAGATGCGTTTTTTGCAACAGGAGCATTTTGTTTGTTTATATTTGAATACGAAAAATCAAGTTATACATAGGCAAACTATTTTTATTGGAAGTTTAAATACGTCGATTGTGCACCCAAGGGAAGTTTTTAAAGAAGCGTTCCGTCGGGCAGCAGCCTCTATTATATGTCTTCATAACCATCCCTCAGGAGATACAGCGCCGAGCCGTGAAGATATTGAAGTTACAAAACGATTAGTAGAATGTGGTCGAATTATCGGAATTGAAGTACTTGATCATATCATAATAGGTGACCATAAATTCGTGAGTTTAAAGGAAAAAGGTCATATTTAAGACTATTCTTTTTACTTATTTTGTTTTATAATGTGATTTATGAGTTTTTTGTAGAAAATTATCTACAAAAAGGATGCAGATATAAAAAAACGTACTGTTTTTATAAATATAAAGTAAGAAAAATGAGTCCGTGAAAATAAGAAGGGAAGATAAATGATATGTTTGGATTTGGTGGATTTACTCGCGATCTTGGAATAGACTTAGGAACAGCGAATACGCTTGTATATGTGAAAGGGAAAGGTGTAGTTTTACGTGAACCTTCAGTAGTAGCATTACAAACTGATACGAAACAAATCGTTGCGGTAGGTAGCGATGCAAAACAAATGATTGGTCGTACACCAGGAAACGTAGTGGCACTTCGCCCTATGAAAGATGGTGTAATTGCTGATTACGAAACAACAGCAATAATGATGAAATACTACATTCAACAAGCTCAAAAATCAAATGGATTCTTCTCACGTAAACCATACGTAATGGTATGTGTACCATCTGGTATTACAGCTGTAGAAAGACGTGCAGTAATCGATGCGACTCGTCAAGCTGGTGCTCGTGATGCTTATCCAATCGAAGAGCCATTTGCAGCAGCAATTGGTGCAAACTTACCTGTTTGGGAGCCGACTGGTAGTATGGTTGTTGATATCGGTGGTGGTACAACAGAAGTTGCAATTATTTCTTTAGGTGGTATTGTAACAAGTCAATCAGTTCGTGTTGCTGGTGATGATATGGACGATTCAATCATTCAGTACATTAAGAAAAGCTACAACTTAATGATCGGTGAAAGAACAGCAGAAGCACTAAAATTAGAAATCGGTTCTGCAGGCGAGCCAGAAGGTATTGAGCCTATGGAAATTCGCGGTCGTGATTTAGTAAGTGGTTTACCGAAAACAGTACTAATTCAACCAGAAGAAATTGCAGATGCATTAAAAGATACAGTAGATGCAATTGTAGAATCAGTTAAAAATACGTTAGAAAAAACTCCACCTGAATTAGCAGCGGATATTATGGACCGTGGTATCGTATTAACGGGTGGCGGGGCATTACTACGTAACTTAGATAAAGTTATTAGTGAAGAAACAAATATGCCAGTTCTTGTTGCAGAGGATCCATTAGATTGCGTAGCAATTGGAACGGGTAAAGCATTAGACAATATCGACCTTTTCAAAACTGCTGCTCGATAATATTGCAAAATAAAAATCAATGAAATTAAGAGGGTGTGAACGTGCCACAGTTTTTCTTAAACAAAAGATTAATTGTTTTGTTAGTTAGTATTATTCTTCTCGTGGCATTGATTGGAATCTCATTGAAAGAACGGAACAGTTTATCATGGCCAGAGCAGTTTATAAAAGATACTGTCGGTGTTGTAGAACGTGTATTCCAAAAGCCAGCGAATTATGTTGCCGGATTCTTCGAGAACGTAGAAGATGTAAAGCGCACGTATGAAGAGAATAAAAAGCTGAAAGCAAAATTAGATTCTACCGCAGATTTATCTGCAGTAGTGAAAAATTTAGACGATGAGAATAAAAAACTACGAGAATTAACAGGTAAAGAAAAGTCCCGTGGTGATTATACGGAAGTACAAGCTAGTGTGGTTTCTCGTAATCCCGATAAATGGTACGATTTAGTTGGAATTGATAAAGGAGCACAGCAAGGGATCAAAAAAGATATGGCTGTTGTAACTCCGAAAGGTTTAGTTGGACGCGTAAAAAGTGTATCTCAGTTTACATCTTCAGTAGAGTTGTTAAGTTCGATGAGCCGAACAAACCGTGTTTCTGCTATTGTACAAGGAGAAGAAAATATCTTTGGATTAATTGAAGGTTACGATAAAGAAAAACAACTACTTCTTTTCACAAAGATTAGCTCTGATGCAGAGGTGAAAAAAGATCAACTAGTTGTAACATCTGGACTTGGTGATATCTTCCCTAAAGGTCTTGCGATTGGGAAAATTGTTGATGTTCAGCCAGATCCATACGGTTTAACAAAAACGGCTTATGTAAAACCATCCGCTGATTTGAATGATGTAGAGCATATTATAGTTGCAAAACGTGATATGCCTACAGCGTCGTTAGAATAGGAGGGAGAGAAGAGATGATGACGATTTTAAAAAGAGCAGCTCTTCCTCTTTTGCTCCTTTTTGTTTTTTTATTTGAAAATATGTTCTCTACTGTTGTTCCAACAGACGTCTTTTGGAAAGGCAGTATAGCAGCACCGCATTTCTTTATAATTGTGTTATGTTTTATTACAGTGTACTATATTCCGGTTCAAGGGATTTACTACGGACTATTATTTGGTTTCTTATTTGATACCGTATACACGGAACTTGTCGGTATATATATATTTACTTATCCGATTTTAGCTTATTTAGTTTATAGTGTGATGAAAGTATTACAATTGAATTTATTTATTGTCGCTTCTATCGTACTGGCTGGCATTGCAGCATTAGAGTATTATGTGTATGGGTTTTTAACTTTGTTAGGACGTACTCACATGTCAGCATCTGTCTTTTTCACAGATCGTCTCCTTGCTACTTTATTGCTAAATGGAATTTTCTTATTAATAGTTTGTTTCCCACTGAGACGATATTTAGTGCGTCTTTCAAAAGCGATAGAAGAAAAAGAAAAAAGGATTTTCTAATTTTATGTCGAATTGAATCGGTGGGGTGAACTTTAGTGGAAGAAAAAAAGCAACAAAATGTAACGATAAAAGGGACAAAAGATGGAATAACACTTCATTTAGATGATTGCTGTTCATTCTCTGAGCTACTAAAAGAATTGGATGAAAAGCTTTCTACACATTACTATGAGAGTGACGGACGTTCTTTAATTGAAGTGCGTGTTAAAGTAGGAAATCGCTATTTAACAGAAGTACAACAAGAAGAGATTCGTACGTTAATTCGCAATAAGAAGAACCTTGTTGTAGAATCAATCGAAAGTGATGTTATAACAAAAGCAGAAGCAATAGCTTGGAAAGAAGAAACAGAAATTGTCCCTATTTCCAAAATTGTTCGCTCTGGACAAGTGTTACATGTAAAAGGCAATTTATTATTAATTGGAGATGTTAATCCAGGCGGAACGGTTATCGCTGGGGGGAATATTTTTGTCTTGGGATCATTAAGAGGAATTGCACATGCGGGGTATGATGGAGATTCAGAAGCTGTTATTGCTGCATCTATTATGAACCCTATGCAACTCCGAATTAGTGATGTGACAATGCGGGCTCCGGAAGAGAAAGAAGACGGAGCAGAGGCGGCAGAATGTGCGTACATTAATGAGAATAATCACATTGTTGTCGATCGCCTGCAACTTCTCACTCATCTTAGACCTAATTTAACAAAGTTAGAAAGGGGAATTGTATAGCTGTGGGAGAGGCAATAGTAATTACATCTGGAAAAGGCGGAGTAGGTAAAACTACAACGTCTGCGAACATTGGTACAGCCCTTGCGTTATCTGGAAAAAAAGTGTGTTTAATTGATACAGATATCGGTTTACGCAATTTAGACGTAGTAATGGGGCTAGAAAATCGTATTGTATTTGATCTTGTTGATGTCGTTGAAGGGCGTTGTCGTTTACCTCAGGCTCTTATTAAAGATAAGCGTTTTGATGATCTTTATTTATTACCTGCAGCACAAACGAGCGATAAATCGGCGGTAACACCTGAACAAATGGATGAATTAATACAAGTATTACGTCAAGATTATGATTACATATTAATTGATTGTCCTGCGGGGATTGAGCAGGGGTTTAAAAATGCAGTAGCAGGTGCGGATAAAGCAATCGTTGTAACAACACCAGAAGTATCCTCAATGCGTGATGCGGATCGTATTATCGGGCTTTTAGAGAAAGAGGATATTGAACCACCGAAACTTGTAATTAACCGTGTGCGTAGTCATATGCTTCATGAACAGGATATGTTAGACGTTGATGAAATTGTACGTACACTGTCAATCGAGCTTCTTGGAGTTGTCGAGGATGATGATGAAGTTATTCGTGCTACGAATACAGGTGAACCTGTAGCGCTGCAACCTAGCGGGAAAGCAGCAATAGCTTATCGTAATATTGCAAGACGCTTGTTAGGTGAGAATGTACCATTACAAGCATTTGAACAAGAAAAAGTATCGGTATTTACAAAGATGAAAAATTTCTTTGGAATCCGTTAAAAGCACTTCGCATAAATGCGGAGTGCTTTCTTTTTTCTTCGCATGAATATCTTCCTTCTATAACTCATACATATGTACAAACTGTATATAACTGTTTCTATTTGAATAAGGCTAACGAAAGAAAGGAGACAGTATGAAGAATAGACGTGTGGAAGAAATTAAAAAGCGGATTGCGAAAAGGAAAGCAGAGCAAGAATTGCTAGAAGAAGAGCAGTATTTTGCGGGAGGAGATTTTGATAGCGAAACGGTCTTTATTGAAGAGGGGGAGAAGGAAATTCATCCTCTATTTCGAAAAGAAGTTTTTCTCTTCAAAGTTTTGCTATCAGCAATATTAGTTCTTTCGGTTGCTATTTTATTTAAGAACGCACCTTCTTCTTTTGATGGTACTAGAGCTGTTACAGAAAAAGTTATGCAAGAAGAATTTCAATTTGCTACTATATCGAAATGGTATGAAAATCAGTTTGGAAAACCTCTCGTGTTCTTTTCTCCAAATGAGAAAAAAGAAGAGGCTATTCAGCAAAAGGATTATGCGATTCCTGCCTCTGGAAAGGTGATGCAAGGATTTCAAAAAAACGGCCAGGGTGTATTTGTTCAAACGGCTACAAATGCAACGGTGGAGTCAGTAAATGAAGGTATAGTTGTTTTTGCGGGCAAGAAAGAGGAACTTGGAAATACAGTTCAAATTCAGCACGCTGATGGTACGGAGTCATGGTATGCAAATTTAAATGATATGTCAGTAAAATTATATGATTACGTTTCAAAGAAACAAAAAATTGGAATAGTGAGTAATGATGAAAATAATAAAAATGGCAAATTTTATTTTGCAATAAAAAAGAATGAAAAATTTATTGATCCAATTCAGGTGATTTCATTTGATTAAATATAGGGATGTTTTCACGAAAATTTCTGTGCATCCGTTGTTTTGGGTTATTATTGTCATTGGTATTTTTACAGCACGTTTTAAAGAGTTACTATTACTATTTTGTATCGTTTTAGTTCATGAACTTGGGCATGCTTTTGCCGCAGCGTATTATAATTGGCGTATTAAACAAATTCAGCTTTTGCCGTTTGGTGGCGTAGTTGAGATGGAAGAACATGGGAATAAATCTTTAAAAGAAGAATTAATTGTCGTTATGGCGGGGCCAATTCAGCATATATGGATGATTGCGGTCGCTTACATTTTGTATAAAGCGGGCTGGGTAACTGACGATTTGTACCATTTCTTTGTATGGAATAATGTCATTATTTTAGGGTTTAATTTATTGCCTATTTGGCCACTTGATGGTGGAAAAGTATTATTTAATGTATTATCATATCGTTTTCCCTATTTACAAGCACATGAAAAGATGATGAAATTGTCATGTGTTTTTTTTAGTGTAATATTAGGATGGCAGTTACTTTGGAATAGTAATAACATTATGATGTGGGTATTACTCGTTTTTCTAGCGATTTCTTTATATCAAGAATGGAAACAAAGACGGTACGCATTTATGCGTTTTTTATTAGAGCGTTATTATGGGAATAAAAGAGATATTGAAAAAATAGCACCTATTGAGGTGAAAACGGAAGATCATTTATATACGATTTTCACAAAATTTCGCAGAGGATATAAACACTCTATTATCGTCCATGGAAAATATAAAGAGCATTACACATTGGACGAAAATGAATTGTTGTATGCGTATTTTGCTGAAAAACGAACAACCTCATCTGTTGAAGAATTAATTGGTTAGTGTTGACGACGACACTAACCTTTTATATTGTAAGGAAAAGAAATGAAAAGTGAGGAAAGAATTTTGAAGACGTTATATATTAACTACACTGGTTCGGAAAAGCGTGTTGCGATAGAAGAGAAACAAAAAATTGTAGAGCTTTTATGGAAACGGAATGAAGAGCAGGAGATTGTCGGACATATTTATGTTGGGCGTATCGTAAGAACAATTGCTGGAATGAACGCAGCCTTTGTAAATATCGGATTAGAAAAACATGCATATCTTTCATTTGATGATGTACCATCTTCATATCGCATACATGAAGGACAGGCGATACTTGTACAAGTTGTGAAAGAGGCAATTGATACGAAGGGGCCAAAATTAACGGCGAAGATAGAAGTTACCGGAAAATATGTCGTTTACATGCCCTATGATGACATGCGCGCTGTTTCTCGGAAAATAAAAAATAATAAAAGAAGACAACAGTTACTGGGAATTGAAGTAGAAGGAACAGGTGGATACATTTTCCGTTCTGCTTCTGAAAAAGGAACGATCGATGAAATACAAGCTGAAATGCAAGGGTTGCAGCAGTTATATGAAGAGTTAAAAAGAAAAGAAGATCAAGGGAAGGCGCCCTTACTACTTCATCAACCAGCGACGTTTTTAGATCGTGTATTTCAGGAGAACCCAATTGAAACAATTGAAAAAATAGTTGTAGATACGAGAAGTATAGTAAAAGAATTAGAAGAAAAAGTAGGGAAAGAAAGAGTATCCTTTTATAATGAAAAATCTTCGATGTTTAACCACTTTGGAATAGATCGTGAAATCGAGAAAGCACTTCAAAAAATTGTGTGGCTACCAAATGGTGCCTATCTAATTGTAGAACAAATGGAGACGATGACTGTAATTGATGTGAATACAGGTAAATTTACTGGAAAACAAAATTTACAAGATACCGTATTTCGCACAAATGAAATGGCTGCTGAAGAGATTGCTCGTCAATTAAGACTTCGTGATATTGGCGGGATGATATTAATTGATTTTATTAATATGAAAAGACGGGAAGATAAAGAGAAGGTAAGAGAGCGTTTAATGATAGCTTTACAAGATGATCGCACATATACAAGAGTGCTTGGGTTTACAGAGTTAGGTATTTTAGAGATGACGCGTAAGCGCAAGAAACATTCGTTACGTGACGTATTATTAGAAGAGTGTGCGCCTTGTAAAGCGACAGGTTACGTTATATCTAATGAAACAATTGCGTATGAGCTAGAGAGAGAGCTTATTACTTATGGTAATATAGAGGATGAAGCTGTATTGATTGGTGCTTCAAAAAAAGTACAAAAACATTTTTCACAAAAAGAATTACAAAAAAATATTCCATTTGAAATTTATTTCAAAGATGATATTATCGAAAAGTACGCTATTATCCGTTTTGGAAGTAAGAAAGAAATTGTAGAACGGAAAAAATAGTTAGCAGAACATTCATTGACAATAGTCAATGAGTCATGGTAATATTTTTATGTTATAGTTTATAGCACCTAAACTGCTATATGCTACAACCGCACAAGACAGGTTCCCTAAAGACATTTTATGTCTACCTCGTTTTTGGCGAGTCTTAGTAATTAAGAGGAGGTGCAAGTATGTACGCAATTATCGAAACAGGTGGAAAACAAATTAAAGTTGAAGCTGGTCAAGCAATCTACATTGAAAAATTAGATGTTGAAGCTGGTGAAACTGTTACTTTTGACAAAGTTCTTTTCGTTGGTGGCGAAAACGTGAAAGTTGGTAGCCCAGTTGTAGAGGGTGCAACAGTTACTGCGAAAGTTGAAAAACAAGGTCGCGCTAAGAAAATCATCGTTTTCAAATACAAAGCGAAAAAGAACAATCGTAAGAAACAAGGTCATCGTCAACCTTACACTAAGCTAGTAGTTGAAGCTATCAACGCTTAATTCTGGTTAAGATGATTAAGATTACGATAAGTCGCACGAAACTAGGAAGTATCCGATCATTTAAAATGACTGGACATGCCAATTATGCGCCACATGGACAAGATCTTGTCTGTGCTGGAACTACAGCGGTTGTGTTTGGTTCTATAAATGCAGTGGAAGAACTTTGTAATGTGCAGGCAACTATTGAACTCGGAAGTGATGGCGGATTCTTGACGTATGAATTGCCTAATGATTTAGACGTTCATACAGCAGAAAAAGCACAAATACTTTTAGAAGGATTGGTTGTTTCACTTAAGACGATTGAACTTGATTACGGAAAGTATATCCGTTTAATAGAAAAAGTGCAGGAGGTGTAACGTATGTTAAGATTAGATCTTCAGTTTTTCGCATCTAAGAAAGGTGTAGGTAGTACAAAGAACGGTCGTGACTCTCAGTCAAAACGTCTTGGTGCTAAACGCGCAGATGGTCAAACGGTTTCAGGTGGTTCAATTCTTTACCGTCAACGCGGTACAAAAATTTATCCAGGTGTTAACGTTGGTCGTGGTGGCGATGACACTTTATACGCGAAAGTTGACGGCGTAGTACGCTTTGAGCGTCTTGGTCGTGACCGCAAACAAGTGAGCGTATATCCTGTTGCTCAAGAAGCATAAGAACTCACGGAAAACTCTAACCTGAGTGCAGGTTAGAGTTTTTCTATATTAAGGGGTATCTAAATGAATGAAAAATGGACAATTATAGATGCGTTGAGCCACTCGAGACATGATTGGCTCAATCGTTTGCAGATGGTTAAAGGAAATCTTTCCCTTGGAAAAGTGGAAGAGATTCATAGGCTCATCGATCGTTTTGTCCAAGAAGCGAGACAAGAATCCAATCTGATGGGGCTATCAATGCCTTTATTTTCAGAGTGGATTTTAACATATAATTGGAAACAGCAACCGTGCTTATTGGAGTACGAAGTATTAGGGAAATTACATAACTTATCTCATCTAGATGAGACTGTATGTACATGGACGAATCAGTTTTTCTTAATGCTTCAGCATAGTTTAGACGTATATGTTGAAAATTATGTTTGTATCACAATTGAAAGTGACGCGGAGAATGCTCGTTTCTTTTTTGATTTTCGTGGAAAGCTAACGAATGTAGAAGAACTACAAACGTGGCTTGCGAACGAAAACAATAAATGGTATTCCATTTCTTATACAGTACGAGACGAAGAAGTCTCAGTTATATTACAACTAATCGAAAAAAGTGTGGTGAAATAATGTTTGTAGATCAGGTCAAGATATATGTAAAAGGCGGCGACGGTGGTAACGGAATGGTTGCGTATCGTCGTGAGAAGTATGTACCTAAAGGTGGCCCAGCAGGTGGCGACGGTGGTAAAGGTGCAGATGTTGTTTTTGTTGTTGAGGAAGGCTTACGTACATTAATGGACTTCCGCTACCAACGTCATTTCAAAGCTGATCGCGGTCAGCACGGAATGAGTAAAGGTCAGCACGGTCGTAAATCTGAAGATTTAATCGTAAAGGTTCCACCAGGAACAATAGTGAAAGATGAAAAAACAGGTGAAATTCTTGCCGATTTAGTAACGCATGAACAAACAGCTGTAATCGCAAGAGGTGGCCGTGGTGGCCGTGGTAATTCACGTTTCGCAACAGCGACGAACCCAGCGCCAGAAATCGCTGAGAACGGGGAACCAGGTCAAGAACGTGATGTCACGCTAGAACTTAAAGTGCTAGCAGATGTTGGACTTGTTGGATTCCCAAGTGTAGGTAAATCTACATTATTATCTGTTGTATCATCAGCACGTCCGAAAATTGCAGAATATCACTTTACAACAATCGTTCCGAATCTTGGTGTTGTTGAAACTGGTGATAACCGCAGCTTCGTTATGGCTGACCTTCCTGGACTAATTGAAGGCGCACACTCCGGCGTTGGACTTGGACACCAATTCTTACGTCATATCGAACGTACACGTGTAATTGTACACGTTATCGATATGTCTGGTTTAGAAGGACGTGAGCCATATGAAGATTATGTCACAATCAATAATGAACTAAAAGAATACAATATGCGTTTAACTGAGCGTCCACAAGTTGTTGTTGCAAACAAAATGGATATGCCAGATGCAGAAGAAAACTTACAAGCATTTAAAGAGAAATTGGGAGACGAAGTGAAAATTTTCCCAATCTCAGCTGTAACGAAACAAGGTGTTCGTGACTTACTATTTGAAGTAGCGAACTTATTAGAAACAACACCAGAATTCCCAATGTACGATGATGTAGAAGAATCTGAAGCAAGTGTAATGTACAAATTTGAATCTGAATCTAATTTTGAAATTACACGCGAAAGTGATGGCACATTTGTTATTTCTGGTTATGACATTGAGAAAACATTCAAGATGACAGACTTCTCACGTGATGAATCTGTACGCCGATTTGCTCGTCAAATGCGTGGAATGGGTATTGATGAAGCCCTTCGTGCACGTGGTGCAACAGACGGAGATATTGTGAAAATTCTTGAATATCAATTTGAATTTATCGATTAAGACTGCCGAAATATGGCGGTCTTTTTTTTCGTTATTTGAGTCCAGTAAAAACCCAATTCATATAGGTGAACCATAAGTCGATATAGGAAAAAATCCCCATTGATTAAAGTTTCAATTTATAATAGAAAAAGGAGTGATTTTAGAAGAATATTTTATGGGGAGAAAAGGAATATGTATAAAATATTAATTGTAGAAGATGATGAAAAAATTGCAGAGATATTAGAGGAGCATTTAGAAAGGTATGGATATCAATCTTTCAGAGTGAGCGATTTACGGCATATAAAAGATGAGTTTGTAAAAGTAAGTCCTCATCTTGTGTTACTTGATATTAATTTACCATACTTTGATGGCTTCTACTGGTGCCGCCAAATCCGCACTGTATCGAATGCGCCGATTATTTTTGTTTCTGCAAGAACAGGGGAAATGGATCAAGTAATGGCGATTGAAAATGGCGGAGATGATTACATTACAAAGCCATTCCATTTAGATATCGTAATGGCAAAGGTGAAAAGTGCACTCCGCCGCGGGTATGGTGAGTATGCTTTGGCCGCAGAAAGTGACTGCTTAGGTGTTAATGGATTGTTATTATTCCCATCACAGCACACAGTAGAGTGGAAAGGTCAACAAACGGAACTTACAAAAAATGAGTTTTATTTATTAGAATGTTTAATGAAACAAGCAAATCAATACGTGACACGTGAAGAGCTGTTAGAGGCTTTATGGGATGAAGTAGCTTTTGTTGATGATAATACATTAACCGTGAATGTAAAGCGTGTAAGGAAGAAACTTGAGGAGTTAGGCATTAAAAATGCAATTGTCACAAAGCGTGGGTACGGTTATGCTCTTCTTACTGAGTGGGGCGAAGGGCATGAAGGTTAAAAATTACCTCATAGAACGTTTTTCCTTAATCCTTGCTTACATTATAAGCCTTTGTTTATTTGGACTCGTATTGCAGTTGCAAAGCCTTTTAGAAAAGCGTGCGCTGGACTGGAGTACATGGTTATACGGACTTTTATTAGGGACAGTTGTGTTTAGTGTATACCTTATTTACGATTACCGAAAACGAAGTGTGTTTTTAAAGAGGATAGAACAGTATATTGCCGGTGGACATACATTACATGACTCTTTACTTATCGATACTTCTTATACGTCAGAGCAAGAAATGGTTGTTGAAGCGTTTACGCTATTAAGGCAGCAATATATGAATGAAGTTCATAAGCAGCATGCAAAAGAGCAACAGCAAATGATTTTTATGAACCAGTGGATCCATCAAATGAAAACACCAGTATCCGTTATTGAATTATTGTTACAGAAATATGGTAAGGAGCACCGTGAAGCAAGGGGAACGATTGAAAGTATTCGTGAAGAAAATAACCGTATTTTAAATGGGTTAGATTTAGCGTTACATATGGCAAGGTTAGATCAATTTTCGAAAGACTATAAAGTAGAAGTAGTAAATGTTATAGAGGTCATTCGAGATATTATTAATGAAAATCGGAAGTCGTTCATTCAATCTTCTGTATTTCCGAAAATGATGTTTGAAGAAGAGACTTGTATGATTGCGTCTGATAGAAAGTGGCTTAGTATCGCGATGAGCCAAATTGTTGTGAATGCAATTAAGTATACAAAAATTTCAGAAGCAGAGAAAAAAGAAATTCAATTTCAAATTGAAGAGAAAGATCAAAAGGTGTTATTACATATTAAGGACAATGGAATTGGTATTCCTGAGCAAGATGTAAAGCGTATATTTGATCCGTTCTTTACGGGAATAAACGGCCGTAAAACAAGGGAAGCGACAGGTATGGGTTTATATATTACGAAGGAAATCTGCGGTAATTTACATCATGGAGTGTATGTACAATCAACTGAAGGGGAAGGAACAACAGTTACGTTCCAATTTGCAAAAGATGAAGAATATCATACATTAATGAGAAAAATGACAAAACTGTAAGATAACAAAACGTTTTGTAAGGGAAATCACTCGTTTCTTTTTCTTATTTTTCTTATAGTAAATGTAAGAAGAAAACACGTAGGGGGATTAGAAATGAGTGTTCTTGAAGTAAAAGGATTAACAAAGGTGTACCAATCAAAAGGTTCAGTAGCGACGACTGCTTTAAATGATATAAATTTTAAAATTGAAGAAGGCGAGTTTGTAGGGATTATGGGGCCTTCAGGAAGCGGAAAAACAACGCTTTTAAATTTATTAGCAACAATTGATAAGCAAACTTCAGGTCATGTGCTTGTAAATGGTGAAGAAATTAATCAAATGCGTGCTGCAAAATTGGCGGAATTTCGCCGTACACATCTAGGATTCATTTTCCAAGATTTCAACTTACTTGATACATTATCGATTAAAGAAAATATTATTTTGCCGCTTGTAATGGCGAAGAAATCTGTAAAAGAAATTGATGCGAAAGTACTTGAAATTGCGAGGTTTTTAAACATTGAAGAAATTTTAAATAAAAAAGTATACGAAGTATCAGGTGGACAACAACAACGTGCAGCAGCTGCAAGGGCGATTATTCATGAACCAACATTAATTTTAGCGGATGAGCCAACAGGAAACCTAGATTCTAAGTCAGCGAAATCATTAATGGGAGCACTTCAAGATTTGCATGAGCAAAAGAAAGTAACGATTGCAATGGTAACACATGATCCAGTAGCCGCTAGTTATTGCGAACGTATCCTTTTCATACGTGATGGAGAGATTTTTTCAGAAATACATAAAGGAAGAACGAAGCAAGCCTTTTTCCAAGAAATTTTAGACGTACTTGCGATGCTAGGAGGAGAATATCATGAACTTTCGCCAGCTCGCGCTTAATAACGTAAAAGGAAATTGGCGTAATTATAAAGCGTTTCTTATTAGTAGTTGTTTATCGATTGTCGTATTTTTCATGTATGCTTCCTTCATTTATCATCCAGATGTCGTAAGCGGTAATATTAGTATGAAGACGATGATTACAAAAGGGTTAGAATCGATGAATTATATTGTAGTCATCTTCTCAGCACTCTTTATTTTATATGCGAATTCAACGTTTTTACGAGCAAGAAAAAAAGAATTTGGCTTATTAACGTTAATAGGTGGAACAAAGTCTCAGCTCGGCCGAATGATTATATTAGAGCAACTGATGTTAGGGAGTATTGCCATTGTAGTAGGTATTGGGATTGGAATGCTTTGTTCAAAACTTTTCTTCCAAGCACTCAGTGTCTTACTAAAAATTGATAAAACACTGCCGCTTGTGTGGAATGGAAAAGCAGTTCTTATTACAGCTGGCATATACTTTATCCTCTTTTTAATACTATCATTGTTTAGTGCTTGGACAGTAGGACGCTTGCAAATTATTGATTTATTAAGAGAGGCAAGAAAACAAAAAGTAGAACCTTTTGCATTTACATGGTTAGGGGTAGTTGGTATAGGCTGTATTATTGCTGCGTATATACTTTGTTTCCAAGTAACAATTATGAATTTCATTATGTATTTCTTACCAATTGTCGGACTGACAATTGGCGGAACGTATTTACTATTTACACAAGGAAGTACAGTCGTATTAAAAGCATTGCAAAAACGAAAACAATCTTTTTATACGTATCCCAATATGTTTGTACTTAGCAATCTTATTTATAAAATGAAAGATAATGCTCGTTTTCTATTTGTTATTTCTATTATTACGGCGGTTGTTTCTTCAGCGGTTGGTACGCTTTATGTATATTTTGAAAATATGAGTGCGAAAACGATAGAGCTTACACCGCATGCTATTTCATATGAGGAAAAGGGACTAAATACGCATAGCCTGATTAATGAAGAAAAAGAACAAGAGATTGTAAAAAAACATGGGTTTGAAGATGCACGAAAAGTAACTTACGTAAAACTACCTGCAACACAGAAAATAATGTTGTTTAACAGTGAACGTGAAGTACCAATGACGATTATTTCAGAAAAAGAATATAACGCGGAAGTACGTGAACAAAAGAAAGAGCAAATTACAGAGGTTCATAATGCACCAGGTAGTGCGACGATGGTTATGGTTGATGCAGCAAATGAACTTATGAAGATAGATCGTACGAAAACGTATGAATTTACAATCAACGGACAAAAGCAGTCTGCTCAATTAAATGAGCCAACGTCATATTCTGTTTTTAATGATAGCGAATATCTCATTGTGAATGATCAAGATTTTGAGAAATACGAAAAGCTCGTACCAGATGAAGAAAAGACGAAATATTATGGTTATTATATTGAAGACTGGAAAAGTACGGAAGACCTTGTGCTAGATTTGAAAAAGGAAATTGCACCAGAAAAGCAAGGGGAATTGAGAAACGCAGTGTTCGCTTATAAAGATATAAGAGAAGGTGGAGCAATTACAATGTTCATCGGCTTCTTCGTAGCAGTACTGTTCTTCTTCTTTGCTTGTAGCATGACATACTTTAAATGGTTTAATGATAAAGAACAAGATCGTATTCAATTTAAGTCATTAAAAAGAATTGGTATGACAGATAAAGAAATTCGTAAAATTGCAATTCGACAAATGGGTGTTATCTTCTTTATCCCAATTTTAATCGGTACAATTCATAGTGGATTTGCTCTTCATACGTTAGGAAAAATGCTTTATATTGATTTGTGGAAATCAGGTGCGATAGTAATTGGAGCATATATTTTAGCTTCTACAATTTACTTTATGATTGCGCAAAGAGGATATTTAAAACACGTAAAAAGCTAGGGGAACCTCTAGCTTTTTACGTGTGTAGTAAGTTACAGGAGGACGATAGATGAACATTCGGCAACTAGCGCTGCAAAATATAAAGGGAAATTGGCGTAATTATAAAGTGTTTTTCTTAAGTAGTTGTTTTGCCATATTAGCTTCTTATGCATACATGTCTGTCATTGTACATCCGTATATGCAAGAGACGATGTGGTATCAAAATGTACGCTGGGGGCTTATCATATGTAACGTTATAATTATTTCTTTTTTCGTCATATTTATTTTGTATTCTACTTCTATTTTCATAGAAGCACGTAAGAAAGAATTAGGGTTATATATGTTAATGGGAGCAACGAAATCTAACGTAATAGGAGTGATTATGACCGAGCAAATATTGATCGGAATTTTCGCTAATATTTTCGGTATTGGGCTTGGCATGATTTCTTTAAAACTCTTTTTTATGGTATTTAGTATGTTACTTCATCTTCCGAAAGAACTCCCTGTCATATTTGACATGAGAGCGATTGGTGTAACGTTTGTTACATATATGCTTGTCTTTGTTCTGTTATCTTTTATAAGTGCTTTACGTATATGGAATATAAAAATCATACGGTTATTAAAAGAATTTCGAACAGATAAACGAGAGAGGAAAACATCAAAGTGGCTTTGTTTATTCGGTTTTGCTTGTTTAGGGACGGGATATGCGTTAGCGCTACAAGTGACGATGACAACGATAGCATTATACTTTTTTCCGGTTGTTATACTCATTTCTTTTGGGACGTATTTTTCATTTACACATGGCGCTACACAAATATTAGAAGTGATAAAAAGAAATAAAAGGATTATGTATACATATCCGTATTTATTTATAGTGAATCAATTGTCACATCGAATGAAGGAAAATAGTCGCTTTTTCTTTCTGTTGTCTATGGCAACAACGTTTGTCGTTACGGCGACAGGTACGGTGTTCTTATATTTTTCTAGCATGCAAGATATGTGGCGTGGCGGAGGAGTACACTCATTTTCATACATAGAAAAAGGCACTTCTGCTCATGAAGTTTTCGAGAAAGACAAGGTTGAAAACTTATTACATCAATATGGATATGATGATTTTCAATATATGAGTTTTGTTGGAGTGTATGCATCTTTTCAGTCCAATAAGGGAGAAACAGAGGTAGCGCCGCTTATAAAGGAAAGTGAATACAATCAAGAGGCGAGAAAACAAAAACAGAAAACGTATCATCCTAAAAAAGGAACAGTTACACTTGTTTATTATAATAAACGCAATCATCCGAATGTATATAATCAAAAAGAGATTCAATTACAAGTAATAAATCAAACATATCAATTTGCATTTAACGGTCAGAAAGAAGGGGTACAATTTAACTATCACCCTTCGCACATTAATGGTCTGTTTTTCGTCATGAATGATGAAGATTTTGAGATTATATCAAATACAATTACGGATTCTGAAAAAATGATATATAGAGGTTACACATTACCAAATATCGAAAATACGAAAGATTTGAATGCAGATTTACGGAAACATATGAAACAAGATACAAATGATGCATTTCGAAGTAATATGGAGTTATATGTGAATATGAAAGAGTTCGGTAATATTACTCTATTTGTAGGCTCATTCATTAGTATATTATTCTTCCTTACTTCATGCAGTATCGTATATTTTAAATGGTTTCATAATATTGCATCGGATCGTAAACAGTATGGTGCACTCTCTAAACTTGGGATGACAAAGGAAGAGGTGTGGAAGATTTCTCGTTGGCAATTATGTATGCTATTTTTTGCGCCTATTATAGTAGGGAGTATGCATAGTGCAGTTGCGTTATATACGTTTCATAATACGATCTTTATGGACGGTTCATTAAGAAAAGTAGGCTTGTTTATTTTATTTTACATTGCTGCATGCATTATGTATTTCTTCTTCGCTCAAAGAGAATATAGGAAACATTTAGACTAGCGAATGCTAGTCTTTTTTAAATATTCGAAATTTACATAGAAGAATATTTAAAATTGTGGTATAACAGTAAGAAAACGAAAAAGAGAGGGAAAAGACGATGATTCGAGTAGGATATTTAGGACCAGAGGCAACATTTACAAATATGGCGGTGAGTCGTTTTTTTCCGGAAGCAGAGCATGTACCGTATCGAACGATTCCAGATTGTATTGATGCAGCTGCAAATGAAAATGTAGATTATGCGGTTGTACCGTTAGAGAACGCCATAGAAGGTTCAGTTAATATAACGGTTGATTATCTCGTACATGAGCAGCCACTTTCCATTGTAGGAGAAATTACAGTGCCAATTCAGCAACATTTACTCGTACACCCGCAGTACGAAGGAGTGTGGAAAGAAGTATACGCTGTACATTCTCATCCGCATGCCATTGCACAGTGCCATAAATTTTTAAATGAGGAATTAAAAGGGGTAACCGTTCGCGATATGACATCAACAAGCGCTGCTGCACAATATGTGAAAGAACATCCTGAAAAAAAAATTGCAGCTATTGCAAATGAAGCAGCGGCAGAAAAATACGGATTAACAATTGTAAGGCGTGATATTCATACGCATAAAAACAATCATACACGTTTCCTTGTTCTCCATAAGAAAAAGAAAGCAGTACTCCCAAATAACGGAGAAAACCGAGGAGAGAAAACGACGCTTATGATAACGTTACCTGCTGATTACGCAGGGGCACTATATCAAGTGTTATCAGCTTTCGCATGGAGAAAATTAAACTTATCCAAAATTGAATCGCGCCCGATGAAAACAGGCCTTGGAAATTACTTTTTCTTAATCGACGTCGACAAAGCATACGATGATGTATTATTGCCAGGCGTAACAATGGAACTTGAAGCACTCGGGTTTTCTGTTACTGTGCTGGGGAGTTATTCTTCTTATTGGTTGTAAGGGGAGTGTTTGTCGTATTTTGTAGTTAAGTCGATATAATTTCGGTCGCTAGTATACCGTATGATAGATAAATAGAGTCCCACCTATAAAAGGTGGGATTTATTATTTTAACTTCGAAAGACGATCCTCTAACTGACCACGCCAAATCTCGGCTAGTTCTTGTACAGCAAGAACCTTCTCAATGCCATCTTTATCTTTCCTATTATGAAAATAAATTTCGTTAGAGAACAAAACAGATACATTGTTTGATGGACGCTCTAGTAATGTAATTTTAGAATCTTTACGCACAGTACCTTCTTGAAGAACGCGGCATAAGTAGCCAGTATATCCAGTTGCTACAATGCGTGGTAAAATGCCAGGAATACCGACACGTTTTGAAATTGTGCTACAAGGTACGCGAGCTTGTGTTACTTGAATGATTGCTTCGCCTAGTTGATATGTATCTCCGATGCAAACATCACGCTCTAACATATTTGTTACGGTAATGTTTTCGCCAAATGTGGAAGCGGGAAGTGTAGTTTGAAATTCCTCTTCCCATAGTGCGTAATGCTCGTGTGGGTACACACAAACTGCGCGATCAGGTCCCCCGTGGTGTTTTAAATCCGCTACATCATCACCACGGAATCCGTCTTTTGAGAGGAAGGCCTCTTCTGTAGGATCTTTACATATACCTGTTATCATTTCTTTATCTTCGCCATATTTCATTTGTTTCGGTTTACCGGTGCTAAAGTGAACGAGTTCAATTCCCATATTTGACCTCCTTTACAATTGATTACAATATTATATCATTTACAAAATAAAAGCACAGAGAATGATAAAAAACTCTGTGCTTTACATTAATAAACGAGAAATCCAGCGCGGTCTAGTGCCTCACAGGCAGCATCTAATTTCTCTTTAGAATCTGCTTCGATTGTATGTAAGTGAATACCATCTGTCAGTTGCGAAAGATAGGAAGCGTTTGTGTTTTCGATTTTTTGTAAATATTGTTCTACATCGAAGCGATTACTTACCATAATCGATGCTGTTAAGTCGCCGTATACAGGATGCTCAACTTTTACGTCTTTAATCGTAACGCCGTGGTCAACTAACATAGTAAGTTCTTGACGTACTTCTGCCGGTTTATGTTGGCATACGATTACGCGTTCAAAAGCTTGTTGTCTTGTTTGTGGCTTTAAATATAAATACCCTTGTGCAGTCGCAATAATTGGTTCATTTCGTGCTTTTAGTAAGGAAATGTCTTGAACGATAACTTGCCTACTTACGTTTGTCTTTTTAGATAGTTCATTCCCTGATAACGGTTCATTTGCAGCAAGAAGCCACTCAAGGATGAGTTGTCGTCTTTCTTCGCCTAAAATCTTTTTTTGATCATTTTGTTTCATTATGATTTAACACCTCTATAAAATTGATTTCCAATTGTGTGTAGTGCATGAATAGTTGTATCAATTTGTTCTTTCGTTGTGTGATGTCCGAAAGAAAAGCGGACATATTGTTTTGCCTCTTCATACGTTTTTCCAATTGCAAGCATTGTTTTTGAAGGGTCTTGTTTACCGATTTGGCAAGCACTTCCAGTTGAAATGGCTATACCATGACGGTTACATTCTAACATTGTATACTGACCTTCTATTCCTTTTATTGTAACCCCAATAATATGTGGTAAACAAGAAGTAGAATGTCCTTTCACTTCAATTTCTAGAGGAAGTGTTTGTAATTGCTCTAAAAAATAAGATCGTAATTGTTTAAAACGAAAGCTCTCTTCCTTTTGATTCTTTAATATATGCTCTGCGGCTGTTAAAAAAGCAGCGATTCCAGGAACGTTCACTGTACCAGGGCGAAAGCCTTTTTCATGAGAAGTTCCTGGAAATACTTGTTCCCAGCGAACTTGCGGATTTATATAGCAAGCTCCAACTCCTTTTGGTCCGTATATTTTATGGGCTGAAACAGAGAGGCTATCAATCTCCATCGCTTTAACGTCTATTGGAAGTTTACCAAACGTTTGAACACAATCCGAATGAAATAAAACATTATATTTTTTTAAAAGTGCTCCGATCTCTGCAATGTTTTGAACGGTCCCGATTTCAGAGTTTCCGTGCTGTATACTTGCTAGAGCAGTATCTTCTGTAATAGCTGCTTCTAAATCTACTAAATGAATTATCCCACTTTTATCAACAGGAATCTCAGTAATAGTATAACCTTGCGATTGTAAGGATTGAAAATAACTTCGAATCGATGCGTGTTCCATAGGTGTCGTAATAATGTGCTTTCCATTTCTGGCATTTAGAAGGGATTGAATCGCAAGGTAGTTAGATTCTGAACCGCCGCTTGTAAAGAATACACCTTGTTCCTTACCCCCGATCATTTCTGCAAATGTTTCTCTACAAACTTGCAATAAAGATGATGCGCTTCCGCCGATATCGTGTAAACTTTGTTCATTTCCGAAATATTTCTTTGCTGCTTCTACATATGTTTCTAAAGCTTCTTCGCTCATAGGTGTTGTCGCTGCATAATCTAGATATATCATCATGTAATTTCCTCTCTTCAGTAAGAGTGACATTTGTTTTCGTTTTTAGAATGGTAGTGAAAATAAGAATTGTAAAAAAACTCTTGTCATTATTTTAAAACTATGTAAATATAGGTGTCAAGACAGTTGGAAAGTGTAAAGTGGGAGGCAACAATTATGCCAAGTGCAGATGTCTTGATTATTGGAAGTGGCGTTGCGGCGCTTCGTGTTGCGAAAGAGCTTTGTCACGAAAAGAATGTGATAATTATCACAAAAAAAACAGGACGTAATAATAATACACATTTAGCTCAAGGAGGAATTGCAGCAGCAGTTGCTACATATGACGATCCGAGTGGGCATTTTGAAGATACATTAGTGGCAGGTTGCCATTATAACAACGAAGAAGCAGTTCGTTATTTAGTTGAAGAGGGACCGAAAGAAATAAGTAAGCTTATTACGAATGGAATGAAATTTGATGGGGATGAAAAAGGGATCCACCTTGGTAAAGAAGGGGCGCATCGAAAACGGCGCATTTTACATGCCGGAGGAGATGCAACTGGTAAAAATCTATTAGAGTATTTAATACAAGAAGTAGTTCCGAACGTTACTGTCGTTGAGCATGAAATGGTGCTCGATTTTATTATAGAAAATAATAAATGCATAGGAGCTTTAACGCGAAATAGTGAAGGGAAGCTGAAGCGTTACTATGCTGATAATACGGTGTTAGCATCAGGAGGAATAGGTGGTTTGTACGCCTTTACATCGAATGATGAGACAATTACAGGCGATGGACTTGCGATGATATATCGAGCTGGGGGGGAACTTGTTGATTTAGAATTTGTACAATTTCATCCGACGATGTTATACGTGGACGGACGATGTTGTGGTCTCGTTTCTGAAGCAGTCCGTGGTGAAGGAGCTGTCCTTATAAATGGAAAAGGACAGCGTTTTATGATGGATATACATCCCGGGAAAGATCTCGCACCGCGTGATGTAGTGGCAAGGGCTATTCATGAACAACTTCTTGCAGGTGAAAAAGTGTACTTAAACATCGAAACCATTCAAAACTTTGAACAACGTTTTCCGACCGTCTCATCATTATGTAAAAAGAATGGTATTGATTTAAAAGAAAATTCTATTCCGGTCGTACCGGGCGCTCATTTTCATATGGGCGGCGTGAAGACGAATTGTGACGGAGAGACGTCCATTTCAAACTTATATGCGGTCGGTGAAGTGGCTTGTAATGGAGTTCATGGTGCGAATAGATTGGCGAGTAATTCATTATTAGAAGGTCTTGTGTTTGGAAGACGAATAGGAAAACACATTTTAGCTAAGCCAGCAGAGGAAAGAAAAAATGTGCCGGAAGAGAGAGGGAAAAGTTTTATAGCTCTTAATGATTTACCGTTGAAAGAAGAAATACAAGAATGCATGATGAACTATGTTGGGATTGTGCGAACTGAGAAAAATTTATCATATGCTCAGAGATGGTTTAGTAGGTACGGTGTGCGAAATATGATCTTACAATATGATGCACTTACAAATGAAGAGATAACGCTTATTAATATGTTAACAGTTTGTGAGCTTATAACAGTATCAGCTTTGCAAAGAGAAGACAGTATTGGTGGTCATTATCGCATTGATTATCCAGAAAGAAATAGCGTGAAAAAAGAGATTATCCGAGTGAGAAGAAAACTACAACTTGTTTAATAAGGGGAAGAGGGTTTTTATGAATACGTTAAAAGTTAAGGAAGCATTAAATCGATTTTTTCTAGAAGATATAGGAGAAAGAGATGTAACATCTCAGCTTATCTTTCCCGATAATGCACTTGCGAAAGGAACGTTTCTTGTAAAGGATACAGGGGTATTTGCAGGGTGCTTAGTAATTGAAGAAGGATTTAAATTAATTGATCAGAGAATTGAAGTTGAACTTCATAAAAAAGATGGGGATCTTGTAGAAAAAGGCGAAATAATTGCAACCGTGCAAGGCCCAATCGCATCATTATTAACGGCAGAGCGCGTTATATTAAACGTTATTCAGCGTATGAGCGGGATAGCGACGATGACACGTAAGGCGGTTTTTGCTTTAGATAGCAGTCATACACGCATTTGTGATACGAGAAAAACGATGCCAGGACTACGTATGTTTGATAAATATGCTGTAGTATGCGGGGGCGGATTTAACCACAGATTCGGTTTATATGATGGTGTCATGATTAAAGACAATCATATTGCTTTTGCTGGCTCGATTACAAAAGCTGTTACATCGGTGAAAGAAAGATTGGGACATATGGTGAAAGTAGAAGTCGAAACAGAGACAGAGGCGCAAGTAAGAGAAGCAGTAGAGGCCGGCGCAGATGTTATTATGTTCGATAATCGTACGCCAGAAGAGATTCGTGAGTTTTCAAAAATTGTACCAAGTGCCATCGTTACGGAGGCTTCAGGTGGTATTACAATTGAAGATTTATCAAAATACGGAAAAACAGGGGTAGATTATATTTCACTTGGAGCGTTAACACATTCAGTGAAAGCACTTGATATTAGTTTTAATATTGAGGCCTAATGAGAGTGGTTTAGAGGGGGAGAATCATAAATGGGTATTTTAGAGAAAGTTCAGCCAATCGAAGTAATGTTACCAGAGCGTTATCAAACGATGTCTACATTAGAGATGGAAGAGCGTGTCCGTGAAATTAAAGAAAAAATGGGGGCATTACTATTTATTCCAGGACATCATTATCAAAAAGATGAAGTGGTGCAATTTTCAGATGCAGCAGGGGACTCACTTCAACTCGCGCAAGTTGCAGCGAATAATAAAGAGGCAAAATATATTGTGTTTTGTGGTGTGCACTTTATGGCAGAAACGGCAGATATGTTAACGACAGATGATCAAATTGTCATCTTACCAGATATGCGTGCCGGCTGTTCTATGGCAGATATGGCAGATATTGAACAAACAGAAAGAGCGTGGAAAGAGCTCGCGAAATTATTTGGGGATACGATGATTCCATTAACGTATGTAAATTCAACAGCTGCGATCAAAGCGTTTTGTGGTCGTAATGGAGGGGCAACAGTAACCTCTTCTAATGCAAAACAAATGGTGTCTTGGGCGTTTACACAAAAAGAGCGTCTCGTCTTTTTACCAGACCAACATTTAGGGAGAAATACAGCGTATGATTTAGGTATTCCGTTAGAAAAAATGGCAGTGTGGAACCCGCATACAGATTCATTAGAGTACGATGGAGATATAGAAGAAATTCAAGTGATTTTATGGAAAGGCCATTGTTCTGTTCATCAAAACTTCACTGTGAAAAATATTGGAAATGTGCGAAAAAATCATCCGGATATGAATATTATTGTTCACCCTGAATGTTGTTATGAAGTGGTTGCTGCTTCTGATTATGCAGGATCAACGAAATATATTATTGATATGATTGAAGCAGCTCCGGCGGGAAGTAAGTGGGCGATTGGTACAGAGATGAATTTAGTGAACCGAATTATTCAGCAACATCCAGATAAAGAAATTATTTCGCTAAATCCGTTTATGTGTCCTTGCTTAACGATGAACCGAATTGACTTACCTCACCTGTTATGGGCACTTGAGAACATAGAAAGAGGAGAACAAATTAACGTTATTCGTGTAGAGAAACAAGTAACAGAAGAGGCAGTTCTTGCATTAAATCGTATGTTAGAGCGCGTTTAAAGCAGCGGGGTTTCCGTTGCTTTTTTTCGTACATATAATCATAACAAGGATGAAATAGGCATACATTGTGTTGAGGAAATCATTGCGGTTTTTCTATGCTTATTCCACTTCGAATCATATTGAAAATAGAAGAAGTGATAAAAGTAAAAGAAGTTAATGTTGTTTAGAAAGTGTTACTTCAAAGTGTTTTTACTCATAGATAAGTTATACAGGAGGGGGAAAATTTGAAAATTCATATCGTGCAAAAAGGGGAGACCCTTTGGAAAATTGCAAAAAAGTACGGAGTGGATTTTGAAACGCTAAAAAAAACAAATACACAGCTTAGCAATCCAGACCTAATTATGCCAGGGATGAAAATTAAAGTGCCATCGCATAGCGTTCATGTGAAACAACAAACTGGATCGGGTTCAGCGCCCCCGAAACAATATGTAAAAGAGGTGCAGCAAAAAGAGTTTGCATCAACACCAACGCCACTTGCAATAGAAGATGAAGATGAGATCACGTATCAATCAACACCTATTACACAACAACCAGCTATGCAACAAACGCAAAAAGAAATGCAGATAAAACCGCAAAAAGAAATACAGGTGAAGCCGCAAAAGGAAGTGCAAGTGAAGCCGCAAAAGGAAGTGCAAGTGAAGCCACAAAAAGAAGTGCAAAAAGAAATTCCGATTCAAAAAGAGAAGCCAGTTGAAAAGCCGCCTGTCATTCAAAAACCACCTGTTGTAGAGAAAGTAGAAAAACTAAAACCTACTACAAAAGAAAATACTAAATTTTCTATCAATGTGTTACCACAGCCACCGCAACCACCAATTAAAGCGAAAAAAGAATATAAAATTTCAGACGTAATAAAAAAGGGAAGCGAGTTAATTGCTCCTCAAATTAATAAAATGAAACCTAACAATGTCATTTCTCCGCAAACGAAAAAAGACAATATAGGAAACATAGTGTCACCGCAAGTGAAAAAAGACAATATAGGGAATATAGTGTCGCCGCA
>NZ_NADT01000018.1:625525-625753 GCF_003264205.1 Bacillus sp. SRB_8 | reverse complement strand
CAAGTGAAGAAAGAGAATGTAGAGAATATAGTGTCGCCGCAAGTGAAAAAAGAAAATGTAGGAAGCATAGTCTCACCAAACGTATCAAAAGAAAGTGTTATTATCCCGCAAGTAATACCGCCTAATATTCAAGTGCCGAATATAATGCCAATAATGGATAACAATCAACCAGCAAATATAATGCCAATAATGGATAACAATCAACCACCAAATATGATGCCAATAATG
>NZ_NADT01000018.1:0-625253 GCF_003264205.1 Bacillus sp. SRB_8 | reverse complement strand
TCAAATGCCGAACATGATGCCATATCAACAGCCAATGATGCCGCCATATCCGCAGTATCAGCAACAAAATCCATACAATCAAATGCCGTATCAACAAATGGCACCGCAATATACTTCTATGCCAAATCCAAATATGATGCCAATGGATAATAATATGCCACCACTCGTACAAGGGGAAGAAGATTGTGGATGCGGAGGAGAGAGTAGGTTATATAGTCCGCAACCGGGTGGACCACAATACGCCAATCCTTTATATTATCAACCAACTCAGCCAGCATATGCACCACAGCCAGGAACGATGTATTATCAGCCGGACCCACCAAACGTATTTGGAGAACCAGTTTCAGAAGAAGAGGACGAAGAGGAAGTTTAAAAAAAGGTGGGGTTATTCCCACCTTTTTTGTATTCGTGATAGTCAGGAATATGGTGAATTTACATTAAGTGCTAGAAAATTCCTAGTGAAATATTAACAGTGTAAAAACCCTCTCTGTTACTCATCATAAGGGGGAGCTTTTCGAAAGAGAAGTTCATTCTAACAGAGGGGGTTTTTGTATTGAATACGAAAGTAAAAGTTATTGCTGCTTCTTTGTTAGTTACCAGTGCATTAGCTGCATGTGGTACACCAAAAGATAATAATGCGATGGATGGACGTAACTATAATTACGAGCGTACATCTTATAATGATACACACCGATATAATGATAATGTAACGCGTAACGATCGTTATACAGATTATGTAACATATAGAAACGGTCGTAATGACGCAGGATCCAACTATTATCGTGATGTAAATTACAATGGGCAAATTGCTAATCCACACCCAACTCGTAATATTACAATGAACAATTCATACATTAACAATGATGGTAAAACTGCGGAGAAAATTACGAATCGTGTGAAACGTATGAATAACGTAGATCGAGTTTCTACAGTTGTATATGGAAACGATGTAGCGATTGCGGTAAAACCACGTAATACAGCGACGAATGAAACAGCGATGGCGAACGAAATTCGTCAAGCTGTTGTGAATGAAGTTGGAAATAGAAACGTATATGTTTCTGTAAGAAATGACATGTTTACTCGTGTCGATGCAATGAGTACGCGTTTACGTAACGGCACAGCTACAAACGATTTTAATCGTGACATAACAAATATGTTCCGAGACATTCGTTACGGTCTGACTGGTACTATGCGATAACAAATTAAAGAGGAAGGGCTAGCCCTTCCTCTTTATTCATCGTCGTCTTGTAAACGGCGTTTTGTTATAAAATAACTAACGGAGTAAGACGCTAAAAAGCATATGAAGAGAATACCACCTGTTAAAATAGCTTCAAATAGAGGTCTTTCTGGACTGAAAATGATATAAATAATAGCCATGATAATTCCTACAATAAGAGAGCGTAAAATAATTTTGTAATAAGGAGTTAACTTTATTTCCTTTTCGCTTTCTTCTACATCGATAGAAACGCTTAACTGTAAATAACTAAGTACAATACTTGTAAGAATAAATAATAACCACAATGGAGATTTCGTAATTTGATCAATTCCTTCAGTAAATCCGATATAGCCTAAAATTCCGATTATACCAATTGATTGAAAAAGAAAGGCAATACGTATGTTTTTTAATGTTTGAAGAATGAGACGTTCATCTTTAATTTTTTTCAAGGCATTCATCCCCTGTTTATATTTATAGTATTAATTGTAACATATATATTACATTAATCAATTTATAATTTACATAAATTTCAATTGGTTGAAAGAGGAAGAAAAATATATTTAGAAATATATTGCGCTTCTACCTTGTTAATGTTATATTATCAAAGCGATGAGCTAATTTACGTAAGTCGAGAGATATGCTTAAGTGCTAAACACGCGAATGTGGTCGCCTGGTCTTTCGCCGTAAACGCATCAGACGCCTGCTTTGCAGGCGTCTTTCATTTTATATAAAAGTAAATGATACATGCAGATGAGGATTAACCCTTATCTGCATTTTTTATTTTCCTTAGAAATTTAATGCTATTGTTTATATGGATAAAACCCCCATTTCCGGAAAAGCTACAAATGAAAGTATGATTTTGCCTAGAAGAGGTGAACGGAAATGAAATGGATGCTAATTGCAGTGCAAGCTTTCGTTGTGATGTTTTGCTTAGCTTATGGATCCGATGTGAGGGCAGAAGTAGTAGAAAAAGAACCTGAAGTTACAATTTTATTAGAGCGCATGTATGTTGATGGAGAAGTAAGTGAGGAAATACTGACAGAAAAAGTAGCGGATTTAGAAAAGTTTTTGCAGCAATATAAAGAATGGCAACTTGTTGATCGTGATGATGTGCAAATCGTATTACAAAGGAAAATTGATGATATTTCTCCTTTACTGAAAACGAGCGGTTATTTTGGTGTTTCAGAGGAAGGGATATTGCAAATTTTTAAAGGGGTACCGAAAAGTGATAACGCGATCCATTCCTTCTTTCAAATTGATATGAAAAAGCTTGAGAGTTATGAGCGAGCAAAACTAAAACGTGGTATTCGTATTAAGTCAAAAGAAGGATTCGTGAAGACAATCGAAAAAATGAAGCAATACGCAGTGCAAAATAAGAAAAAAAGCAGCTCAGGGTGAGCTGCTTTTTCTTATTTATTCTTAGCTAAAATCTCTTTTGCGATTTCATCAATTAGCATATCTTTTCCGATTGGATTGAATGCTTTCGTATTGAAGACTTCATTCGATACTTCATATACGTGATTGTTTTTTACTGCTTTATTATCTTTCCAAACCGCACTGTTTTTATAGTCTTCGTACACTTTATCAGCTTCTCCGCCGAAGTTTACAATAAACATTTGATCAGGCTGGAATGCAACAAGGCCTTCTAGTGATACTTGTGCCATCGTTTGTTTTAAATCTGTGCCTTTTGTTGCTGGAAGTTTTAAGTCGTTAAAGATGATGTCACCATATCCGAAGCTACCGTATACACGGAAGTTTTGTGGTGTTACTGCAACGAACATAAAGTTCTCATCTTTTGTTTTCTCTTTAATTTTTTTAGATAAAGAGTCTGCTTTTTTATCGTAATCTGCAATCCATTTGTCTGCTTTCTTTTCTTCGTCAAATAGTTTACCTACTTCTTTAAACTTACCGCGCCAGTCTTCTAGATTTGTTTCCAGAACAACTGTCGGTGCCACTTTTTCTAGTTGATCATAAATTTTCAATTGACGATTGTTTAAAATAATTAAGTCTGGTTTTAAAGCAGTAACAGCCTCTAAATCAACTTTAGGTGCCCAATACCAGCCAACTGCTTTTACTCCGTCTAACTTTTCAGTTAAATGATTTTGGATTTTATCTTTATATGTGTTTGCTGTGCCAACAGGTTTATGTCCAAGGATTAATAATTCCTCTGTTGATCCAGATAAATCAACAATTCTCTTTGGATTAGCTGGAATTGTTGCTTCCCCTTTAGCATGTTTTACAACTTTTGTTTTCGGTTGTTCTTTTGTTTTTTCTTCTTCTTTTTGAGAAGAACAGCCAACGATAGAAAGAACAACTAGCATGATAGTAAATAAAATAAATAGCTTTTGTTTCATCCTGATGTAACCCCTTTAATTAATATTGATAATCATTATTGACTCCTGTATAGTAATGTTCTTTTTGTATTTATGTCAATAGAAAAAAACGGAAATTGTAAACGGGGAACATTTGTTGGGGCAGTCTCGCTTTTCTATTGTTAAATATGTTAAAATGGAATACATGATTTGAGAGGGAGAGATCGTATTTTGTTTGAATATGTTACAGGTTACGTGGAGTATGTAGGACCGGAATATGTCGTAATTGACCATAATGGAATTGGTTATCAAATTTTCACACCAAATCCGTATGTATTTCAAAGAAGTAAGCAAGAAATCCGTGTCTATACATATCATTATGTGAGAGAAGATATTATGGCACTTTACGGTTTTAAAACACGTGAAGAGCGTTTATTATTTACAAAATTGTTAGGTGTATCGGGGATTGGACCAAAAGGTGCTCTTGCAATTTTAGCTTCTGGTCAAACCGGACAGGTCGTTCAAGCGATTGAACATGAAGATGAGAAGTTCTTAGTGAAGTTCCCAGGCGTCGGAAAGAAAACAGCGCGCCAAATGATTTTAGATTTAAAAGGAAAACTAGCAGATGTTGTACCAGATGCGTTTGTTGATTTGTTCTCAGATACTGAAAGTTTTGATACGAAGAAAGGTTCATCAGTTGAACTTGATGAAGCACTGGAAGCACTGCGTGCACTTGGCTATGCAGAACGAGAAGTCTCTCGCGTTGTACCAGAGTTATTAAAAGAATCACTAACGACGGATCAATATATTAAAAAGGCACTTAGTCTTTTACTAAATGGTAAGAGGTGAGTATAATGGACGAACGTCTCCTTTCAGGGGAATCTGGATACGAAGATGCGGATTTAGAGTATTCATTACGGCCACAGACGCTCCGTCAGTACATTGGCCAAGATAAAGCGAAACATAATTTAGAAGTGTTTATTGAAGCGGCGAAAATGCGTGAAGAAACGTTAGATCACGTACTTTTATATGGCCCACCTGGACTTGGTAAAACGACGCTTGCGAATATTATTGCCAATGAAATGGGTGTTAACATTCGAACGACGTCAGGTCCCGCAATTGAAAGACCAGGAGATTTAGCAGCTGTATTAACAGCGCTTCAGCCAGGAGATGTATTATTTATTGATGAAATTCATCGTTTGCATAGATCTATTGAAGAAGTGCTATACCCAGCGATGGAAGACTTTTGCCTTGATATCGTTATTGGGAAAGGACCATCAGCTCGCTCTGTACGCCTAGATTTACCTCCATTTACGCTAGTTGGGGCAACGACGCGTGCAGGTGCATTATCAGCACCACTTCGTGACCGTTTCGGTGTACTTTCACGATTAGAGTACTATACAGTAGATCAGCTTTCTGCGATTGTAGAACGCACAGCAGAAGTGTTTGAAGTTGAAATAGATTCGTTAGCTGCATTAGAAATTGCAAGACGTGCCCGTGGTACACCTCGTATTGCGAATCGTCTATTACGACGTGTACGTGACTTCGCACAAGTTCGCAGTGACGGAACGATTGCGATGGAAATTACACAAATGGCGTTAGAACTATTACAAGTAGATAAATTAGGACTTGATCATATCGACCATAAATTACTGCTTGGTATTATTGAAAAGTTCCGCGGTGGTCCAGTTGGATTAGAAACTGTTTCAGCAACGATTGGGGAAGAATCTCATACGATTGAAGATGTGTATGAGCCGTATTTATTACAAATTGGCTTTTTACAAAGAACGCCAAGAGGCCGGATCGTAACACCGCTCGCATATGAGCATTTCGGAATGGAGATGCCCAAAGTATGACGGAGATGCCAAAGCTGCTTATTACAGCTGGTATTTTGCTCATTGTTGTTGGATTAGCTTGGAAGTTCATAGGAAGGCTTCCAGGCGATATTTTTGTGAAAAAAGGTAACGTTACCTTTTATTTTCCTATCATTACATGTATTGTGTTAAGTATTGCATTATCTTTCATTATGTATATAATAAATCGATTCAAATAAGAAATAGGTGGATACAGTTATGGATATTAATCTGTTTGATTTTCATTTACCAGAAGAACTCATTGCACAAATTCCGCTTGAAGAGCGTGAAACATCAAGATTGATGGTGTTAGACCGTGAAACAGGAGATATTGAGCATAAACATTTTACAGACATTCTTTCTTACTTACAAGAGGGGGATTGCTTAGTTTTAAATGAAACGAAAGTGATGCCAGCTCGCTTGCACGGTGTGAAAGAAGATACAGGTGCACACATTGAAGTGCTTCTTTTGAAACAAGAGGAAGGCGATAAGTGGGAAACGCTTATAAAGCCAGCGAAGCGTGTAAAAGAAGGAACTGTCATCTCTTTTGGTGAAGGAAAGTTAAAAGCAACTTGCATTGGAACAGCAGATCAAGGTGGGCGTCAACTTGAGTTTTCATATGACGGCATCTTTTATGAAATTTTAGACGAGCTTGGAGAAATGCCACTTCCTCCATATATTAAAGAGACGCTAGAAGATCGCGATCGTTATCAAACGGTATATGCGAAGGAAATCGGTTCAGCGGCAGCACCGACGGCTGGCCTTCACTTTACAGAAGAGTTACTTGAGAAATTGAAGCAAAAAGGCGTCGGGTTAGCATTCATTACACTCCATGTAGGACTTGGAACTTTTAGACCAGTTTCTGCAGATACTATTGAAGAGCATCATATGCACGCAGAGTATTACCATATGTCTGAAGAGACTGCGGCGTTATTAAACCGCGTGAAAGAGAATGGCGGCCGTATTATTACTGTAGGTACGACATCAACTCGTACGTTAGAAACGATTGCGACAGATAATAGTGGTAAGCTTTGCGCAGCTTCTGGCTGGACAGATATTTTTATGTACCCAGGATATGAATTTAAAGCAATTGATGGTTTAATTACAAACTTCCATTTGCCGAAATCAACATTAATTATGCTTGTAAGTGCATTTTCAAATAGAGATAATGTACTTCATGCTTATAATGAAGCAGTAAAAGAAAAATATCGTTTCTTTAGTTTCGGTGATGCGATGTTCGTTGCATCTCACGCTAAAATGAGAAACAAATAAAAGGAGTAAATTATGACAGCAATTCGTTATGAATTTATTAAAACTTGTAAACAAACGGGTGCGCGTTTAGGTCGAGTGCACACGCCACACGGCTCATTTGATACACCGACATTTATGCCAGTTGGTACACTTGCAACAGTTAAAACAATGTCACCAGAAGAATTAAAAGCAATGGATTCTGGCATTATTTTAAGCAATACGTATCATTTATGGCTACGTCCAGGCCACGAAATTATTCGTGAAGCAGGTGGCTTGCATAAGTTTATGAACTGGGATCGTGCAATCTTAACGGATTCAGGTGGATTCCAAGTATTTAGCTTAAGTGATTTCCGACGTATTGAAGAGGAAGGTGTTCATTTCCGCAATCACTTAAATGGCGATAAATTATTCTTATCTCCAGAAAAAGCGATGGAAATCCAAAATGCATTAGGTTCAGATATCATGATGGCATTTGATGAGTGTCCACCGTTCCCAGCTACTTTTGAATACATGAAAAAGTCGGTAGAGCGTACAAGCCGCTGGGCAGAGCGTTGCCTAAAGGCGCATGAACGTCCACAAGATCAAGGTTTATTCGGTATTGTACAGGGCGGGGAGTTTGAAGAACTTCGTCGTCAAAGTGCGAAAGATCTTGTTTCAATGGACTTCCCTGGCTATGCTATCGGCGGTCTATCTGTTGGTGAACCGAAGGATATTATGAATCGTGTTCTTGAGTTTACAACACCACTTCTTCCTGATGATAAACCACGTTACTTAATGGGTGTAGGTTCTCCTGACTCGTTAATTGATGGTGCGATTCGCGGTGTTGATATGTTTGACTGTGTACTTCCAACTCGTATCGCTCGAAATGGTACATGTATGACAAGTGAAGGCCGCTTAGTTGTGAAAAATGCGAAATTCGCTAGAGACTTCGGGCCGCTTGATCCGAACTGTGATTGCTACACATGTAAAAACTATTCTCGTGCGTACATTCGTCACTTAATGAAATGTGATGAAACGTTCGGAATTCGTTTAACGTCTTATCACAACCTTCATTTTCTGTTAAACTTAATGGAGCAGGTGAGACAAGCTATTCGTGAAGACCGTCTTGGCGATTTCCGCGAAGAGTTCTTTGAACAGTATGGCTTTAATAAACCGAATGCTAAAAACTTCTAATACATAATTTAAAAGGAGGAACACAAGATGAATGCAGGTATGATGAATATCGTTATGATTGTTGCGATGTTTGCGATTTTCTATTTCTTATTAATTCGCCCGCAACAAAAGCGTCAAAAAGCAGTTGCACAAATGCAAAATGAAATCAAAAAAGGTGATGCTATCGTAACAATCGGTGGTTTACACGCTACAATCGAATCAGTGGATGAAACAAAAATTGTTGTTAAATCTGGTGGTGCACACTTAACTTTCGATCGCAATGCGATTCGTGAAGTTGTGAAAAACTAATGATGAAGGCCCTGCATGAAATGTGCAGGGCCTTTTTTTAACTATTTTGTTTTGACATATTTACACCGAAAATACCTCCGAGTGTACTCGCACCCATCAATGCTAATTGGTAGAGTAACTGTGAGTTCGATAAAGTTTGAGAGAAGCCTAAATAGTTAACGAGAAAGACGAGAATAGCGAATGTAAGGCCTGTTGTGAAACCTACTAGCCATCCTTTTCCTTGTGCCTTTTTACCAGCAATAAATCCAGACATAAGCATAGATAGAAGGGCTATTATAAAAATAATAATTACTAATGTCCCTTCATTAATATTCGTAAATTTTAATAAAAGAGCCATGATCATACTTGTAATAGATGCGAGGATTAATAGGGTAATAATACCGAAGCCGATTGCGCTCGATAATTTTTTCGTTCCATCCATTATGCATTCCCCCTTTTTAATACAAGCATATTTTCATTTTGTTTAAGTTAGACTAGTTTCTTTTTTGTAGGGGAGCCTATAAGTAAAAAAAGGGGATGTAGAAATGGAATGGGTATCAATAATCGGACGAACAATGCTTTTGTATATAATCATTTTAATTATTTTTCGTCTTATGGGTAAACGTGAAATTGGAGAATTAAGTGTATTAGATTTAGTTGTATTCATTATGCTCGGTGAAATGGCTGTAGTGGCAATCGAAAATACAGATAAATCACTTTGGCATCAATTAGTTCCAATGACTTTTCTTATGTGTATACAAATCATTTTGTCGGTCATTTCTTTAAAGTTTCAGCGTTTTCGGCATTTAATAGAAGGGGAGCCTGCGATTCTTGTGAATGCAGGTAAAATTGATGAAAAAAAGATGCGGAAGCAGCGATATAACATAGATGATTTATTGATGCAACTACGTGAGCAAGGAATCGGAGATGTGCGTGATGTAGAATACGCTATTTTAGAACCATCTGGAAAGTTATCTGTCTTTCAAAAACAAAAAAGTAAAAAGAGCAAAAATGATACACCAATTTTTACACTCCCACTAATTATTGATGGAGAAATTCAATACAATCATTTGCAAATGATCGAACATACAGATGGGTGGCTCGTTGAGAAACTGAATAACTTAGGTTATAAAGATGTGAAACAGATTTTATATTGTAGTTTTCAAAATGGACAGTTTTTCGTTGATTTGAAAGAAAATTAGAGGCTTACCATTTTGAATGGCAAGCCTGCTTACTTCAAAAATGAAAGTTTCCGAATGATAGGGAGACGACTTAATTCTTCTTTTCGAATGAGTTTGAAAACGAAGAGGAGAACGATATAAACGATTGTTGTTAAAGTGATTTCCCATAATGTTTGTATGCCAAGTGAATGAGAAAAAACGATATACTTATGAAGATAAAAACCGAAGGTACCAGCAATCCCGATAGCAACTCCGCCGAAAATATAGTCTTTTGCATAAATGGTAAATGCAATTTTCTTTAAAACAGTGGCGTAGTGAAGGAATGTTACGGTTACTATATTTGCTGCGATGGCGAGGGCAACCCCCATCATTTGGAACTCTGGGCGTGAAGCGAGTACAAAGATAACGATTAATTTTACGATAGCGCCAATAAATGTGTTCATCATAGCAGCGCGTGCTAAGTTTAAAGCTTGCAACACAGATGTAAGGGGGCTTTGAAAATAATGAAATAAAAAGCAAGGTGCAAGAAGCTGGATGAATGCGGCCGCGTTGTCTGATCCGTACATGAGAGTTAAAACTGGAGAAGCAAATACATATAATATAACGACTGACCATCCGCCGGTTATTAAGGAAATTCGAAGTGCTTGTTGTAATCGGTGTTCTACTAATTTGTGTTGTCTCTTTGCCATTGCCTCACTAATTGATGGGACGAGTGCTGTAGAAAGAGCATATGTAATAAAGGCTGGCAGTGATAGAAGTGGGAACGCATATCCGTTTAATATACCGTATTGCTGAGTTGCGACAGAAGCAGCAACGCCGGCGATCGCTAAGCTTTGCATAACGACGATAGGTTCAAAGAAATAAGAAACGGAACCAATTAAACGGCTTCCTGTAGTTGGTAAAGCAATGTCCATAAGGGAATAAAACGTATTTTTGCTCTCCTTTACAGTAGTGAAAAATCCAGAGCGTATAGATAAATGTTTTTCGCGTTGGAATAAAGTAAGTAAAAATAATAAAGATGCAACTTCACCTAGAACAGCTGATAGCATAGCACCGGCTGCAGCATATTCTACGCCGTAAGGTAAAAATAACCGAATGCATACAGCGATAATTGTAATGCGGACAACTTGTTCTATGACTTGAGCGTAAGCGCTCGGCTTCATGTTTTGTTTCCCTTGGAAATAACCACGTAAAACGGAAGAAACTGCAATAACAGGGACGACAGGTAAAATAGCCATTAATGGATAGTAAGTTCTTTCATCTGTTAATAATGTTTTTGCTAAAATAGGTGTGAGTAGCATAATCCCAATTGTTAAAATGATGCTAATAATGGATGTAACGGCTAGCGAGACAGTTAATATTTTTTTAACTCTTTGCTTATCGTTCACTGCTTCCGCTTCTGCTACAAATTTTGCGATTGCAACAGGAAGGCCAATTTGTGTTAATGTAATTGCTAAAATGAAGGTGGGGACAGCCATCATATAAAGGCCAACGCCTTCTTCGCCTAAAATACGTGCCATTACAATGCGGTTAATAAATCCAAGGATTTTTGTAATAAAACCGGCTATCATTAAAATAAATGCGCCTTTTAAAAAGCTTTGTCTCGTCATACTCTTCTCCTACCTTCTCAAAATCAATGGAATGATTTACAATAATTTATATGCACGTATGAGACAAGAATGACAAGCATTTAAGAGAGTGAAGTATGAAGGGTACTCTTGAAAGAAGTTATTACTGTCCATTAGAGCGGGATTAAAAGCGACTTTTCGTGCTGAAATAAGAAGGAGATGTTATATATGTTGGATAAAGAGGCTTTGGTAGAATCATACCGCGGACAGTTACAAGTCGTTTTAGAAAGTAAAGTAGAAGAGTTTCAAATGTTCGGTTACGACCGAGTGACAGATAATGATATTTGGAAGTTTCTCAAGGCGAAAAAGTGGAAAAAGATAGATAGTGATGTTAGGTTATATGAATTAGTAAATGATGTATTAAGAGTAAGTACTAATGAATATATGAATTATTTAACTGTTGAAGCATATCAAGCGCCACTTTGGTCGTTTGATGAATATGAAAATAAATAACCGACTGTAATTGGTTTGTTCTTCCTTTTGCAGTATAATGATAGGTATTGATAAAGAGGAATTAATTATGTCTAAGATTATATATAAAGGAGGTAGTGAAGAGGAAAAATAAATAATGAATAGTGTAGGTATTGTGAAAAGCTTACCGACACAGCTAGTGATGAACTAGCGGAAATACATGTATTTTATAGAAAGTAAGTCTACTAACTAGGCGTATGCACACGTGCGAAAATGAATCGTAAGAGATTTATTGAAAGTGTTAGTAGCAGAAAGAGGGTACATATGGCAAAGCGTGGTACAAGAATTGCCGCCTTTTTCCTCATCGTTTTATTAATTGGTGGAGTAATTGGTGCGGCAGGAAAAGACATAGCAAAAGGAATTAGTCTAGGACTAGACCTTCGCGGTGGTTTTGAAATTCTGTATGAAGTAAAACCAGCCAAAAAAGGTGATAAAATCGATCGTGATGCACTTGTAAGTACAGTAGGTGCTCTTGAAAATCGTGTCAATGTTCTTGGTGTAAGTGAGCCGAACATTCAAATCGAAGGGGAAGATCGAATTCGTGTACAGCTTGCTGGTGTACAAGATCAGCAAAAAGCACGTGAAATGTTATCAACACAAGCGAAACTAACATTCCGTGATGTGGATGATAACCTGCTTATGGACGGAACGGATTTAAAAGGCGGCGGAGCGAAGCAAACATTTGATGAGCAAGGCCGTGCGAGCGTAGGTCTTACACTAAAAAGCGCTGAAAAATTCCGTGAAGTAACTGAAAAGATTTCAAAAATGCCACCACCAACGAATTTAATGGTAATTTGGCTTGATTTTGAAGAAGGAAAAGATTCATATAAAGCAGAATCTGCAAAAACGAATAATCAGAAGTTTTTATCAGCAGCAACAGTAAGCCAAGTATTTAACCAAGCTGAAGTATCTATCGTAGGTGGAAACTTTACAGTTGAAAGTGCGAAAGAACTTTCATCTTTATTAAATGCAGGTGCACTTCCTGTTGATTTAAAAGAAATGTATTCAACATCTGTTGGAGCGAAATTTGGTCAACAAGCATTAGAGCAAACGATTTTCGCTAGTGCGATTGGTATTGCTATTATCTTCTTATTCATGCTTGTATTCTACCGTTTACCAGGACTTGTAGCGGTTATTATGTTAGGTTTATACATTTTCGTTACATTACTTGTCTTTAACTGGATGCATGCAGTTCTTACGTTACCGGGTATTGCGGCATTAGTGCTCGGGGTTGGTATCGCAGTTGATGCGAATATCATTACGTACGAGAGATTGAAGGAAGAGCTTAAAATTGGTAAGTCGATGATGTCAGCATTCCGTGCTGGTAACCATCGTTCATTATCGACAATTTTAGATGCGAACATTACAACAATTGCAGCAGCTGGTGTATTATTCGCTTACGGTAATAGCTCTGTAAAAGGATTCGCAACAAGTTTAATCGTAAGTATTTTAGTTGGTTTCATTACGAATGTATTCGGTACTCGTTTCTTACTAGGTTTACTTGTAAAGAGCCGTTACTTTGATAAGAAACTATCTTACTTTGGTGTTAAGGAAAAGGATATTATTCCATTAACAAAAGGTGCAGTACATCCACCGACGAGATTTGATCGTATTAATTTCGTAAATATCGGTCATAAATTTTTCTTATTCTCAATTGTAGTTGTAATTGCTGGGGCAATTATATTACCGATTTTCAAAATGAATCTTGGTATTGACTTTGCAAGTGGTACACGTATTGACTTGCAATCAAAACAAGCAACTACTGTTTCTAATGTTCATAAAGATTTAAAAGAATTGAACATCGATGTGAAGGAAGAAGATATTGTACCGACCGGAGATGACAATAAAGGTTTCGCAGTTCGTACAGTAGGTGTTCTATCGAAAGATGAAATTGCGAAAACAAAAACATTCTTCCACGATAAATATGGTACAGATCCAAATGTAAGTACAGTTTCGCCGACAATCGGTAAAGAGATTGCACGAAATGCATTTATCGCAGTACTAATTGCTTCTGCAGTAATCGTTTTATACGTAAGTATTCGTTTCCGTCTTACGTACGCAGTATCTGCAGTAATCGCATTATTACATGATGCATTCGTTATGATTGTTATGTTTAGTCTTTTCCAGATAGAGGTAGACTTAACGTTTATCGCTGCGGTATTAACGATTATTGGTTACTCTATCAATGACTCAATCGTTACGTTTGATAGAAACCGTGAGTTATACAAACAGAAAAAACGAGTTCGCGACATAAAAGATTTAGAAGAAATCGTAAACTCAAGTATTCGTCAAACAATTGGTCGTTCAATTAATACAGTGTTAACAGTGTTATTCCCAGTAATCACACTACTTATTTTCGGTAGTGAATCACTGCGTAACTTCTCACTTGCATTATTAATTGGATTAGTTGTAGGTACGTACTCTTCTATTTTCGTTGCTTCTCAAATTTGGTTAATGCTTGAAAACCGTCGTTTGAAAAAGGGCAAAAACAAGAAGAAGGTTGAGAAAGAAGAACCTGAACCGCAAGTATAAAAAAGATGATGTCTCATTATGAGGCATCTCTTTTTTCGTTTGTGGATACAATAAGATAGCAACTTTTGAAAGAATGAAATGGAATAAAGTGGTGATGTTATCGCTGATTTTGTTAAAATAAAGTGAAACTTTAATAAGTGGGGGTTTTGTTCATCCCCACTTATTATTAGCCCTCACCAATCGGGCCTTTACGGGCAGTTGATCTCCCACCTAACTTCCTTGTATTTGCCGGATTTTGAGGTGGGGGGCTTACTGCCCGCAAATAGCGGGATAAAAAGATAGGTTAAGAAAAGAAGGGATTTCAATTATGGAAAAAGATGAACGTTTTAAACAGGCCGAGTTTGGTGCTATTGTCGGAATCGTTGGTAATATTATATTAGCGATTGTAAAAGCGGTAATTGGTTATATTGGAAACAGTAAGGCACTTTTAGCGGATGCAGTGCATTCTGGATCAGATGTAATTGGCTCGTTAGCTGTACTTTTTGGATTACGAGCGGCAAAGCAACCGCCTGATGAAGATCATCCGTATGGTCATGGTAAAGCGGAATCGATTTCAGCGATTATTGTTGCGGTATTATTATTTATTGTTGGAATAGAGATAGCGATTTCGTCTATAAAAGCTTTTTCACAAGATTTGGAACCACCAAAAGGAATTACGATTTTTGCAGTTATTCTTTCGATTGTAGTGAAAGAAGGGATGTTTCAGTATAAATATCGATTAGGGAAAAGGATAAATAGTGCTGCAATTATTGCAAATGCATATGAACATCGTTCGGATGTGTTTTCTTCAATTGCAGCTTTAATCGGCATTTGTGCAGCTATTATCGGCAGTAAGTTGGGTATAGATTGGCTTGTATATGCCGATCCAATTGCGGGATTATTTGTTTCAATTCTCGTTGCTAAGATGGCATGGAGTATTGGAGCAGAAGCTATTCATGCAACGCTCGATCATGTTCTGCATGAAGAAGATGTTGTTCCGCTTAGGGAGGCAGTTTTTCAAGTGGAAGGTGTGAAAAAAATCGGCTCTTTATATGCAAGAGAACATGGCCACTATGTTATTGTCGATATTAAAGTATCTGTAGATCCATATATCACTGTAGAAGAAGGTCACCGCATCGGAAAACATGTAAAAGAAAAACTTATGAAACAAGATAACGTACAAAACGTTTTTGTACATATTAATCCGTATTCTCCAAATTAAACATAACAGATATTTAATTATATAGATATCGAATCGTAGTTTGCATTATATTGTCACCCCTTAATCTGTCTTGTATAATGGATAGGTTAAGGGGTGATTTCGTGTTACAACCGAAGACGCGTTGGAAAGAAAAAGAATATAATGAGGAACTAGTGAGTGAATTAGCAAATAAATTGCAACTATCACCTCTTGTGACTTCATTATTTCTTGGCAGAGGCTTAAATACAGAAGATAAGATTGTAGACTTTTTAAATACAGCAGATCAAGAATTTCATGATCCATTTTTACTTGAAGGAATGGATCGGACTGTAGAACGTGTGAAAAAAGCTATTGAAAATGGAGAACAAATATTAATATTTGGCGATTACGATGCGGACGGAGTAAGTAGTACGACTGTGTTATATCTTGCTCTCAAAGAATTAGGTGCAGAAGTAGAGTTTTATATTCCAAATCGTTTTACTGAAGGCTATGGGCCAAATGAAGAAGCGTTTCGTTGGGCGCACAGTGCAGGGTTCTCACTAATTATTACTGTCGATACTGGTATCGCAGCGGTACATGAAGCGAAGGTAGCGAAGGAACTTGGAATAGATCTTATTATTACAGATCATCATGAGCCACCACCAGAATTACCAGAGGCACTTGCGATTATTCACCCGAAATTAGAAGGCGGTGTTTATCCGTTTCATTATTTAGCGGGTGTTGGTGTTGCATTTAAAGTTGCACATGCACTTTTGGGCCGTGTGCCAGAGCATTTGTTGGAAATTGCAGTAATCGGTACGGTAGCCGATTTAGTATCGCTTCATGGTGAAAATAGATTGTTAGTACAGCGTGGACTGAAGCATATGCGAATGACTCGGAATATCGGTTTAAAGGCGTTATTTAAAGTTGCTAACGTTTCGCAAAGCGAAATTACAGAAGAAAGCATCGGGTTCGCACTCGCACCTCGTATTAATGCAGTTGGTCGTTTGGAAGATGCAACACCTGCTGTACACCTTTTATTATCAGAAGATCCAGAGGAAGCGAAAGAGCTAGCTGAAGAAATTGATGAGCTGAACAAACTTCGAAAAGATATTGTAAAGCAAATTACTGAAGAAGCTATCGCTGAAGTCGAAAATAATTTCCCGCCAGAAGAAAATAAAGTATTAGTCCTTGCAAAAGAAGGTTGGAATCCAGGGGTAATTGGAATTGTCGCTTCTAAGTTAGTTGAACGTTTTTATCGTCCAACGATTGTATTAAGCATTGATCCTCATAAAGAAACAGCAAAGGGATCGGCTCGTAGTATTGCAGGATTTGATTTGTTTGCAAACCTTTCAGATTGCCGTGAATTGTTACCGCATTTCGGAGGTCATCCGATGGCAGCGGGAATGACGCTTAATATGAATGATGTGGATGAATTAAGACGCAGGTTAAATGAGCAAGCAGATGTAATTTTAACAGCAGAAGATTTTATTCCGATTACAGCAGTGGATGCATTTTGTAAAGTAGAGGATGTAACGCTTGCCGCGATTGAGGATATGCAAAAGTTAGCGCCATTTGGCGTAGGAAATCCGAAACCGCGTATTGCGGTGAAAGATGCCGAATTAGAAAGTATCCGTGCAATTGGATCTGATGGTTCGCATTTAAAAATGGCTCTTCGTGATGGACAAGCAACACTGGACACGATTGGATTTGGATTTGGTACTTATGCGAAAGAAATCTCTCCAGTTGCGAAGGTTTCTGTAGTAGGAGAAGTGTCCATTAATGAATGGAATAACTTTAAAAAGCCGCAATTAATGGTGCAAGATATTGCTGTAGAGGCATGGCAATTATTTGACTGGCGTAGTATGCGTAATGTAGAAGCAAATTTAGCAGAACTTCCGAAAGAAAAAATAACATTGGTGTATTTTTCTGAAGAGGTATTGAATAAATTTTCTTTAGAAGGCTATAAAGAACAGCTCGTGCATGCATCAGAGGTAGCTCATTTTGATGATCAATACATTGTGCTACTTGATTTGCCGAAAGGAACAGATGAATTAGGTGATGTATTTAAGGCTGGATTCCCAGCTCGAATTTACACGCTATTTTATCAAGAGAATAATCATTTATTTAGTACGGTCCCAACGAGGGAACATTTTAAATGGTACTATTCTTTCTTAAGCCAAAAAACACCATTTTCTTTAAGGCAATATGGGGAACAACTGTGTCGTCATAAAGGTTGGTCAAAAGATACAGTAAATTTCATGACACAGGTGTTTTTTGAGTTAGAATTTGTTACAATAAAAGACGGTGTCATTTTTATGGCAGACAAAAAACAAAAGCGTGATTTAATTGAATCGAACACATATCGTGAGAAAATGAACCACTTACAATTAGAGAAAGAATTGGTTTATAGCACATATCAGCAACTATATACATGGTTTGAAACGATTCGTGATCATAAATAAGTAGAACAGTTAGGGTAAAGGATTTGTATTTACAAACCTTTTATATCTGAGGAGGATTCAGAAATATGGATTTCAAGCAACATATCGCAATTGTACCAGATTATCCGAAAGAAGGTATTGTGTTTAAAGACATTACACCTTTAATGAACGACGGAAAAGCATATAAAGCAGCAACAGATGCAATCGTTGAGTATGCAAATAAAAGAGACATTGATGTTGTAGTAGGACCAGAAGCGCGTGGTTTTATTATTGGTTGCCCAGTTTCTTATGCATTAGAAGTAGGTTTCGCACCAGTTCGTAAATTAGGAAAATTACCACGTGAAGTAATTACAGTTGACTACGGTAAAGAATATGGAACGGATGTTTTAACAATCCATAAAGATGCAATTAAGCCCGGCCAACGTGTATTAATTACAGATGACTTATTAGCTACAGGTGGAACAATCGAAGCGACAATTAAACTAGTTGAAGAACTTGGTGGAGTTGTAGCAGGAATTGCATTTTTAGTAGAGCTTACTTACTTAGATGGTCGTAAAATGTTAGATGGTTACGATGTATTAGTATTAGAAAAATACTAATCATTATATAGGTGAAACTACGGTGATAAAAAAGTACCCGTGAATCTCTTGGAGAGGAGCGGGTACTTTTGTATAATTGCACAAAAAAACATGGTGAAATGTCAGTAAAATCTTTTCCTTTTCACAATTCACAATCATTGGGTTATAATGATAGAATATAATTTATTCTATTCAATAAAGATAAAGTCAATTTTCAATAAAAGGTGATTCGATGGCAAATGAGCAAGTACTAACAGCTGAACAGGTACTCGAGAAAGCAAGTCAATATTTAGCGGATGAAGATATTGAGCTAGTGGCACGTGCCTATGAATATGCGCGTGATGCACATAGCGAACAATATAGAAAATCGGGTGAACCATATATTATTCACCCAATTCAAGTTGCAGGTATTTTAGTTGATTTACACATGGATCCGGCTACAGTATCGGCAGGTTTCTTACATGATGTAGTGGAAGATACAGAAATTACATTAGAAGACATTGAACGGGAATTTAATAAAGAAATCGCTATGCTTGTCGATGGTGTTACAAAGCTTGGAAAGATTAAATACAAATCCCATGAGCAGCAACAAGCAGAAAACCATCGCAAAATGTTTATTGCAATGGCTCAAGATATTCGAGTTATTTTAATTAAACTAGCTGATCGTCTTCATAACATGCGTACATTGAAACATTTGCCTCAAGAGAAGCAGCGTCGCATTGCAAATGAAACGTTAGAAATCTTTGCACCTTTAGCACATAGACTCGGAATTAGTACTATTAAATGGGAGTTAGAGGATACGTCACTTCGCTATTTAAACCCGCAGCAATATTATCGTATTGTGAATTTAATGAAGCGTAAACGTGCAGAGCGTGAAGAATATTTAGATGAAGTAATGACTGGCATTCGCGAGAAATTAAAAGAGGTTTCAATTCAACCTGAGATTTCTGGAAGACCAAAACATATTTACAGTATTTATCGTAAAATGGCATTGCAAAATAAACAATTCAATGAAATTTACGATTTACTAGCTGTACGTGTCGTTGTGAATAGTATTAAAGATTGCTATGCGGTGCTTGGAATTATTCATACGTGCTGGAAACCAATGCCAGGTCGTTTTAAAGATTATATTGCAATGCCGAAAGCAAATTTATATCAATCTCTTCATACGACTGTAATTGGACCAAAAGGTGATCCGCTAGAAGTGCAAATTCGTACGAAAGAAATGCATGAGATTGCAGAATTCGGAATCGCGGCACATTGGGCGTATAAAGAAGGTAAAGCAGCAGAAACAACGGGTACATTAGAGAAGAAACTAACTTGGTTCCGTCAAATATTAGAATGGCAAAATGAAGCTTCTAATGCAGAAGAATTTATGGAGTCATTAAAAATTGATTTATTCTCTGACATGGTATTCGTCTTTACACCAAAAGGCGATGTAATGGAATTACCACTTGGCTCTGTTCCAATTGATTTTTCGTATCGTGTCCATTCGGAAATTGGAAACAAGACAATTGGTGCAAAAGTAAATGGGAAAATGGTGACGCTTGATTATAAGTTGAAAACTGGTGACATCATTGAAATTTTAACATCGAAACATTCGTATGGTCCAAGTCAAGATTGGGTAAAGCTTGCTCAAACATCTCATGCGAAAAATAAAATACGTCAATTCTTTAAGAAACAACGTAGAGATGAAAATATTGAAAAAGGCCGTGAACTTGTTGAAAAAGAAGTGCGTGGCTTAGAGTATGAGATGAAAGAAGTATTAGCGCTTGATAATTTAAAACGTGTCGCTGAGAAGTTTAACTTTGCAAATGAAGAAGATATGTTTGCAGCAGTTGGATATAACGGAATTACAGCAGCGCAAATTGTTACGCGACTAACGGACAAGTTCCGTAAACAACGTGAAGAAGAAGACATCGTTGAAGTTAAAGAAGTTCGTAAACCGATGAAAATTCGAAAATGGGATTCTGGTGTAAAGGTAAGTGGTGCAGATAATTTGTTAATTCGTTTATCAAAATGCTGTAACCCAGTTCCAGGCGATGATATCGTTGGGTATATTACGAAAGGTCGAGGCGTATCAATTCACCGTTGCGATTGCGTCAATGTGCATACAGAAGAAGCGGTGGAGCGTTTATTAGAAGTAGATTGGGAAGGTAGTCCTGAAAAAGAAATTGAGTACAATGTTGATATTGAAATTTCAGGCTATGATCGTCGTGGTTTATTGAATGAAGTATTACAAGCTGTTACAGAAACGAAGACGTATATCTCAGCTGTTTCTGGTAGAAGTGATCGTAATAAGATGGCAACGATTAACATGTCGATTTCTATTCGAAACTTACAACACTTGAAAAAAGTAGTAGAGCGCATTAAACGCGTTCCAGAAATTTATGCCGTACGACGCATGATGCATTAATAGGGAGTGTAGAAAAGATGAGAGTTGTTTTACAACGATCAAAGGAAGCGTCTGTCACAGTAGATGGCGAGATTGTAGGACAAATTCCATTCGGTTTAACATTACTAGTTGGCATTACGCATGAAGATACAGAAAAAGATGCAACTTATATCGCAGAAAAAATTGCAAACCTACGTATTTTTGAAGATGAGAGCGGAAAGATGAACCACTCTGTACTTGATATGAAGGGACAAGTTCTATCTATTTCGCAATTTACATTATACGGAGATTGCCGTAAAGGAAGACGTCCAAACTTTATGGATGCTGCGAAACCTGATTATGCAGAACATTTATATGATTTCTTTAATGAAGAAGTTCGTAAACAAGGACTGCATGTGGAGACAGGACAGTTCGGAGCAATGATGGACGTTTCTTTAATCAATGATGGTCCGGTGACCTTAATTGTAGAAAGTAAATAGTGTTGCCCAAGAAGAGAGGATTATAGGTCCTCTCTTTTTTCATACATTGTTGTATGTTTTGTTCATTTATCCCGCTATTTGTGGGAGATCCACTGCTCGTAAAAGCCTGATTAGTGAGGGCTAATAATGAGTGGCGATGGACAAAACCCCTATTCATTAAAGTTTCACTTTATTTGGAATCAATAGCTGTTTCGGTTATGTATAACTCTTTCATCAATATGGAACAATAAAAAGTAAAACATCTATATTGAATGTGAGGGATATACGTATGCGTATGAATGAAAAAGGGCATTCTGTTACAAATGGTGCAAATCAACTGTTTAACGTAAATTTTCATGATTTTATTTCAAAAGAGCAAAACAATACTTCAATGGAGCTCGCTTCTGAGTTTGGGATTTCTCTTCAAGATGTAAAGCGTCTAAAGAAGCAGATTGAGCGCTCTTAGAGTACTTGACAATCCTACTCAACAAACGTATAGTAATTTTATATTTACATATGAATATAACCGTTGATAGAGAAGAGTAAATGAGACACACATGGAAAGAGAAGAAATGTCTTAGGCTGAAAACATTTCTGCATGATGACTGATTGAATGACACTCTAGAGGTTTCAACTTGAACGGCATATATGCTTAGTAGAGATGAACGCAAATTTAAGCGTTATTAAAAAAGTGGAAGCATACGTGCTTCAATTAGGGTGGCACCACGGGTATAATACTCTCGTCCCTACTGTTCAAACAGTAGAGGCGGGAGTTTTTTTATTTTTATTAAGATTAAAACAATTTGAGGAGGAACTGAATATGTCTATTCAAATCCCACGCGGAACGCAAGATATTCTTCCAGGTAGCGTTGAGTTATGGCAGTATATCGAAGGGCAAGCACGCGAAATTTGCCGTCGTTACAATTATAAAGAAATTCGTACACCAATTTTTGAACACACTGAGCTATTTTTACGTGGTGTTGGTGATACGACAGATATCGTACAAAAAGAAATGTACTCATTCCAAGATCGTGGAGAGCGTAGTTTAACATTACGTCCAGAAGGTACTGCACCTGTTGTACGTTCTTACGTTGAAAACAAAATGTTCGGTGATGCAACACAACCAACGAAATTATACTATATTGGTCAAATGTTCCGTTACGAAAGACCACAAGCAGGTCGCTATCGTCAATTCGTACAATTCGGTATTGAAGCAATCGGTAGTAACGATCCTGCGATTGATGCAGAAGTAATTGCACTTGCTGTAGAGTTTTACCGCGGCATGGGCTTAAAAAATATTAAAGTTGTATTAAACAGCTTAGGTGATGCAGCGAGCCGTCAAGCGCACCGTGATGCGTTAATCGCACACTTCGAGCCACGTATCGGTGAGTTCTGTTCTGACTGCCAATCTCGTTTAGAAAAGAACCCTCTTCGTATTTTAGATTGTAAGAAGGACCGTAACCATGAATTAATGGGAACAGCACCATCTATTACAGAATACTTAAACGAAGATTCAGCAGTATACTACGACAAAGTACAAGAACTACTAACGATGATGGATGTTCCATTTGAGAAAGATCCGAATTTAGTACGTGGTTTAGACTACTACCAACACACTGTTTTTGAAATTATGAGTGAGGCAGAAGGTTTCGGTGCTATCACAACATTAAGTGGCGGTGGCCGTTATAACGGACTTGTACAAGAAATCGGTGGACCGGAAATGCCAGGTATCGGTTTTGCGATGAGTATTGAGCGTTTAATTATGGCGCTGAAGGCTGAAAATATTGAGTTACCAATTGAACATAGTATTGATTGTTACGTTGTAGCACTTGGTGAAAAAGCGAAAGACCGTGCTGCAAAAGTTGCGTTCGATCTTCGTAAAGCTGGATTATCAGTTGAAAAAGATTATTTAGATCGCAAAATGAAAGCACAATTTAAATCTGCAGATCGTTTAAATGCGAAATACGTAGCTGTATTAGGGGAAGATGAGCTAGATAAAGGCATCATTAACTTAAAAGATATGGCAACAGGCGGACAAGAAGAAGTAGCGTTAGATGTATTTGCTTCATATGTAGCAGAGAAATTAATATAGGGGGAACTTAAAGTGGCTGAAAGAACACATGCATGCGGAAAAGTAACAGTAGAAGCGGTTGGACAAACAGTTCAATTAAAAGGTTGGGTACAAAAACGCCGTGATTTAGGTGGATTAATCTTTATCGACTTACGTGACCGTACAGGTATCGTACAAGTTGTATTTAATCCAGAAACATCAAAAGAAGCGTTAGAAGTAGCAGAAACGATTCGTAGCGAATACGTATTGCACGTAGAAGGTACAGTTGTTGAACGTGGTGAAGGCGCAATTAATGATAATATGGCAACTGGTCGTATTGAAGTACAAGCATCGAAAGTAAATGTATTAAACGCAGCGAAAACAACGCCAATCATTATTGCTGATGATACAGATGCATCAGAAGATGTGCGTTTAAAATATCGTTACTTAGACTTACGTCGTCCTGCAATGTTCAACACATTCAAAATGCGTCATGACGTAACGAAAACAATTCGTAACTTCTTAGATACAGAAGAGTTCTTAGAAGTTGAAACACCAATTTTAACGAAGAGCACGCCAGAAGGAGCTCGCGACTATTTAGTACCAAGCCGTGTGCATGATGGTGAATTTTATGCATTACCTCAATCTCCGCAGCTATTTAAACAGCTTCTTATGGTCGGTGGATTTGAGCGTTACTATCAAGTAGCACGTTGTTTCCGTGACGAAGATTTACGTGCGGACCGTCAACCGGAATTCACGCAAATTGATATCGAGGCATCATTCTTAACACAAGATGAAATTTTAGAAATGATGGAGCGTATGATGACGAAAGTCATGAAGGATGCAAAAGGTGTAGAAGTTAGTGCACCATTCCCTCGTATGAAATATGCTGATGCAATGGCTCGCTTTGGTTCTGATAAGCCGGATACACGCTTTGAAATGGAACTAAAAGACCTATCTGAATTTGCAGTAGGTTGTGGATTTAAAGTATTTACAAGTGCTGTAGAAAACGGCGGACAAGTAAAAGCGATTAACGCAAAAGGTGCAGCGAGCAAATACTCTCGTAAAGACATCGATGCATTAACTGAATTCGCCAAAGTATACGGTGCAAAAGGTCTAGCTTGGCTTAAAGTTGAAGAAGACGGCTTAAAAGGACCGATTGCGAAATTCTTCGGTGAAGAAGAGGCAAACGTGTTAATGAGTACATTAGAAGCGGATGCTGGTGACTTATTACTATTCGTAGCAGATAAGAAAAGTGTTGTTGCAGATAGCTTAGGTGCACTTCGTTTACGTCTAGGTAAAGAACTTGAGTTAATTGACGAAAGTAAATTTAACTTCCTATGGGTAACTGATTGGCCACTTCTTGAGTACGATGAAGATGCAGATCGTTACTTCGCAGCTCACCACCCATTCACAATGCCATTCCGTGAAGACGTTGAGTTATTAGAAACAGCACCAGAAAAAGCACGTGCACAAGCATATGACCTTGTATTAAACGGTTATGAGCTTGGTGGTGGATCACTTCGTATTTACGAGCGTGACGTACAAGAAAAAATGTTCAAAGCACTTGGATTCTCACAAGAAGAAGCACAAGAACAATTCGGATTCTTATTAGAAGCATTCGAATACGGTACACCACCACACGGCGGAATCGCATTAGGTTTAGACCGTCTTGTTATGTTACTTGCAGGTCGTACGAACCTTCGTGATACAATTGCATTCCCGAAAACAGCAAGCGCAAGCTGCTTATTAACAGAAGCGCCAAGCCCAGTTGCAGAAGCTCAGCTTGAAGAGCTAAGCTTAAAATTGAGCTTGAAAGAAGAGAAGTAAGAATAGAGTCTAGATGGTTATACTAACCCCATCTAGGCTTTTTTTATAGAGGTTGTTTAAAAAGTCCGGTTTACATTATGTTTTCCTTGTTTGAAATATGTATTTTTAGGAATTCTATAACTTTTTCTATACAAATAGTCGGAAAAAGGCTAGAATACATGGTAGACCATTTTTGTAATAGGAGTGTAGAGCTGAATGTTACATCAATTTTCACGTAATGAATTAGCCTTTGGAAAAGAAGGCCTTGAAATATTAAAAAATAGTACAGTCGGTATTTTAGGTATTGGCGGCGTAGGATCATTTTCGGCAGAAGCGTTAGCACGTTCTGGCGTAGGACGTCTTGTATTAGTTGACAAAGATGTTGTAGATATTACAAACGTAAACCGTCAAATTCACGCGTTAGTATCTACTGTAGGACGTTCAAAAGTAGAATTAATGAAAGAGCGTATTGCAGATATTAATCCAGAGTGTGAAGTAATTGGACTAGAGATGTTTTATACAGATGAAACATATGAAGAGTTCTTTAAACACGGTTTAGATTTCGTAGTAGATGCATCTGATACGATTACGTTCAAAATTCATTTAATTAAACAATGTTTACGTCGTAAAATCAAAATTATCTCATGTATGGGTGCGGCAAATAAAATGGACCCAACTCGTTTCCGTATTGCGGACATTTCTAAAACACATACAGATCCAATTGCGAAAGTAATTCGTACGAAGCTTCGTAAAGATGGTATTAAAAAAGGTGTAAAAGTTGTCTTCTCTGACGAAAACCCAATCGTAATTCGTGAAGAAGTACGTAAAGAAATCGTACCAGACGAAAATGCAAAAATTCGTAAAGCGAAATTACCACCTTCTTCAAATGCGTTCGTACCATCTGTGGCTGGTTTAATTATGGCAAGTCACGTTGTACGTGAGCGTATTAAAAACGTAGAAGTGAAGCGTGTAGGGCAAGAATAAAAAGGAAGCATATATCGTTTAGGATATATGCTTTTTGTATGTTTTAAAGAAATGTCGATGTCGAATCGTTAATATAATTTCATTTACTGTGGTGCTTTTTCACTAGGGGAAAATAAACAGGGATGTCACTTAGTTGAAAAAGTGGCATCCCTGTTTTTAGTTTTCTGCAGAATATATAATATCTAAATTTCCATTTTGATCGGTTTTGAAAATCGGAGCAATTTGCTCTTCTTGTTCTTCGACCGAAACAAGTTTTCGAGCACGATCCATAATTCTAACAAGCATTGCATAATCTTCTTCGATTGCTTGTTGTTTTTTTGTGAGAACAGCTAATTTTGCTTCAAGTTCATTATTCATTTTTTGCAGGGAAGTGAGCTGATCTTGTAATACGTCATTTTCAGTTTGTAACTTTGCGAGTGAAGGGTTATTGTGCTCCAAGTTTTGCAAAAATGAGATGACATTTTGCATTGTAAGATCTTGTTTATTTGGGACAATATCTTCTGAAAACTCGGCATCGATTACGAGCTGCCGAGTTTGTGTGAACTGCTCTTTTTCTATTTTAGCTTCCGAACGCTTTAATTCTTTACGTTGTTTTTTTGCGATTTGCACCGCATCTTCATAATATGGTCTTACTTCAGCATTCCATCTAAAGCCACAAGCTGCTGAAGTTCGGTTTAATGTATCACCAACTTCATCGAATGCTTTTATTTGTGTACTTCCGCTGCGAATATGTCGTAAAACAGTTTCTGCTAAAAGGAGATCGTCTTCTTTTGTCCATGCATCTTGACGTGTTTTCATAAGCGAACCCTCCGTAATGGTGACGTTTTCGCTTATATTACCCTTTATTCTTCGTTTTATGCGAACTTTGTAATCTTTCATAAACAGTAGAAAGTACTTGTTCAAATTTTCCTGTCGTTTTCGGTTTATAATATTGCTTGTTTTTAATTTTATCAGGTAAGTATTGTTGTTGTACCCAACCGTTTGGGTGATCGTGTGGATATAAGTATCCGATGCCTCTTCCTAACGATTCGGCTCCTTTATAATGACTATCTTTTAAATGACTTGGAATATCGCCTGTTTGGCCATTACGTAAATCGTGTAGTGCGGCATCGAGTGCTTTATAGGCCGAGTTTGATTTCGGTGATAGACAAAGTTCAATAACAGCATTTGCAAGTGGTATGCGTGCCTCTGGGAAGCCGACCCGTTCAGCTGATTCAATCGCTGCAAGTGTACGTTGTCCAGCTTGTGGGCTAGCAAGTCCGATATCTTCATATGCCATAATAAGCAGACGTCTACCGATGCTTTGTAAGTCACCAGCTTCAATAAGACGTGCTAAATAATGAAGTGCGGCGTTCACATCACTTCCGCGTACTGATTTTTGAAAAGCAGATAAAACGTCATAGTGAGCATCGCCACCTTTGTCGTGAACGAAACTCTTTTTCTGTAAGCATTCTTCTGCGATTTCAAGTGTAATTTCCGCGGCTTTGTCGTCAGTTGTAAAGCTAGATAAAACAGCTAGTTCAAGTGCATTATAAGCTGAGCGCATATCTCCGCCTGACGCATTTGCAAAGTGATGTAATGCTTCATCCGTAACAGTTACATCATATTCCCCAAGCCCTTTTTCTTTATCTTCAAGCGCTCGTTTTAAGCCAATTAAAATATCATCTTCTGTTAATGCGTGTAATTCGAAGATTTGACAACGACTTCGAATAGCAGAATTAATAGCATGGAACGGATTGCTTGTCGTTGCACCAATTAAAGTAAGAAGTCCGCTTTCTAAATGGGGTAATAGAAAGTCTTGCTTCGCTTTATCTAGCCTATGAACTTCATCCAAAATTAAAACGAGGTGCCGATGCATCTTCGCTTCCTGTACGACAACTTCCATATCTTTTTTATTATGAGTAACAGCGTTTAAGAGGCGAAACAGGGTTCCAGTACTTCCTGCAATTGCGCTAGCGATTGATGTTTTTCCTGTGCCTGGAGGACCGTATAAAATCATTGATTGAAAATGATTTGCTTGGACCATACGCCATAAAATCTTGCCTTCACCAACTAAATGCTGTTGTCCGATAATTTCTTGAATATTTGTAGGGCGCATTCGATGTGCGAGTGGTTGTTTCATTTGACCCTCTCCCTTAATGTATAATCTCATTCTATCGTACCATTTTTTTTGATGAAATTTGAAATAGGATGCTGTTTTGTGGGGGGGGGATGAATATGAATATTCCTATTTTTCTTTCAATTGTAATAATTTCCGAGTTTTTCAATGTGATTTTATGTTATCATTTTGATACACAAGTTGAAATTTCTTATAATACTATATTATGCTATAATTTCATAGGATTTTAAATTGTGTTCTTTTATAAAGTGAAACTTTAATTAGTGGGGGTTTTGTTCATCCCCCACCTAACTTCTTTGCTCCAGCCGAATTTTGAGGTGGGAGTTTTACTGCCCGCAAATAGCGGGATAAATAAGATATAACCAATAGAAGTGAAAATTTGAAATGAGGTGCAAATAGATGAAGATTTCAACGAAAGGCCGCTACGGCTTAACAATTATGATCGACCTTGCAAAAAAATTTGGTGAAGGCCCAATTTCATTAAAATCAATTGCACAGGCACATGACCTATCTGAGCATTACTTAGAGCAATTAATTTCACCACTTCGTAACGCTCGTCTTGTAAAGAGTACGCGTGGTGCATATGGCGGATATGTATTATCTGATCAGCCAGTCAACATTACAGCTGGAGATGTAATACGTGTACTAGAGGGTCCAATTAGTGTTGTAGAAATGATAGAAGAAGAAGAACCAGCACAACGCCAATTATGGATGCGTGTTCGTGATGCAGTGCAAGAAGTATTAGATAGTACAACTTTAGAAGATTTAGTACGTTATGAGGAAGAAAATCACGGGGGCTATATGTTTTACATTTAATTCCTTGTGAAACGATTTGGAAAGAAGGAGATTTAATGGAACGCATTTACTTAGATCATGCTGCGACATCTCCGACTCACCCAGAAGTGGTCGAAAAGATGATTCCATATATGACAGAAACATTTGGAAACCCGTCTAGTATTCACTTTTATGGGCGTCAAACGCGCCATGCGGTAGATGAGGCGAGACGTGTGTGTGCACGTAGCATTCACGCGAGTCCAAATGAAATTATATTCACGAGCGGTGGTACAGAAGCTGATAATTTAGCACTTATAGGTGTAGCGCGTGCGAATCGTCATAAAGGTAACCACGTTATTACAACGCAAATTGAACATCATGCGATTTTGCATACGTGTGAATTGTTAGAGCGTGAAGGATTTGAAGTGACGTATTTACCTGTTGATGAAACAGGGCGTGTTCAAGTTTCTGACATACAAAAGGCACTAACGGAAGAGACGATTCTTGTATCTATTATGTTCGGGAATAATGAAGTAGGGACAATACAACCAATTGTGGAAATAGGTAAGCTGTTAAAAGAGCATCAAGCTTATTTCCACACAGATGCTGTACAAGCTTACGGTTTAATAGAAATAGATGTGAAAGAGTTTGGTATTGATTTATTATCGATTTCCGCTCACAAAATTAACGGCCCAAAAGGTGTAGGGTTCCTATATGCTGGTGCAAATGTGAAATTTGAACCGTTATTAATAGGCGGAGAGCAAGAAAGAAAACGTCGTGCTGGTACTGAAAATGTACCTAGTATTGTTGGACTTCAACATGCAGTTTCGCTAGCTGAAAAAACTCGTGAGCAAAAAAATGCCCAATATGAAGAGTTTAAAGATATAATGGTATCTGTCTTCAAAAATGAGGACATTCATTTCGAGGTAAACGGAGACTTGGAATATCGCTTACCACATGTGTTTAATATAAGTTTTACAGGAATGAATATTGAACCGTTTCTTGTAAACCTAGACTTAGCTGGTATTGCAGTATCAAGTGGTTCTGCTTGTACAGCTGGTTCGATTGATCCATCATATGTATTAGTGGCGATGTTCGGAAAAGAATCCGATCAAATACGTTCATCCGTACGCTTTAGTTTCGGACTTGGAAATACGAAAGAGCAAATTGAAAAAGCGGCGTACGAAACAGTGAAAATCGTGAAGCGATTAACACAAAATTAGCATGGGAGGTGACATGATGAACAAACTACCTCAAGAAACACGCGTTGTCATCGGGATGTCCGGTGGCGTCGATTCATCTGTAGCAGCTCTTTTATTAAAAGAGCAGGGTTATGATGTAATCGGAATTTTTATGAAAAACTGGGATGATACAGATGCAAATGGTGTCTGCACAGCAACAGAAGATTACAATGATGTAATTGAAGTGTGTAACCAAATCGGCATTCCGTATTATGCAGTAAACTTTGAAAAACAATACTGGGATAAAGTATTCACGTACTTTTTAGATGAGTACCGAGCTGGTCGTACACCAAACCCAGATGTAATGTGTAACAAAGAAATTAAATTTAAAGCATTTTTAGAGCATGCAATTGCACTTGGTGCTGATTATGTAGCAACAGGTCATTATGCACGCGTTGCTTATATGGACGGCGAATATAAAATGCTTCGCGGCGTTGATGACAATAAAGATCAAACATATTTCTTAAATCAATTAAGCCAAGAGCAACTATCAAAAACAATGTTCCCATTAGGTGAATTAAAGAAACCACAAATTCGCGAAATGGCGACAGAAGCTGGTTTAGCGACAGCGGCGAAGAAAGATAGTACTGGTATTTGTTTCATCGGTGAGCGTAACTTTAAAGATTTCTTAAGTAACTATTTACCGGCGCAACCAGGTGTGATGCAAACATTATCTGGTGAAGTGAAAGGGAAACATGATGGTTTAATGTATTATACAATTGGACAACGTCATGGCCTTGGTATTGGTGGTAATGGTGATCCGTGGTTTGCTGTGGGGAAAAACTTGAAAGAAAACATTTTATATGTTGATCAAGGATTCCATAACGAACTTCTATATGGTGATGAAGTTATTGCTACGAATGTAGGCTGGGTAAGTAATAAAGCGAAGGAAAAAGAATTTACGTGTACAGCGAAATTCCGTTATCGTCAAGCAGACAATAAAGTAACGGTTCAAATCGTTGATGAAAATACAGTTCGTATTCTTTGTGATGAGCCAATTCGTGCGATTACGCCAGGCCAAGCAGTTGTTTTCTATGATGGAGATGAGTGCTTAGGCGGCGCTACAATTGATGAAGTATATCATAGTGGTAAGAAATTAGATTATTTAGGATAACACGAGAAGCCTCTGCCGATTAGCGGTTAGAGGTTTCTTTTACATAAAGCGAATTTTTGTTCGCTTGGAAAATACATTCTTTGTTATAATTTGTTGTAGAGGTGAAGGATATGTCAAACAAACTTGAAACAGGTATTAAATATATGCAAGAAGGAAACTGGGAAGAAGCAGCTGAAAATTTCACAGAAGCAATCGAAGAAAACCCGAAAGATGCGCTTGGATACATTAACTTTGCGAATTTATTAGATGTATTAGGTGATAGTGAGCGAGCAATTTTATTTTATAAACGTGCATTAGAATTAGATGATAAATCTGCGGCTGCTTATTATGGCTTAGGAAACGTATATTACGGTCAAGAGCAATTTGCAGAGGCGAAGGCTGTATTTGAACAAGCGATGCAAGTGGGATTACAATCAGCTGACGTAACATTTATGTTAGGTATCACACATGTGCAACTTGGAAATGATCGTCTTGCACTTCCATTTTTACAAAGAGCGACGGAATTAGATGAAGGCGATGTAGAAGCTGTTTTCCAATGCGGACTTTGCTTCGCACGACTAGAACATATTCAAGAGGCAAAACCTTATTTTGAAAAGGTGTTAGAAATGGATGAAGAGCATGCAGATGCGTATTATAATTTAGGTGTTGCGTACGTATTCGAGGAGAATAACGAGAAAGCTCTTACTTTATTTAAGAAAGCGACTGAAATTCAAGCAGACCACTTTTTAGCTGGTAATGGTATTCGTTTATTAGAGCAAGAAGCTGAATAAAGTGAAATTATAGTTTAATGCGCAGTTACCCCTCATCTAAAGATTGTGAAAGAGGTGGGGGATGTACTGCTCATTAAAGTGAAAAGAACTCGGAAAGGAGAGGAAATATGGGAAATCAACATGCAATGGATTTGTTTGAGGAAGAAAAAAAATTTATAAAAGCGCAAGTTCTTCATACCATTTTCCACAACGAAGAAAACCTCTATTCCGTTGTCAGTATGAAAGTCATTGAAACGAATGAAACATACGACGAAAAAAAAGTAATGATAAACGGTCATTTTCCCCGTATGCATGAAGATGAAGTGTTTACATTAACAGGTCATTTTAAAGACCACCCAAAGTATGGAAAACAATATTTAGTTGAAACGTTTAAAAAAGAATTGCCACAAACAAAAGCAGGTATGGTGCAATATTTAGCGAGCGATTTATTTAAAGGGATTGGAAAGCGTACAGCCGAAAAAATCGTGGACCATCTTGGTGAGCATGCGATTTCTAAAATTATGGATGATCCGGATGCGTTAAGTGGTGTTGTAAACAAGCAAAAAGCGCAGGAAATATATGAGACGATTATTGAGCATCAAGGGCTCGAGAAAGTGATGAGTTTTTTAAATGGTTACGGTTTTGGAACAAAACTTTCTATTAAAATTTATCAGCAATATAAAGAGATGACATTAGAAGTGATTCGTAATAATCCGTATAAACTTATTGAAGAAGTGGACGGAATTGGATTTGGAAGAGCAGATGATATAGGGCGTGCAATCGGAATAACGGGCAATCACGACGACCGTGTACGTGCAGGGTGTTTTTATACGTTAGAGAATATTTCATTACAACTCGGTCACGTGTATATGGAAAAAGGTCAGCTTGTAAGAGAAACGATGTCACTTTTAAATAATCAAGAAGGCGGAGTGACTGAGGAAGATATTGTAGGCTGCGTTGAAATGATGCAAAGTGAAGGGAAAGTCATCATAGAAGAAGAGCGTGTGTATTTAGCTTCGTTATTTTACTCTGAAAAAGGCGTTGTAAAGTCCATTCGCAGGCTTATGAATCAAGAGGAAACCCCTGCATTTCCTGAAGCAGAAGTGTTAAAGACATTAGGTGAAATTGAAGAACAGCTAAAGGTACAGTATGCACCGCTTCAGCAAGAAGCAGTTCAAACTGCACTTCATAAGCCGATGATGTTATTAACAGGTGGACCAGGAACGGGGAAAACTACAGTTATTAAAGGAATTGTTGAAATGTATGCGTCGCTTCACGGGCTATCACTAAATCTAAATGAATATAGTGATGACAATCCATTTCCAATACTATTAACGGCTCCAACAGGAAGAGCAGCGAAGCGAATGAGTGAATCGACGGGGCTTCCGGCGTGCACAATTCATCGCCTGCTTGGATGGACGCCAGAAGGGTCTTTCCAGCGCAATGAAACAGACCCTGTTCAAGGGAAGCTCCTTATTATTGATGAGTTTTCGATGGTAGATATTTGGCTGGCAAATCAATTGTTTAAATCCTTGCCGACGAACATCCAAGTAATCGTTGTAGGTGATGAAGACCAATTACCATCGGTAGGACCTGGACAAGTGTTGAAAGATTTATTAAATGCAGGTGCCATTCCAACGGTAAAACTCACAGAAATTTATCGTCAGGCAGAAGGTTCGTCTGTTATTCAGCTTGCCCATGCGATAAAAGACGGGACGCTCCCGCCAGATTTAGCACAAAATAAAAAAGATCGTTCATTTATCAGCTGTGCAGGTGCTCAAATTGTTGAGGTTGTTAAAAAGGTTTGTGAAAATGCTAAGACAAAAGGCTTTAGTGCAAGAGATGTACAAGTATTGGCACCAATGTATCGCGGACCAGCAGGTATTAATGTGTTAAATGAAGCTCTTCAAGAAGTGTTTAATCCGAAAAAAGAAAAGAGTAAAGAAATTGCCTACGGTGACGTTGTATACCGCAGAGGTGATAAAGTACTTCAATTAGTCAATCAGCCGGAAAGCCAAGTGTTTAATGGTGATATTGGAGAAATTGTTTCAGTATTTTATGCGAAAGAAAATGTCGAGCAACAAGATATGATTATCGTTTCATTTGATGGAATTGAAGTAACATATACAAAGCCGGATTTAAATCAAATTACGCATGCCTATTGCTGCTCGATTCATAAATCGCAAGGTAGTGAATTCCCAATAGTTATTATGCCGATTGTAAAGAGCTACTACCGTATGTTACGTCGTAATTTAATTTACACGGGTATTACAAGGAGTAAGAAATTCCTTATTATTTGTGGGGAGGAAGCAGCGTTTCAATCCGGTGTAAATCGCCTTGATGATGCAATGCGTCAAACGACTTTAGCTGGCCGATTGCAAGAATCACAAGGAGAAGTGCAGATGGTGACGGTTAATGGTGAAGAAATGGACGTGGAAAACATTTCACCGTATGATTTCATGTAACAAGGTGAAATTATATAGTGAAACTTTCAAACGTATAACGTTGAAAGGCTCTAGCAATGTATAAATGAATGCAGTTTGGACATAATGGCGAATAGAATCTGGGAGACTGTAAGGAGATGAAAGCCATATGTTCAGTTGTCCAAATTGCAAAGGGAAAGACATCGGAAAAATAGGTGTCAACCAATTTTATTGCTGGAATTGTTATATCGAATTATCGGTTTCAAAGGGGAAAATCCATACACATCAAGTAGAGGAAGATGGTTCATTAAGCTCTCTTGATGATTTATTTGATGATAATGAAAGAACGATCGGATAACGAAAAGGGGGATTTACTTTGAATCTACGCAATTCATTAATCGCATTAGGTGTTGGAGCTGCAGCATATCAATATGCTCGCAAACAAGATGTATTCTCAAAACGCAATGTGAAAAAAGCACGTAAGATGATTAAGTCTTATTTATAAGGCGTAAAAAACTCCCTTCATGATAAGGGAGTTTTTTTATGCGCTTGTATGCAAATATAAAAGTCCGATTTCAGAGAAGAGATAAGATAAACCGTAGCATCCAACGCCAAGCATTCCATAATGCCATAAGTGCTTAGCTCTTTCCTTTCGCGAGGAACGAATAAAGAAGCCTTTCCAAATACCAAACCCGATACAAATCCATTCAAGAAGCATAAAAAGTGCGGATAATGCAAGCATAAATAAGATCATTATGAGCCCTCCTGATTATATTTTGACATTTTGTATTTTCAGGGGTGGTTGTCCTTATTATGTTAAATATATGTACGTCTTTAAAAAACAGTATGGTCTGTATAAAAAGATTTTAAAACTTTTGCACATAACCTAACCTATTTATTTTCAAAATAAAGGTGGAGGAGGTTTTTCGTGTGAAGAATCTTAAAATCATTTGGATATATCGTTTAGGATTATTGTTACTCGTTTTTCTTTGTTTGCTCGTCTTTTTAAAAATCAAGCCACTATGGGCGCCGATTATTTTTGTATTTAAAGTGGCGATCACACCGTTCTTTATTGCTTGTTTTATTGCTTATTTATTACACCCTTTAATTGAAAAAATCCATAAGGAAGGAATGCCACGCACACTTGCTATTTTGCTCATTTATATTCTTTTCTTTGGCGGAATTGGCTATGGAATTTATAAAGGAACGCCAGTTGTTATTAAACAGTTACAAGAAATTAATGAACAATTTCCGCAGTTTACAAAAATGTACGATTCTTGGATGGATGGAGTTACAGAACAAACAGCGAATTTCCCATCATTTATTCATGAAAAGGTGAAACAAATTTTTGGTGGTGTAGAAACGAAGATTCAAGCGCTTTTAAATAAAGTCATGAGCACAGCTCGTGGTGTACTGGATTCATTGCTCATTATTTTCTTAATTCCGTTCATTGTATTTTACATATTAAAAGATTACGGTGAGTTTTATCATATTTTTTGGAAACTAGTTCCGAGTAAGTGGCGTAGTACGGGTCAAATGCTTGCGAAAGAAATTGATAAGTCACTCGGAAGTTATATTCGAGGACAGTTATTTGTTTGCTTAGTATTAGGAGGAGTATCTGTTCTTTCTTTTTGGTTTATCGGTATGAAATATCCGTTATTACTCGGTATTATTATTGGGGTAACGGATATAATCCCGTACTTTGGTCCTATTTTAGGGGCGATTCCGACGTTGATGATTGCAGCAACGGTATCAACGAGTTTACTCATTAAGGCGGGAATTACGATTGCTATTTTGCAATTTTTGGAAAGTAACATTTTATCGCCTTACATCGTTGGTAAGTCGCTTCGTATGCATCCTGTGATTATTATGTTTGCATTACTAGTAGGGGGAGAAGTTGCGGGGATTGTAGGATTACTAATATCGGTTCCTATTTTAGCGGTCATTCGGACAGTGGTCGTTCATGTGAGGCCTCTTTGGAAAAAAGAAGATGTGTAATATGATAGCCCTCTACTTATAAAAGTAGAGGGCTATCATTATTTAGAGAGTTGCTCGTGTATTTGTTGAACGAGAGAGCTTATATCATTTGTTTGAATATGTTTTATTTTTTTCCATTCATTATCGTACATAAATATAATTTGATTGCTGAAAAGACGCTTTTGCTCTTTTAGATTAGAAATGTTTGCAAAAGAGTACTCTTCAAATATTGGGTTCTTACTTACATCTGGTCCATAAAAGAAGAGCCGTTTGTTCGTTAAAATTAACAGTCCTGGTCTTGCGACGGAACGATATATAAATATATTTAATGAGCATGCTGCATAAAAAAGGATTTTTTCATCAGTTGTTAACATTTCTTTAGCTTGATTCAATAAGGTTGTCATTGTAATCGCTCCTTTATTGTTAATAATTTAATTATAACAAATAATGTAATATTTAGAAATTTTCATAAAGTATTTTTTGAGAGGAGATTCCTATTTAGTAATAAATGCATAATATATTTAAAGGCTGTTAAGAATGAATAGTAGAATAACTATGATTAATAAGCAATTGATACAATATAAATGATTATCTACATTGACAAACTTAAGAGAATTCTATTATATTTAGTCATATAATACATTAAATCAATGACGGAACAAGTACGTTACAGTCCATTTGTAGAGAGAAGCTTCCACTGGCTGAAAGGAGCTTTAAATGAAGGGTAACAGAAAGCTAATCCTGAGAGCAGCTAATCACTGCCGTCTTGCCACGTTACGGCACCATGAGGTGATGAATTGATTGTTATAATAATCAATTCATAATTAGGGTGGTATCGCGAGTTAACTCTCGTCCCTTTTATTAGGGGCGGGAGTTTTTTATATTTAAGGAGGAAAATACAATGAAACAACTAACAGGCGCACAAATTCGTCAAATGTTTTTAGACTTTTTCCAAGAAAAAGGACATGCAGTAGAACCAAGTGCATCACTAGTTCCTCATGAAGATCCATCTCTGTTATGGATTAATAGTGGTGTAGCGACATTAAAGAAATATTTTGATGGTCGTGTAATCCCACAAAATCCACGTATTACAAATGCACAAAAATCAATTCGTACAAACGATATTGAAAACGTTGGGAAAACGGCTCGTCACCATACATTCTTTGAAATGTTAGGGAACTTCTCAATCGGTGATTACTTCAAAGAAGAAGCAATTACTTGGGCTTGGGAATTTCTAACGAGCGACAAATGGATCGGATTCGATAAAGAATTACTATCTGTTACAATTCATCCGGAAGATGAAGAAGCATTCACAATTTGGAATGAGAAAATGGGTGTTCCAAAAGAACGCATCATCCGTTTAGAAGAAAACTTCTGGGATATCGGTGAAGGACCAAGTGGACCGAATACAGAAATTTTCTATGACCGCGGTGAATCTTACGGTAATGACTTTAGTGACCCAGAATTATATCCGGGCGGAGAAAACGAGCGTTACTTAGAAGTATGGAACCTTGTATTCTCTCAATTTAACCATAATCCAGACGGTTCATATACGCCACTTCCTAAGAAAAACATCGATACAGGAATGGGGCTAGAGCGTATGACATCTATCGTTCAAGATGTACCTACGAACTTTGATACAGACCTATTCATGCCGATGATTGGTGCAACAGAATCAATTTCTGGTGAGAAATATCGTAATGGCGATTTAGAAAAAGATATGGCGTTTAAAGTAATTGCTGACCATATCCGTACAGTAACATTCGCTGTTGGTGACGGTGCTCTTCCATCTAACGAAGGCCGTGGTTATGTATTACGTCGTTTATTACGCCGTGCTGTTCGTTATTCTAAGAAATTAAACATCAACCGTCCGTTCATGTTTGAATTAGTACCGGTTGTTGGAGAAGTAATGAAAGACTTCTATCCAGAAGTACTTGAAAAGAAAGATTTCATCGCAAAAGTTGTGAAGAATGAAGAAGAGCGTTTCCATGAAACACTTCATGATGGTGAATCAATTTTAGCTGAAGTAATTGCAAAAGCGAAAGAAGAAAAAACAACTGTTATTTCTGGCGTAGATGCGTTCCGCCTATACGACACGTACGGTTTCCCAATTGAATTAACAGAAGAATATGCAGAAGAAGCTGGTATGACAGTTGATCAAGCGGGCTTTGAAAATGAAATGGAGAAACAACGTGAGCGTGCACGTGCTGCTCGTCAAGACGTTGATTCTATGCAAGTTCAAGGCGGTGTACTTGGTGAAGTTAAAGTAGCGAGCGAATTCGTTGGTTACGGTACAGTTGCAACAGAAAGTAACGTTGTTGCCCTTGTGAAAAATGGTGAGTATACAGATAGCTTACAAGCAGGTGAAGAAGGACAATTAATGCTTGATGTAACGCCATTCTACGCTGAGAGCGGTGGGCAAATTGCAGACCGTGGTTACCTTCTTGCTGACGGCGTGAAAGTTGTTGTAAAAGACGTACAAAAAGCACCAAATGGTCAAAACTTACACAAAGTAGTTGTGGAAGAAGGTACATTAACGAAAGAAGCGGCTGTAAAAGCTCTTATCGATACGAAAAACCGTAGTAGCGCTGTGAAAAACCATACAGCAACTCACTTACTGCACCAAGCATTAAAAGATATACTTGGAACGCATGTTAACCAAGCTGGTTCTCTTGTAACATCTGAACGTTTACGTTTTGACTTCTCTCACTTCGGTCAAGTACAAGCTGATGAATTAGAAAAAATTGAGCGTATCGTAAACGAAAAAATTTGGGAAAGTATTGATGTTGCGATTTCTCAAAAAGCAATCGAAGAAGCGAAAGAAATGGGCGCAATGGCATTATTCGGTGAAAAATACGGTGATGTTGTACGCGTTGTGCAAGTAGGCGATTACAGCTTAGAGCTTTGCGGTGGTTGTCACGTTGATAACACAGCTTCTATCGGTATTTTCAAAATCGTTGCTGAGTCTGGTATCGGTGCAGGAACTCGTCGTATTGAGGCGGTAACTGGTAAGTCTGCATACGAATTAATGAACGATCAAGTAGGTTTATTAAAAGAAGCCGCAGGAAAAATGAAAACAAATCCAAAAGATATTTTAACAAGAGTTGATGGTTTATTTACTGAAGTAAAACAACTTCAAAAAGAAAACGAATCTCTTGCTGCGAAATTAAGCAATATCGAAGCTGGAAACTTAACTGATTCAGTAATGACAGTTGATGGCGTGAACGTATTAGCGGCGAAAGTAAATGTTGCAGATATGAACAACTTACGTACAATGATGGATGACCTTAAAAATAAATTAGAGTCTGCAGTTGTTGTATTAGCGTCTGTAAATGACGATAAGGTAAACATTTTAGCTGGCGTAACGAAAGATTTAATTAGTCAAGGTTACCATGCGGGTAAACTTGTGAAAGAAGTAGCTTCTCGTTGTGGAGGCGGCGGTGGTGGCCGTCCTGATATGGCACAAGCAGGCGGTAAAAACCCAGCGCAAGTAGAGGAAGCTTTAGCGTTTGTACAAGAGTACGTTAAATCTGTTTCAAAATAAAGAGATAGTAGTGTACAATGGTAGGGAGAGGAGAAGTTCTTCTCCCTATACTTACTACTTACAAGTGAGGTGCTTGAAATGGACGGTTTTGATAAGACAATGAAGTTTAGCATTCAAGATGAAAAACAGAGTGTCCATGTAAATGATGTACTTTTAACTGTGTATGATGCACTTCAAGAAAAAGGTTATAATCCGATTAACCAAATCGTCGGTTATTTATTAAGTGGAGATCCAGCATACATACCTCGCCATAAAGATGCACGAAGCATCGTTCGCAAGCTTGAACGTGATGAGATAATTGAAGAGCTTGTGAAGTCTTACTTGAAACATCATCGTGAGGAGTAGTTTATGCGGATATTAGGTTTAGATGTTGGTACTAAAACAGTCGGTGTTGCAATGAGCGATGAAATGGGCTGGACAGCACAAGGGCTGGAAACAATCAGGATTAACGAAGAACGAGGCCACTTTGGTTTTGACCGTATTTCTGAGTTGGTAAAACAGTACAATGTGGACAAAATAGTAGTAGGTTTACCTAAAAATATGAATGGTACAATCGGCCCTCGTGGTGAAGCGTGCCAGCAATTTGCAGAAAACCTGCGAAATCTGTTACAATTAGAAGTTGTAATGTGGGACGAGCGTTTGTCGACGATGGCAGCGGAACGTCTGCTCATTTCAGCTGATGTGAGCCGTAAGAAGCGAAAACAGGTAATCGATAAGATGGCTGCAGTCGTGATCTTACAAGGATTTTTAGATAGTAAATAAGAGGTGACCAAAATGGAAGAAAATCAAATTACAATTGTAGACGAAAAAGGAAACGAACATTTATGTGAAATTATTTTCACTTTTGATGCTGAAAAATTCGGCAAAAAATCTTACGTAGTCTTCTCTCCAATCGGTGAAGTAGACGAAGATGGAGACCAAATCTTCGATGCAATGGCATATGAGCAAAGTGAAGAAGAGGGTGGAACATTACTTTCAATTGAATCTGAAGAAGAGTGGGAAATGGTACAAGAAATGTTTAACACTCTTGCTGATGAGCAAGAAGAAGAATAGTAATGGATAAAAAGGCGAACTGTGTACACAGTTCGCCTTTTTTGTATTCATATGCAAAATGACAGATTTTTTGTCGAAACTACTTAATTGTTTATAGTATAATAAGACGGGTTGTATGAAAAAAGGCTTTAAATAAGTAGCTGTCACCGATTATTTAGAAATGATTGGTTTTGCTTTATGTTTGTAGGGCATTGTATAGAGGAAGTGTATACGGTCTACAATTGAATAAGGAGGAAGAATTTTGGTAGAGAATCAAGTGAAGAAGAAGCGTAGACGCATTTTTTTAATTTCGATTATCGCACTGCTTTTAGTTTGTGGATCAGTCTATGCGTATATTTCATCTGCATTAGGGCCAGTTGATAGTGGAAATAAAAAAGAGATTGAGGTAGAGATTCCAAAGGGGTCATCTACAAGTAAAATCGGTGAGATTTTAGAAGAAAAAGGTGCTGTGAAAAGCAGTACAGTTTTTAGTTTTTATACGAAATTTAAGTCGAAAAGCTTACAAGCAGGTACATATTTATTAAATCCTTCGATGAGCGCCAACGATGTCATTGAACAAATGTCATCTGGCAACGTACATCGTCCGGCTCTTTATAAAGTGACGATTAAAGAAGGGGCGCAAGTAACTGAAATTGCTGAAGTGATTGCGGCAGAATTAAAGTGGAATAAAGATGAGGTTGTGCGTCAATTAAACGATAAAGCATTTATCCAAAAAATGCAGCAAAAGTATCCGAAGCTATTAACGGATAAAATTTTTGATAGTAACATTAAATATCCACTAGAAGGATACTTATATCCAGCAACGTATTCTTTCTATAAAAAGGATACAAAATTAGAAGAAATTGTAATCCCGATGCTTGAGAAAACAAATGCAATTATTGTTCAAAATGAGGCGAAAATGAAAGCGAAGAACTGGGATGTTCATCAACTTCTCACGTTGTCTTCACTTATTGAAGAAGAGGCTACTGGCTTTACTGATCGCCAAAAAATCTCTAGTGTTTTCTATAATCGTTTAGCGAAAGGTATGCCGCTTCAAACGGATCCGACGGTATTATACGCGCTTGGAAAGCATAAACAACGTGTATTATACGAAGACTTGAAAGTAAACTCACCGTACAATACGTATGTTGTGAAAGGGTTGCCGGTTGGACCGATTGCAAACTCTGGTAAACATTCAGTGGAAGCAGCGTTAGATCCTGCGCAAACAGATTATTATTATTTCTTAGCTGCACCAAGTGGTGAAGTGTATTATGCGAAAACATTAGAAGAACATAATGCATTAAAGCAAAAATACATTACGAAAAAACAGTGAAATGGGGAGGGATAGCGAAAAGGGTCGCATATCCCTCTTTTTTGTGGTAAAATATATCGGGTTAAAAACTGGCAGAAGAATCGTTTTTAATATCAAAACGGGACGTACAAGCTAAGGGTGAAACTGGCTTGTATTTTTATTGCATTCTATGTGTGAAAAGACAAAGGTTGACGCGTCATAGAGGCACTTCTCCATGTAAATAAGGAGGACCAATTATGGAGGATACAGTTAACGAGTACCTATTATCATTTATTGATCCAAAAGATAAATTAATTCTTGAAATGGAAGAGTATGCAACTGAAAACCATGTGCCGATTATGGATCGACTTGGAATGGAATTTATGCTGCAATTTTTACGTTTAATTGGACCGGAAAGTATTTTAGAACTTGGAACAGCAATCGGTTATTCTAGTATTCGTATGATGCAAGCTATTCCGAACTCTCGCATTGTGACAGTAGAGCGCAATCGTGAACGATATGAAAAGGCACTTGAATATATAGAATGTTCCTCGGTAACAGACCGTATTTCTGTTATTTACGGTGATGCTTTAGAAACGGGCGAACAAGTGAAAGAACATGGAACATTTGATGTTATTTTTATTGATGCAGCGAAAGGGCAGTATCGTCGCTTTTTTGACTTATACGAACCGTTATTAAATCCTGGTGGCGTTATTATTTCAGATAACGTTATGTACCATGGTCTTGTGACGACAAAAGAGAAAATTGAAAATAGACGTACCCGTGGTTTGATTCGTCGTATTAAGACGTACAATGAATGGCTTATGAATCATGAAGGATATGATACAACGATTTTCCCAATTGGCGATGGAGTGGCTGTAAGTAAAAAGAGAGGGTGACAAAAGTATGAAGAAACCTGAATTGTTAGTAACGCCTAGAGCGGTGGCGGATATTGAACCTCTTGCGAAAGCAGGGGCAGATGCAGTAATGGTTGGTGAACAAAAGTTTGGTTTACGTTTGGCAGGAGAGTTTTCACGTGAAGATGTGAAACAAGCTGTAAACATTGCGCATGAAAATGGTGTGAAAGTATACGTTGCAATGAATGCGATGTTCCACAATGATAAAGTAGAAGAATTAACGGACTATGTTGCCTTTTTAAATGAGGTAAATGTAGATGCGATTGTTTTCGGAGATCCAGCGGTATTAATGGCTGTTCGTGAAGTTGCACCAAATATGCAACTTCACTGGAATACAGAAACGACAGCAACAAACTGGTTTACTTGTAACTATTGGGGGCAAAGAGGAGCGAAACGCGCTGTATTAGCTCGTGAGCTTAGCTTAGATGAAATTGCTGAATTAAAAGAAAATGCTGAAGTGGAACTTGAAGTACAAATTCACGGTATGACTTGCATGTTCCAATCGAAGCGTTCACTAGTAGGAAACTACTTTGAGTATCAAGGGCGTAATCTCGACATCGAAAAGAAAAAGTATGAAGAGAATATGTTCTTATACGACCCGGAACGTAATAACAAATATCCAATTTATGAAGATGAAAATGGTACTCACATTATGAGTCCGAATGATATTTGTTTCATCGATGAGTTAGAGGAACTAATCGATGCTGAAGTCGATAGCTTAAAAATTGATGGTGTCCTAAAAAGTTCTGAGTACATTATTGAGGTAACGAAGAAATATCGTAAGGCGATTGATTTATGTGTAGAAGATCGTGATGCGTATTATGACGTGAAAGATGATTTATTTAAAGAGATAGAAGAAATACAACCGGTAAATCGTCCGTTAGATACAGGATTCTTCTTTAAAGAAACGGTTTACTAAACGAGGAGGGTGTAGGAAATGACTGTACAAGAAATTTCACGAGTGATCGATGGCAAACGCGTTATTGTGAAAAAACCTGAACTGTTAATCCCTGCGGGTAACTTAGAAAAATTAAAAGTAGCTATCCATTATGGGGCAGATGCTGTATATTTAGGTGGACAAGAATTTGGTCTTCGTTCTAATGCAGGTAACTTTACGCTGGAAGACATGGCAGAAGGCGTTGAATTTGCAAAGAAATATGGAGCAAAAATATACGTAACAACAAATATTTTTGCACATAATGAAAATATGGATGGGCTAGAGGAATATTTAAAAGGGATTGAAAAAGCTGGCGTAACGGGAATTATCGTTGCCGATCCGCTTATTATTGAGACATGTAAACGTGTGGCGCCTTCTGTTGAGGTGCATTTAAGTACACAACAATCACTATCCAACTGGAAAGCAGCACAGTATTGGAAAGAAGAAGGTTTACATCGTCTTGTATTAGCTCGTGAAGCAAGCTATGAAGAAATGAAAGAAATTAAAGAAAAAGTTGATGTTGAAATTGAAGCATTCGTCCATGGTGCAATGTGTATCGCGTATTCAGGGAGATGTACATTAAGTAACCATATGACAGCGCGTGACTCTAACCGTGGTGGTTGTTGTCAATCTTGCCGCTGGGATTATGATTTAGTTCAAACGGTATCACAACATAAAGATGCAAAAGAGCTTCCTCTATTCCAAGAAGAAGATGCTCACTTTGCGATGAGCCCAAAAGATTTAAATTTAATCTTATCAATTCCGAAAATGATTGAAATTGGAATTGATAGCTTAAAAGTTGAAGGACGTATGAAATCTATCCATTACGTAGCGACTGTAGCAACTGTATATCGTAAAGTAATTGATGCGTATTGTGCGGATCCGGATAACTTTGAGTTTAAACAAGAATGGTTAGATGAACTTGATAAATGTGCAAATCGTGATACAGCTCCTGCATTCTTTGAAGGGGTTCCAGGACATCAAGAGCAAATGTTTGGAAATCATAGTAAGAAAACAACGTATGATTTTGCTGGTTTAGTGTTAGATTATAATGAAGAAACGGGCATCGTAACGCTTGAGCAACGTAATCACTTCAAACCAGGACATGAAGTGGAGTTCTTTGGGCCAGAAATAGAAAACTTTACGCAGACGGTGGAGAAAATTTGGGATGAGGATGGAAACGAATTAGATGCAGCGAGACATCCGTTGCAAATCGTGAAATTCAAAGTGGATCAACCAGTGTATGTGAATAATATGATGCGCAAAAACATACTTCAATAAGAAAGAGTGGTAGTCGAATGGGGACGAATAAGCCTGTTGTAATTGGAATCGCTGGTGGTTCAGGATCAGGAAAAACAAGTGTAACGAAAGCGATTTTTGACCATTTTAAAGGTCATTCCATTTTAATCTTGGAGCAAGATTATTATTACAAAGATCAAAGCCATTTACCAATGGAAGAACGTTTAAAAACAAATTACGATCATCCGTTAGCGTTTGATAATGATTTGTTAATTGACCATTTGCAGCAGTTGCTTGCATATGAGCAAGTGGAAAAGCCTATATATGACTATACATTGCATACGCGTTCAGAAAAAATTATTCCAGTTGAGCCGAAAGATGTAATCATTTTAGAAGGAATTCTTATTTTAGAAGACCCACGTCTTTGTGAGTTAATGGATATTAAGGTGTTCGTTGATACAGATGCAGACCTTCGTATTTTACGCCGCATGCAGCGCGATATTGAAGAGCGCGGTCGTACAATGGATTCAGTTATCGACCAATACGTAAACGTTGTACGTCCAATGCATAATCAATTTATTGAGCCTTCTAAGAAATTCGCGGATATTATTATCCCTGAAGGTGGACAAAACCATGTTGCAATTGATATTATGGTTACAAAAATTGCAACAATTCTTGAACAAAAAGTAAATTTGTAATAGCATAGTAAAAGATATACGATAGGAAGGGATTTTTTCCCTTCTTATCGAATACAATGAAACATGAAACCTCACCTACCAATAGGTGAGGGCATATTTATATCAACTTTCCATACATACCTTCTTTATATAAGGAAGAATTGGAGAATAAGGGGTTGTATGTGACAACTCCACTAGTGCTACGTGTGCTAGAAACCTCCGCTATATAAGCGGAGGAGTTTTCATATGGAACTCCTCTTTTTTTCGGGGGATTGGTATATAAAAGGAGTGGAAAACATGGCAACAGAAAAAACATACCCTATGACGCAAGAGGGTAAGCAAAAACTAGAGAACGAAGTTGAACAATTAAAAACAGTAAGACGTAAAGAAGTTGTAGAGCGTATTAAGATCGCACGTAGCTTCGGAGATCTTTCTGAGAACTCTGAGTACGATGCAGCGAAAGATGAGCAAGCATTCGTAGAAGGACGTATTACACAACTTGAAAACATGATTCGTAATGCGGTTATCATTGAAGACAATGGTGAAGAGTCTACAGTTGTAACATTAGGTAAAACAGTAATATTTAAAGAGTTACCAGGTGGAGACGAAGAAGCGTACATAATCGTAGGTAGCGCAGAAGCCGATCCATTTGAAGGGAGAATTTCTAACGATTCTCCAATCGCAAAAAGCTTATTAGGTAAGCAAATTGGTGAGAAGGTAGCAATCCAAACACCAGGTGGAGAAATGCAAGTAGAGATTATCTCTGTAAAATAACGTAAAAAATCACTCGTGTAAAAACGAGTGATTTTTTATTTGTATAAAAGGTGAAACACCTCGTCTAAACTACAATAGACGAGGTGTTTTTTATGAAAATGAAACGGAGAATTATAATTGTTTTAATTTGTTTTATGGGTGTGATTTTTTTATTACTTTGTCGTTTAATCCAAATACAGATTATAGATACGGAATCATTTACTGACCGAAATATCAATCTGATTGAAAAAAGTGTTACGCAACGAACACAATCACTTACAGTAGATAATGGAAGAGGGCATTTTACAGATCGAAATGGTAAGGAAATTGGTGAAGAGAAATATCCAGTCTTAATTGTTTTTCCATTTTTACAAATAAAAAATGACATGTTAGAGAAAATTGCGCATATCATTGGTGTGTCGAGACAAGAGATAAGACTGCAAATGAAAAATAAGAATCAAGCATTTATATTACGAAGGGAGAATACCCCATTTCAATTAACGCTCGAGCAGATGAAGAAGGTAAATGAATTAGATATTTTAGGTATTGTAGCAGCAGAAGTTCGACTGAAGCAAATGGGAGAGGCAGATCATTTAATTGGTGATGTGGGAGAGAATGAACAGGAATTTCAAAAGCGTTATGGAGAAATGAAAAAAACTTCGAAACAAACGCCAATTGGTATTTCTGGATTACAACAATCATTTGATGAATTTTTACTGACTGATGGAGAAGCGAAAGTACTATATCAAGTGGATCGACAAGGAGAACCGATTTTTGGGAAGCAGGCGAAATACACTTCACCAGGAAATCCATTTTATCCAGTTACTATTCAAACAACAATACATAAAACGTTGCAACGACGAGCAGAGAAGATTATAGATGAAAACGGAATAAAAAAAGGTGGGTTAGTATTACTAGACATAAAGAATAGTGAAGTTGTAGCAATGGTAAGTAGGCCTTCTTTACAGATGAATGATAGGAGGATATATAAAGCTACACTTGAAAATCAAATGTTAATTCCTCATTTTCCGGGGTCTGTTTTTAAAACAGTAGTTGCAGCAGCAGGAATTGATGAGAATTTGGTGCGGTTTAATCGTACATTTAACTGTAATACGGATTTATACGGTGAAAATCTTCCACAAGTTATGATGGGGTCATTAAACTTTAAGGAAAGCTTTGCTAGAAGCTGTAATCGAACGTTTGCCGTATTAGGTGGTGAACTAATGCAAAAGGATAGGGAAGTGTTAGAAACGTATTTAGAGGCCTTAGGAGCACGTGAGAAGGTAGGTTGGAAAGGTTCGGTATTTCATACACCAGAATTTGAGCAATTGCCAGAAGAAAAGAGTGCTATTATTTGGGGAAGCGAAGAAAATAAAGATAGTAGAAAAGCGATTGCTCAAACGATGGTCGGACAAAAAGATGTACGTGTGTCACCTCTAGCTATAGCGAATATGATGGCGACAATTGCTAGAGGTGGAGAGAAGATGGAAGTGAAAGTCGTTAAAAAAATAGTGTATAAAAATGGAACCGACTTTTTTACATTTGAAAATCATAAATTAAATGGGAAACAGCTTTCTTATGAAACGATGAAAAAATTACAACAGTTGTTAAGAGCCGTTGTAACGATGGAGAAAGGAACGGGAACCGCATTCCGTTCGTTGCCACTAACTGTCGCTGGAAAATCTGGGACGGCACAAACAGGAAAAGGAGAGAGGGTGAATCGCTGGTTTGCAGGTTATTTTCCATATGAAAACCCAAGATATGCTTTAGTTGTAGTTGATATAGAAACAGATAGTAATGAAAATGTAGTCACACCAGTTTTTGCAGAAATGGTAGAGGCAATTCATCAATTAGAAATTGAAAAGTAATCTTGCAATTATTTATGAAATGTTTTCATTTCGTGAAAATATTATTGTAAATGTTCAACCTTTCTAGATTTAATGTTACAATAGCAAGTATGAAAAACTGCATGGAGGTTTGAAGAATGGCAGGAGGATCTAGATTCCAACAGAAACAACAAAAACGTCGTCAAAACGGTGTTTTAAATATTGCAATCGCTATTGTATTAGTAGCAGTAGCTATTGTAGCATATCAATTGTTTGTTCCTGACACAAAAGAGCAAGCGTCTTCTAATGATAAAAAGGTAGCTCAGCAAACAACAAAAGAGAATAAAGCTGAGAAAGCTAAAGGTAAAGAAGAGCCGAAGAAGAATGAGCAAGATAAGACAGAGGCTAAGAAGAAGGAAGAAGAAGAGAAGCAAAAGGCTGAGGAAGAAAAGAAAAAAGCTGAAGAAGAAGCGAAAGCTAACGAGAAAGCACCAGCTGAAAAAACACAGTCACAGGCAACAGATGCTTATACGAAATCTTCTTGGAAGCCAGTAGGTACAGAGCAAGGTGCAACACCTGCGATGACGTTTAAAAAAGGTACAGCAGATTGGAATGAGATGAATCAAGCGATTTCAGCTGCAATTGACGTTCCAGTAAATCAATTAGTTATCCATAGAATTGGAAATAACGGTAAGAATAAAGCTTACGGTAACGTACAAGATAAACAATCAGGTAAAAAATATTATGTGAATATTGATTGGGTAGACAATGAGGGCTGGAAACCAGTACTCGTTCAAACTCTAAACTAAAAAAAGAGAGGCTCTTAAGAGCCTCTCTTTTTTTAGTTAGCGTAATTTCTTTAATTTAAAATGAACAACCGCACTATAATAAGGTCTTTTGCTTTCAGGATCCATAATCATTTGGTGAGAAATATGATGAACTTCGAGCATAAGTGCTTTATTATTATCAATTTGTTCGTTAATTTTTTTTTCTAGAGAAACTAAGTTTGCAGCCTCGAAAAATTCTACTTTATCTTCTAACATTTCAAAGGTAAATGACACGAAGATGCCCCCTCTCCTATGATAATCACCTATAGTGTAACAAAGAAAAGAAGGAAATACTACGTACATTTCAATTGACATTTTTAGAAAGAGAGAATATCATACTGATAAAACCGATAAGAAAAAGGGGAATTTTTATGGGAACAGAATTTAATGGTTTATTTGATGAATGGGCTCATACGTACGACTCATTTGTACAAGGCGAAGATATACAATATAAAGAAGTTTTCGCCCATTATGAGGACATTTTAGAGGATGTAGTTAACAAGTCATTTGGCAACGTATTAGAATTTGGTGTTGGTACTGGCAATTTAACAAATAAATTATTACTTGCTGGTCGCACAGTTTACGGTATAGAACCGTCACGCGAAATGCGTACTATTGCAAAAGAGAAATTACCAAAAGAATTTTCAATTACAGAGGGTGATTTTCTTTCATTTGAAGTCCCAAATTCAATCGATACTATTGTGAGCACTTACGCATTTCATCATTTAATAGATGAAGAAAAAGACGTAGCAATTGCGAAGTATAGTCAATTGCTAAACAAAGGTGGTAAAATAGTGTTTGCTGATACGATATTTGCAGATCAAGATGCATATGATAAAACTGTCGAAGTAGCAAAACAAAGAGGTTTTCATCAGTTAGCAAACGATTTGCAAACAGAATACTATACACGTATTCCGATCATGCAATCTATTTTTGAAAACAATGGCTTCCACGTAACGTTTACGAGATTAAATCATTTCGTTTGGGTAATGGAGGCAACTAAGCAATAGAAAGAGGGATTAGATTGAGAATTGCTGTAATTGGAGCAATGGAAGAAGAAGTACGTATTTTACGTGACAAACTAGAACAAGCAGAAACAGAAACTGTTGCAGGTTGTGAATTTACGAAAGGGCTATTGGCAGGACATGAAGTAATCTTGCTAAAGTCTGGTATTGGTAAAGTAAATGCAGCGATGTCAACGACAATTTTATTAGAAAAATATAAGCCTGAAAAAGTAATTAATACTGGTTCAGCTGGTGGATTCCATCACTCTCTAAATGTTGGTGATGTAGTTATTTCAACAGAAGTTCGTCACCATGACGTAGATGTAACAGCATTTAACTACGAATATGGTCAAGTGCCAGGAATGCCACCTGGATTTAAAGCTGATGAGGCATTAGTTGCATTAGCTGAGAAATGTATGCAGGCAGAAGAAAATATTCAAGTCGTAAAAGGTATGATTGCAACAGGTGATTCATTTATGAGTGATCCGAACCGCGTTGCAGCAATTCGTGATAAATTTGAAGATCTTTATGCAGTAGAAATGGAAGCAGCAGCTGTTGCGCAAGTATGCCACCAATATGAAGTTCCGTTTGTTATTATTCGTGCACTTTCTGATATTGCTGGTAAAGAATCAAATGTTTCATTTGATCAATTTTTAGATCAAGCAGCTCTTCATTCTACAAACTTTATCGTAAAAGTACTAGAAGAGTTAAAGTAATGTAACAAAAAGGCAACTGTCTCATATAAAGAAAATACATACAGTTGCCTTTTCTTTATTGGCAAATAAGGGGGAGAACACGATGAATGTATATCGTGGAGTTCATGAGTTGATTGGTCATACACCAATCGTGGAAATTACTCGTTTTTCACTTCCGAAAGGAGTCCGTTTATTTGCAAAGCTTGAATTTTACAACCCAGGCGGAAGCGTTAAGGATCGTTTAGGAAGAGAATTAATTGAAGATGCGCTAGAAAAAGGGCTTGTTGCAGAGGGCGGAACAATTATTGAACCGACGGCTGGGAATACTGGCATTGGACTGGCACTTGCAGCGTTAGAACATGATTTACGCGTTATTGTTTGTGTACCAGAGAAATTTAGTATTGAAAAACAAGAATTAATGAAAGCGCTAGGTGCAACGGTCGTGCATACACCGACTGAGCAAGGAATGACCGGCGCAATTGCAAAGGCAAAAGAATTAGTAAAGGAAATACCAAATTCATACTCTCCAAGTCAGTTTGATAATGAAGCAAACCCTCGTGCTTATTTCAAAACACTAGGTCCTGAACTTTGGGATGCATTGAATGGAGAAATTAACATATTTGTTGCAGGGGCAGGAACTGGCGGTACGTTTATGGGAACTGCGTCTTATTTAAAAGAGAAAAACATTGATATTAAGACGGTTATTGTAGAACCAGAAGGATCTATTTTAAATGGTGGTAAAGCTGGTTCACATGAAACAGAAGGGATTGGTCTTGAATTCATCCCGCCATTTTTAAAAACATCTTATTTTGATGAAATTCATACAATTTCTGATCGACATGCATTTTTACGAGTGAAAGAGTTAGCGCAAAAAGAAGGCCTTCTCGTTGGGAGCTCTTCAGGAGCAGCGTTTCATGCAAGCTTACTTGAGGCAGAGAAAGCAGCACCAGGTACGAATATTGTAACGATTTTTCCTGATAGTAGTGAGCGCTATTTAAGTAAAGACATATACAAAGGATGGGAATAAAAAATGAGAGCAAAGACAAAATTAATTCATGGTATTCGCATAGGAGAACCTTCAACTGGATCTGTAAACGTACCGATTTATCAAACAAGTACGTATAAACAAGAAGCAGTTGGTAAGCATCAAGGATATGAATATTCACGTACAGGCAACCCAACACGTGCAGCTTTAGAAGAAATGATTGCAGTCTTAGAAAATGGTCATGCTGGATTTGCATTTGGTTCAGGGATGGCAGCTATTACAGCAACTATTATGCTATTCTCAAAAGGAGATCACGTCATTTTAACAGATGATGTTTATGGCGGAACGTACCGTGTTATTACAAAAGTATTAAACCGCTTCGGCATTGAGCATACATTTGTAGATACAACAAACCTAGAGGAAGTTGTAGAAGCGATTCGTCCAAATACGAAAGCGATTTATGTAGAAACACCAACGAACCCATTACTAAAAATTACTGATATTAAGAAAATATCTGCTCTTGCTAAAGAGAAAGATTTATTAACAATTATTGATAACACATTCATGACGCCATATTGGCAGTCGCCAATTTCTTTAGGAGCAGACATTGTGCTTCATAGTGCAACGAAATATTTAGGAGGACATAGTGACGTAGTTGCAGGCCTAGTAGTTGTAAATAGCCCGCAATTAGCAGAAGACCTTCACTTTGTACAAAACTCAACAGGAGGTATTCTTGGCCCACAAGATAGCTTCTTACTACTTCGTGGTTTAAAAACATTAGGAATTCGTATGGAAGAACATGAAACGAATTCACGTGCGATTGCCGAGTTTTTAAATAACCATCCAAAAGTAAATAAAGTATATTATCCAGGTCTTGAATCCCATCAAAACCATGAACTAGCAACAGAACAAGCAAATGGATTTGGTGCTATCATCTCATTTGATGTAGATAGTGCGGAAACGTTGAATAAAGTACTTGAGAAACTGCAATACTTTACACTTGCTGAAAGCTTAGGAGCAGTAGAAAGTTTAATTTCTATCCCATCTCAAATGACACATGCATCAATCCCAGCAGATCGCCGTAAAGAATTAGGAATTACAGATACATTAATTCGTATCTCTGTCGGAATTGAAGATGGTGAAGATTTAATTGAAGATTTAGCACAAGCGCTAGCATAATAAAAATGCACTGCTAATGTAGAGCAGTGCATTTTTATTATATTAATTTGTGAAACATTTCACAAATTAGACATACACAAATGAAATGATTTCATGTATATTGAATTCATGAAATGTTATTCACGAATAAACTTGTGAAATATTTCACAAACAATGAGATTCATGTAGGACGGTAACTCTATTTTTTTTCGCTAATCGGGACTTGTTATGACCTATAGGGACTTATAAAGACCGTGATAACAGAATAGGAGGAAATTTACATGGTAGTCAAAGAGAAAGTTGTAAATGAAATGCAAGAGGTAAAAGAGATGATTGATACGTTAGTAAATAACGGTCAAGAAGCTTTACAAGCATTAGAAAGTTTTACACAAGAGCAAATTGACAACATTGTTCATGAAATGGCGCTTGCGGGTGTCGATCAACATATGCCGCTTGCGAAGTTGGCTGTTGAAGAAACGGGCCGTGGCGTATATGAAGATAAATGCATTAAAAATATTTTTGCCACTGAATATATTTGGCATAGTATAAAGAAAGATAAAACGGTAGGAATTATTCATGAAGATCCTCATGAAGAAATAATAGAAATCGCAGAACCTGTCGGTGTAGTAGCTGGGGTAACGCCAGTAACGAACCCAACATCGACAACAATGTTTAAAGCATTAATCGCGATAAAAACGAGAAATCCAATTATTTTCGCATTTCATCCTTCTGCACAAAACTGTTCCGTTGCAGCGGCAAAAACAGTATATGATGCAGCAGTGAAAGCTGGTGCACCAAAGCATTGTATTCAATGGATTGAAAGACCTTCTGTGGAAGCAACGAAACAATTAATGAACCATGATGGTGTCGCACTCGTTCTAGCAACTGGAGGGGCTGGTATGGTGAAATCGGCTTATTCTACTGGTAAACCGGCGCTAGGTGTAGGGCCAGGTAATGTACCATGTTATATAGAGAAATCGGCACATGTAAAACGTGCTGTTAATGATTTGATTTTATCGAAAACATTTGATAACGGTATGATTTGTGCGTCAGAACAAGCCATCATTGTAGATAAGGAAATCTATAATGATGTTAAAGCAGAAATGATTGCAAATAATTGTTATTTTGTAACAGAGGAAGAGAGAAAGAAATTAGAAAAGCTTGTTATTAATGAAAATACATGTGCAGTAAATAGTGATATTGTTGGGAAATCAGCACAGTATATTGCTGAATTAGTAGGAATTACTGTACCTGAACATACAAAAATGCTTGTAGCTGAAATTAAAGGCATCGGAGCAGCGTATCCACTATCTCGTGAGAAACTGAGCCCAGTGTTAGCTTGTGTAAAAGCAAATTCATTAGAAGAAGGATTTACATATTGCGAAGAAATGTTAGAGCTTGGTGGCCTAGGGCATTCAGCGGTTATCCATTCTACAAATAAAGAAGTACAAAAACAATTTGGGTTACGTATGAAAGCCTGCCGTCTCATTGTAAATGCACCTTCATCACAAGGTGGAATTGGTGATATATATAATGGATTTATTCCATCACTTACGCTTGGTTGTGGCTCCTACGGGAAAAACTCAGTTTCCCAAAACGTAACGGCGACTCATTTATTAAATATAAAAAGGTTGGCAAATAGAAAAAAGAATATGCAGTGGTTCAAATTACCACCCAAAATTTATTTTGAAAAACATGCGACAGCATATTTAGCAAACATGCCTAACATTTCCCGCGCATTTATTGTAACGGATCCAGGGATGGTTGAGCACGGTTATGTAGATACAGTTACGCACTATTTACGTAAGCATACAAATGATGTGAAAGTTGAAGTTTTCTTTGAAGTTGAGCCAGATCCATCAGATGAAACTGTATTTAAAGGTGCGGACATGATGAAAAGCTTTAAACCAGATGTAATTATCGCGCTTGGTGGCGGTTCAGTTATGGATGCAGCAAAAGGGATGTGGCTATTCTATGAGCACCCAGAAACGACATTCTATGGAATAAAACAGAAGTTTTTAGATATAAGAAAACGTACATGTAAGTATCCGAACTTGGGAAATAAAGCACAATTTGTTGCCATTCCAACAACATCAGGGACGGGATCAGAAGTGACGCCATTTGCGGTTATTACAGATAAGAAAAATAATATTAAATACCCGCTTGCGGATTATGAATTAACACCAGATGTAGCGATTGTTGATCCGCAATTTGTAATGACAGTACCACCTCATGTGACGGCAGATACTGGTATGGACGTATTAACACATGCAATTGAAGCGTATGTGTCTGTTCTGGCAAATGACTATACTGATGGTTTAGCATTAAAAGCAATTGATCTCGTATTTAAATATTTACCGAGAGCATATAAAGATGGAAATGATGAAGAAGCACGAGAAAAAATGCATAATGCTTCCGCAATCGCAGGGATGGCATTTGCAAATGCTTTCCTAGGTATTAATCATAGTTTAGCACATAAAATTGGACCGGAATTCCATATTCCGCATGGACGTGCGAATGCAATTCTTATGCCGCACGTAGTTCGCTATAATGCTATTAAGCCAAGAAAACACGCATTGTTCCCAAAATATGAGCACTTTGTGGCTGATGAACGCTATGCACATATTGCGAGAATGCTCGGGCTTCCAGCAAGCTCAACAGCGGAAGGTGTGGAATCACTTGTCCAAGCAATTATTGAGCTTGGAAAAAGCTTAAATATAAATATGAGTATTGCAGGACAAGGAGTTGCTAAAGACCAATTTGAAGGGGTTGTTGGATTATTAGCAGAAAGAGCTTTTGAAGATCAATGTACAACAGCTAATCCAAAATTACCGCTCATTTCAGAGCTGAAAGAAATCTATATGGAAGCATATAAAGGCGTATAATAGATAAAAAAGAGCCGCGAGTAAGCGGCTCTTTTTTACTTTGGAAAACATCTCCCAGATTGGTTCTATTTACTTGTCTTTAAGCTTGATAGAATGTGATAAAGTGAGGATGGGAGTGATAAGCAGATGAAAGAATTACAAGAAAAAATAGCAGATTATACCCGGTTTGCACAAGTACTTTTAGCTATAAGTACATTTTTAATGATCGGTTTATTAATTCCAAGTGGAATAAAAAGTATGGTACAGTCTTTTGTTATGATGGGGAGTATTATTGTATTTTTAGTTCTTGCTTTTTTCTTCTTTAAGCGTGTTAGAACGATGCGTGATCAATTAGAGGAGAGCGAATATGAAGAAAATTGTTAAATAGGGCGCTACGAAAAGAAGAAATCTTTTTGTAGCGTTTTTTCATTTTTGTAGAAAATGTATGCGTTTCATATTGACAATGATAATCCTTATCAATTAAAGTAGAATAGTAGTTAATGATTATTATTATCAATTAGAGGTGAAAGAATGAACAAATCTATTACGCTGTTCACAGCGATCTTATCTATTTTTTTCTTATTAATAGGTTGCAGTGCAAAAGAAAACGAAAAAGCATCCGCAACAAAAACAGACAAAGGAACAGACAAAATCGAAATTACCGATCTCTCAGACAGAAAGATAACATTCAATAAAGTTCCTGAAAGTTTTGCTACGTTGAGTATGGGAGACATGGATATTATTCATGCTTTAGGTGGAAAAATAGTAGGTCGTCCGGATACAAAATTAACTCTCCCAGAGGAATTAAAGAAAGCACAAGTAATCGGGAATGCACATCAACCGAATTTTGAGCAAATTGCTAGTTTAAAACCGGATGTACTTGTTGCTAACAATGGATTCCAAAAGAACATTCCAACGGTCGAAGGACAAGGAACAAAAGTAATCATTTCTTCAGCCAACTCTGTAAAAGATATTCAAAAGGGTATTGAAATGTATGGAACAGTAATGAAGAAAGAAGATAAAGCAAAAGAGCTTAACCAAAAAATTAATGATCAAATGAAGAAATATGAGAAAAAGAGTGACGTTAAAGCGTTGCTAGTTTATGGAGCACCAGGCACTTATTTAGCAGCATTACCAACATCTCTATCAGGGGATATTTTAGAAAAAACAGGCGGGAAAAATATCGCAGCTAGTTTTCTAGAAATGAAAGAGTATCCGCAATATGCACAGCTAAGTGTAGAACGTATTATTGAAGCAAATCCAGATGTGATTTATTTAATTACACATGGAGATCCCAATAGTGTGAAAAAAGCATTTGAAGGCGAAATGATGAAAAATGAAGCATGGAAAAATTTAGATGCAGTAAAACAAAATCGTGTAGTTATTTTACCACCAGATTTATTTGGATCAAATCCTGGGACAAAAGTTACAGAAGCGATGGACTTTATGTATAAAAGTATACAAGATGTAAGGAAATGATAAGTATGGAGAGTAGTGAAATAGTAAGAGAAAAGGAACATCCTTTTGCGAGAAAAAGGTGGATAATAACAGTTACTTTAGTCGTATTAACTGTTCTAGGTCTTTTTTATGGCCTTTTTGCAGGGAGCTTATCTTTTTCTTTACGAGACATTATAGAAGGTATACAAGATGAAGGTTCGACAGTTCATCGAATTGTATGGGATCTTCGTATACCGAGAGTGCTCGTTGGTTTTATAGTAGGAACGTGTTTAGCTGCATCAGGAGCATTATTGCAAGGGGTTATGAGAAATCCTCTTGCAGATCCTGGAATTATCGGAGTTTCATCAGGAGCAGGTCTTGTAGCAATTATAATCATGATTTTATTTCCTCAACATATGGCATTCTTACCACTAGGAGCGTTTTTAGGAGCTTTTATTACAGCAATGGTCATTTACGCACTATCATGGCAAAAGGGGGCGCCACCTTCACGAATTGTATTAGTAGGTGTTTCAATAAACGCATTAATTGGTGCAGCGACTTCAGCGCTAATGTTATTACATAGCGACAAAGTACAATCAGTTTTACCGTGGTTAGCTGGTGGTATTGGTGGTGTTAGTTGGGCACATTTAAATATGATTATTTACTATGCGATATTCGCTATTATATTAGCTTTCTTCGGTATTAAACATATTCGAGTATTAATGCTTGGGGATGAAATGGCAAAATTATTAGGGTATAACGTGGAAAGAAGTCGGTTTTATTTAATAGTAGTAAGTACAATGTTAGCTGGAATAGCAGTTAGTGTTTCTGGTCTTATTGGATTTGTCGGTCTTGTTGTACCGCATATGTTACGTTTATTAGTTGGAAATGACTATAAATATTTACTGCCATTATCATGCCTTGGCGGTGGGATATTACTTGTTTTTGCGGATGCGATAGCTCGAAGTTGGTTCGATCCAATCGAATTGCCTGTTGGTATTTTATTGTCCTTCTTAGGTGGTCCGTTCTTCTTATATTTAATCCATAGAGGAGGAAAACAACGTGATTTCCGTTAACAAAGTGTTTTACGCACATTCTGAAAGATTTCAAATGCAAAATATGAATGTACATATTAAAGCTGGAGAAATCGTTAGTTTAATCGGCCCGAATGGATCGGGGAAATCTACTTTGCTTCGTTTAATAGCACGGCTACTTAAACAAAGCGAAGGAGACATCATTTTAGATGGGGAAAATATTTATACGATGAAGAGTGCAGATGTAGCGAAGCAATTAGCGATGTTACCACAAATGCACGATCATCAATTAGATTTAACAGTGAAAGAACTAATAGAGTTCGGAAGAGGTCCTCATAAATCATGGAGTAGTCGCTTAAATAAAGAAGATGAAGAAATTGTTGATTGGGCATTGTCTGTTACAAAGCTTGAAGGGTATGAATATCGTCTTTTACAATCCTTATCAGGAGGAGAAAGGCAACGTGCTTGGATTGCAATGACGCTTGCACAACGCACAAATGTCTTACTATTAGATGAACCAACAACCTTTTTAGATATCGTCCATCAGTTAGAAGTAATGGAACTTGTTAAACGATTAAACGAAGAGTTTGGTATGACGATTGTAATGGTTTTACATGATATTAATCAAGCGGCTCAATATAGCGATCGTTTACTCGTATTAAAACAAGGGAAGATTCAGTATGATGGCGTACCAGAAGAAGTACTATGTCATCAAATGTTTCAGCGTGTATTTGGAATTGAAGTTGATATATTCCAAGGGAGTGACAAGCCATTTTTTACACCGAAACGAATTTGTGAAAAGGGAGAAGAGAGATGCAAACAGACGAGCGTATTACCACTGAGTTAGTAAGGGAATTTGTTATGGCAGCTCACGGAGATCTAGAAAGAGTACAGGAGCTTTTGGCCGAATCACCGAGCTTACTTCATGCTTCTTATAATTGGGGTGGCTCAGATTGGGAAAGTGCCTTAGGAGCAGCGGCCCATGTAGGCCGTAAAGATATTGCTCTTTATTTACTGGAAAAGGGAGCTCGGATGGATATTTTTGCAGCAGCTATGCTGGGTGAACTTGAAGTCGTACAAGCCATTTTAGTAGCACAACCAGAAGCATTACGTGCATCTGGCCCACATGGCATCTCTCTTCTTCAACATGCACGAATGGGTGGAGAAAAAGCTCAGCGTGTATTTGAGTACTTAACAGTGCTTTCTTAATGACCGCAAAGTTCTTATGTGCGGTAAACTTTCCACTCAAAGGATTGGAAGGTTTACCGCCCGTTAGAACGGGATAAGTATCTAGTATATTTGAAAATCCTACACCCCCTCAATTGTAGTTTTCTTTATACTAGTTATGATATGGATGCAGTAGACACTCTTTTGTCTACTGCTTTTTTTTGATATAATACACTTTTATAAGATTGAATTTTCTTTCTTTTTGGTAACTTTCTTGATATGAATTATTCAACACTTACGTAGTTTGAAATATGTTGTTATGTAATGAGGTTCAAAATGATGGGAGTGAATAAAAGAGTGTTCCATACAGATCGCTTACAATTTCGCAAATATACAATGGATGATTTACCATTTTATGCTTCTTTATGGGGGGATGAGAAGGTAATGCGCTATATTGGAAATGGAACGTTAAAAACATTTATGCAATGTAAAAAAAGTTTGGAGGAGAGGGTACTTCCAAATTATAAAAATGGTCTCGGTTTATTTGTAATGATTGAAAAGGAAACAGGGATAAGAATTGGTCATGCAGGACTTGTCAAGCAGAAGGTAGATGGAAAAGAGGAAATTGAGATTGGCTATTGGCTACTTCCTAAATATTGGGGGAAAGGGTATGCGAAAGAGGCTGCGGCGGCTTTTCGAGACTATGGTTTTCAAGCATTACAAATGAATAAATTAATTTCACTTATTAATCCGAACCACCCAGCTTCAATATTTGTTGCTAGAAAAACAGGGCTTAGTTATGAGAAAACAACTTCATTTCATGAGATGGAAGTTCTCGTTTATTCCATTAAGCGGGTTGGATGAAAAAAGGTGAATTGCATTTTTTGGAGAATGGTATATAAAAAATAAAGGGAGGGATTACATGTATATTTATCATAATGGATTAATTATTCGTGAAGGAACGAATGGAGTGCCAGCATATGCGATTAAGACATTATTTGAAGATGCTGGCTGGAGTAATGATAATATCCCTTCTTGGCAAATTGAAAAGTTTACGATTGCATTTGAAAATTCAACATGGGCTTTCACAATTTGGGATGAAGAAGAAATGGTCGCGATGGTTAGAGTGATTTCTGATCAAATCATGGTTGCTAACATAGTAAATTTAGTTGTGAAGTGTGAGTATAGGGGGAAAGGATTAGGTAAGAAACTTGTAGCTCTTTGTTTACAAAAGCTTCCGCATGGCGATTGGTTTGCGCATACGTCCGCTAACAATTTTGATTTTTATAGAAGTTGTGATTTTGAAGTAAGAGAGTTATCAAGAAATGGAACATGTGCGTACTATGGGTATCAAGTGGCCAAAGAGGAAGGGCATCGATAACTTATAAGGTAATAAAGAAAAAGGATTGCTATTTTAATAATATAAACTGAACTGAGACTCATTTTGTGATAAAATAAAAGAAAATTCAGTTTATTAAACGGGGGATAAAAATGAATGTAAAAGTTGGGGATATATTTAAATACGAAAGAAGATTTACCGAGGAAGAAGTTTTTGAATTTGCAAATATTACAGGCGATAAAGGTAGACATCATATGGAATATGATGAGAATGGACGATTAATGGTCCATGGTTTATTGACTGCTAGCATTGGGACGAAAGTAGGCGAAGAGTTACATTACATAGCGAAGGAATTAGTAAGTGAGTTTATTAGACCAGTTTTTACAGGGGATACGGTTACTTGTGAATTAACTTTAACAAATATTGAGCAAATGGAAGGATATAAAAAAGTTTCAATTGAGTCAGTTTATCGCAATCAACATGAAAAGACCGTACTAGTTGGGACGAGTTATGGAATTATAAGGGGATAAAAAAGAAGCCTGTTACGAAACAGGCTTCTTTTTATCGTTTAGTAAACACGTTTTCGATTTTCCGCATGACTAGAGATAAGTAATAATGCAGATTCTTCACCTATATTGCGAACAATATGAGGAACGCATGCATTCCAAGAGAAAGAATCACCTTCTTCTACAATCGCAATATCTTCTCCATGTTGAACTTCTAGTTTTCCGCGTAATACAAGATGACACTCTTCACCTTCATGAGCATTTGGTGAGTTTTCTTTCGGGAATCCGGCAGAAATTTCTACTAGAGATAGGCGGAGACCACCTTGCTCCGCAACATGCTCAATTCTTTGTTCATCTTTTCCATACACACTGTATTTACGCTCTTCTTTTTTTACAATTTTCAAACGATCTTTTTGTTCTAACAATAAATATGGAAGGGGGACATTTAAAAAATTAGCGATCATTTCTAAAGTTGAGATAGATGGTGATGTTTTATTGTTTTCAACCTGACTCATAAAGCCTTTAGAAAGACCTGTTCCTTCACAAATTTGGGCAATCGTAATTCCTCTACGTTGACGAATTTCACGAATCGCAGAACCGATATTCATAAAATCATGCTCCTTTTTGTAAACAACTATTTGTATCATAGCAAAAAAAAAATATTTTTTCTCATGAAAAATGAATTGACGAATAAAAATAATTAGTGTATGTTTTGTAATGTAAATAAAAGTTTTGTATAACAAAACTATAAAGGAGAGAAAGAAATGAATCAACATATTGGTAACTTAATTATTCGTATCGTGTTAGGGGTAACGTTCTTTATGCACGGTTTAACAAAATTCCAATCAGGAATTGACAATATTGCAGGGTGGTTTACAAGCATTGGTTTACCAGGAGGACTTGCATACGGTGTAGCAACAGTTGAATTAGTTGGAGGTCTATTGTTAATTCTAGGTTTAGGCGTAAGGTATATTGGCTTATTATTTGCACTTGTTATGGTTGGAGCGATTGTGAAAGTAAAATGGTCAGCTGGTTTGTTAGGAGACGGGAAAAATCCTGGATTTGAGTTAGAACTTGCATTATTAGCGATGGGTGCTTACTTATTTGTTGCGAAAGCTAATGGTTTTGTAGATAATTTCTTAAAAGAGAAAATGTTAAAGAAGAATTAATTAAAATGGGGGTATAACAAAATGGGCTTTCCACTTCATCCCGAAACAACACTTGGGGTTGTTCATTTATATGTATCAAATTTAAAGAAATCGCTAGAGTTTTATACAGAAGTATTGCGTATGAAGGTACTGGAAGAAAAAAGTACAATCGTTACGTTTGGTAATGAGGACAATGAGCCACTTCTCATAATAGAAGAAAAGGAAGACGCTCTTCCGAAGCAAAGAGGTCGAACTGGTTTATATCACTATGCAATTTTATTACCAAACAGACAAGACTTAGCAAATATTCTTCGTCATTTTGTTGAGAGAGTACACCCATTACATGGTGGGGCTGACCATTACTTTAGTGAAGCTCTTTATTTAGCTGATCCAGATGGAAACGGGATTGAAATTTATCATGATCGCCAAAAAGAAGTTTGGCATGATGAAAATGGAGAGCTACCATTTGTTAGTAACCCGTTAGACGGCGAAGGATTATTACAGCAAGGAAGTACATGGAATGGGTTCCCGGCTGGTACTGTGATGGGGCACATTCATTTACATGTAGCTGACTTAGAAGAAGCGAAACATTTCTATGTTGATGGCCTTGGTTTTGATGTAACGATTCCAGCTCGTAATGGAGCGTTGTTCGTATCAGCAGGTGGTTATCATCACCATATCGGTTTAAATACATGGCAGGGTGAAGGTATACCACCACAAATGCCAAATTCCGTTGGTTTGAAATATTTCACAATTGTACTAGCAGATGAAAAACAAAAAGAGCAAGTGTGTGAAAGTTTAAAATATATTGGCGTAGTTGCTACGTATAAAGATGGAATATTACAGGCCAAGGATCCGTTTGGACATTGTATACATTTTAAAGTGAAAGGAGAAGCCTAAAAAGGCTTCTCTTTTTTCACTTTCTTATAATAGCTTTTTCATTTTGTAAAAATAGTTCATCAAATTGCTTTGCAAGGTCAAAATCTAGTTTCGTTAAACCTTTTGCATTCCATGATGACAAAGTAATAATGACTGCTTTATACTGGATAAGGATAAATGGGTGGTGATTATGTTCTTCTGATAGTTTGGCGGCTTCAGAGACAAATTCGACTCCTTTTAAGTAGTCGGAAAACATATATTTTCTTTCAATCCATTTTTCATCTTTCACTGTCCATTTATCCAGCTTTGTTAATTCCTCTTGTACTTCTTCATTAGTTAATCGTAGCATCATTTTTCACATCCTTTACCTGCAGTAACGCAAGACCATTGTTAATAAGACGTGTTACAGATTCTTCAGTTGTGAAAGTAGAAAGTTGTTGTAATAATGCTGCTGATGCTTCGTGTCCTTTGTTATGTTCTAAAAGCAATTCTAAAATTTCAAGACGAAGCAACCATTCTTTCGGATGAAATTTATTTAATACTTCTTGAATAGCTATTAATTGATCAGTATGAGTATCGTGTAAAATACTATCGTTACGTATATCTCGAACTGTTTGATACATACGTTCAAGTTTATTCAGTACAAGTGGATCAGGCGTTTCTTGTACTTCTTCATTCATCGGGAAAAATGCAGCCGCATCTGCCGCTCCTGGGAATACAGAAGTGATTTGTGAGCCGACAGCCATATCAAATGCTCCCCATGAAGGATCAAATAATAAGCGATCTTTATGAGTAACTGCACAATTTATAAAGGAGATAAGAGCAATTTTTTTATCATTCTTTACAATGTCTGTTACTGTTCCTTTTACATGAATGCCACTTGCAAAAGTAAACTCTGCACTGCTTCCAATTGTAATGCCTAATGATTGTAATTGTTCTTCTGTACAATTTTCTAATGCAATATCTCCATCTAGTAATCCGATTGGTGTCCCGAATCCATCGCTGTGCACAGATGTAGAATGATTTGCTAGTTGTTTATTATGAATTGCTAATGCAGTTGGTGAGCTTGTTCGTGTGTAAATAACTTCACCAGTATCATTTTTAATTGTCTCTGTAAATGTACCTGTAATTTGTAATCCACTACTTAGCTCAGTTGTAGCATGATTTTCGGAGCGGATTGCTTTTTCTAATCCTTCTGTTCCACCTGTTTTAAATGCCATCGTTGTAGAGAACTGCTCAAGGGCCTCAGTCAATTCTTCAAATGATTCACAAACAAATAGCTGTGGTTGTATTTTTGTTACATCATAAGTTGTCCCGGTGCAAGCTTCAATTGAGAATGGGACTTTCTTTACAGCGTTTGTTAAGCAATGCTTACTTTCACCGACAGAGGAAAGGAGACCAGCACCGTAAATTTTCGGATCATTTATATTGCCGATTAAGCCGTATTCCACTGTCCACCAGAATAAACGTGAAATTTGTTCTGCTTCTGATAAACCAGAAACTAAGTTTTGTTTTTCGATTACAGCATTTTCAGCAACTGCAACTTCTTCAGGTGTAGAAGTAGGGCTTTCTTTTACGATCGTTAATGTACGAACGGCTTCAAAAGCATCATGTTCTTCTTTTGTGGAGAAAGCTTTCGCTCCAATTTGTCCAAAGCGTTTCACATATTTTGCATATGTAGAATCAAGCAAAATCGGTGCGTGGCCTGCAGCTTCATGAACGATATCAGGAGCGGGTGTATACTCGATATTTTCTACTTTACGAATATCTGTTGCGATTGGTAGTAATCCATGCCCCTGAAAATCGAAGAATGCGACGCCGGGAATAAGTCCGTCAATCGTTACGGCACCCCAGCCGCTTGGTGCTAAACAGTCATTCATTTCTTCTACTTTTGGAATTGCATCTATATTAATACCAGATGATTGTAGTCCGTTAACATAGGATGGATGAGCAACATCTTTTAAGAAGCTATGGTTTTGTCTCATAATGTAACGCCAAACAGCGTGATTCACCGGTGTGTATTGATCATAATGCTGTGTGGATACGAATGGTTTTAAATGTGATGGAATTTCTTTTTTCTTTGTCATTTAGACGTCCTCCTTTTTCTCTATAAAAATGAATACCAGTTTTGTATAGCTTGTACCACCTCCTTTCAGAATTGTAAGCGCTTATAAAATTTTATCATAACATTCGAAATTCTTTAACAACTGTTTGCGTGAGAAATAGAAAAATCCCCTATCGGAAAATCCGATAGGGGCGAAAAAATCGCGGTACCACCCTATTTGTAAGTGAAAATATACTTACATCTCAACTAATGATAACGGAAAAATCCCGTCTTTTCCTTCATGCATAAAAGCACTACGAAAAAGAAGCTCCAGAATTGTAATTCGTACTTATATATGTGCTAATTCCCACCGACCATTAGCTCTCTGAAACAGGGATACAAGATACTACTGCGATTCTTTCAACGCGTATATATGAAGTTATTTAAAAGGGAAGGACGCAAAAAAGCCCCTATCGGAAAATCCGATAGGGACGATAAAAATCGCGGTACCACCCTATTTGTAAACAATTAATTGTTTACCACTTACTTTAAGATAACGGAAAGATCCGTCTTTCTCTTCATGCATAAAAAGCATTACGGGAAAGAAGCTCCAGAATTGTAATTCACGCTTGTATATGTACTGATTCGCACCAACCATCAGTTCTCTGAGACAGGGATATAAGTCGCTACTAGTATTCCTTCAAAGCCGATATATAATTCGTTCAACTAAACTATGTTTTGTATTATAAAACTATATTTAAAAGCTTGTCAACAATAATTTTATTATTTCACTTCTAAATCGACGTTTAAATTAGATTTATTTCCAGCTGCATCGGTTGCTACAATATGAATTGTATTCTTTCCTTGTTGTAATTGACTACGATCGAAATAAATTTCATAGTTTTTCTCCCAAGGATTTAGGTATGCACTTTCCCATGCTCCATTTCCGTTAATTTCATACTGTATCGTTACGGGATGTCCTGGAGCAACCCATCCGGATTCTGCCATCCAATCCAAAAGTATATCATCTACTTTACCTCTAATTACGAGGTTTTCTTGATCTACTTCAGACGATAATTTCGGTGCAGTACGATCGACAAACACAGCTCCTGTCTGTTTCGTTTCTCCACCAGAGTTAGAAGCAACAGCTTCGATTTGGTATAAGCCATCAGGTAGAGGAGATCCGTCGGTTTTCGTACCATTCCATTTGAAAGATTTATAACCAGGTGTTTCGTTTTTACCTTGACGTATCATGCCTTGATATGTTACACGGTCTTTCGTAATTAAATTAGCGTGAAATGTTACATCCTCCACTGGTGTAACTAAATAGTAATTGATCAGGTTGTCATCTAGTATTCCATCATTATTTGGACTAAAAGTAGAATTAACGATTTCAAGACCATCAATACGTTTGTATTCTTTCGGATCAATGCTAAACGTAAATGGAATACGCATTTCTTCAGTCTTACCTTGCTCTTTCACATATAGATTTCCCGTATATACACCTTGTGGTAAGGAGCTATCTACATTAATAGTAAAAGGCTTTTCGATGTTACTATTAGGTTTCACACTAATAGAAGAAGAGAAAGAAGTCTGGACTTTTGTTTTTGTATCTAATAATTCAATGCGAGTTGAAAAGTTTTTCTTTTTGTTAGAAAGATTTTGTAATGTAATATTTTGTGTTAACTTCACTTTGCCGCTATTAGGTTTAATAAGACCGAAACTTACATTGTTAGGTTTCACTAATGCATCTGTTTGGGCTGCTTTTGGAATGTTAATTAAACCAGATCCTTGTGCCATGACAGGATATGTATTTTCATTGACATCCTTTAATGTTTTTGCAGTGTTGGTAAGAGCTGCTTTCAATTGTTCTGTCGTCCAATCAGGATGCATTTGACGCAGCAGGGCAACGGCTCCCGCCACTTGTGGCGCAGCCATACTTGTTCCGTTGTGAGATTCATAGCCACCTCTCGGCACTGTACTAGTAATTTGTACTCCAGGTGCAACAATATCAGGCTTTATTAGCCAACTACCTTGTGATGGTCCTCTTGAACTAAAGTTACCAATAAGTTCTGTTTGCTTTGGTTGTCCAATTTTTATATTTTTCTTTCGTTTTGTAATTAAAGTTTTTAACTCTTCGCCATTTGTATTTGATAGTTGCATAACTGGAAGAGCTACATCTTCACGTGCAAAATATTCGGGCATAAGATTAATTTCTTTTTCGTTAGAAATTAGTAGCACGCCAAGAGCGCCAGCTTGTTTCGCTTGTTCTGCTTTTACTAACGTGCTTGAAGTTCCTTGTAAAACAAGGGCGAACTTACCTTTCACATCTTGTTTAGCGTAATCACTTGAATTACCGTAGCCAACATATACAAGCTGAGCATCGTTGCCTACTTGGAAATCTGATTTTGATAACGGTAATCCTTGGTAAGATTTATTGGAACCAGCTACTTGGAATGTTGGAAATGGAATAGAAACAGTAGATGCACCAACAGAGATGACACTACTTGCGTTACCAGGAGCGTCAACAGACCAAGGTTTTGGTCCATCATTTCCATTTGAGACGACTGCAGTAACACCAAGTTTTGCTGCGCGTTCTAACGTCATTGTTACAGGTTGATCAGGTACATTCAAATCTTGACCAAGAGGTAGATTTAAAACATCGGCACCATCTTGAATAGCGCGCTCAATACCTTGAATAATATCATCGGTCGTACCGGTACCACCATCATTCATGACACGGTAAGCGAGTATAGAAGCATTCGGAGCAATCCCCTTTATTTTTCCGTTACCCGCAATAATTCCAGCAACATGGGTACCGTGGACATTTCCATCCATCGGATCATTATCTTCATCGACTGTATCATAGCCACCGATATAATTTGCTTGTAAATCAGGATGGGTATAGTCGACACCTGAATCGATAATAGCGACTTTCATCCCTTTTCCATCAAGGGGTTTGCCAGTCGGATCTTTTAAATTCCAAGCTTCAGGTGCACCAACTGTAGGGCCTCCAACGTTTGGTGTTTCTTGATCTGCTAGGCTTTTTGACGTTTCATGTAATTTATATGTTAAGTTCGGATAAATTGCTTTTACTTCAGGTAAAGAAGCTAGAGCGGCAATTTGATCCCCTGGGATAGAAATAGAAAATCCAGAAAATAACGTACTATACGTTTCTTTTATGGTTGCTTTCGGTGCTTTTTCTTTTATTTTCTTTGTTGTATCCTCTTGTGCTTTTTTTAGTTGTGCATGGTATGATTGCACATTGCTATTTTGTAGGTCCGGAGCATGTTGAATGTTACTTTGTGAAGCGAGTGGAGCCTGCTGCAATTCTACAATAACTGAAATTTCTTTTGATGTTTTTGTTTCAACATTTTGCGCGATTTTGTTTTCTCCCCATTGTTCAATATTTGCTTTTAACTGTGGACTAAATTGCTTCTCTTTTTGCAGTGATTCAGCATGGGCGCTTAATGCTCCAAAGCTCGAAAAGAAGAGCGCCATACTTAATAGTGTTGATGTAGTTTTCTTCATTGAAACTCCCCCTAATAAAAAGTGCCAATTTTCTGAAAATAAATATTACATTTTTATCGTTAATTATAGGAACGGATGTTGGCTAAACTATACATTCGACATAATTCATACCAATCCTCTTTGAATTAAAAATTTCTTGGGAAGTTTTTTGGAATTATGTCGAATGGATAATATTTGCATATAGTAAGCGGAATATGAGGAATGCTAAAGGGGGAAATGGGGGTGCTATATGAAAAGGTTTATAGTAAGTGGAATCGTGGTTTTGTTCCTTTTTTTCTATTCAAGTTCTATTACTAGCGCAGAAAACAATGGAGTAAAAGTTGCCTTTATTCGTAATCATAATCTATGGATTAAAGTCGGTGAAAAAGAAAAACAAATTACAAAAGGAGAGTACATAACAGGACCGAAATGGTCACATAATGGAGAATGGCTTGCATATGCAAAAGGAAAGAAGCGAAATCACTTTGAACTGTATCGGCTAAAAGATGGAAAGAAAGTTAGACCATCTCAATCAGAAGTATCGAATTATCAATGGTCACCAACAGAGAATATAATTGCATTTGTATTTGCACGCACATTAAATACATTTGATGCTGAAAAAAAGAAAGCAGATTTTGAAAACATAGCTAATGGTGTAGGTGACTATGCATGGTATCCTGATGGTAAGAAGTTTCTTGTATCATCAGAAGCGTACTTGCTTCCAACAGGATGGACAGGTGCTCAGTTATATGAAATACAAAAGGATGCAAATATGAATCCTCATAAGATGAAGCATTTATCTGCACTACCGAATGAGCATGATGACTTTTTAGCATTATTTGGAAGTGGATTTAATTGGTCGCCAGATCAAAAATGGATTTCGTTTTTGGCAGTACCAACAGCTTCTTTGTCAGCTGATAGTAATACCCTTTGCTTAATTCGATCAGACGGCAGTCGTTTTGAAACAGTAGATCAAATGTTATTAAACACACAATGGTTCAAATGGGCGCCATCAAAAAATATATTAGCCTATATTGAAGGAAGCGGGAGAGTTGCTTTAGAGAATAAGCATTTAAAAATAAAAGAATTGCCGGCTCTCCAGCAAAATACATTTACTCCAAAAGGCTATGTTGATTGGGATTTCACATGGAAGAACGAGAATGTAATTATCGTTTCAAGGGCAAAGGAAGCAGAGCTATCGGTCCCTCTAGAAAAAAGGCCACTACCATCTTTATATGAAATAAATAGTACAACAGATGAACAACATCAAATTACAAAGCCATCCAATAGCCAAGGCGATTATAACCCTATTTTTAGTAAGAAAAGCAACCAATTAATGTGGCTCCGTTCAAATCGTAAGAAAGCTGATGTATGGCTTGCTCATAACGATGGAAAACATGAAAAGAAATGGATTGAAAATATAGATGTACCAGAGTGGTATTATGAGAAATGGAATTGGGAAGATGTCGTTTCGGTTAAAGACGAGTAAAAAAACCTGCCTGAAATATAATTTCCAGGTAGGTTTTTCAATGTTATTTATGTGTTTTATTTGGCTTTTTTTTCGCAGGGTTTCCGTTCCCTTGGCGCTTTCTATTTTGTTCATCTTTTGCTTGTTTTTCATGTAATGTATCTAAAAAGTCATTTGAGTTACTCATTTTTATATCTCTCCTTTTTTCATTGCGTCCTAGTTACTATAACCATTTAGGAGGATAATCATGAGATAAAAGTTAAGCGCTTAGTTTTCTTCGGTAGTATAAGTAAAATAGTCCATACGTAATGAATAACATAAGTAAAACTTGTAACTCTACATTTTCTTTTAAAATAGTTGCGACAGAAGATGGTAAGTAAGGTGATGTATCGCTCGTTCCTAAACCTAACCATTTGTTTAAGAGGTTAATGATACAAAATATGAAAACACCGGACCAGCTTGCGATAATTGCTTTTTGTTTAATTTTTGTTTCACGCTCATCATCTGTAATCCAAGGATTAGCAGTTTTATCACTATTAAAAAAGCCATTTATGTATCCCCATATGATCATTCCCATAAAGACGATAATCCATTTCATATTTGTAATCCTCCTCTTCTTGTAAAAAGTATTTTACATATATATATGTAATTGTAATATTTTCCAAACGTTGATGTCAAACACTTTTTACATTCTACTTTTTAAAATAGCAGGAGTAAAGAAAAAAATAGGGAAGAAATATGTGAGACCATTTTCTAGTGAGAGGAAGAGGAGAATGAAACTTATTTTTGTTCGGCATGGTGAAGGTGAACATACGAAAGATTTACCATTAAGTTTACAAGCAGTGAATCCGCCATTGACGTGCGTGGGAAAGAAGCAGGCTAAATTGCTTCAGTGCGATGTACCATTACAAGAAAAGGATATATTAATCGCTAGTCCTACACTTCGAACTTTACAAACTGCGACAATATGGAGTGCGGAAGTTGCTTGTCAAAAAATTGTTCACCCATATATATCCCCGCGTATTTTTCCTTATCGGGAATCCACCAAAACATTACCGTGCGATCAATTGTTAGATCGAAAGATAATACAAAAATTATTTCCACATTTTTCATTAGAAGAAAGTAGAAATGAATTGTTATGGAATGAGGGAGTCAATATCATCTCGGAGATGGAATTTCAGCAAATAGTAGATGAATTTCTGCACTGGTGCTATCAGTTAAAAGCAGAAAAAATTTGTATCGTTGCACACGATGGAACAATTATAGCGTATAGGCAATATTTACAGAAAGTCGCTTTAACTAGAGCTGATTTTTTGAAAGAAACGGGTATATATGAAATGGACTTATAGGAGAGGAAATTTGTAATGGAAGAGTTAGGAGAAGATGTATACGACTTAAATGAGCCGAGAGTATACTTTAGCGTAGCGGAAATTAAGTAATATGCAAAATTGCATATTACACATATTGTAAATGGTTGGTATAAGTTTGGGGAGTTGAAACTAGTAGAATCCTTTTTACATAGTGGTGTAAAATCATATGTTGGATTGATAGATTATGTAGATGGAAATGTAGCAATTATGTTTACAATACGCCTATTTTACGGGTTTATTAACCATGACAAAACGTTAGAAGAAGTTGTTCGAGAAGCGAGATTAACCGATGAGGAGACATGTACATTTCGAGTATATAAACAATATGAAACGGATTTATTCTATATTCGAATGAATGCGTTTCACATTTAACTCACAGTTTTTTTACATTTTCTTCAATGAAAATGATTATCACCTGTGGTATGATATGTTCAAGTTTTTACAGGTAATGAAAGTTACTATATAAACGTTAGTATTTAATGTTTTTTATGTATGTCACAAATTATTCACGATTAACGTTTTAAAAGTAAGCAACTAATGTTATTATATTATCTGTAACTGACTTAATTACAACTTTAGGAGGAAGATATGATTATTCAATTTTTAAGAGAAAACAAAGCAGTTTCTTTTGTATTAGCGATAATTCGAGTGTATCTTGGTTACACATGGGTAATGGCTGGAATCGGTAAACTACAAGGAAAAGGCTTCGATGCAACTGGTTATTTACAAGGTGCAATTGAAAAATCTAAAGGAGCACAACCAGCTGTTCAATCTTGGTGGGCATCATTTTTACAAGATTTTGCAATTCCAAACGTTGATTTATTTAATACACTGGTGACGTGGGGAGAAATTTTAGTCGGAATTGGTTTAATTGTAGGCTGTTTAACAAAAACAGCGGTCTTTTTCGGTCTTGTAATGAACTTTTCCTATATGTTTAGTGGGTCAATTGGTGTAAACCCTGAAATGGTTATCTTATCCATGTTCGTTCTTGTTTCTGGTATGAATGCTGGAAAACTTGGAATTGATGGCTTAGTTATTCCAAAAGTACTAGGATCAAAAATTCAAAAACGCCAAAAGCAAGCTGCTTAATATATGAAAACGGGTATCTCAAAATGAGATACCCGTTTATTTTTCAGCACTTATAGGATTTTTCTCGAAGAAATCTTTTACATACCCTACAAATTCTTGTGGCTCTTGACGAAATGGAGCATGATAACCTTTTTCAATAATATGGAAAGTGCTATTTTTTAAGAATTGATGATAAGTTTCTCCTTCTTTCCAAGAAACGCTACTATCATTTCTTCCCCATATAATTAAAGTTGGTTGCTTGATTTCAGTTGCATTGATTTGAAGACGCCTAGGCCATAATTTCATTTTATTATAATGCTCTTCATCATTACGCTTGAATTTAACTTTGCTCTCATCATAATCTGCAATAGAAGAAACGGCACTTAAATCAGTCGACAACTTTGGTTTTGGTGAACCTTGTTTATTAACGAACGTATGAGGGCCGCCTGTAGCATCAGTTAAAATAAGGTGGGTAACCGCTTCGGGGTATAAATATGTTAAATTAAGAGAAATTTCTCCGCCCATAGAATGTCCCAGTATTGCGAATGAGTCATACCCTAATTTTTTCATTAACTTATAATACAAATTTGCATGAGTTGGGAAAGAATAATAAAAATCCATCGGTTTAGAGGAACGTCCGAATCCTAAAGCATCAACAGAAATAATCGTATGATCTTTTGCTAAATCTGAGTAAACCTTTTGAAAACCATTGGATGATCCTCCAAATCCATGGATCATAAGTAAAGGTGGTTTTTCATCACCAATCTTTTTAAAGTAAATCGTTTGACCATCTATCTCTACCATTTTTTCCTCGGTAGCTAGTTTCGCTGTAATTGTATTTTTAACTTGTTTTACTTGTTCTACTGGCTTTTCTGCTGCACTACATCCTACTAATAGTGTAAGAGTAAGACAACCTACCATAAAATAGCTAAATCGCTTCAATTAGGTGTCCCCTTTCTAACATAACGCTGCATCTATCATAGCAAATAGTATATTACGATTTCCAGGAAGTTGATTACCATTCTTTATCATAAGAGGTGAAAGGAGCGTTTCCTGGAAATTTTCTGTTTGAAGAAATTGACGGAAAATGAATTGTGAGTGCGGAACATCAATGCGTATTGTCCCATTCCACGAGTTGCAAATTATTTCTAATAACTGAATAGCGTCTTTTTCTTTTTTTGAAATAAGCGGAGTGATACATAGTACATTTCCTTTTTGTATGCATAAAGCAAAAGCATCTATTTGATTATCCCGCTCTATTTTAAAGGAGTAAGTTGCTCTCGATAGTAGTGATAAATAAAGCTTAGAACGATCTGCACCAGTCGCAGTTTGATCAAGAAAAATGAGAGATTGAAGATCGGCTTGCTGAATTTGTTTTATGGGAAAAGAATTTGTACTTATATGAGCCGCTTGTTTTTCGAAACGATGAATTGTTGTTATTGATTGAAATCCATAAGATACATATAAGGATTCACCAGCTTTTGTTGCAATGAGTGTAATAGGGAGCGATGGATAAGTTACTTTTAAGCTATTGTTTAACAAAATACGGCCAATTCCTTTTCTTTGAAAATCAGGATGCACGATTAACATACCGATAGAAGAAAATCCAGGGGCAAACGAAAAGACCCCGCCCGCTGCAATAAGTTTATTCTCATGTACATAGCCAAAAATTGTGCCAATGGAAAGGTACATATGGAATTGCTCTTTCATAAAACTCGCATGCTGTAACCACCCAACTGATTCGCAAAGAGAGAGTAAGGCTGGAATGGAAGATTCGTCTAGTTTTACTGTTTTCATAAAGTTCACCATATTTCTATTTAAATTAGAAAAAATAAGAATAATATTAAGAAATGTAAAATAATAGGTTCGTATTAAAAGAAATCCAACATGTTTATATTTATCTTTGTAAAGGGGAGTATGCTTGATATGAAAAGACAAACTTATACAAATTATAACTTAAATTTACATAAGTTAACAAAAAATTTACATATAACTCATTTTCTCTTAACAGTCTTCTATTAAATTTGATAGTGGGAAATGAATAACCTAATTAGGGGGACAAGACAGTGAAAAAGTTTGTAAAAAAAGCATGGCCATTTGCAGTTGTGGCGTCGTTAGCAGTTACTTCGGTAGCAACATGGAATTTTACGCGTTCTAGTGAGGTTAATGCAGATGAGAACGGAAACAATGCAAAAATTAAAAATGTCATTGTATTAATTGGGGACGGTATGGGGCCTTCATATATGACAGCTCATCGTTATATGAAAGATAATCCAAAAACATTTGAGATGGAATCTACAGAATTTGATAAGCATCTTGTAGGAACACAAAAAACATATCCAGAAGATGAACATGAAAATATTACAGACTCTGCATCGGCAGCTACTGCGATGTCAGCAGGTATAAAAACATATAACGCAGCTATTGCAGTAGATAATGATAAAGCTGAAGTGAAAACAGTATTGGAGCAAGCGAAAGAAAAAGGGAAGTCAACGGGACTCGTTGCAACTTCTGAAATTACGCATGCAACACCAGCTGCATTCGGTGCACATGATATTAGTCGTAAAAATATGGACGCAATTGCAAATGATTACTTTGATGAAAAAATTAAAGGTAAGCATAAAATAGATGTTATGCTTGGCGGGGGCGTAAAGAACTTTGTTAGAAAAGACCGCAATCTTACAGAAGAATTTAAGAAGTCTGGTTATAGTTATGTAACAGATCGTAATCAATTATTAAATGATAAAAGCGATCAAGTTCTTGGCTTATTTGCACCAGGTGGTTTAGACAAAATGATTGACCGTACTGACAAAACACCTTCATTAGAAGAGATGACAAATGCAGCGATTGAGCGCTTGAACAAAAATAAAGACGGTTTCTTCTTAATGGTCGAAGGTAGTCAAATTGATTGGGCTGGACATGATAATGATATTGTCGGTGCAATGAGTGAAATGGAAGACTTCGAAAAAGCGTTTAAAGCAGCAATTGAGTTTGCGAAAAAAGATAAGAACACATTAGTTGTTGCAACTGCAGACCATGCTACTGGCGGATTATCTTTAGGTGCGAATGGTGAGTATAACTTTAAAGTAGATCCGATTAAAGCTGCGAAACGTACGCCAGACTTTATGGCAAATGAGATTGTAAAAGGTGCAAATGTAGAAGAAACATTGAAAAAGTATATTGATCTACAATTAACACCAGAAGAAATTAAAGCTGTAAATGATATAGCTCCATCAAAAGATGTAACAAAGATTGATAATGCAATTGAAGATATCTTCAATAAGCGTTCGGTTACAGGTTGGACAACGGGTGGACATACAGGTGAAGATGTGAACGTATATGCATTCGGACCAGGTAAATACTTATTCTCTGGCGTTCAAGAGAATACAAATATAGCTAAACGTGTCTTTGACATCGTTGGCGGCGGCGATCCGAATAAAGGAAGACGCTAATTATAAATGAAAGTGAGGCGAAATGCCTCACTTTTCTTTTTAGGAGATGGAAAGATGAGCGTTTTTTTAGGGAAATTAAGATTCCTTCTAGTATTCGTATTATTGCTAGTTGGATGTCAATCTCAAGAGAATAATATAGAACAAAAATCTGCTGGGAAAACTGAGGAAAAGGTACATATAACGAAAGAAGAAGAGAAATCCATTCAAGATGTTATTGAGGCATTTGTACGGACAACGAATGAAAAAAATCTTGCTGAACATATGGAGTTATTTTCAAAGAAGATGCCTAGTGCTGAAGACTTAAAAACACAAAAGGAAGCGGCATTTCAAAAGGGAAATAAGAAAATAGAGTTAGAACATATGAATATGAAAGCTCTTAAAGGTGGGCTTGTTATTGTTGAAACGGAGGAAAAAGAAGTAGATGGAGGGGTTACTCTTCAGAAGAAAATGCAGTACGCACTTGGAAAAGAAGAAGAAGGGTGGAAGATTGAAGAGGTTCGTACGATAGAGAAGAAATAAAGTGAAACTTTAATCAGTGGGAGTCTTACTGCCCGCAAATAGCGGGATAAAAAGGTTCTCATAGGAGAGAACCTTTTAAAGTGGTAATAAAATTTGATTTGAACATGCTTCAATGTCATCAATATCTTGACGGATTGTTGCCATCTTATTATCGAGGTCTTCAGCTTTCATAGCAGCGTCATGTAGTTCATCTTTCAAATAGTCAGGTATATTTCCTTCATATTTGTAGTAAAGCTTATGTTCTAAACTTGCCCAAAAGTCCATGGCAAGTGTACGTAATTGAATTTCTGCAAAGACATCTTTCGTACCAGAATTTAGTGACAATGGATATTTAATAATCATATGCAAACTTTTATAGCCATTTCCTTTTGGATTAGCAATATAATCTTTTACTTCTACAATTTCCATATCTCCACGATTTTCAATAACTTCTTTTAAATGATAAATATCTTCTACAAAGCAACATGTAATACGGATGCCAATAATATCTTGTAATTGTGTTTGAGCATTTTCAACTGTTGGTGATAAGTTTTTACGCTCAAGCTTCCTAATGATACTTTCGGGTTGTTTAAGTCTTGTTTTTATATGTTCAAACGGGTTGTAGTCTTCTAAAAATTGAGCTTCCCGGTTCATAATTTCAAATTTAGTTTTTAACTCTTCTAAAGCGAATGTATAAGGTAATACAAAAGCTTTCCAGTAGTTAACTGTTGATTGGTTATATTCCATTTATATACACACCTTTTCTTATTTACAAGTGAAGTTGTTATTATACTAAACACCAAATCATGTAGGCGCAAGCAGCAAATGATGAGATCATAAAGCGATATTTAGTTTTCATCTTTTCAACCCCTTTCAAATGAAATTATATATGAATAAACGTCATTGTTAGTAATTTCACTATGTACAATTCCTATAGTAATAGATTCATGTGAAATTCGTATGAACTAATTGTTTCAGCTTTTTGTCTTTTTGCTAATGGTTTTTGGTTTTGTTTGTTATAATTACCTTAAATTGTAATAAAGGAGAGGGTATGATGAATCCAAAAGATAAAAAAAGAAAAGAGAAAGTGGCTCATATTATTGAAATTCCAGATGAATATAGGCTTGTTGTAGATGATCAAGAAGGAGTGGATGATCCTCATCATTTATTATGGTGGGGGCATAAAGAGGATGAGGAGAAACAGATACAAATTTCATTAAATAGGCATACTGGTAATTTATTTGAATTCAGGATAGATGATGAAAATTATTTTTCGAGTGATAAAGAAGCGATAGAGGAGAATAAGGCAAGAGAGATTGCAAATGTATTTATAAAAAAACATGTGGAAGAAGGATTAGAATTTTATACATATGTGTCAGTTAAGGATGACTGGCGTGGTTGGAAAGAAATAAATTATATGCAGGAAGTGAATGGATATCCATTGCCGAATACAGGATGTGTTGTGCGAATTCATCCTTCAGGTAATGTTGTGCATTTTCATTACAATGGACAAAAAACTATAGAGAAAAAACCGTTATGGCCAATTGAAATTGTTGAGGAGAACGTCGTTTTAGAAACTTTGAGAGCTAGACAAGATATGAGACTTGTATTTGTGGATTTAACACATTCTTCATGTAAATATGAAAATGGTGAGGAAGTAAAAGGCTATCATCTTGTATATGAACCAGAACCTAGTCATGCGTTTATTGATGCAAGTACAGGTAAAGATTTGTTTGACCCAGATCATTATAAATTGCCTCCAACTGTAGCTGTTGAAAAACCGAAAAAAGGTAGTCAACAAGATGATATATTCGATTTATTTGACTGGGATAAAGAAAGTTTTACAAAAGTGGCTGAGACAGAAAATGAAGATGGAATAAGGATGAAATTTGTTTCGAAAGAGGAATTACAAAAACAGAAAGAAGAAAAGAATCCATATTTAATGAATGAATTCTTTAAAAAGCATTTACCGATGTTAAAATATAATAATTTAGTTGGCATTACGATTGATAAATCAACCAATGAATTAATTGGTTTTATAAAACTGGCAGACGATAAAGAAGTAAAACAAATACTGTCTAGAGAGGAATGTTTACAAAAAGCACTTCAATTTTTAGAACATGTTATTCCAGATGTTACACAATATCTTCGCCTTTGGGATGAACGTGACGAAGATGAAGGGATTGAAAGATTTGTCTTTTCAGTATATGTGAATGAAATTCCGGTAGAGTATAGGGAATTCATGGTCAACATTAATACAGAAAATGGTGCTGTGATGCACTACTCGGGAAAACCTAGCAATATAATAGAAGAGTTACTTGCACATGAAACAGCACCAAAAGTAACAAAAGAAAAAGCGTTAGAAATATATAAAGAGGTCATTCGAGTAAAATTAGAATGGTGTATAGATCATGATGCAGAGGAAATGAAATATAAACTGCTGTATAAACAAACGAGGAGTGAAAATCATAAAGAATCCGTCGATTGTAGTCGGAAAATTCGTTACATAGATGCGCATACTGGAAAGAAAATTTGGAGTGAATATTAGTAAAAGCCAATCGATACGTTTCGATTGGCTTTTACTATGTTTATAGAAAAATTTAATGATTAGCGTTGAGTGATTTAAGAATGCCATTAAGTTAAGAGTTCCATATTTACATCGTACAGACACAAACAACCTCATGCCCACATACACATAGTAAAGACCACTATTTTGGCGGAGGTGAAAGGTTTGAGTCTATTCGCCGCAATTGGATATATGGTTCGAGAAGTGTTTGTATTTGTTTCTTATGTGAAGAACAATGCGTTCCCGCAGCCGTTATCATCAGATGATGAGAGAAAGTACTTAGAGTTAATGGAGCAAGGTGATGCTCAAGCGAGAAATCTTTTAATTGAACATAATTTACGGCTTGTAGCTCATATTGTTAAGAAATTCGAAAACACTGGTGAAGATGCAGAAGATTTAATTTCAATTGGTACCATTGGGCTTATTAAAGCGATTGAAAGCTATTCAGCAGGGAAAGGAACTAAGCTTGCAACATATGCAGCACGCTGTATCGAAAATGAAATTTTGATGCATTTACGTGTGCTAAAGAAAACGAAAAAAGACGTTTCACTTCATGATCCGATTGGGCAAGATAAAGAGGGTAATGAAATATCACTTATTGATATATTAAAATCAGAATCTGAAGATGTAATTGATATGATTCAGCTTAGTATGGAGTTAGAAAAAATTAAAGAGTATATCGATATTTTGGACGAACGAGAGAAAGAAGTAATTGTGAAGCGTTTTGGACTTGGGCTTGATAAAGAGAAAACACAGAGGGAGATTGCGAAGGCACTCGGTATTTCAAGAAGCTACGTATCGCGAATTGAAAAGCGTGCTTTAATGAAAATGTTCCATGAATTTGTGCGGGCTGAGAAAGAGAAAAAAGCAAAAGAATAATGTGTATTGTAAGCAGCTACACTTTAAAAGTGGCTGCTTTTCTTTCGGGAAAACGGAAAGAAAACGAGCTGTTCTAAGAAGAAATACATGTTCACTGTTGAAAATGGCGGGTTCTATCTGTAATATTAGAAGGTGCTAAACAATTTAAGAATAAAAATTATACTTAGTTTTTCTTCGTGTATAACGAGACGGCTCCATTCTATATGTGGGAATAAGAACCAATTTTACATATGATATAGAGAGAAAAGAAGGGGAAACTAAAGTTATAGGCTGATTAGGAGGTTTCGTAATTTGCGACGGACATTATATCGACTTATGATCGAACTTACAAATGGTCGTTTTACTTCTTATATATTACGTAAATTTGCACAATCTCGTTTGAGCTCTATCATTATTCCATCGTATGTGAAAGTTTTTCAAATTAATCAAGATGAGATGGAAAAGGGTTTGAAGGAATATGGAACATTGCATGATTTATTTACACGTAGGCTAAAAGAAGGAAAGCGTAGTATTGATACTGATGCATCGAGTATCGTTAGTCCTGTTGATGGTGTTTTTGCTGATCAAGGTCCTATTGAGGATACAAAAACATTCGATATAAAAGGAAAGCGTTATTCAATTGTGGATATGCTAGGTAATGAAGAGCGTGCAAAGCGATATGCAGGCGGTACATATATGGTGATTTATTTGAGTCCAAGTCATTATCATCGCATTCATAGCCCGCTTTCTGGCTCTGTGACTGAAAGATTTGTACTCGGTAGAAAATCATATCCGGTAAATGCAGCGGGTATGGAGTATGGGAAAGAACCATTGTCAAAAAATTATCGCTCTGTTACAGAAGTAAATAGTGACGGCGAACATATGGCACTTGTAAAAGTAGGTGCTATGTTTGTTAATAGTATCGAGCTCCTTCATGAAAGAAGTACTGTTCAAAAAGGTGAAGAGATGGCATACTTTACATTTGGCTCAACAGTTGTTTTATTATTTGAAAAAGATATGATTAAAGCAGTGCAGGAATTGACAAGTGGGCAAGAGCTGCGTCTTGGTGAAAAAATTGCAACCCGAGTATCTCATAAGTAAAGAAAAGGTTTTATAATATACTTATGAAGCTCTAATTAAGAAATGTGGACAAAGATGCTTAATGAAGAAATCCCCTAGATGGGAGTACTTGTTTATTCGAGAGCCATCGCAGGATGGCTCTTTTTACAGGTCAATCAGCAATCTATATGTACTCAAGAAGATTTGACGAGCTTGTCCTCTAACGAGCGTCTAATAATTTCTTGTTTTATAAGTAAAATGAAGTCGGGATTTAATTTTAGTTCTTTTGCTTTATAATAAGACTCAGTGAGTAAATCAGTAGATAACTGTTCCATATGTTTTGTTTTCAAGGTGAGTCACCTCCTAATAATATAAGGATTGATTCGTTGTTGCATTTAATGTACCAAAAAAATATGACAGTCACAAACAAGAGGTTATCCACATAACTCAGTGGATAAAATGTGGATAGATTGTTAGTAAATTCCAAATTGACTGAAAAATTAACGTGGAAAGTGTGTACAAGTTTATCCACAGGTTATCTATCGAAAAATGTTGTCGAAAAATTTTATGAAAAATCCTCAAAGAGGTGAAAGAAATTGAAGTTATTTTTACCAAATGAATATGTGAAAAATATATATCATATTCAACCAGAAGATTTGAAAAAACGTGGAATTAAAGGAGTTATTACTGATTTAGATAACACTTTAATTGAATGGGATCGTCCAAACGCAACGCCACAGCTTGAAGAGTGGTTTTTGAAAATGAAAGAAAATGATATTCAAGTAACGGTCGTTTCAAATAACAACGAGCAACGCGTTAAAGACTTCGCTGACCCATTAGGTATTCCGTTTATTCATAGTGCGCGCAAACCGTTTGTTCGCGCATTTAAGCGTGCGATACATGAGATGCACCTGCAGCCAGATGAAGTTGTAGTAATTGGAGATCAGTTACTAACGGATGTGCTCGGCGGGAATCGTGTGGGACTTCATACAATTTTAGTTGTACCGGTAGCGCAAACGGACGGATTGGTGACACGATTTAATCGGAAAATTGAACGAAGAATTATGAGAAACATGAAGAAAAAAGGCTTAATTAACTGGGAGGAATAAAGTTTGACTGAAACAATTAAATGTATTGGTTGCGGTGTAGAAATTCAAACAGAAAATAAAAATGAAGTAGGATACGCTCCTGTATCATCTTTAGAAAAAGAACAAGTAATTTGCCAACGTTGTTTTCGTTTGAAACATTATAACGAAATTCAAGATGTATCTTTAACAGATAATGATTTCCTTCGTATTTTGAACGGAATTGGACAATCAGACGCACTAGTGGTTAAAATCGTAGATATTTTCGATTTCAATGGTAGCTGGTTACCGGGCTTACATCGTTTTGTAGGGAACAATAAAGTATTACTTGTAGGGAATAAGGCTGACTTAATTCCAAAGTCAGTTAAGCATGATAAAGTAAAACATTGGATGCGCTATAGTGCAAAGCAACTTGGTTTAAAACCAGAAGATGTCTTTTTAATTAGTGCAGCTAAAGGACAAGGAATCGCTGAACTTGCTGATGCAATTGAGCATTACCGCGAGGGTAAAGATGTTTATGTTGTTGGATGTACGAATGTTGGTAAATCAACATTTATTAATCGTATGATTAAAGAGTTTAGTGATGAGACTGAGAATGTAATTACAACATCACATTTCCCAGGAACAACGCTTGATTTAATTGATATCCCATTAGACGAAACGTCATCTTTATACGATACACCAGGTATTATTAATCATCATCAAATGGCGCATTATGTTGGGAAACAAAGCTTAAAGCTTATTACACCGACTACAGAAGTTAAGCCAATGGTATTCCAATTAAATGAAGAACAAACATTATTCTTTGGTGGATTAGCACGATTTGATTATGTAAGTGGGGGCCGTCGTGCATTCACTTGTCATTTCTCAAACCGTTTAACAATCCATCGTACAAAGCTTGAAAAGGCTGATGAATTGTACGAAAAACACGCTGGAGAATTATTGAATCCACCGACACCAGAAGAATTAGAAAATATGCCTAAGTTTGTGAAATATGAATTTAATATTCGTGAGCCGAAAACGGATGTTGTATTCTCTGGATTGGGCTGGGTTACTGTAAATGAATCAGGAGCGAAAATTGTTGCTCATGTACCAAAAGGAGTAAGTGTTTCATTACGTAAATCTTTAATTTAATATGGAGAGGGATTTATGAAACAATTATATGGTGTAATCGGAAATCCAATTGGACATTCATTATCACCCGTTATGCATAACGATGCATTTGAACACTTGAATATGGATGCCCATTACCATGCGTTTCTTGTAGAAGAAGAAGCGCTAGGGGAAGCAGTAAAAGGTTTGAAAGCATTAGGTATTTCAGGATTTAATGTAACGACTCCGCACAAAGTTGCAATTATGGAGTACTTGGATGAGATTGCCCCGTTAGCAAGGCAAATCGGTGCGGTAAATACAGTAGTTCATCGAGATGGAAAATTGATTGGGTATAATACAGATGGAATTGGTTTTGTTCGTGCCCTGCAGTCAATTAGTGAAGATCCACTTCAAGAGAAACGTATTTTATTAATCGGTGCAGGTGGTGCTAGCCGAGCTATTTACTTCTCGCTTGCCGATGTAGGTGTGAAAGAAATTGATATTGCTAATCGTACGAGAGATAAGGCGAAAAACCTTATCTCTGGGTGCATGGCAAATGTTAATTCGCATGCTCTATCGTTAGAATGTGCAGCAGAAAATCAAGGGGAATATGATATTATCATCCAAACAACAACGATAGGTATGCATCCACATGTTGAGTATACGCCGCTGGAAATTCGTTCATTGAAACAAGGAACGATTGTTTCTGATATTATTTATAATCCATTTGAGACGAAAATTTTAGGCGATGCGAAAGAACAAGGTGCAATAATTCAAAATGGAATCGATATGTTCGTTTATCAAGGTGCACTTGCGTTTGAAATGTGGACAGGGTGTGTGCCGAATATTGATAGAATGAAACAATTAGTAATGAGAGAGCTTGGAGGCTAATTATATGTTAACAGGAAAACAAAAAAGATTTTTACGTGCAAAGGCACATCATTTAACACCGATTTTTCAAGTTGGAAAAGGTGGCGTGAATGAAAATATGGTGAAACAAATTGGAGAAGCATTAGAAGTTCGTGAACTATTTAAAGTGAGCGTATTACAAAACTGTGAATTTGATCGTAGTGAAGTTGCAGAAGAGCTTGCACAAGGTGCACGAGCTGAAATCGTTCAAGTAATCGGAAGCACAATTGTTTTATACAAAGAATCAAGAGAAAATAAGCAGATTAAGCTTCCTCGATAAAAGATATACGTGAGTTATTTCGTAATGGACGCTTGATATGTAGAAAGCGAAACCAATTGAACTTTTATTAACAGTGGGCTCTCTTCGAATTTGTATGGGGAGAGTTGCTGTATGTAAAAGGAAGGAGCGTTTCTTTTGAGAAAAATTGGCATTATTGGTGGCACGTTTGATCCACCTCATAATGGGCATTTGTTAATTGCAAATGAAGTGTATCATGCTTTAGGGTTGGAAGAGGTATGGTTTTTGCCGAATCAAGTTCCACCGCACAAGCAAGGACGTAACATTACGAGTGTGAAAAGTCGATTAAATATGCTGCAAATAGCGATTGAGGAAGAAGCATACTTTTCAATTTGTTTAGAAGAGCTAGACAGAGAAGGCCCATCTTATACGTACGATACTATGGTACAATTAACGGAGAAGTATCCGGATGTGCAGTTTCACTTTATTATTGGCGGAGACATGGTTGAGTATTTGCCGAAGTGGTATAACATTGAAAAGTTACTTAAGCTTGTGACTTTCGTTGGAGTTGCAAGACCAGGTTATACATTACATACGCCTTATGATATCGTAAAAGTGGAAATTCCGGAGTTTGCAGTTTCTTCTTCTCTGTTACGTGAGAGATATATGACGAAGAAAACGTGCAAATATTTACTCCCCGAAAAAGTACAGGTATATATCGAGAGGAATGGGTTGTATGAATCGTGAGGAAGCACTTAGTATTGTCAAACAACAAATGCATGAAAAACGTTATATACACACGGTTGGTGTAATGGAAACAGCGATTGAACTTGCCCGATTATATGGTGTAGATGAGAAAAAGGCAGAGACGGCTGCTATATTTCACGATTATGCAAAATGTAGAGCGATTCCAGAAATGGAAGAGATTATTAAGGGAGAAGCTTTGCCAAAGGATCTACTGCACTATAACAAAGAGTTATGGCATGCACCTGTTGGGGCATACTTAGTAGAAAAAGAAGTAGGCATTACTGATCCTGAAATTCTACAAGCTATTACATATCATACAAGTGGTCATGAAAAAATGACAATGTTAGATAAAGTTATTTATGTAGCAGATTACATTGAACCAGGACGTAAGTTTCCTGGTGTGGAAGAAGCGAGGAAACTCGCATATAAAGATATAAATCAAGCTTTACTGTTTGCTTTAAAGCGAACAATTCAATTTTTAATGGAAAAAGATCAAACGATTTATCCATTAACATTCCAAACATACAATGAAGTTATCAAGGAGGAAATTAATAAATGAAAGATAAAGAGTTATTAGTATTAGCGGCAAAAGCAGCTGATGATAAGAGAGCAGAAGATATGGTTGTACTAAATATGCAAGGTATTTCACCGATTGCAGACTATTTTATTATTTGTCACGGAAATTCAGACAAGCAAGTACAAGCAATTGCACGTGAAATTAAAGCGAAGGCACATGAGTTCGAAATTAACGTACAACGTATGGAAGGCTTTGATGAAGCGCGTTGGGTTTTAGTAGACCTTGGTGATGTGGTTGCTCATGTATTCCATAAAGATGAGCGTAATCACTATAATTTAGAGCGTCTATGGGGCGATGTGCCGCGTGAAGATATTGCAGATGAGCTAGATCAATGAAATACGAACAATTTGCTTTGCTGTATGACGAACTGATGAATGATGTCCCTTATGATAAATGGGTGGAATTCACAGAGGAAAGTTTACAACAGGCATCTATGAAAGAGGCAAGAATCCTTGACGTAGCATGTGGAACTGGTAACGTAACACTTCCGCTTGTGCGAAAAGGTTATGACTTAATTGGTGTAGATCTTTCGGAAGAAATGTTAACTGTCGCGCAGCAAAAATTGGGGGGAGAAGGCTATTTTATTCCTTTTTACCAACAAGACATGAGAGAACTCGATGTTCCTGGTGAATTTGATTGTGTGACAATCTTTTGTGACTCATTAAATTATGTATTGCAAGAAGATGGAGTGCAAGAAACATTTAGAAGAGTTTTCCACCATTTACGTCAGGATGGCTTGTTTTTATTCGATGTACACTCTTTATATAAAATACATCACGTATTTCAAAATGAAACATATACAGTGAACGGCGAAGAAATATCACTTATTTGGAACTGCTTCCCTGGAGAAGAATCAGATAGTGTGGAACATGATTTGACATTCTTTGTACAAGATTCAGAAGAAGATGTGTATCATCGTTTTGACGAATGTCACGTGCAACGTGCGTATTCAGTTGAAGTGTTAACAAAATGGCTTGAAGAAGCTGGGTTTACAGTGCTTCGCGTCACAGGTGACTTTGAACGAATTGAAGTGACAGAACAAACAGAGCGCATCTTTTTTATGGCGAAGAAGAATGGATAAAAGAAAAGCAACCGATAAGGTTGCTTTTGTTTTATAGAAAAGATGTAGTTTTAGTTCTAGAAAAATAAAAAGATGATATGTGTAAAGTGTAAAAATGCTAGTTTTAGTGAAAATGTAGTATGAAAAAGATAAGTATTAATAAAAAGGGTTTGGGATTACGATGGCGTATTTATTATGTGTGTTTATTGAATTGCTGCTCAACGCATTTTAAATCTTCATCAAATTTCTCATGTGTCCGTTCGATTAATTTATGAAACATATCCCCAACGTGCTCTTCTAAAATACGAATACCTTCTCCTGTAACACCGCCTTTAACGCATACCTTTTCTTGTAAAGTAGGTAATGTGAAAATTTCTTTTTCAAGTAATTTCCCCATTCCAATGACCATTTCACTTACTAAAGTAGTGGCTTCTTCATGTGTAATATTTGTTTTATCTACAGCAGCGTTAATGAAACATTGTAATAAATAACTAAAAAAAGCAGGGCCGCAGCTTGCTATATCAGATGAAACGCGCGTTATATCTTCTTCTATAACAAGGGGAGTAGAAATGTTTTTGAATAGACGAAGTAGTTTTTGTTGCCATTCTTCAGAGCAGTTATTTCCAAATGTAAATAGTGATGCGCCGGATAAGGCGCGGTTTGTGATGCTTGGAATGATACGAGCGACGTGGCAAGGTATAAGTGTTTCTAATTGTGATGGAGATATGGGGCTTGTGATAGAAACTAAGCAATCTTCGTCTGAAAAATGGTCAGCGTATTTTTGTAGAATAGGGTATATATCTATCGGTTTTACGCAAATGAAAATAAGCTGGGATTGTTCGATTACCTCTTGGATTGTTTTGGCTATATGAACAGAAGGGTATTTTTCTTTTATATGATATGCTTTGGCAGGCGTCCGATTAATAATAGTAAGGCACGAAGGTTTGACAGCACGGGTTTCTAAAAATGCATCGATTAGTATACTCCCCATGTTCCCTGTCCCTATAATTCCTATGTTCAATGTTTCATCCCTCCTTCGTAACAGCTTTCTCCTAAACAATATGAATGATGTTATAAATTTATGATTAGAGGTGTAAAATGATGTGGGATTTTCCGAAAAAATGGTTGGGATTAGTGGTTATTATTGGCACTTTGATTTTTCTTTTTTTCTGGAAAACGAATCAGCAAACAGAGCGATCGCTCGTTACAACGGAAGTTCAAGTGAAAGATGTGGAGAAAAAAAGTAAACCGAAAGTATTGGATGCAAAGGAGCAGAAAAAAATAATTATAATTGATGTGAAAGGGGCGGTTTTTAAAGAGGGTGTGTATGAAATGAAGGAAGGGGACCGGGTGAAGGAGGCGGTTGAAAAAGCTGGTGGTTTGTTGCCGGATGCAGATGTGAAGAAAGTGAATTTGGCGCAAATGGTCCAAGACCAAATGCTTCTTTATGTTCCTAACAAGAATGAGCCAGTGCAAGAAGGGGCTACTTTTTCAAAAAGCGAGGGTAAAGTGCAAATAAATACAGCTTCTAAAGAGCAACTTGAAAAAATAACAGGCATTGGTTCTCGGAAAGCGGAAAGTATTTTGAAATATCGAGAAGAACATGGTCTGTTTCAGAAAATAGAAGATTTATTAGAAATTGATGGGATTGGTGCGAAGTCTTTAGAGAAAATAAAAGATCAAATTATTATTCCATAAAAGATTGACGAAGTTTTTCTTTTTTCGCTACACTACAAGTAGACAAAAAAGAAGGTGAAAAATATGGAACGAATTTCATGGGATCAATATTTTATGACGCAAAGCCATCTACTATCTTTACGTAGTACATGTACAAGGCTTGCGGTAGGAGCGACAATCGTTCGTGATAAACGAATTATTGCTGGTGGATATAACGGTTCAATTAAAGGTGGTGTGCATTGTATAGACGATGGTTGCTATGTCATTGATAATCATTGCGTTCGTACAATTCATGCTGAAATGAATGCTTTATTGCAATGTGCGAAATTTGGTGCAAAAACAGAGGAAGCGGAAATTTATGTCACACATTTTCCTTGTTTGCAGTGCTGTAAGGCGATTATTCAAAGTGGTGTTACAGCGGTTTATTATGCACAGGACTATAAAAATCATCCGTATGCCGTAGAGTTATTTGAACAAGCGAGTGTAACAGTAAAGCACGTTCCGCTAGAATACGATATTACATCGCTAGAGGAACAAGAGCGTCATTTACAGCTAAAGGAATTATTCGCAGCTTTAGAAAAAGATAATTTATCAATGGAAGAATTACAGCGTGTATTCACTAAAGCGAAAATGATGCTATAAGGAGTGAGTATGAGTTGAATGGGCAATGGGGCTATGTTGCAATCTCGTTTATAATTGGGATTGCAATTACCTTTTCCACATCGCATTTGTTGGCTGCTTGTTGTTTCGTTTGTTATGTTTTATTTTGTTTATATCGTACTTCGCGTAAAACCTTCATATTTTGTATAATAGCGTGTTTTAGTGGCGTTATGTACACCACGTATGTTCAGAGTCTAAATAAGCCGCTAGGGGAGTCCTATGAAGTTACACGAGGGGTCGTGCAAAATACACCTCTAATTAATGGGGATCGTCTCTCTTTTCAAATTGAAGATCAGAATAAAAACTTAGTGCAGTTAAATTATAAAATACAATCTGCTTCGGAAAAGAAGCAGTTGCAACAATTACATGTAGGTATATCGTGTACATTTAAAGGGGAGGTGAAAGAACCACAAACTGCCCGGAATTTTCATGTTTTTGATTATCGTAATTATTTATATCAGCAAAAAATACATTTTATATTTGATGTGACATACATTTCTGAATGTCACAAAACATCGTTGTCACTCGTGCAATGGATTTTCCTTCTCAGGCAACAAACAATCTCGAAAGTTACAGAAATGTTCCCGGAACAATCAGGTGCATTTATGAACGCATTATTATTTGGAGATCGACAACAAATGACGTTTGAAGTAGAAGAGCAATATCAACAATTTGGTCTTATACATTTGTTAGCAATTTCAGGATCGCATATCGTACTATTAATGGTTATAATGTATTTTGTTTTGCTAAGAAGTGGTGTGACGAAAGAGACAGCAACAGTATGCCTTATAGTTTGCATTCCTCTGTATATGATCATAGCTGGGGCGTCGCCATCTGTTGTGAGGGCTTCTATAACAGGAGTTTTATTATTGGTAGCTTTCATGTGCTCTGTTCGCTTATCTAGTCTAGACGCCTTAAGTATAACAGCTATATGTATGCTTATATACGATCCGTATCTTATTTTCAACATTGGATTTCAATTCTCATTTGTAGGTAGTTTTTCTTTACTACTATCTGCGCCGATATTATTAGGGCGTAGTAATGGGATAGTTCGAAATTCTATTTACATTTCTATAATTTCACAGCTCGCTAGTACCCCCATCTTGTTATATCATTTTGGTTATTTTTCTCCTTATAGCATTTTCCTCAATCTTATATATGTTCCTTTTCTATCCATTATTGTATTGCCGTGTAGCATCATTATTCTTATATGTATGCCGGTTATTCCATTTTTCGCAAAAGGAATTGCATATGTACTTTCACTATGTTTAACCATTTCTAATGATTTTCTAAGTTACTGTGAAAGTTTCCCTTTCATCCGACTTACTTTTGGTCAAACTCCTTTATTTCTTGTGGCTATATATTGTTTTAGTATCGTTAGTATATTTGTGATTTGGGAAAGGGTAATAACGAAAAAAAATTTGTGCATAGTTGTGGGTGTGTTTCTTTTTATTAGTACTTGTCATTATGTATATCCATATTTTCGCGAAAGTGGGAGTGTTACATTTCTTGATGTTGGACAGGGAGATGCGATATTAATTCGTCTTCCATACGATAAAGAGGTTTATCTTATTGATACAGGAGGAGCCCTTCCTGTCAAGAAGGAAGCGTGGCAACAGAAAAAGCATGAATTTTCTGTTGGGCATGATATTCTTGTTCCTTTTTTACAAAAAGAAGGTATAAAAACGATTGATAAATTAATTGTAACGCACGGAGATGCGGATCATATAGGTGCTGCGCTGGATTTGCTGTCATCTATTATTGTAAAAGAAGTTGTATTTGGGAGAAAGGAACAAGATGCTGTATTGGAAAAAGTGGTGAAGAAAAAGGCGTTAGAAAAGAGCATGAAGATAAGTGTAGTAGGAGAAGGGGAAGGTTGGAGGGTAAATGAAGCGGAATTTTTCGTATTAGCTCCAAAGGGGAAAGAAAAGGGAGAAAATGACTCTTCGATTGTACTATGGGCCAGACTAGGGGGACTAACATGGCTATTTACGGGTGATCTAGAAGAAGAAGGAGAAAAGTTTATAGTATCAACATATCCTGATTTGCGGGCTAATATTTTAAAAGTTGCCCACCATGGGAGTAAAACATCGTCTACAGATCCATTTTTAAGCCTTGTACAGCCTGCTGTAGCGATTATTTCTGTGGGGGAGCGTAATAGGTATGGGCACCCGCATAAGGAAGTTATAGAGCGTTTTAAGAAGATGGGTATTGATATATGGCGTACGGATAAGCAAGGTGCTATTTCCTATGTTTTTAATGGAGAAATAGGAACCTTTCAAAGTAAAATCACATATGATGAAACACATAGAAGATGAAAAAAAGAAGACTGCCGTTAAGCAGCAGCCTTTAAGAACCGATGAATTTAATAACAGTTGCAATAATGAAAAGTGTTGCGAAAAAACCAAATGAGACGATAAATCCTACCCCTGAATCAATAGCGTCATTGCGTTTACTTTGAACGTTTTGTTCAAAATCATTCATTTAGAATCCCTCCCCAACATTCCATTTTAGTATAAAATATTGTCAGAAAAAAATCTACAATTTCCATATGAAGTGAAATAGAGTATTTGTATACTTTTTCTAGTTAGTTAAGTAGCGTGAATTTTTCATTTCCAATCATGTTAACAGTTGGCACTTATACTAAGATTATTATTGTAAATAATAAAGGGAAGGTGATTACCGCACACCAATAAGAAATCCGGGGCTTATTGCGTGGCGTTTTATATAAATAAAGGGGCGGGTTATAAAGACCGTCCCTTTGTACTTGTAAAACAAAAGCTAGGGCATTAGTATAAATATATATTGCTAAGTTAGGGAGTAGGAAAAAATATGAGTGATATACATAAGAAGATTAAAAAGAAACAGTTCGCTCCGTTGTATGTACTGTATGGAACGGAAGCTTATTTTATAAATGAAACGATAAAGCTTATTACAACGGAAGCGCTTGAAGAGGAAGATCGAGAGTTTAATGTTGTGACATACGATTTGGAAGAAGCGTATTTAGAAGATGTAGTTGAGGATGCGCATACGCTTCCTTTTTTTGGAGAGCGTAAAGTTATATTAATAAAATCACCACTATTTTTAACGGCACAAAAAGAAAAATTAGAACAAAATATAAAAATTTTAGAAGAATATATTGGGGAGCCATCTCCTTTTTCTATTCTTGTTTTTGTTGCGCCTTATGAAAAATTAGACGAACGAAAAAAAATTACAAAACTATTAAAGAAAACAGCGGATGTAATAGAAGCAAATGCGATGCAAGTGCAGGATGTTCAGAAGTGGATTGTTTCTCGTGCGGATGAGGTGCATGTGCATATTGATAATGCAGCTGTTAGTTTATTGTTAGAGCTTGTGGGAAGTAATGTAACAATGTTGGCGAAGGAAATGGACAAGTTAACGTTATACGTCGGTATGGGCGGAGAAATTACGCCAAAACTTGTCACGGAACTTGTGCCGAAATCTGTTGAGCAAAACGTGTTTGCTTTAACAGAAAAAGTGGTGAAAAAAGATATCGCTGGTGCGATGCAAATTTTAGACGGATTATTTACACAGCAGGAAGAACCGATTAAACTGCTCGCTTTATTAGTAAGTCAGTTCCGCTTGCTGCATCAAGTGAAAGAGTTGCAACAGCGTGGTTACGGACAAAATCAAATCGCGTCCCATATTGGTGTACATCCGTACCGGGTAAAGTTGGCGATGAATCAAACGAAGTTTTTCTCTTTTGAAGAATTAAAAAAAGTTATTATAGAATTGGCGGAAGCTGATTATAGTATGAAGACTGGAAAGATGGATAAGAAACTTGTGCTTGAGTTTTTCTTAATGCGGTTAAATCATATGTAGTGACACAAAAAAGTTCACGTACTTAGTACGTGAACTTTTTTGTGTATATAAAAAACGATCCGAATGGATCGTTTTTTAAACGCCTTACGCGTTTACTTGTTTCGCTAAGCGAGATTTTTGACGAGCTGCAGCGTTTTGGTGGATAAGACCTTTACGAGCTGCTTTGTCAAGTTTTTTAGAAGCAGTTTTGAAAGCTTCTTTAGCATTTTCAAGATCGTTATTAGTAACTAAAGTTTCTACAGTTTTAACAGCAGTACGCATGTCAGACTTGATAGAAGCGTTATGTGAACGACGCTCTTCGCTAAGTTTAGCGCGTTTGATAGCAGATTTGATGTTTGCCATACTTTTCACCTCCCTGGTGCAATCGAATGACTCGATTCTTACATAGAACAAGTGATATTTTATCAAACGGTGAAGAGAATTGCAATAGTATATCAATGAAATTTCACGTAAAGGAAAGAATGACCTAATATAACTTGGGGAAATCTAACGATATTTACTATGAATTACGGAGGAGATACGATGAAAGAACCATTAGATTTAAGTAAATATAGTGTTAGAACTGACCTTGCTGTAGAGGCGCACCAAATGCTACAAGAGCGCCAAGAAGAACAAAAAGGGATACAGGGAGTTATTGTAAAAGAGAGGGAAGAAGAGGGAGTTACAATTACAAAAGTAACTATTGATGAAATTGCATCTGAGTCGATGGGGAAAAAACCTGGAAGTTATTTAACTCTTGAGGTGCAAGGTATACGACAACAAGATACGGAACTTCAGCAAAAGGTAGAGCGTATTTTTGCAAAAGAATTTTCTTATTTCTTAGAAGAGGTTGGAGTTTCAAAAGAAGCGAGTTGTTTAATCGTAGGTCTTGGGAATTGGAATGTAACGCCGGATGCACTCGGACCGATAGTTGTAGAGAACGTACTGGTGACGAGACATTTGTTTAAATTGCAGCCTGAAAGTGTGGAAGAAGGGTTTAGACCTGTTAGTGCCATTCGTCCAGGGGTAATGGGAATTACAGGGATTGAAACGAGCGATGTCATTTACGGAATTATTGAGAAGACAAAACCAGACTTTGTCATCGCAATTGATGCATTAGCTGCGCGTTCTATTGAACGAGTAAATAGTACGATACAAATTTCTGATACAGGAATTCATCCAGGATCTGGTGTTGGGAATAAGCGTAAGGAACTAAGTAAAGAAACATTAGGTATTCCTGTTATCGCAATTGGTGTGCCAACTGTGGTAGATGCTGTTTCGATTACGAGTGATACAATTGATTTTATTTTGAAACATTTTGGCCGGGAACTGAAAGAAGGAAACAAACCGTCACGCTCTTTATTGCCAGCAGGTTTTACATTTGGAGAAAAGAAAAAATTAACAGAAGAAGATATGCCGGATGAAAAGAGTCGAAATATGTTTTTAGGAGCTATTGGTACGTTAGAAGAAGAAGAAAAGAGAAAGTTAATTTATGAAGTGTTATCTCCTCTTGGTCATAATTTAATGGTAACTCCAAAAGAAGTAGATGCGTTTATTGAGGATATGGCAAATGTAATAGCCAGCGGTTTAAATGCAGCACTGCATCATCAGATTGATCAGGATAATACAGGGGCATATACACATTGATGGAAAGAGGCAGAAATAGCTTGAGTCAATTTACGCTGTTATGTATATGCGGTACAGTCTTATGTTTGCTTATGATGATAGCTGGAGTGGGACTTGCTAATCATGGCTTAAAAAGTATGAAAGGATATCGTCAGCTGTCATATGAACAAATTGCTCATATGACAGGAACAGAAGGCGCTGGGGCTGAATCGGAAATTTCGGGAGAGACGTTTTCGGCTATTGAAAAACAAAAACAGTTAGAAAGCTTAAGAAGTTTTAATGTTGTAGAAGGTATCGGTATGGCGATAGCAAGTGTTGCTCGTGATATGACAAAGTTTGGAACGGATATAGTTGTTGGGGCAATAAAAGGAATTTTTAGTTAAGGGTAGCGGGAAGGATGGTTGTCTTATGTTTGTAAGAGAGCTGTCTTTTAATTTGAAAAAGGTTTGTCTCTTATGGTTTGTTCGCATAAGATATAGATAGAGTGATTTGTATTGTAAGCAGCACGAGTTTTCATTGAATCTTTGCTGCTCTATTGATATAATCAGTGCTAGTGTATATTGGCGAGACTATTAGGAGTTGAGAACATAGATGAATAAAGAAGAAAGAGCAAAAAGACAGTCCAAAATTCGTAACTTCTCCATCATTGCTCACATTGACCACGGGAAATCAACGTTGGCAGACCGTATTTTGGAGAAAACAAACGCGTTGGCACAGCGCGAAATGAAGGCGCAATTGCTTGACTCTATGGAGTTGGAGCGTGAGCGTGGTATTACAATTAAATTAAATGCAGTACAACTAACGTATAAAGCGAAAGACGGTGAAGAGTATATTCTTCACTTAATCGATACTCCAGGACACGTCGACTTTACGTACGAAGTATCTCGTAGTTTAGCGGCTTGTGAAGGTGCAATTCTTGTAGTGGATGCAGCGCAAGGAATTGAGGCGCAAACATTAGCGAACGTATATTTAGCGCTTGATAATAATTTAGAAATTTTACCAGTTATTAATAAAATCGACTTACCAAGTGCAGACCCAGAACGCGTACGTCAAGAGGTAGAAGATGTAATTGGTTTAGATGCATCGGAAGCTGTACTTGCTTCAGCGAAAGCTGGCATTGGTATTGAAGAAATTTTAGAACAAATCGTTGAAAAGGTACCAGCTCCAACAGGTGATTCAGAAGAGCCGTTACAATGTATGATTTTCGATTCTTTATATGATCCGTACCGTGGTGTAATTGCATATATCCGTGTTGTAAATGGAACGGTAAAAGTTGGCGATAAAGTACGTATGATGGCAACTGGAAAAGAATTTGAAGTAACAGAAGTAGGTGTGTTTACACCGAAAACGACGCAACGTGACGAGTTAACAGTAGGTGATGTAGGTTTCTTGGCAGCATCTATTAAAAATGTAGGCGATACACGTGTTGGTGATACGATTACACATGCGAAACGTCCGGCTGCAGAGCCGTTAAAAGGGTATCGAAAATTAAACCCAATGGTATTCTGTGGTTTATATCCAATCGATTCTGCACGTTATAACGACTTACGTGATGCGTTAGAAAAACTAGAATTGAATGATTCTGCTCTTGAATTTGAGCCTGAAACATCTCAAGCTTTAGGTTTTGGTTTCCGTTGTGGTTTCTTAGGGCTTCTTCACATGGAGATTATTCAAGAACGTATTGAACGTGAATTCAAGATTGACTTAATTACAACAGCGCCAAGCGTTATTTATAAAGTGTATTTAACGAACGGTGAAGATTTTATTGTTGATAATCCATCTAATATGCCAGATCCACAGACTATCGATCGTGTAGAAGAGCCGTTTGTGAAGGCTGCAATTATGGTTCCGAATGACTATGTTGGAGCTGTAATGGAAATTTGCCAAGGGAAACGTGGAACGTTTATTGATATGCAATATTTAGATGAAACACGTGTTACATTGACATATGAAATCCCGTTATCAGAAATCGTATATGATTTCTTCGATCAATTGAAATCAAATACGAAAGGATATGCATCATTTGACTACGAGTTAATTGGTTATAAACCATCTAAACTTGTGAAAATGGATATTCTTTTAAATAATGAACAAGTGGATGCTTTATCATTTATTGTACATCGTGATTCAGCGTATGACCGTGGTAAAGTAATTGTAGAGAAATTAAAGAAATTAATTCCAAGACAACAGTTTGAAGTGCCAATTCAGGCGACTATCGGAAATAAAGTTGTATCTCGTTCTACAATTAAGGCGATGCGTAAAAACGTACTTGCAAAATGTTACGGTGGTGACATTTCTCGTAAGCGTAAACTTCTTGATAAGCAAAAAGAAGGTAAAAAACGTATGAAGTCTGTTGGTTCTGTAGAAGTGCCGCAAGAAGCATTCATGGCTGTACTGAAAATGGATGATAACTAATGGAGTGAACTATAATTAGTGGGGATTTTTCTATTCTTCGCTAATTATTAGCCCGCACCAATCGTGATAAAAGTAGAAGCCGTTCGTTCGGCTTCTTTTTTATATGCTACTTTTTAGACATCTTAGCATCTCTCATTTACAATAGTGAGAGAGCTTTTTAGTGATTGATATAGAGTTAGGAGACTATTAATGTCCGAAAATATTCGAAAAGATATTCGAGAGAAAATACAAAAAGGTAATTTTAATTGCGAAAAGGAACTGACGCTTTCTATAATTAGTGGGAAGTGGAAAGTTGTGATATTGTGGCACTTAGGTGTGGAAGGTCCGCATCGTTTTAGTGAATTGCAACGTCTGTTCCCGAGCATTTCTCATAAAGTGTTGTCAAATCAATTGAAAGAGTTAATGGAGGACGGGATTGTTGATCGAACGGTATACCCGGAAATTCCTCCGCGTGTTGAGTACTATATGACGGAATTAGGTATGTCGCTTTTACCGATCGTTGAAATGATGTATGATTGGGGAAAAATGCGAATGGAACAAATCCGTAATACAGTAGAGAAGTAAAGAATCCTCCGGAGTGCGGAGGTTTTCTTTTTAGAAAGGTAGGAGTTATATTTGGTACAAGCTGCATATATTCATATTCCATTTTGTCAGCATATTTGTCACTATTGTGATTTTAATAAAGTATTTATTGAACGCCAACCGGTTGATCAATACTTACAATATTTAGAGAAAGAAATAATAAATACGGTTCAAAAAGTACCGTTTGAAAGTATGAAAACGATTTTTGTTGGCGGAGGAACTCCGACGGCATTAAATATGGAACAGACAAAAAAACTACTCGACATCATTAACCGTCGTTTGCGTCCATTTGCGCCGAATTGTGAATTAACATTTGAAGCGAATCCAGGTGATTTACCGAAAGAGAAATTGAACGTATTGCTAGAAGGTGGAGTAAACCGAATTAGTTTTGGTGTGCAAACGTTTCGTGATGAGCTACTTGAGAAGATTGGACGCAGGCATACGAGAGAAGATGCATTCGTAGCAATTCGAGAAGCGCAGGAAGTTGGTTTTACAAATATTAATGTAGATTTAATTTATGCTCTGCCAGGACAGACGATAGAAGATGTAAAGGAAACATTAGACATTGCCTTTACGCTTGGTGTACAACATTTCTCGGCATATTCCTTAATTGTGGAACCGAAAACCGTATTTTATAACTTAATGAATAAAGGGAAATTAAGACTTCCAGGTGAAGACCATGAAGCGAAAATGTACGAAATGGTAATGGATGAAATGGAGAAACATGGTTATAACCAGTATGAGATTAGTAACTTCTCAAAAGGTAATAATGAAAGTAGACATAATCTCACATACTGGAATAATGAAGAGTATTATGGATTTGGAGCTGGAGCGCATAGCTATGTGAACGGGGAACGAATTCAAAATGTAGGTCCGCTCAAGCAATATTTCACTAAAATTGATGAGACAGGATTTCCATATTTAGATGTTCATCCAGTGACAGAGAAAGAAAAAATGGAAGAAGAGTTGTTCTTAGGACTTCGAAAAACAAAAGGTGTTTCTAAGTTAGAATTCCAAAAGAAATTTAATGTGGAGATGGACCATGTTTTTGCAAAGCAGTTACAAAGTAATCAAGAACAAGGATTACTTGAAAACAGAGATGGACATGTTTGTTTAACGAGGAAAGGGAAACTATTAGGGAATGAAGTATTCCAGTCATTTTTGATTGATTAATTAAATGTGCCATAAGCGTGAAAAATTTTTGTTATTTCGTGACGTTTCCGTTGACAATTGAATGTCAATTTTGGTAAGTTATTAATAGATTTAGCACTCGAAGACAAAGAGTGCTAACAGAGGTGATGATGAGATGCTTACGGAACGTCAGCTCTTAATTTTACAAACAATTGTTGATGACTTTATTGGATCAGCGCAACCAGTTGGTTCGAGGACGTTGGCTAAGAAAGATGAAATTACGTTTAGTTCAGCTACTATTCGAAATGAAATGGCTGATTTAGAAGAATTAGGATTTATTGAAAAAACGCATAGTTCTTCTGGGCGTGTTCCTTCTGAAAAAGGATACCGATTTTATGTAGACCATCTTTTAGCGCCGCAAAACTTACCGACCGATGAAATTGTACAAATTAAAGATTTATTTGCTGAAAGAATTTTTGAAGCAGAAAAAATTGCACAACAATCAGCTCAAATTTTATCAGAGCTTACGAATTATACGGCCATTGTTCTTGGTCCGAAATTGAGCACAAATAAACTTAAAAATGTACAAATTGTACCGCTTGATCGTCAAACAGCAGTCGCTATTATTGTAACAGATACAGGGCATGTGCAAAGTAAAACGATTACCGTTCCGGAATCTGTTGATTTATCAGATTTAGAAAAAATGGTTAATATTTTAAATGAAAAGCTATCTGGTATACCTATGGCAGAACTTCATAATAAAATCTTTAAAGAGATTGTTACAGTCTTGCGTGGGTATGTTCATAATTACGATAGTGCAATAAAAATGTTAGATGGTACATTTCAAGTCCCTTTATCGGAAAAGATATACTTTGGAGGAAAAGCAAATATGCTTTCGCAACCAGAGTTCCATGACATTCACAAAGTAAGATCTTTGCTGACGATGATTGATAATGAGGCTGCGTTTTATGACATTTTGCGTCATAAACAAGTCGGAATTCAAGTGAAAATTGGTAGAGAAAATTCTTCTACGGCAATGGAGGATTGCAGTTTGATTTCTGCAACGTATTCGATTGGAGAAGAGCAACTTGGAACAATTGCAATTTTAGGTCCGACGAGAATGCAATACTCTCGTGTAATTAGTTTACTGCAGTTATTTACAAGACAATTTACAGACGGACTTAAAAAGTAAATGAGAGTAATACATTCGCTCAAGTGATGAAATTTTCATTGCTGTGTGTAATATATAATGCTTAGGTAATCGTGCTAAGCATGATACCTAATACCTTTTAAGGAGGTGAAAATTGTGGAAGAGCGTAACGAACAAGTGGTAGAAGAAGTGAAAGAAGCGCAAGTTGAAGAAGCTGTCACGCCAGAAAACAGTGAAAAAACTGTAGAAGAAAAAAGTGAGGCTGCTCTTTTACAAGAAAAAGTAGATGAGTTACAAGCGAAACTAACGGAAACGGAAGGTCGCACATTACGTCTACAAGCTGATTTTGAAAATTATAAGCGCCGTGTCCAAATGGATAAACAGGCTGCTGATAAATATAGAGCACAAAGTCTAGTTTCAGATATTTTGCCAGCTCTTGATAATTTTGAAAGAGCGATGCAAGTGGAAGCGACTGACGAGCAAACGAAATCCTTGTTACAAGGTATGGAAATGGTGCATCGTCAATTGCTAGAAGCGTTGACTAAAGAAGGTGTTGAAGCGATTGAAGCTGTTGGTAAACAGTTTGATCCGAATGAACACCAAGCTATTATGCAAGTGGAAGACAGTGAATTTGAATCAAACGCGGTAGTTGAAGAATTCCAAAAAGGTTATAAACTAAAAGACCGTGTGATTCGCCCATCAATGGTAAAAGTAAATCAATAATTTACATAAAAGTAGGAGGATTCGCCATGAGTAAAATTATCGGTATTGACTTAGGTACAACAAACTCTTGTGTAGCTGTTATGGAAGGTGGAGAACCAAAGGTTATCCCAAATCCAGAAGGAAACCGTACAACACCTTCTGTTGTAGCTTTCAAAAATGAAGAGCGTCAAGTTGGGGAAGTTGCGAAGCGTCAAGCAATTACAAACCCAAATACAATCATGTCTGTTAAACGTCATATGGGTACAGACTACAAAGTAGAAGTTGAAGGTAAAGATTTTACACCTCAAGAAATTTCTGCAATCATTTTACAAAACTTAAAAGCTTCTGCTGAAGCATACTTAGGTGAAACAGTAACGAAAGCTGTTATTACAGTACCTGCATACTTCAACGATGCAGAGCGTCAAGCAACGAAAGATGCTGGTCGTATCGCTGGTTTAGAAGTTGAGCGTATCATTAACGAACCAACAGCCGCAGCACTTGCTTACGGTTTAGAAAAACAAGATGAAGAGCAAAAAATCTTAGTATATGACTTAGGTGGCGGTACATTTGATGTATCTATCCTTGAGTTAGCAGACGGCACATTCGAAGTTATTTCAACTGCTGGTGACAACCGTCTTGGTGGAGATGACTTTGACCAAGTTATCATCGATCATTTAGTAGCTGAATTCAAAAAAGAAAATAGCATTGATTTAAGCCAAGATAAAATGGCACTTCAACGTCTGAAAGATGCAGCTGAAAAAGCGAAGAAAGATCTTTCTGGTGTAACACAAACACAAATTTCATTACCATTCATTAGTGCTGGAGCTGCTGGCCCATTACACTTAGAATTAACGTTAACAAGAGCTAAATTCGAAGAAATTTCAGCTGGTCTTGTTGAAAGAACATTAGAGCCAACTCGTCGTGCATTAAAAGACGCTGGTTTTGCTCCAAGCGAATTAGATAAAGTTATCCTTGTTGGTGGATCTACTCGTATCCCAGCTGTACAAGAAGCAATTAAACGTGAAACTGGTAAAGAGCCATACAAAGGTGTAAACCCAGATGAAGTTGTAGCATTAGGTGCTGCAGTTCAAGGTGGCGTACTTACTGGTGATGTAGAGGGCGTTCTATTATTAGACGTAACTCCACTTTCTTTAGGTATCGAAACTATGGGCGGTGTGTTCACGAAACTAATCGAGCGTAACACTACAATTCCGACAAGTAAGTCACAAGTATTCTCAACAGCTGCTGATAACCAACCAGCGGTAGACATTCACGTACTACAAGGTGAGCGTCCAATGTCAGCTGACAACAAAACGTTAGGTCGTTTCCAATTAACAGACCTTCCGCCAGCACCACGTGGAATTCCACAAATCGAAGTAACATTCGATATTGATGCGAACGGTATCGTTAACGTACGTGCAAAAGACTTAGGAACAAGCAAAGAGCAAACTATTACAATCCAATCTTCTTCAGGTCTTTCTGATGAAGAAGTAGATCGTATGGTACAAGAAGCTGAATCAAATGCTGATGCTGACCAAAAACGTAAGGAAGAAGTTGAACTTCGTAACGAAGCTGACCAACTTGTATTCCAAACAGACAAAGTTGTAAAAGATTTAGAAGGTAAAGTAGATGCAGCTGAAGTAGCGAAAGCAACGGAAGCGAAAGAAGCATTACAAGCGGCAATCGAGAAAAACGAACTTGAAGAAATCCGTGTGAAAAAAGATGCTCTTCAAGAAATCGTACAACAATTAACTGTTAAATTATACGAGCAAGCTCAAGCGGCTGCAGGGCAAGCAGAAGGTGCACAAGGAGCACAAGACGCTGGCGCGAAAAAAGATAATGTAGTAGACGCTGAGTTTGAAGAAGTAAAAGAAGACAAGTAATACAGTGAAATAAAATAAGTAAGATGACAAAAAGTCAAAGTCAAGCGTGCCTTGGCTTTGGCTTTTTTCACGAATAAGAAGAAATGTGTGAGGATCTTAAGTTTTTTATTTTGCATACTGTAAGTGAGGAAACTTTGTTGCAAAGCACTTTCTTTCGGTGTTAAAATTACGTTTATGTGAAAGATTCGGGGGTTGCAAATTTATGAATAAACGAGACTATTATGAGGTCCTTGGACTTAGCCAGGGCGCTTCAAAAGATGAAATTAAAAAAGCGTATCGTCGTTTGGCTAAAAAATATCATCCAGACGTAAGTAAAGAAGAAAATGCAATTGAAAAGTTTAAAGAAGTACAAGAGGCATACGAAGTATTGAGCGATGATCAAAAGCGTGCGCAGTATGATCAATTTGGTCACGCTGGTCCGAATCAAGGTTTCGGTGGCGGAGGAGACTTCGGCGGTGGCTTCGGTTTCGAAGATATCTTTAGTTCATTCTTTGGCGGTGGCGGCAGACGTCGTGATCCAAATGCTCCACGTCAAGGTGCTGATTTACAATATCAAGTTACTTTAGAGTTTGAAGAAGCTATTTTTGGTAAAGAATTAAACGTTGAGATTCCAGTGGAGGATCCATGTGATACTTGTAAGGGTAGTGGAGCAAAACCAGGGACTTCAAAAGAAACATGTAAACATTGTTCAGGATCAGGGCAAGTAAGTGTAGAACAAAATACACCATTTGGGCGTATTGTAAACCGTCAAGCTTGTGGACATTGTTCAGGAACAGGTCAAATGATTAAAGAGAAATGTACGACATGCCATGGTTCTGGTAAAGTTCGTAAACGTAAAAAAATCAATGTTAAAATTCCAGCGGGTATCGATAATGGTCAACAAATTCGTGTATCTGGAAAAGGTGAAGCAGGCGTAAATGGCGGACCGGCAGGTGACTTATATGTTGTTGTTCATGTGAGAAATCATGAATTCTTTGAACGCGAAGGGGATCACATTATTTGCGAAATGCCAATAACATTTGCGCAAATGGCACTTGGTGCGGAAGTAGAAGTTCCTACCGTTCATGGCAAAGTGAAGCTGAAAATTCCAGCAGGAACACAAACAGGAACAGAATTCCGCTTAAAAGGAAAAGGTGCTCCGAACGTACGTGGATATGGTCAAGGAGATCAATATGTAGTCGTTCGTGTTGTTGTGCCGACGAAATTAACTTCACATCAAAAAGATTTATTGCGTGAATTTGCAGGGCAAGAAGAGCAGGATGATAGCTTATTCAGAAAGCTTAAACGTGCTTTCAAAGGGGAATAATGGAAATAAAAAATGGAGTTGGTAAATTGTGAAATGGTCAGAAATTAGTATTCATACAACAGAAGAAGCAGTAGAAGCTGTCTCTCATATTTTGCATGAAGCAGGCGCTAGCGGGGTTGCGATTGAGGACCCAGCGGAGTTGACGAAAGAGCGCAAGCAACAATACGGTGAGATTTATGCACTTAACCCAGATGAATATCCAAGTGAGGGTGTTTTGGTAAAAGCATATTTCCCACAAACGGATTCTTTAAACGAAACGGTTGCAGGTGTAAAATCATCTATTGATGCACTACCATCTTTCGACATCGAAATTGGTAAAGGAACTATTACAATTAATGAAGTCGATGAGGAAGATTGGGCTACTGCTTGGAAGAAGTATTATCATCCAGTTCAAATTTCTGATACATTCACAATTGTGCCGACGTGGGAAGAGTATACACCGTCTTCTCCAGATGAAAAAATTATTGAATTAGATCCAGGTATGGCGTTTGGTACAGGGACACATCCAACAACGACGATGTGTATTCGTGCGTTAGAAAAAACGGTTCAGCCAGGTGATACTGTGATTGATGTGGGGACAGGTTCGGGGGTACTTAGTATTGCTGCGGCAAAATTAGGTGCGGCTTCTGTTCAAGCGTATGATTTAGACCCAGTTGCAGTTGAAAGTGCAGAAATGAATGTGCGCTTAAATAAAACAGATGACATTGTCAATGTTGGACAGAATAGTCTATTAGAAGGTATTGAAGGTCCGGTTGATTTAATCGTAGCAAATTTACTAGCGGAAATCATTCTTCTATTCCCTGAAGATGCAGCGAGAGTTGTGAAGCCAGGTGGATTATTTATTACATCTGGTATTATTGGGGCGAAAGAAAAAGTAATTTCTGAAGCGTTAGAAACAGCTGGATTTTCAATTGAAGAAGTACTTCGAATGGAAGATTGGGTAGCAATTATTGCACGAAATGCGTAATATAGATTTTAGTCTATAAAGAACAGGGGAGTCTCTCACCGTATAAGGTGAGGGACTTACCGTTTGTTATATGAAAATGATAACGTTTCGTTCTTTTCGTAAGTGTTGACTTACGAAAGGAACGAAACTCTACTAAGGTGATTATATGCAACGTTATTTTGTAGAAGAGAAATATGTAAATGAGACAAGTATTCGCATAATGGGTGATGATGTCCATCATATCGCAAGAGTGATGCGTATGTCAGCTGGTGACCACATTTATTGCTGTGTAAATGGTAAAACAGCAGAGTGTTCAATTGCTGAAATTACCAGTGAATTTGTGGATACCACTATTGTAGAATGGGTAGAGGCGTCAAGCGAACTTCCTGTGTTCGTGACGATTGCAAGTGGACTGCCGAAAGGAGACAAGCTAGAGTTAATTTTTCAAAAAGGAACTGAGCTTGGGGCAGCTGCATTTTTACCATTTCAAGCATCTCGATCTATTGTAAAGTGGGATGCGAAAAAAGCAGATAAAAAAGTTGAGCGTTTGAAAAAAATTGTAAAAGAAGCTGCGGAACAATCGCATAGAAGTGAAATTCCAGAAGTACACGTTCCCTCATCATTTAAACAACTGCTGTCGATGAGTAGCGAGTATGATGTTTGTCTTGTTGCGTATGAAGAAGAAGCGAAACAAGGTGAGAAATCTAATTTTGCGAAAGCTTTAGCGACGATTAAACCAGGCCAAAAGCTGCTGATTGTATTTGGACCAGAAGGCGGTTTAGCGGAGGAAGAGATAACCGCACTTCGTGAACATAAATTTGTACCATGTAGTTTAGGACCAAGAATTTTAAGAACAGAAACGGCTCCGCTTTATGCGTTAAGTGCCGCTTCTTATCATTTTGAATTGATGGGGTGATAATCAATGGCAACTGTTGCGTTCCACACGTTAGGTTGTAAAGTAAACCACTATGAAACAGAAGCGATTTGGCAATTGTTTAAACAAGGTGGTTATGAAAGAACTGAATATGAAAAAAAATCTGATGTATACGTTATTAACACATGTACAGTAACGAATACTGGAGATAAAAAAAGCCGTCAAGTAATTAGACGTGCTGTACGTCAAAATCCAGATGCGGTAATTTGTGTAACGGGATGTTATGCACAAACATCTCCAGCGGAAATTATGGCGATTCCAGGTGTAGATATTGTTGTTGGTACGCAAGATCGTGAGAAGATGTTAGGATACATCGAAGAATTCCGTAAAGAGCGTCAACCAATTAATGCTGTCCGCAATATTATGAAAACACGTGTATATGAAGAGCTCGATGTACCATATTTCACGGACCGTACACGTGCATCTTTAAAAATACAAGAAGGTTGTAATAACTTCTGTACATTTTGCATCATTCCTTGGGCGCGTGGTTTAATGCGTTCTCGTGATGGAAAAGAAGTTATTAAACAAGCGCAGCAATTAGTAGATGCGGGCTATAAAGAAATCGTATTAACAGGTATTCATACAGGTGGGTACGGTGAAGATATAAAAGAGTATAACTTAGCTGGATTACTGCGCGATATGGAAGCGGAAGTAGGCGGATTGAAACGCCTTCGTATTTCTTCTATTGAGGCGAGTCAAATTTCTGATGAAGTAATTGAAGTGTTAGATAAATCAGAAGTAGTTGTACGTCATTTGCATATTCCATTACAGTCAGGATCTAATACTGTATTGAAACGTATGCGCCGTAAGTATACGATGGAATTTTTCCAAGAGCGTTTAGATCGTTTGAAAGAAGCGTTACCAGGTCTTGCGATTACATCAGACGTAATTGTTGGATTCCCAGGCGAAACAGAAGAGGAATTCATGGAAACGTACAATTTCATTAAAGAGAATCGTTTCTCTGAATTACACGTTTTCCCTTATTCGAAACGTACAGGTACTCCAGCAGCACGTATGGAAGATCAAGTTCCTGAAGACGTGAAGAACGATCGTGTTCACCGTCTAATTGAGCTATCAAATCAATTAGCGAAAGAGTATGCTTCTAGATTTGAAGGTGAAGTACTTGAAATCATTCCGGAAGAGACATTTAAAGATGGTGACCGTGAAGGTTTATATGTAGGTTATACAGATAACTACTTAAAAATTGTGTTTGAAGGATCTGAAGAATTGATTGGTAAGCTAGTAAAAGTGAAAATTACAAAAGCTGGTTATCCATATAACGAAGCGCAGTTTGTTCGTGTTCTTGAAGATGATGTAAAAAAAGAATCAGCAAGCGCATAAAATGAAACTTTAATCAGTGGGGGGTTTTGTTCATCCCTGCTGATTATCAGCCTGACCCCCGCCTAAGTTCTTTGCTTTCGTTGAATTTTGAGGTGGGGTTCTTACTGTCCTGGCAAATAGCGGGATAAAAAAGCATGCAAACGGAAACAATTTGCATGCTTTCTTTTTTTTTGTGGAGAAGTTAAGTACTGAAAAGGCAGGTACGTTGAATGAGTAGTTATTTAATGCTTTCTTGTATTAAACAAGGTGTAATGATAAAAAATATAGTTGTCTTCAGGGGAAAAGGATAATAGCTATCTACATAGCTTTTGAACAGGTAAGGGCATCTATTCTTCTTTTATTCTGCCAAATAGTTGACCTGAAGTGATAAAATGTATTATAATCGTAAAAGACATGCTGAAGAAGGGTTTCTTTTTGCATGCTGAAATTAGTATGTAAGTGTGATGTTTCGGAGGGAGGGAAAGAGAATGTCAAAAACAGTCGTTCGTAAAAACGAGTCTTTGGAGGATGCACTTCGCCGTTTTAAAAGATCGGTTTCTAAAACTGGTACACTTGCTGAAGCAAGAAAGCGCGAGTTTTATGAAAAGCCAAGTGTAAAACGTAAGAAGAAATCTGAAGCGGCAAGAAAGCGTAAGTTCTAAGAGAGGGTGTAAGTTATGAGTCTTCTCGGTCGTTTAAACGATGATATGAAACAAGCGATGAAGAATAAACAAAAAGAAAAATTAACCGTTATTCGTATGGTTAAGGCTGCTTTACAAAATGAAGGTATTAAACTGCAACATACTCTTACTGAAGAAGAGGAATTAACAGTTTTAGCTCGTGAAGTAAAACAGTATAAGGACTCCCTCCTTGAATTTAAAAAAGCTGGTCGTGAAGACCTTGTTGATAAACTGCAAAGTGAAATTCAGATTTTAAGCGCATATTTGCCGGAGCAATTAACAGAAGAAGAACTAGCGGATATAATTAAGCAAGTTATTTCTGAAGTTGGTGCTACATCTAAAGCAGATATGGGTAAAGTGATGACTGCTGTTATGCCGAAAGTAAAAGGTAAAACAGACGGATCACTTGTGAATAAGCTGGTTATCCAGCTATTAGCATAAAAAAGCGTCTCATTTCGTATGAGACGTTTTTTTATGCTTTTTTCAGTTTGGACGTGATATTACAAGCTCTTTTTTCATACATATGGGATGAGAGGGGGTCTTTTGAGATGAAAAAAATAGAACAAATGAAGAATTGGTTAACGAAGCAAATAGACCTGCCAGTGGATGTGTTAATGGATCTACCTCGGATCACGCTTGTTGGGCAAGTACATATCTATATAGAAAATCATCGAGGATTATTAGTGTTTTCAGATAAAGAGGTAAGATTGCTATTGAAACATGGTCAATTATTAATTAAAGGTCAATCCTTTGTTATTAAAACAATCCTTCCAGAAGAACTGTTGCTTGAAGGGATTATTGAACAAGTGACGTTTTTAGAAAATGAAAAGAAAGAGGAGTGAGGAGAAACTTCCGTTTGTGAAGTTTTTCTTCGTTACCTTGTATTAACAGGCGGTAACGTTCTGGCCTCAATATTCGGTTCGTACAAAGAGGATAGGTGGGAATTGAGTTCCACGTAAAAAACTGGCTCGTGAAGGTTAATAATTAGTGAGGATCAAGGAATCTGCTAATTAAAATTTTAGTAAGAGCTAGTTTGATAATCGAATTGAAAAGTAGTGTATCTACTTTTAGAAAGGTAGTGGAGATAGTCGATGAAAAATAAATGGTTTATAAAATGGCTTGGGTATGTAAAGGTGCGAATTGAAGGTAGAGGAGCGGAACGCTTTGTTAACGAGTGTGTGCGGAAGAAATTACTCGTTTGGGATGTAAAGAAGATAGCTGATGAAACGTTAGTTTTTTGTATGTTATTACGAGATGTGAAAAAGATAAAACCAATTTATAGAAAAAATGAATGTAAATTATATTTTATTGGACGTAACGGTTTTCCTTTTTGGAATAAGCGTATAATTAAAAATAGTGGATTTTTAATTGGGTTTTTAATATTTTTTTTCGGAATGATCGCATTGTCAAATATGGTGTGGAAAATTGAAATTACAGGAGCAAAACCTGAAACAGAATATATATTGATGAAAGAATTGGACAAAATGGGTATAAAAAAAGGTAAATTACAATTCCAAATGCCGAGTGTAGAAGATGTTCAACGTCATTTGACAGACAATATTAATGCGATTACTTGGGCGGGATTAGAAATAAGAGGGACAACATATCATTTTAAGATTGTTGAAAAAAATGAGCCAAAAAAAGAAAGTGAACAACAGCCACAAAACTTAGTAGCAAAAAAAGAAGGGATTATTACAAAAACATTTGTGGAAGTTGGGAAGCCGGTTGTCATGAAAAATGACCATGTAGAAAAGGGGCAACTTCTCGTATCCGGGATGTATGGTAATGAGGAGAATCCGACAGTTGTTTCGGCTAAAGGGATTGTATATGGAGAAACGTGGTATAAATCTGAGGTGGATGTTCCGTTAAAGACACAATTTCAAGTGTATACTGGTAATTCATACAATGAATATTTCCTTAAATTTGGGAGTACTAAAATAAAAATATGGGGATTTCTACAGGATAAGTATAAGCGCTCTCGTACTGAAAGTGTAAAACATGATGTGAAATTATTTGGATTTACATTACCAATTGCATACGAGAAAGATATTGTACGAGAAGAGGAAGAAGCGAACCGAGAATATACCGAAAAACAAGCAATGAAAGTAGCGAAAGAGATGGCAGAAAAAGAACTGAAGAAAAAATTGGATGAACATGCTATGATTGTAAGTGATAACATTTTGAGTAAAGAGGTTGAGGCGGATCACCTAAAGGTCACATTACATTATACAGTGATTGAAAATATTGCAGAGCCACAACCAATATCTGAATCCGATATTCAAGGAGACTGAGTAATGGCAGAACAATTAGTAGAAATGAACCAACAATTGGAAAATCCCAACGAAGCAATCGCTCTTTTTGGGGTAAATGATGCTCATTTAAAAGTAATTGAACGAGAACTTAGTGTATCGATTGTGACTAGAGGAGAATCTGTTCGTGTATCTGGGGCAGATGAAACTGTGGTGCTCGTAGAAAAAATCTTACAACAGTTACTTGTTGTTATCCGTAAAGGTGTATCAATTTCGGAAAGAGATGTTGCGTATGCGATTCAGCTTGGGCAACAAGGGAAAATTGCTCAATTCGAAGAATTATATGAAGAGGAAATTTTTAAAACGGCAAAAGGTAAATCCATTCGTGTGAAAACGATGGGGCAAAGACGATATATTCATGCAATGAAAAAGAATGATATTGTATTTGGGATAGGACCTGCTGGGACAGGAAAAACATACTTAGCCGTAGTAATGGCTGTGAGAGCTTTAAAGCAAGGGTATGTAAAGAAAATTATTTTAACAAGACCTGCTGTAGAAGCTGGAGAGAGCTTAGGGTTTTTACCAGGTGATTTGAAAGAAAAAGTAGATCCGTATTTACGTCCACTATATGATGCGTTACATGATATTCTTGGACAAGAATATACACAACGTATGATGGAACGTGGTGTAATTGAAATTGCACCTCTTGCTTATATGAGAGGGCGTACTCTTGATGATTCATTTGTTATATTAGATGAGGCGCAAAATACAACTGGTGTTCAAATAAAAATGTTTTTAACACGATTAGGTTTTAGTTCTAAAATGGTTATTACGGGGGATCCCTCACAGGTAGACTTGCCAAAAGGGGTAAAGTCAGGTCTTTCTATTGCTGCTAATATTTTATCTGGTGTATCAGGTCTTTCGTTCATTACATTGGAACAAACGGACGTTGTGAGACACCCGTTAGTGCAACGTATTATTGAGGCATATGATAAAATGGAATGATCCTATTTGTCAGGGTCATTTCTTTTTGTATGATAAGGTTGGCGAGTGGCATATTTTTTACTATCATTAAAGACGAGGGAAATGAACTATAGGTGATAGTGGATAAAAACGTTGTCCAAAAAGTATCGTTGCCTAGAAGAAATGAAAGCTATAAATAGTTTCACTTTATTTCTGGAGAGGAGAAGGTATTGAAATCATGTCAAGATCTCAAGAAATTTCTAAGTGGTTTCGTAATTTACAACATTCGAAAAAACTAAGTTGGATTTCTTACGTTTTATTAGGAGCAGTGCTGTTTTTTGCACTTATGAATAATGTAAAACCAGAGCAATTAGATGTTACAACATATTCTATTGCGAAAAAAACAATCCATTCTCCTATTAAAATTGAAGATAAAGTTACAACGGACAAAAAGAAAAAAGAAGCCGCTACAAAAGTTGAAGATCAATATACATATAAAAGTGAGTATAAACAAAATAAAGTGGATATTGTGAATGACGTCTTTGCTAAAGTAGATGAAGTGATACAAGAGATTAAAGCGGTTGGACCGGATGAGCAAAAAAAGATTACTGATGCTGAAAAAGTGGACAAGTTGAAAAAAAAATTGCCTACTGATTTAACGAAAGAATTATCTGATTCAAACTTACTAAACTTAATTAATGCAGATTCGAACCAATTAGTATTAGCGAAAGATGCAACAGTTACAGCTATTAATAGTATCATGACTGAGCATGTTAAAATGGACGAATTGAAGGATGCGAAGGAACGATATGTAAGTGAGATGAATAGTGTTAATGTTGATAATGGTTTAAAGGAATCTATTAAGGCGTTAGGGAAATATGCGATTTCTGCAAACTATTTTTATGATCCGACCTTAACAAAAGAGAAGAGAAAAGCGGAAGAAGATTTAGTTCCACCTGTTTATATTCTTCAAGGGCAAGTCCTTGTTAGAGAAGGTGAAACGATTTCAAGTGATATGTACAATCAGTTGAAATTAGTTGGCCTGTTAGAAAAAGGGAACAGTTTTCAACCCTATGTTGGGTTAGCGGTACTCATTGGTGTGCTATTGTACTTTATGCATAAGCAGTTTGAAGTGTTTTTACAGCGGAAAAGAGAAGATAGGCCGTATGTCTTAGCGTATATTACAATTTTGTCTATCACGATTGTTTTAATGAAAATCATTAGTTTGTTTCAAAAACTTGAGTATGCAGGAATCGCGTATGTTGTTCCAGTTGCCATGGGAACAATACTTGTAAAATTAATGATTGGTGATCGATTTGTATTTTTAACGAGTATGATCTTTTCTGTATGCGGAAGTATTATGTTTAATGAAGGTGTAACGAGTACACTGAATTATAGTGTGGGGATTTATGTTTTATTAAGTTCATTATCAGTTAGTATTTTCTTGAGAGAAAAAAATCGTCGTACGATGATTTTACAAGCTGGTATACTCGTTTCTGTATTAAATGTAGTCGTATTAGCGGCTTTGCTATTATTACGTAACGGGAATTTTTCGCCTCTTGAAATTGGGGTGCAATTATTAATGGCTGCTGTTTCGGGTATTATCTCTTCTGTTCTAGCTATGGGGATTTTACCGTATTTAGAAAGTGGTCTTGGGATTGTATCGAGTATGAAATTGATGGAACTTTCAAGTCCGAATCACCCGCTCGTGCGCAAAATTTTATTAGAAGCACCAGGTACATATCATCATAGTGTAATGGTAGCTAATCTCTCAGAAGCTGCTTGTGAAGCAGTTGGAGCAAATGGAGTATTAGCGCGTGTAGGGGCGTATTATCATGATGTAGGGAAAACGGTACAACCACAGTTTTTTATTGAAAACCAAATGGGTATTGAAAACCCGCATGATAGATTAGACCCTGTAACGAGCAAAGATATTATAATTGCTCATGTAACCGATGGGGTGAGAATGTTAGAAGAACACCATATACCTCAAGAAATTATCGATATTGCTGGACAGCATCATGGTACAACGTTACTTAAATATTTTTATTATAATGCGATTAAAGAAGATAAAGAGAAGTATACGGAGGAAATGTTCCGCTATCCAGGATCAAAAGCAACTTCTAAAGAGTCGGCGATCGTTGGTATTGCTGATAGTGTGGAGGCGGCGGTACGTTCGATGAACCATCCAACACCAGATCAGATTAATAATTTAGTGCAAAGTATTATTAAAGATCGCCTGCAAGATGGTCAATTTAGTGAATGTGATTTGACATTTAAGGAACTACAAATCGTTGGAAAAACGTTATGTGAAACGTTAAATGGTATTTTCCATTCCCGTATTACATATCCGGAACCGCCGGAAGAAAAGGAGAAAGAATGAGTTTATTAATTGATTTTATTGATGAAACAGAAGAAGTGAAAGAAGAATATATAAGTTTGATTCGAGGTTTAGTAGAGAAAGCAGCCCAAATGGAGAACATAGAAGAAGGCGCAGAATTATCGGTTACATTTGTAGATAATGAACGTATTCGTGAAATAAACCGTGATTACCGAGATAAGGATCAGTCTACGGACGTTATTTCTTTTGCTATGGAAGAAATGGGAGAAGGCGAAATGGAAATTGTCGGTGCAGAGATGCCGCGTATGTTAGGAGATCTTATTATTTCTATTCCAAGAGCAAAAGAACAAGCTGAAGAATATGGACATTCTTTTGATCGAGAACTTGGGTTTTTAGCACTACATGGCTTTTTGCATTTGCTTGGTTATGATCATATGACAGAAGAAGATGAGAAAGAAATGTTTGGAAGACAAAAAGAAATTTTAGAGGCCTTTGGATTAGGGCGATGAAAACAGGAAAACTTTTAGATAGTTTTGGATATGCTATAGCTGGTATATACTTTTGTCTTCGTCATGAACGAAATATGAAAATTCATTATTTAGCCGCAGTCATCGTTATATGCTGCGGCTTTTATTTCCATATTACAACAATGGAATGGATTGTCGTACTTATTGTGATAGGGATTGTAATGAGTTTAGAGATGGTGAATACGGCTATTGAAAAAACAGTAGACTTAGCAACCGTCGATATTCATCCGGTTGCAAAAATTGCAAAGGATGTTGCAGCAGGGGCAGTTTTATTATTTGCAATTATAGCTGCTGTAATTGGTGCTATTATCTTTTTACCGTATATGGTATAGTTGCATTCCGAAGCTTTTATTAAGCTTTGGGAGCGCCGTGAAGGCCTTTAATGAAAGAGTGTATCTGTTCACATCTATGAACGGAAAGGATGCGGGAATATGAATAGCAAACAATTAATTCAAGAAGCAACCGAAGCGCGTAAACGAGCGTACGTACCATATTCTAAATTTCAAGTAGGTGCAGCTTTACTAACTCAGGATGGAAAAATATATCGTGGATGTAATGTTGAAAATGCATCATATGGTTTATGTAACTGTGCAGAACGAACAGCTTTATTTAAGGCAATTTCTGAAGGGGATAACGAGTTTGTAGCTATTGCAGTCGTAGCGGATACAAAGCGTCCAGTACCTCCTTGTGGAGCATGTCGACAAGTTATGATAGAATTATGTAAACAGGATACGAAAGTATACCTATCAAACTTACATGGTGATGTTCAAGAGACAACAGTCGGAGAATTGTTACCAGGAGCATTTTTAGCGGAGGATTTACATGAATAGAAAAGGTTATAAATCAGGTTTTGTCTCTATCATTGGCAGACCGAATGTTGGGAAATCTACATTTTTAAATCGTATTATTGGCCAAAAAATTGCCATTATGAGCGATAAGCCACAAACAACTCGTAATAAAATTCAAGGTGTATATACAGAAAATGATTCACAAGTAGTTTTCATTGATACACCAGGAATACATAAACCTAAACATAAACTAGGCGATTTCATGGTGAAGATGGCTCAAACGACATTAAAAGAAGTTGATATTGTTTTGTTTATGGTCAATGCAACTGAAGGATATGGTCGTGGTGAGGAATTTATTATTGAGAAATTACAAGAAACGAAACAACCGGTATTTTTGGTAATTAATAAAATTGACCAACTTCATCCAGAGCAATTGCTGGAGTTGATTGATCAATATCGTAAATTATATGAGTTCGCGGAGATTGTGCCAATTTCTGCATTGGACGGTAATAACGTTGAAGCGTTAATCGGAGCAATTAAAAAGTATTTACCAGAAGGACCGCAATATTACCCGGATAATCAAGTAACGGATCATCCAGAGCGATTTATTATTTCAGAGCTTATTCGTGAAAAAGTATTACATTTAACACGTGAAGAAGTACCGCATTCTGTAGCGGTTGTTATTGATGCAATTCAAAAGCGTGAGGGCGGAGCGGTTTATATAAACGCAACGATTGTTGTTGAACGTGCATCACAAAAAGGAATTATTATAGGTAAGCAAGGGAAGATGTTAAAAGAAGTCGGTAAGAGAGCTCGTTTTGACATTGAAGCACTTCTTGGTTCTAAAGTATTTTTAGAAGTATGGGTGAAAGTGCAAAAAGATTGGCGCAATAAGATGTCACAGCTCCGTGACCTTGGTTTCCGTGAAGACGAGTATTAATATGAAGTAAAGTTGTGATCAGTGGATGTTTTGTTCATCCACTGATTATTGGTTTTTATGAACCTTGATAAATTAGGAAAAATTTTTCTCACATGAAAATGAACAAAATGGGTCAACTTAATAACAACAAAAGAAATTGGTTTATAGGCTACGCTTATTGAGAAAGGTGGATTCTTATGCTAGATTTTACCTGGAAGTTTTTCTCCAAAACAGGAAGCATTGAAACGTATTTGCTTTTGAAAGAAATGGAAAAAGACGTAAACGATGAGATGGATCAACATGAAGAGGAGTTAGCGCATCTAGACTCTCCAATTTCTTGACCCGTTTTGTTCAAACCTTGGATGGTGACGAACATGTTTCAAAAAGTTGAGGGCATTGTTATCCGTACGACAGATTACGGAGAAACAAATAAGATTGTTACAATATACTCACGGGAATTTGGTAAGGTAAGTGCAATGGCAAGAGGGGCGAAGAAGCCGAAGAGTCGGTTAGCAGCTATTTCGCAACTTATGACACATGGTCATTTTCTTATTCAAATGGGATCTGGACTTGGAACTTTGCAACAAGGCGAGATTATTTCATCTATGAAAGAAATTCGCGAGGATATATTTTTAACTGCTTATGCATCATTTATTATCGAATTAACTGATAAAGCAACAGAAGATAAGAAGCATAATCCGTATTTATTTGAAATGTTATATCAAACGTTGCATTATATGTGTGAGGGTGTTGACCCAGAAGTATTATCATTAATTTATCAAACGAAAATGCTTCCGGTATTAGGGATGCACCCGTACTTTGATACATGTGCTATTTGTCATCAAGAAACAGATTTTGTCGCCTTCTCTGTCAGGGAAGGCGGTTTTCTGTGCTCGCGTCATGCGGAACAAGATCCGTATCGTATTCCGGTGGGAGAGGCTGTTCATAAATTATTACGTCTCTTTTTTCACTTTGATTTACACCGGCTCGGTAATGTATCGGTGAAGGATAGTACAAAAAAACAAATGCGCACAGTATTGAATACATATTATGACGAATATTGTGGAATTTATTTGAAAACAAGGCGTTTCTTGGAACAACTTGATAAGTTTCAAATATAAAAAGGGCCGTATACGGTCCTTTTTACATACTTTCTTTTTCGAATAGCATATTTAGTATATAATATTTAAGAGATAGTATAACTTTTTTCGTTGTGCATTAAAGGTGGTGATTATCATAGAGCTGAATAAACGGCAAGAGCATATCATTCAGATTGTAAAAGATCACGGTCCTATTACAGGGGAGTCAATTGCTGGGCAATTGGGTTTAACACGTGCAACGCTAAGACCAGACTTAGCAATTTTAACGATGGCTGGTTATTTAGAAGCGCGTCCACGTGTAGGTTATTTTTATACGGGTAAAACCGGGGGACAGCTATTATCTGAAGCTGTTAAGAAAATTAAAGTGCAAGATTATCAATCTAGACCGGCTGTAATTGATAAAAATGTATCAGTATACGATGCAATCTGTACTATGTTTCTAGAGGACGTTGGTACATTATTTGTTGTAGATCAAGCTACTTTATTAGTTGGCGTTGTATCTCGTAAAGATTTATTACGAGCTAGCTTAGGAAAGCAGGATTTAACCTCTCTTCCGGTTAATATTATCATGACAAGGATGCCAAACATTGCGATGTGTCGCAGGGAGGATTCTTTATATGATATTGCGATGGAATTAATAGAAAGACAGATTGATGCGATGCCGGTTGTGAAGGATACGAAACAAGGTTTAGAAGTGATTGGACGAATTACAAAAACAAATATTACACGTGCGTTTGTAAATTTAGTAAATAACGAATAAGTGTAATTTGTTTAAAGTGAGGTAATGTAATGGATAATAAAATCGTATATGTCGTATCTGACTCTGTAGGAGAAACGGCTGATTTGGTTGTTAGAGCGGCAATGGGACAGTTCCCATTCGCTCCTGATATTAGGCGTGTACCGTATGTAGAAGATACAGGGACATTAAAAGAAGTAATCTCGATTGCCAAGAGCAATCAAGCGCTTATTTGTTTTACGTTAGTAAAGCCTGATATGCGTCAATATTTATTGACAGAAGCGGCAAAAGAAGGAGTAGAGGCATACGATATTATCGGACCTCTTATCGATCAAATTGAAGAAATTACAGGGCAAGTACCAAGGTATGAGCCAGGTGTCGTTCGAAGATTAGATGAAGAGTACTTTAAAAAAATTGAAGCGATTGAATTTGCAGTTAAGTATGATGATGGTAGAGATGCACGTGGTATTTTAAAAGCTGATATCGTGTTGATTGGAATTTCACGTACATCAAAAACACCACTTTCACAATATTTAGCGCATAACAAACGTTTGAAAGTTGCTAATGTACCACTTGTACCGGAAGTGGATCCGCCTGAGGAATTATATCAAGTGGCAAAAGAGAAATGTTTCGGTTTGAAAATTATACCAGATAAGTTAAATCATATTCGAAAAGAACGATTGAAATCACTTGGATTAAGTGATGGAGCAACATATGCAAATATTAATCGTATTCAAGAAGAAATTGATCATTTTGAGGAAGTAATTAGTAAAATAAATTGTCAAGTGATTGATGTATCAAATAAGGCCATTGAAGAAACAGCAAATATTATTGTGAATGCAGTGCAAAACCAAAAAATGTTTTAGCACATTTACCAAAGGTGAATGTGCTTTTTTCGCTCGTGAGAAGGCGTTAGAGGAAGATGCGAAGTAGAGCATGAACTTTCGGCTTAGTAATAGAATATAGCGGAATGGTTATACTTATATTCTTCTGTTTTTTAATTATGCTAAAGGAACGATTTCGTTATCTTTAAGTGTAAGATGAAAATTAAAGGGATATGTAGCGTAGTTGAAGAAAATATATTATAATAAAAAATTGTGATAAAAACCTATATTTTACGTTTAGACTTTAATTTTTCAGAATAAACTAGGGATAGGATTTTCGAAAAAGACATGTATTTACGTTAAATCGACAAAATCTAGACAAGAAAACGCACATTATGGAAGGATTCACAGAAGGGATGTAGAATACAGACATATGCAAAACATCAGATAAGATATTATTTGATGCAGATGCGTATCCCGTGAAGAATGCAATTGTGCAAGTTGGAACAAAATTTTATGTCGAAATTTTGTTTGTCGTATCCTATGCTCATCGTTCAAGAAAACAGCAAGGTAATTGGGTCTATGTAGATTCTGAGCAAGATGAAGTTGACTGTTATATTTATTAACATGCAAAAGCTACAGATCTCATGATCATACAGGCTATAGTGCTTCTTGCTAGTCTTCTTGTGAAAAAGGAGTATATGTATTGTCTCCAGGAGATACATTTGTAACAGATGAGCAAATGTATACAATTTTATATAGTAGTATGTATCTGCGAATTTACGCAGACTGGGGACTTATACGAAAGATCCAAAATCGTTTACACAATGTGATCGACAGTACTTTCTAACAAATTTAGAAAAATATTGTCGAATTATAAAGGAATCTTTTAATTTATATCGAATACAAAATACGACACGGAGATGGAGTTATGGGGAACAGAATTCCTGAAGAAGTTGTTGAACAGATTCGGACATCATCCGATATTGTAGAAGTGATTGGTGAGTATGTTCAACTTAGAAAGCAGGGGCGTAACTATTTCGGCCTTTGTCCATTTCATGGTGAGAATTCTCCTTCATTCTCTGTTTCATCTGATAAGCAAATTTTTCATTGTTTCGGATGTGGAGAAGGTGGAAATGTATTTTCTTTTCTTATGAAAATGGAGGGACTTGCTTTCACAGAGGCTGTTCAAAAGCTTGGCGAAAGAAATGGAATTGCAGTTGCAGAATATACATCAGGGCAAGGACAACAACAACAAGAAGACATATCTGATGACACTGTCATCATGCAACAGGCTCATGAACTTTTGAAAAAGTATTATCATCATTTATTAGTAAATACAGAAGAAGGAAATGAAGCACTTTCATATTTATTAAAACGTGGTATTACAAAAGAGATGATTGAGAAATTTGAAATTGGTTATGCATCACAAGCATGGGATGCAGCAACGAAAATTTTACAAAAAAGAGGTTTGTCGCTATCTAGTATGGAACAGGCTGGCCTTCTTGTAAGAAGTGAGAAGGATGGCAGTCATTATGACCGCTTCCGCGGAAGAGTTATGTTTCCGATTTATACTTTACAAGGTAAGGTGATAGCGTTTAGTGGAAGGGCATTAGGAGATGACACTCCGAAATATTTGAATAGTCCTGAAACACCGATTTTTTACAAAAGTAAGCTGTTGTATAATTTCCACCAAGCAAGGCCGTTTATTAGAAAACGTGGGCAGGTTGTCCTTTTTGAAGGTTATGCCGATGTACTAGCCGCGGTGAAAAGTGGTGTGGAAGAAGCTGTTGCGACAATGGGAACAGCTTTAACTGAAGAACAAGCGAAACTTCTGCGACGTAACGTTGAAACTGTTGTTCTTTGCTATGATGGTGATAAAGCAGGGCGAGAAGCGACGATGAAAGCAGGGCAATTACTATTGCAAGTTGGTTGCCAAGTGAAAGTTACATCCTTGCCAGATAAGCTTGACCCTGATGAATATGTGCAACAATATGGGACAACCGCTTTTGAAAATCTTGTGAAATCAAGTATAAGTTTTGTTGGTTTCAAAATAAATCATTTGCGTTTAGGGAAAAATTTGCAAGATGAGTCTGGCAAAGAAGAATATGTAAAAAGTGTTTTAAAAGAGTTATCATTGCTACAGGATGCGATGCAGGCGGAATCATATTTAAAATCATTATCGCAAGAATTTTCGTATTCAATGGAAACACTTTTGAATCAATTGCACCAATATCGCAAAGAACAAAAGGTACAGCAAAAACAAATAAAGCAGGTTTCTAAGCCATCTCAAATTGTTCAAACGAAACCGAAATTAACAGGTTTTGAAAGGGCAGAAAGAGAAATTATTTACCATATGTTGCAAAGTGCAGAAGTGACAGTACGTATGGAACCTCATATAGAAGATTTTTATACAGAAGAACATAAAGGGATTTTATATGAACTATACGCATATTATGAAAAGGGGAATGAACCTTCAGTCGGAACATTTTTAAGTTGGCTCTCTGATGAAAAGTTGAAAAATATTATTACTGATATTTCGACGGATGAATTTATTAATCCAGAGTACACAGAAGAAGCGTTACAAGGTCATTTGGAGGCGCTAAGACGCCATAAAGAAAAACTTGAAAAGATGGAAATTATCTTTAAAGTAAAACAAATGGAAAAAACAGATCCTGTAGAGGCTGCTAAATATTATGTGGCATATTTACAAAGTCAAAAAGCAAGAAAATAGCTTTTTCGATAAAGTTTTAGTATAATGAATGTTTGTATCTCGCGTAAGGAGGGGAACAGATGGCTGATAAACCAGCTCGTTCTAAACAAATTGAAACTGAAATGACCCTTGAGCAAGTGAAAGAACAACTCACTGAGCTCGGAAAAAAACGTGGCGTTCTTACATATGAAGAGATTGCAGAACGCATGAATGGATTTGAAATTGAATCCGATCAAATGGATGAATACTATGAATATTTAGGTGAACAAGGGATTGACTTAGTTGGTGACAATGACAACGACGAAGGTCCTAATAATCGTCAAATTACAAAAACGGAAGAAGAATTTGACCTTAATGATTTAAGTGTGCCGCCAGGTGTGAAAATCAATGACCCTGTTCGTATGTACTTAAAAGAAATTGGTCGTGTAGACTTACTATCTGCTGAAGAAGAAATTCGACTTGCGACACGTATTGAAGAAGGCGATGAAGAAGCAAAACGCCGTCTTGCAGAAGCAAACTTACGTCTTGTAGTAAGTATTGCAAAGCGCTACGTGGGCCGTGGTATGCTTTTCTTAGACTTAATCCAAGAAGGAAATATGGGTCTAATTAAGGCAGTTGAAAAGTTCGACTACCGTAAAGGTTTTAAATTTAGTACGTATGCAACTTGGTGGATTCGCCAAGCTATTACACGTGCGATTGCAGACCAAGCGCGAACAATTCGTATTCCAGTTCATATGGTTGAAACAATTAATAAGTTAATCCGTGTACAACGTCAATTATTACAAGATTTAGGACGCGAACCATCTCCTGAAGAGATTGGTGAAGAAATGGATCTTGCTCCAGAAAAAGTACGCGAAATCTTAAAGATTGCACAGGAGCCAGTTTCTCTTGAAACACCAATTGGTGAAGAAGACGACTCCCATTTAGGTGACTTTATCGAAGACCAAGAAGCAACATCGCCTGCGGACCATGCAGCGTATGAATTGCTAAAAGAACAATTAGAAGATGTGTTAGATACACTAACAGATCGTGAAGAAAATGTTCTGCGTCTTCGTTTTGGTTTAGATGATGGACGAACTCGTACGCTTGAAGAAGTTGGGAAAGTATTCGGCGTAACGAGAGAACGTATTCGTCAAATTGAAGCGAAAGCACTTCGCAAATTAAGACATCCAAGCCGTAGTAAGCGTCTTAAGGATTTCTTAGAATAGGCTACCTTTAAGTTTACTTCACTTTTGTGAAGTAAACTTTTTTATTTTGTTAATTTTTGTTAAAGTTTAGCTATCGGCAACGATTACAATTTCTTGTAATTTATTTTACAGAATTGTCTTTTGATTTGCAAATGCTCATTTTTCGATTTTTCGATTTATTTTGTTTATTATATACAAAATAATATGTAGAAAAGTAAAAAATATGATGAGAAACGTTAGTAATTATCGAAATAATATGCGATATAATAGTGAAAATCAATAAAATGAATTTACGGAATATTTTTAACAAGTAGTAGTTTGCTCTTTTCTGATAGGGCGTTTTCAAGTACAATATAAATGACTGAATCATCTAACTATTTAGCGGTATAGAGGGGGGAGAAGAGATATGAAACGTAATCCGTTGATTCCGTTCGCTCTTATTGCAGCATTAGGTATTATCGTTATGTTTGTATTTTCATTTCAGGGGCTAAATAAATCTAAAGAGTTAGCTGATGCAAAAAATGGTGGGAAACCAGCGCAAACAGCATCAAAGCCAGAGGATATTGTAAAGCAAAGCTGTACGAGCTGTCACGGTGATCAGTTACAAGGGGCAGTGGGACCTAATTTACAAAAAATTGGTGGGAAACTTTCGAAAGATGAAATTAAAGAAGTTCTTTCAAAAGGAAAAGGAAATATGCCACCAAATATAGTTCCAGCTGATCAAGCGGCAAAAGTAGCTGATTGGTTATCGAAGAAAAAATAAAGTTTCATATTACAAGCCTTTTGCTTTTGTGCAAAAGGCTTGTTTTTCTATACTTTCTAAAATACGATTAGTAATAGAGAATTGAAGTGTTGTTATGGACTTGCAACAACTACTATAAATTCATTATCATGGAGACAGACTGAGAAGAGAAGGAGTAATGGAAATACATGAATGAAGTAAAGCTTTCGAAACGATTAGAAGAAGTTGTGAGGGAGATTCCGGTAGGCTCTACAGTAGCTGATATTGGATCGGATCATGCGTATTTACCGTGTTATACAATTATAAATAATATTGCTACAAAAGCAGTTGCAGGAGAGGTTGTAGATGGACCGTTTCGCTCTGCACAAGCAACTGTAGCTGAAAGTGGCTTACAAGATAAAGTAGACGTTCGTAAAGGGAATGGATTAGCTGTTATAGTGCCAGGAGAAGTAGATGTTATTACGATTGCTGGTATGGGTGGAGCGTTAATTCGTGACATTTTAGAAAGTGGTAAAGAAAAATTAGAAGGTGTAACACGTTTAATCTTACAGCCGAATATTGCAGCACACCATATTCGTGAATGGTTTATTGAAAATGGATGGGAGCTTATCGGTGAGAAAATTGTAATAGAAGACGGAAAGATTTACGAGATTTTAGTCGGAGAGCGAGGAGATACAGCGGTACCTTACTCTGAAAATAAACAAGCTGAACTGTTTATGGGTCCATTTTTAATAAAAGAAAAAAGTGAAGCTTTTATTGAAAAGTGGGAAGGGGAATTGAAAAACTTCCAAAATATTTTAAAACAGTTAGAACGTGCAGCAGAGTCTGAAGAGACAAAAGCGAAGCGTGCAGAAGTAGAAGCGAAAATGAAAATGATAGGAGAGGTTTTATCATGAGTAAAATTCCGAATGGTCATGAAATTATTTCTTTGTTTGAAGGTATGTATCCGAAGCATTTAGCGATGGAAGGGGATAAGATTGGCTTACAGATTGGAGCGCTTAATAAACCTGTCCAGCACGTATTAATCGCGTTAGATGTAACTGAGGAAGTTGTGGACGAGGCGATCCAATTAGGAGCGAATATCATTATAGCGCATCATCCTTTAATCTTTAATCCATTAAAAGCGATTCATACAGATAAGGCGTACGGAAGAATTATTGAAACGTGTATTAAAAATGATATTGCGGTTTATGCGGCGCATACAAATGTAGATATTGCTAAGGGTGGGGTAAATGATTTACTTGCCGATGCGTTAGGGTTACAAAATACAGAAGTATTAGCTCCTACATATGCAGAAGAAATGAAAAAAATTGTTGTATTTGTTCCAGTAACCCATGCAGAAGAAGTGCGCAAAGCTCTTGGAGATGCGGATGCAGGTCATATCGGTAATTATAGCCACTGTACGTTCGGTAGCGAAGGGGTAGGTACGTTTATCCCTCGAGAAGGGACAAATCCTTATATCGGGGAAACTGGGCAGTTAGAACGTGTGGAAGAGATACGTGTCGAAACGATTATTCCAGCTTCATTACAAAGAAAAGTTATTAAAGCGATGTTGGCAGCCCATCCATATGAAGAAGTGGCATATGATGTATATCCGCTTGATAATAAAGGTGAAACATTAGGTCTTGGTAAAATAGGGTATTTACAAGAAGAAATGACGCTTGAGCAGTTTGCTTTACATGTGAAACAATCATTACATGTAAAGGGTGCAAGAGTTGTTGGAAAGTTAGATGATAAGGTGCGTAAAGTAGCTGTACTTGGTGGTGACGGTAATAAATATATAAACCAAGCGAAATTTAAAGGAGCAGATGTATATGTAACAGGTGATATGTATTATCATGTTGCTCACGATGCGATGATGATTGGTTTAAATATAGTCGATCCAGGACATAACGTTGAAAAAGTAATGAAGCAAGGTGTACAAAAACAATTGCAAGAAAAAGTAGATGTGAAGAAATTCAATGTACACATTCACGCTTCGCAGTTACATACAGATCCATTCACATTTGTATAAGAAAAATAAAAACCGTTGCTCATGTAGGCAACGGTTTTTATTATTGTTCTTTTTTCACTTTTACACGAGGTAGTATCTTTTGAAGTGGTACTTTTCGAATTCTGTCCCATGTAGCTGGATTCATTGGGTCATATTGATCTAAGAAAGCAATAACTTCTTTTGTAATTGGCGTTGGAGTAGAAGCACCTGCTGTAACAGCTACGTTTTCTACACCTTGTAGCCATTCTAATTGGATTTCACTTACGTCTGCAACGCGGTATGCTGTCGTACCAGCGATTTCTTGTGATACTTGTGCTAAACGGTTTGAGTTGTTACTTTTCGGATCACCGACAACAATTGTTAAATCTGCAACATCAGCTTGTTTAGCGACAGCTTCTTGGCGAACTTGAGTTGCTAAACAAATTTCCTTGTGGAATTCTGCTGTTGGGAATTTTTTCTGAATGTCCTCCATTAAATGTTGAACATCCCATTGACTCATTGTTGTTTGATTCGTAACTAAAATTTTATCCGTTGGAATTTCTAGTGTTTTTAAATCATCAGCTTTTTCGATAAGATGAACGATATCAGGTGCGATACCAACTGCGCCTTCTGGTTCTGGATGATTTTTTTTGCCGATATAAATGACATGGTATCCTTCAGCTTTCTTTGCTTCGATAAGGTCATGTGTTTTTGTAACATCTGGACAAGTTGCATCAATTGTCGTTAAACCTTTTTCTTTTGCACGTTGTTTAACTTCTGGAGAAACACCGTGTGCAGTGAAAATAACAGTACCAGAATCGATTTTATCTAAAATTTCTAATCGACTTGGACCGTCTAATGTAATGATGCCATCCTCTTCGAAAGCATCTGTGACATGCTTATTGTGAACAATCATACCTAAAATATAAATGGGTCTCGGTAATGATTTATCTAATGCGGCGTTACGTGCAATAACCATTGCGTCAACAACACCGTAGCAATAACCACGAGGGGAAATTTTAACAATCTTCATGTGAGTAATCCTCTCCTTCTAAACAAGGGATACTTTTGTGCATAGTCCATTACATTATAAAGGAGGAGTGGATAGAAAACAAAGGATTGTTACACATATAGCTTTGGTTTTGTTGCTGATTGTTGAACGGGTTCTTTCGGAACCTCTTTTTCTATTACCGGTTCAAGCACTATTTTTTTTCGTTTCCTTTTTGGAGGTGGAGGAGGTGGAGTTGCTACCTCAACCTGTTCTGTTGCATCTTCAGTTTGATTTTCTTCCGTACTTTTTCCAGAGGTGAGGATTTTAACAATGCTTGGTAGACTACGCATAATGGGACCGTACTGTTCGACAACAGGACCGACAGATTGCACGACTTGAGATACTTTTTCGATATTATTTATCATATTAGTTGGGTTCGAAATTAAATTTGAAAAAAAACTACCGATGCCGCTGCTAGATGCCGCTGCAGTTGTAGCTGACGCAGCACCACGTGTATCATTTGATTCATACATTTGAGGTGGTATCATCTGCTCTGGATATTGCTGCATGTATTGCTGATATTGTTGTGTATATTGTTGTTGGTATGGATGTTGCTGTTGATATTGGGGCGGCGGTTGTTGGTGCATCATCGGTGGCCCTTCCATTTGTCGATAAGGAGGGACCATTTGCATGAAAGGTTCGGTTGGATCGTGTTTTTTAAAGAGTTTAGCAAGGAAACCTTTCTTTTTTTGAGCCATCGGTGGTAGTTGTGGAATCGGATATGGTGTGTAAGATTGTTGTCCTCGATTCGGATACATTTGTCTTATAGGGGATTTCGGAAACATGTGGGAAATCCTCCTTTCTTCAGTTAGGTATATACACATACAATATGCAATGGAAGGAAAGAAGGTTAGTTTTTGAGATAAAAACCTAAACTAAAGATGGATTTTACTTGTAGATTTCGATATAATGTAGACTTGACTGATTTGTGCGCAGTAGAAATTTTAGAAAGAAGGTGTAACTTATGACACTACAAACTTTTACACAGTATGATTTTAAACCATTTTTAATAGATGCAGTTCGTGAACTACGCTTTACAGAGCCAACAGGAATTCAAAAGAAAATTTTCCCGGTCGTGAAAAAAGGTGTGAGTATAATTGGACAATCCCAAACTGGTTCTGGGAAAACACATGCATACTTACTTCCTACATTAAACAGAATTGATGCAAGTCGTGAAGAGGTACAACTTGTTATTACAGCGCCTACTCGTGAGTTAGCACAACAAATTTACGAAGAAATTGTGAAACTAACAAAGTTCTGTGCAGAAGATCAAATGATTACAGCACGCTGTTTAATTGGTGGAACTGATAAACAACGATCAATTGAAAAGTTGAAAAAACAACCTCATATTGTAGTTGGAACGCCAGGACGTATTAAAGATTTAGTAGAAGAAAAGGCGCTATTTGTTTATAAAGCGGATACTATTATTGTCGATGAAGCGGACTTAATGCTTGATATGGGATTCATTCAAGATGTAGATAAAATTGCGGCACGTATGCCTAAAAATCTGCAAATGTTAGTTTTCTCTGCAACAATTCCTCAAAAATTAAAACCATTTTTGAAGAAATATATGGAGAATCCAGAACATATTCATATTAATCCGAAGCAAGTTGCAGCAGGAAATATTGATCATTACCTTGTGCCTTCAAGACACCGTAATAAAACTGAATTAGTGAAAAATATGCTACTTCAATTTAAACCATATTTAGCAATTGTCTTTACAAACACAAAGAAGAAGGCTGACGAAGTAGCCGATGGATTAGCAGAACGTGGATTAAAAGTAGGGCGTATACACGGTGATTTATCACCACGTGATCGTAGAAAAATGATGAAACAAGTTCGTGATTTAGAGTTCCAATACATTGTCGCAACAGATTTGGCGGCACGCGGTATTGATATTGAAGGAATTAGCCATGTTATTAACTATGAACTTCCACCAGATTTAGATTTCTTCGTTCACCGTGTTGGAAGAACTGCACGTGCGGGTCATTCGGGTATTGCAGTGACGATTTATGATCCAGCAAATGAAGAAGCGTTAGATAGTTTGGAAAAACAACGTCATATCGAGTTTAAACATGTAGATTTACGCGGAGATGAATGGGCGGATTTAGGTGACCGTCGTCGTCGTAAGAGCCGTAAAAAACCAAGTGATGGACTAGATGTTATGGCAACAAAAGTTGTTAAGAAGCCGAAAAAAGTAAAACCAAACTATAAACGAAAACTTGCAACAGAACGTGACAAAGTGAAGAAAAAATATAGCAATAAAAAAAGATAAGGGATTTCCCTTATTTTTTTTTATCTCACTGCTTGAGAGAAAGTCGATTAATGTAGACTAATAATTAGTGAGGGGTAGAAAAAACGTTGACTAAAGTTTCGCTTTATTGGGTTAATTTAAGTATAGAGTTCAGATTGTTTGAATAGTCCGTTTAATTTATGTAGTGCCTTTTGTGTGAACAAACAATTCGCTACATATTTCTACAAATTATGCTATCATTATATCTATTGTATATTGAAGAGGTGATTGTATGTTAAAGATTGGATCTCATGTTTCTATGAGTGGTAAGAAAATGTTATTAGCAGCAAGTGAAGAGGCTGTTTCATACGGTGCAACGACGTTTATGATTTATACAGGTGCACCGCAAAATACACGAAGAAAACCAATTGAAGAATTGAACATAGAAGCAGGAAGAAAACATATGGAACTAAACGGTATTGAAGAAATTATCGTACATGCGCCATACATTATTAATCTTGGGAATACGACGAAGCCAGAAACATTCCAATTAGGTGTAGACTTCCTTCGCATGGAAATTGAAAGAACATCGGCATTAGGTGTAGCGAAACAAATCGTTCTTCACCCAGGTGCGCACGTTGGTGCAGGAGCAGATGCTGGTATTCAACAAATTATTAAAGGGCTTAATGAAGTATTAACGCCAGAGCAGACGGTTAACATTGCGTTAGAAACGATGGCAGGAAAGGGAACGGAATGCGGTCGTAGCTTTGAAGAAATTGCGAAAATTATTGATGGTGTGAAATATAATGAAAAACTATCTGTATGTTTTGATACGTGTCATACGCATGATGCAGGTTATGACCTTGTAAATGATTTTGACGGTGTGTTAAACGAATTTGATAAAATTGTTGGGATAAATCGTTTACAAGTACTTCATATTAACGATAGCAAAAATGTACGCGGAGCTGGAAAAGACCGTCATGAAAATATTGGTTTTGGTCATATTGGCTATAAGGCATTGCATCACATTGTGCATCACCCACAACTTACGCACGTACCAAAAATTCTTGAAACGCCGTATGTAGGTGAAGATAAAAAAGATAAGAAGCCACCATATAAATTAGAAATCGAAATGCTGAAAAATGGTACTTTTGATGAAGGAATTCTTGAAAAAATTAAAGAGCAATAAGGAGGGGATTTTCCCCTCCTTATTTTAATAGCTGCTGAAATAAAATATTTACTTGTTGGGCAGTGGCAGGAGTAGTTACTTTAGCGATTTGTTTTAACAAATCTAGTCGCTCGGTATTATCGTAAATGTTAATGTTTTTCCCTTTCATAAGTAAAACGATTTTATCAGCTTGTGCAGTTGTGATTGGAACTTCGTATTCTTTACTATATTTCAATAGTTCTTTTGTAGAAATATGATTTAATTTTTTGTTCACAATTTGTTTAATGAGGTTCATCGTGTTGTCCTCCTTCACACGTTCTTCTATCGAAATATATGTAAGCATAGCTTGTACATATTCGTATCAAGGTGCATTTTTTCAATGGGGAAAAGAAGCTTATGTTATAATATAAGAACAAAACTATAGATAAAGAGTATAAGGAGGACTTATGGAAAAAAAGCAACATCGAAAAGAAAGTGTTATTCATCTTGTATATCGTTTAGTTATGATTGTCTTTGGGGCAGCGTGTGCGGCGGTAGCGATTGAACTGTTTTTAATGCCAAATAAAATTATTGATGGTGGAATTATTGGTATTTCTCTTATATTAGATTATCTTACTCCTAATATTTGGTGGTTAAGCTTTTCTACTTTAGTTGTTATCCTCAACATTCCTTTTATGTACTCCGGGTATAAGCAAATTGGAAAAACATTCATGTTATCTTCAGCATTTGGAATTGTAGCTTTAGCATTTATTGAATCAACGTTGCATGCTATCCCGCCATTTACAACAGAGCCGATTTTAGCAACAGTTTTCGGCGGTCTTATTTTAGGGATTGGTGTAGGACTTGTTATTCGTCATGGTGGATCATTAGACGGGACCGAGATTATGGGAATTCTATTAACGAAGAAATTACCGTTTTCTGTTGGTGAATTCGTAATGTTTGTGAACTTATTCATTTTTGCATGGGCAGCATTTGTTTTTGGTGTTGAACAAGCGATGTATTCTGTTATGACGTACTATATCGCATTCAAAACAATTGATACGGTAATTCAAGGATTAGACGAAACGAAAGCAGTTTTAATAGTATCGGATCAATATGAGGAAGTATCAAATGCGATTTTACACCGCCTTGGTCGTGGAACAACAAAACTTGTTGCTAAAGGTGGCTATACAGATAAAGAAAAAGAAGTTATTTATGCAGTTGTAACACGTCTGGAAGTGACGAAGTTAAAATCAATTGTGCATGAAATTGATGAAAACGCATTTGTTACGATTATGAATACACAAGAGACAAATGGTGGTAAGTTTAAATCAGCAATTCACTAAAAAGTTAATTGTAATATCTTTTGAAAGCAGAGAATTATTCTCTGCTTTTTGTTATAATAATAAGGTTTCTTGAAATAAAGAATATATTTTAGGCAGATTGGTTTACAACTATAATAAGCTGTACTATAATTCAAATAGAGATAAATCGGAATCATTCTGAATTAAAATAGGTGAGATGCTATGAATAATATATTGGAAATAGAAGGATTAACGTTTCGGTATGAAGATCGCAACGTGTTAGAAGATATTAATTTGCAAGTTCCGAAGGGAGCTTTTTTAGGTTTAGTTGGACCGAATGGTTCAGGGAAATCGACTTTACTTAAATGCTTATTGGGTGTTTTAAAACCAAAGCAAGGAAGTATTAGATTGTTTGGCATTGATAGTAAGAAATTTAAAGAGTGGAATAAAGTTGGTTATGTATCCCAAAAGGCAAGTAGCTTTAACTCAGGTTTCCCGGCAACTGTTTTCGAGGTTGTTTCAATGGGGCTCGTTTCGAAAAAAGGGCTTTTTCGCTTTTTTACGAAAGACGATAATGCGAAAGTAGAAAAAGCGATTGCTGATGTAGGTATGAGCGAATTTCGAGATCGCAACATTGGAGAACTTTCTGGTGGACAACAACAGCGTGTATTTATTGCTCGTGCACTTGTAAGTGATCCGGAATTGCTTATTTTGGACGAGCCTACTGTTGGGATTGATGTGAAGAATGTGGCAAGTTTTTATGAGATACTAGAGGATTTAAACAAAAGATTGGGAATTACGTTAATTCTTGTTACGCACGATATGGGTGCTGTAACAGAGAAGGTGACGCATGTTGCATGTTTGAATCAGCATTTACATTTCCATGGGAATGTAGAGAAATTCCGAGAGTTAGAAGATGCAGAAATGTCGATTTTATATGGACATCATGTTCATCGCTTAGAACATGAACATGGGCATCACGGGAGGATATAATGATACAGGATTTTTTACAATATGATTTTTTACGTAATTCCTTATACGCTGGTATTTTAATAGGGCTTGTCGCACCACTTATCGGCGTGTTCGTTGTAATTCGCCGCATGTCGCTTATTGCGGATGCATTAAGTCATGTGACGTTATCAGGAATTGCAGCGAGTTTATTACTTGAAAAGACAATCTTTACCGGTGGGTTTTTAAACCCTTTATATATGGGGATGTTTTTTTCAATCGGTGGAGCATTGCTAATTGAAAAATTACGTACTGTATATAAACATTATCAAGAGTTAGCAATCCCGATTATACTTTCAGCAGGGATGGGGATTGGAGTTATCTTCATCTCACTTGCTAATGGATTCAATACGGATTTATTTAGTTATTTATTTGGTAGTGTAAGTGCTGTAACAAGTGCGGATTTAATTATTATTGGTATAGTAGCAATTGTTGTTATTGCGACGATTGTTTTATTATACAAAGAGTTGTTTTTACTATCATTTGATGAGGAATACGCTGTATCAACCGGTTTAAGTGCAAAGTGGATTCACTTTATCTTCATTATATTAGTTGCTCTTGTAATTGCGGTATCAATGCGTGTTGTAGGTGTTCTTCTCGTATCATCTTTAATGACGTTACCAGTTGCAGCAAGTATTCGTATTGCAAAAGGATTTAAACAAACAATTTTCTTTTCCATTTTATTTGGTGAAATTGCAGTAATTGGTGGAATGTTTGCTTCGTATCAACTTGATTTAGCTCCAGGTGGTACAATTGTTATGATAGCGGTTCTTATTTTAATTGGTGCAATTTTATGGAAAAAGAAAAAAACTGCATAAAGTAGGGATAGGTATGAATCTAACAGAAGCTTTACGCCTAATGAAGGAAAAGGGATACAAACATACAGGGAAAAGGGAAGAAATGCTGAGATTATTCGCAGCTCATAATCGTTATTTAACTGCGAAAGATGTTTTAGAGCATATGAAGGGTGATTATCCAGGACTTAGTTTTGATACGATTTATCGTAACTTAACGGTTTTTGCTGAAGTCGGTGTTTTAGAGCAAACGGAATTAAATGGTGAAAAGCATTTCCGTTTTACATGCTCCATTATGGAACATCATCATCATTTCATTTGTTTAGATTGTGGTGGTACAAAAGAGATTAATTCCTGCCCGATGGATTTTATGAATAAAGATTTTAAAGGTTATGAGGTAACGGGGCATAAGTTTGAAATATATGGTCGTTGTCCAAAATGTGCAAAATGAGAGGGCTCGTCAGTTATATAACTGACGAGTTTTTAATTTGAATGTAAAAAAAGGTTGCTCACAAAAATTGTGGCAACCTTCTTTTTATTGTTCTTGTTTTTCTTTTTCTTTTTCTCGTTCGGCAGCCATTTCAGCAGCGATTACATCAATTTCTTTTTTCAGTTCTTCTACCATTGTTTCTTCTGGTACTTTACGAACGACTTGCCCTTTACGGAATAATAAACCTTCTCCGCGTGCACCGGCAATACCGATGTCAGCTTCACGAGCTTCACCAGGACCGTTTACGGCACAGCCGAGTACTGCAACCTTAATTGGAACTTTAAGTGTGGAGATGTATTCTTCGACTTCATTAGCAATGCTAATTAGGTCGATTTCAATACGACCACAAGTTGGACAAGAAATAAGTGTTGCGGCATTAGATGCAAGACCGAATGATTTTAATAGTTCACGTGCAACTTTTACTTCTTCAACTGGATCAGCGCTTAAAGAGATACGAAGTGTATTTCCGATGCCTTTACTTAAAATTGCTCCAAGACCGGCGGCGCTTTTTACAGTCCCAGCAAACAATGTTCCTGATTCTGTAATACCTAAATGTAATGGATAATCAAAAGCGCGAGCAGCTTTTTCGTATGCTTCAATTGCTAAGTTAACATCAGAGGCTTTCATTGATACGATAATATCGTGGAAATCTAAGTCCTCTAAAATTTTAATATGGTGCAGTGCGCTCTCGACCATACCATCAGCAGTTGGATATCCATACTTTTCTAAAATATGACGTTCTAATGAGCCGGCATTTACACCAATACGGATTGGAATGCCACGCTCTTTCGCTGCATTTACAACAGCTTCTACTTTATGGCGACGTCCAATGTTACCTGGATTGATACGTACTTTATCAATGCCGCCTTCGATTGCTTTTAAAGCAAGGCGGTAATCAAAATGAATATCAGCAACAAGTGGAATGTTGATTTGTTTTTTAATATCAGCAATAGCATTTGCTGCGCGTTCGTCTGGAACAGCAACACGAACAACTTGACAGCCAGCTTCTTCTAAACGTTTAATTTCAGCAACTGTAGCCTCAACATCATGCGTTTTTGTTGTCGTCATACTTTGTATAATTAATTCATTGTTACCGCCAATTGTTAAATTACCGACTTTAACTGGACGTGTTTTTGTGCGTTGAGTCATTTCATTCACGAATTGATCGCTCTCCTTATAAAAGAAGTTTCTTATTTTAGTCCCTTACATCAATGATAGTATGTGTGAGAAAGGGCTATAGAAACCAAAGTACTCGGTTTCACTTTTACTATTGTATCAGCGCCTTTATGTAATTGACAAGGATTAAGTGATTGCTTATTGATATAAGGGGAATTTATAAGACTTTCCAACTTGGATTTTTGTAGCAGATGTATTTTTATTTAATTGCTTAAAATCATCAATTACTTTTTCAATAGAAGGGATTTTTTTCTTATTAATCGCTTCTGTAATAGAAAGAACTGTATCGCCAGTTTTTACTTCGATTGCTTTATAAGCTGTATCCGTTTCTTTTTCTGTTTCTTTCTCTTTATTTTGTTTTGTATCTGTATTTTCTTTTTTTATCGTTTGGGCAGCAGATGTTTTTTTGTATGAACTTAACATCGGTAAAGTACCGATTTTTATGTCGTAATAAAATATATAACCGAGGACAAGCACGAATAAGAGTACACCTAATCTCTTCATATCCTTCACTCCTTTGCTAGGAATATATGCTTGTCCCAAAAAAAAATGCCTATTTAGGCATTTTTTTATAGTTCTTGTTTTTCTTTCGGCTTTGGAACTTCTTTAATTGTTAAGTATAGAACGATTAAAACAACTGCAATGTAAATGAATGTTGCGCCAGGTACGTTTATTTTGAATAAATCCATAATCATAAAGAAGATTGTTGGAATTGTGTAGCTGTAAGCAGTTAATGTCCAAACTTGTTTATAAGATAATTTGCGTTGACCGCTCATCGCAGAACCGATGAAGGCAAGCAATGTAACTCCTACAAAGGTAATAAATAATTGGAACAAGTACAGTAAGAACCCAATAACGAATAATAAGATTGGATAAATACTGTCAAATAACGAAATGAAATCTTGTAAATCTTTTTTCTCAAGAGATGCGCCTAATAAGTCATTATAGGAGTATGTTTGTGTTTGACCATTCCCCATGGAGACTACTTTATCTTTTAAAACAAATAAACCTGTTTTATTTTGATATTTTTCTAAGTCTGTTGAATTTGGATCAAATACGAAAAGGGCATTTCCATCTTCTTTTTCGATAGGTTGATCAATATCAGCTGTTAGCTCGCCATTTTCAATTTTAAAATCAGGTAAATCTTTTTCGATTACTTTATTTACCATGTTAACACCATCTTGAATAACGCTACCGTACAAGAAAGTTCTTGGAATAGTAGTGATTAGGCAAAGAAGCATAATATACAAAATGGTTTTACCGATTTTTTGAAAACGGAAAAGCGCCATATCTTTAGGCGAATATACGCTTTTTGCTAGCTGTGTAAAAATGGACATAGATTCACTTCCTTTATGTATGTATAAAATCATTGTAACGTACGAATCTAGAGAAGCTCAAGATATATTATATTTACATATAGTAGAGAGGACTAAATTCCTTCTTATTAATTTACTTCTTTTAGTAGAGAAAAATACAATTGACACTTTTCTTTCGTATATGGTAAATTTATCTTAGATTTTTCAAACGATATATCCGATTGGAATTTAGTTGTTTTTAATGGTACATACATAATCGTGGACCCTTAGCTCAGTTGGTTAGAGCAGACGGCTCATAACCGTCCGGTCGTAGGTTCGAGTCCTACAGGGTCCATATCCATTTCATATGTTTATTATGTCAGCAGGAAGCTTCCTTGTAGAAGGAAGCTTTTTTTCGGAATATATGAGCATTTTAATTGAAAAGAAGTGGGGATTTTGCTACTTTAATGATAGCAAGACAAAGCGATTTATTTGTTTGCACCCTATGGCAATTAGGGTAGAATGAAGTTGTAGGTCACATATGTCGTGACAATACATAAACCGGGAGGAATATAACAATGGCAAAACACGAATTACCAAATTTACCTTATGCGTATGATGCTTTAGAACCTCACTTTGATAAAGAAACAATGAACATCCATCATACAAAACATCACAACACGTATATTACAAACTTAAACGCTGCTTTAGAAGGTCATGCAGAATTAGCTGACAAAAGCGTTGAAGAATTAGTTGCAAACTTAAACGAAGTACCTGAAGCAATCCGTACAGCAGTACGTAACAATGGTGGCGGACATGCTAACCATACATTCTTCTGGACAATCCTATCTCCAAACGGCGGGGGACAACCAGTAGGCGAACTTGCAACTGCGATTGAAGCGAAATTCGGTAGCTTCGATGCATTCAAAGCAGAATTCGCAAAAGCTGGCGCAACTCGCTTCGGTTCTGGTTGGGCTTGGTTAGTAGTAAACAATGGTGAGTTAGAAGTAACAAGCACTCCAAACCAAGATTCTCCTCTAACTGAAGGTAAAACTCCAGTTATCGGTTTAGATGTTTGGGAGCATGCTTACTACTTAAATTACCAAAACCGTCGTCCTGACTACATCGGTGCATTCTGGAACGTTGTAGATTGGAACGTTGCTGAAAAACTTTACCAAGAAGCAAAATAATTAAAGTTAATACAGCTAGAAAAAAGCTAGGGGGTTTTCTCCTAGCTTTTTTCTATGTTCTCCTTTTACATAATTGAGCTTGTTTTTGGAAGACTAGAACATGAAGTAAAGGAGAGTTGTGTATGAAGTGGAAACATGTAATCGGTGATGTTGAAGTGAATCGGGATTTAGTATTATTGCTCGTTATAGGAGGTTTATACACGCTCGCAATTTCTTTATCGAATACGTTTGTAAACATTTATTTATGGAAGCAAACACAAAATTATGTGAATCTGGGCTTGTATAATTTGGCCAGCGTTGTATTGCAGCCTCTAACATTTCTTGTGGGCGGGAAATTAGCGAAACGTATTGATCGCTCGATTTTATTGAGAATCGGTGTAGGAACATTAGCTGTTTTTTTTATCGTCGTTTTAGTAGCGGGAAAAAGTGCATCTCACTATATTTTATTAATGGGAGCTCTTTTAGGAGTTGGTTATGGTTTTTATTGGCTCGCTTTTAACTTGTTGACATTTGAGATTACAGAACCAGAAACAAGAGATTTTTTTAACGGTTTTCTAGGACTTCTTACATCGTTCTCTGGAATGATTGGGCCGATAGCAGCAGGATATACAATTTCACGTATGGAAAAATGGAGTGGTTATACTGTCGTTTTCTTCCTCTCGTTAATGCTATTTGCGGTTGCAGTCGTTCTAAGCTTTTTTTTATCGAAGAGGGAATGTGAAGGACGCTATGAAATTGTGCAAGTATTGAAAGAGCGGCAAGTTGATGAAAACTGGGGAAGAATTACGCGCGCTCATTTCTTCCAAGGTTTGAGAGAGGGAACGTTTATTTTCGTTATTTCGGTATATGTCTATTTAGCATCTGGTAGCGAGTTAGCACTAGGGAAATATAGTTTAGTGAATTCTGCAGTATCATTTGTATGCTATTATTTAGTTGCTCGTATGTTAAAGAAAGAATGGCGAAAAAAAGCAATTTTACTTGGTGGCATTATTTTATATGCGGTCGTATTTTTAGTTATTTTTAATGTTACATATACGAAATTACTTATTTATGCAGCATGTATTGCGGTTGCATATCCGATTTTACTCGTTCCGTACGGCTCAATGACATACGATGTAATTGGTAGAGCAAAACAGGCGAGAGAATGGCGTGTAGAATATATAGTGGTCAGGGAATTATGGTTAAATGCCGGAAGAATTTGTTCCATTTTAAGTTTTTTATGTGCTGTCATATTTTTTCCGCCTGAAAAAAGTTTACCTTTCTTACTATGTATTTTAGGAGCTGGACATTTTCTTATTTATTTTGCAGTTAAAAATGTCAAATATGATGAGGGGAATGTGAACAAAACCAGTGTTGTAGCGCAAGGAAGCACACAGAATCAAACTGAACCAGAAGGTTAACTTATCGCGTGTTTTATGCTAGAATAGAAAAAGATGTAAGACAGCAGTGAGGGCACCTGTATGAAGGTGTCCCTTTCACATTACATAGCTGTTGGTAGAGGGGGTTTGTATGAGCAAGAAGCAGAAACAACAAAAGAAAAAGACCCACGTTCCTTTTCGGTTAAACGTGTTGTTTTTTTGCGTGTTTTTAATGTTCTCCGCGGTTATTGTAAGGCTTGGATACGTACAAATTGTTCGTGGTGAGGAATATAAAAATGAAGTTGAGAAAAAAGAAAACTCAACGATAAGTAATCCTGTACCACGCGGGAAAATATTTGATCGTAATGGAGAAGCGGTCGTAGATAATGAGCCTATTCGTACAATTACATTTACAAAAATGAAGGGATCAACTGCAGCAGATCGCTTAGAGACGGCGAAAAAATTAGCAGATTTAATTGAAGTCCCAACAGATAAGTTAACAGATCGCGATAAGAAAGATTATTGGCTTGCTTTACATAAAGAAGAAGCAGAAGCAAAAATCACAAAAAAAGATCGTGAAGAGTTTAAAGCGAATAAAATTGAAGATAAAGAACTAGATGAACGTCAACGAAATCGTGTAACAGAAGAAGAGATTAATCAACTGTCAGCAAAAGATTTAGAAATATTGGCGATCAAAAGCAAGATGGAAAGCGGATATGCAATGACGCCACAAATCGTTAAAAAAAATGCAACACCGGAAGAATACGCGATTATTAGTGAAAATTTAGCGAAATTACCAGGTGTAGATACAAATGTTGACTGGGAGCGAAAATATAAGTATGACGATATGTTCCGAAGTGTACTTGGTGGTGTAACTTCTTCTGATGAAGGGTTACCGAGAGAAAGATTAGATCACTATCTTGTTCGTGATTATAATCGTAACGATCGCGTAGGAAAAAGTTACCTTGAGCAACAGTACGAAGATAGTTTACACGGCACAAAAGCTGAAGTTAGAAATGTTACAGATAAAGACGGTAATATTTTAGAAACTATTAATGTGTCACAAGGACAACGAGGTAACGATCTGAATTTAACGATTGATATGAAATTACAAAAGCGCGTAGAAGAAATTCTTACAAAAAACTTAATGAGATTTAAAGGGAGCGAACCTCTTTTAGACCGTGCATTCGTTGTAATGATGAACCCGAAAAATGGTGAAGTTTTATCTATGGCGGGGAAACAATTAGTGGATAAAGACGGCGAAACGAAAGTAGAAGATTTTGCATTAGGAACGATGACAAGTTCTTATCCGATGGGTTCAACTGTAAAAGGTGCGACAGTACTTACGGGGTATCAAACTGGTGCGATTCAACCTGGATCTGTACAGTTAGATGAACCAATTAAATTAAAAGGGACACCTACGAAGTCATCTTGGAAACAGATGGGGTATATTAATGACCTTACAGCGTTAAAACAGTCTTCAAACGTTTATATGTTTAAAACAGCGATGAATATCGCTGGGGTTCCATATGTACGAGGCGGTACGTTAGATATTCCGAAAAGTGCGTTCGATACTATGCGTTACTATTTTGGTCAGTTTGGACTTGGTGTGAAAACAGGGATTGATTTGCCAAATGAAACTGCTGGTCAAATAGGTAAAGGAAATCAACCAGGTTTCTTATTAGATTTATCAATCGGGCAGTATGATACGTATACACCGCTTCAATTAGCGCAATATATTTCGACGATTGCAAATGGTGGATATCGTATGCAACCCCAAGTTGTAAAGGAAATTCGTCAGCCATCGGCGAAGCCAGAGGAAGTTGGAAAAGTTGTTCAATCCATGGAACCGAAAGTATTAAATCGTGTTGATATGCCTGAATCACAAATTAAACGTGTTCAAGAAGGATTTAGACAAGTGTTTAACGATACAGGTGGTACAGCTACAAAATACTTTGCAGGTGCACCGTATAAAGCCGCTGGGAAAACAGGTACAGCTCAAACTGTATATGGCGGAGATAAAGAGATTGGTAGAAATGCAAAGGGTGAGCGTGTTGAAACATATAACTTAACATTAGTAGGTTATGCGCCACTTGAAGATCCAGAAGTAGCATTTTCTGTTGTTGTGCCATGGGTACATGATGATAAAACAGGGATTAATGGATATATCAGTCGTGAAATAATGGACGCTTACTTTGATTTGAAAAAACAAGCATTAACTGGTGAAGCTCCGCAAGATGAAAAAGCGAAAAAAAATAAAAATCAAGATGATGAATAAAAAAGTTGTAAAAAAAGCACACTATCTGAAAAGATAGTGTGCTTTTTTTTATGCCTTACGCATATGGTTTAGTAAATGTGGACAAGCATAAAATATTGAAAAAACATGTAGTTTCAAAAACGATGAACACAACAAGATTAGTGCATACGCTCTAAGTTTGTTGTGTGTGATAGGCGATAGCAGTTTTATCCCGCGTTTGAGGGCGGTAAAACTCCCACCTCAAAATTCAGCTGGAGCAAAGAAGTTAGGTGGGAGCCATGCTGCCCGTAAACGTCCGATTGGTGAGGGCTAATAATCAGTGGGGGATGAACAAAACCCCCACTGATTAAAGTTTCACTTTATGGATGATTAGAAAATTTCCTGCATCTAAAGTGCAAAAGTGAAAAAAAGTTTGTGTATACAGTTGTTTTTGTGGGACTTTACAAAACTTTTACAAATAATTAAAACCGAATTAATAGTTTAGCAGTATTCTTATATCTGTAATCCTGTTATTTCCGGTTACTTCTAGGAGGAAGAACACGTGAAATGGATGAGCGCATCGATTAAAGTTTTGACATTATCGACATGTTTCCTTTGTTTTAATATGTCTACTGCATTCGCTACAAATGAAATGGGAGAAGTGAGAGTTGATGGATCCTCAACGGTTTTCCCCATTATAGAGGCAGTAGCAGAGGAATATACAAAGGCCCATCCAAACGTGAAAATTTCTATTAGTATTTCTGGGACAGGGGGAGGATTTAATCGTTTCAGTAAAGGAGAAGTAGATATAAACAATGCTTCGAGATTGATGAAACCGGTAGAAGGAAATGCAATGCAGAAAAAATCCATTCAATTTACACCATTTGAGGTTGCTTATGACGGTCTAACGATTGTTGTGAATCGTCAAAATACGTGGGTAAACAATATGACGATAGACGAGTTACGTCTATTATGGAGTGAAAATGGAAGATTGAAACGATGGTCACAAATTCATTCATCATGGCCTCGTGAACAAGTTAAATTTTATGCGCCAGGCGTAGACTCTGGTACTTATGATTATTTCCAAAATGTTGTCTTACAAAATAATCGCCTTGTAAAAACGGTTTCTTTGTCTGAAGACGATCAAGTTATTATGCAAGGGGTTATGAATGATAAAAATGCCATTGCTTTTGTAGGATATGCTTATTATATGGCCAATCGAGATAAGGTAAAAGCAATACAGGTGGATGGTGTATTTCCAACGAAAGAGACCATTCAGTCGGGTACGTATAAGCCATTATCTAGGCCACTATTTACGTATGTGAATCATGCATCTATCAGAAATAAAATTAATGTAGCAAATTATGTGGAGTTTATGATTAAGCATGTTGGAAGCCTTGCTGAAGAGGTCGGATATGTAAAATTACCAAAAGAAAAATATAATGAACAGCTGCGAATGTTAACAGAAATAAAAAGGTAATGTCAGGGTGGAAAGGGGTTTTCATCTTTGGCTCATAATGACAAAAGTCAAATTACATTTTCTGTACAACATTTGATTGAGAGAAATACAAATAGAAGAAAAAAAACGCAGCGAATCAATCGAATTGTTCCGTTAATACTAAAAGCCATTGCTAGCGTGTCCATTGTAACGACACTTGGAATTATTATTACGTTGGCAAATGAAACAATCATGTTTTTTCAAAAGATATCATTGTATTCTTTTTTGACAGAGAAGGAATGGTTACCTTTTTTTGAAGATCCAAAATTCGGTATATTACCACTTATATGTGGAACAATCCTTGTAACAGCAATTGCCATGTTCGTAGCAATTCCTATTGGTTTAGGTTGTGCCGTGTTTTTAAGCGAATACGCTTCGAATGGCGCTCGGAAAATATTAAAACCGTTGTTAGAGCTACTAGCAGGCATCCCGACAATTGTATATGGTTTTTTCGCGTTAACAGTTGTCACACCACTTTTACAACGGGTTATACCAGATTTGCAGTTTTTTAATGCTATTAGTCCAGGTATTGTTATAGGGTTTATGATGATACCGACGATTGCGTCTCTCTCTGAAGATGCGATGAGAGCTGTAGCGAAAGGAATTAAAGAAGCCTCATTAGCGCTAGGAGCAACTCGTTTTGAGATGGTAAAACAAGTGGTGTTTCCATCGGCTTTTACGGGCATAATGGCAGCGATTATATTAGCAGCTTCCAGGGCAATTGGTGAAACGATGATTGTTGTTATTGCAGCTGGATCAACACCTAATGTATCGATAGATCCGACTCATTCTATTCAAACATTAACAGCCTATATTGTACAAGTGAGTTTAGGTGATGCTCCGCACGGAACGATTACTTATTACAGCATGTATGCTGTAGGTGCAACGTTATTTATGTTTACTTTTATTATGAATATCATTTCGCAATATATTATGCGCCGTTTTAGGAGGGTGACATAATATGCGAATGTTAAACCATAAGAACATACAAGAAAATATGGCATCTCGTTTTTTAAAGGATCGGATTTACAAGTGTTTGTTTTATATAGCAATTTTGTTTTCAGTAGTAATACTTTTTATATTGCTTTTTCAAATTTTTGAAAAAGGTATAAGTTATCTTTCAATAGATTTCTTTACAAACTTCGCCTCACGTAATCCGAGAGAAGCTGGGATTGTCGCTGCTTTGTCAGGGACAATACTATTTATGAGTATTGTTATACCAGTCTCTTTTATATTTGGAGTCGGAACAGCTCTTTATTTAGAGCATTATGCGAAGGAGTCCGTTTTTAAAAAGTTAATTGAATTAAATAATCAAACATTAGCAGGGGTACCTTCCGTTGTGTTTGGTTTACTCGGGTTAACTATTTTCGTATACGCTCTCCATTTGGGAGAGAGCATAATGGCAGCGGCACTGACGATGAGTTTACTCGTCTTACCAACTGTTGTTGTAGCTAGTCAAGAAGCGATTAGAACTGTGCCGAGCTCATTACTAGAGGCTTCTTACGGATTAGGTGCTACGAAATGGCAAACGATGTATCGAATTGTATTGCCAGTCGCTTTGCCAGGGATTGTAACGGGATGTACGTTAGCGGTATCGAGAGCAATTGGTGAGGCAGCACCATTATTAGTTATTGGGGCCCTTGCCTTTGCAAATTATGTTCCGTTCAGTATGTTTGATAGATTTACGGTTTTACCAATTCAAATTTTTAATTGGATGAGTAGACCACAAGAAGAATTTCAGTATGTAGCAGCAGCTGGGATGATTGTTTTGCTAGGATTGTTGCTCTTTATAAATATATTTGTCTTATGGTTACGAAATCGAAAATAAGTTGGAAGTGGATGAAAGGGGAATTCAAATGGTAGCAACAGTAGTAAATGTACAGGTGAAAAATGAGAAAAAGATTGAGACAGCACCAAAAAAAATAGTATTTGATACGAAAAATTTAAATTTATGGTACGGAGAAGACCATGCTTTAAAAGATATCAACTTAAGTATTCATGAGAATGAAGTAACAGCGATTATCGGTCCAAGTGGTTGTGGGAAATCAACATACTTAAAAACGCTAAATCGTATGGTAGAGTTAGTGCCTATCGTTCGAACTACGGGCGTTATCGAATATAGAGAACGAAACATATTTGATAAATCATATCCGGTTGAAGAATTACGTACGCATGTGGGTATGGTGTTCCAAAAGCCAAATCCATTCCCAAAATCTATTTATGAAAATGTAGCATATGGTCCGAAAATCCATGGTGTTCGTGACAAAAAAACACTTGATGAAATTGTTGAAAATAGCTTGCGCGGCGCAGCTATTTGGGATGAGTTAAAAGATCGTTTGCATGATAATGCATACGGTTTATCTGGTGGTCAGCAACAACGTCTATGCATTGCACGCTGCTTAGCGATTGAGCCAGACGTAATTTTAATGGATGAGCCAACATCGGCGCTAGATCCAATTTCAACATCAAAAGTAGAAGAATTAATTCAGGAGTTAAAGAAAGATTTTAGTATTGTTATCGTAACGCACAACATGCAACAAGCAGCACGAATTTCAGATAAAACTGCTTTCTTCTTAAGTGGAGAAGTTGTGGAATATACAGATACGAACAAATTATTTACAACACCTGCAGATAAGCGTACAGAAGACTACATTACAGGACGATTTGGTTGATATCGCTAGCAAGGCTAAGAGTAAATGCCCTCTTAACAGAGGGCATTTCTCATTTTCACCTCATTTTAAATAGGGGAGTAATATTTCTCTTTTCTCAAGGCTTAATAAACATACAAGAGGCTGGGGAGGGGATTTATATAAAAGGGCACATAATATTGAGGGGGAAGAAACAATGGTAAGAGAACAGTTTCAATGTGATTTAAAAACGTTACAGCAAAAGGTGATCGAGCTTGGTGAGTTAGCAAGTGGAGCTTTATTGATTGCTATGGAAGGTCTTCACAACAGGGATGTAGAGAAAGCGTTAGAAGTCATTGATGGGGATTATCGCATGGATAATTTAGAAGAGGAAATAAATGACCTTGCGCTTATGCTTATTACAAAGCAGCAGCCTGTAGCAAGTGATTTAAGAAGAATTTTCATTTCAATTAAAACAGCGACAGATTTAGAACGTATTGCAGACCATGCTGTTAATATTGCGAAATCAACAATTCGTCTTGGTGAAAAAGAAGTGGTTGTTAGTTTGCATAATCTTGAGGAAATGTTTGAGATTGCTCATAAGATGTTAAATTTAGCATTAGAAGCATATGAGCAAGAAAATTTAACTTTTGCTAAACAAATTGCTGAAATGGATGATTCAGTTGATGAAATTTATGGGAAGGCGATTCGTGAATTTATTTCATCTATCCCTGGACAACCAGAAGCGATTACACAAATTACACAACTATCCTTTGTTGCAAGATATATTGAGCGTGTAGCAGACCATGTTACAAATATTGCCGAGAATGTATTTTATGTAGTAAAAGGAAAGCATTATTTATTGAATGAGTAGGGGGAAAAGTAGGTGATGAGAAATCACCTGCTTTTTTTAGTCAAAACATGACAAAAAAAGCTCGTTGTTTCCTTTAGTCTATGATGATAAGATGTATCATAATTAATGGGAAAATAAGTACATATATGTTAGTTACGTCTTATTAATTATTTTACCAAGTTAATGGTAAGCGCTTTCTTTTTGGCGGGAGTTAAAAGGTACATTTATTTATAAAGTGAGGCTTTAATTAGTGGGGCTGTCTCTCGCTGATTGTTAGATCATATCAAACCGGACTTTTACTGCAGTTAATGTGGGGTAAATGATATACGGAGTTCTTGAACATTATATAAGTGGAGGCTGAAGTATATGAAGGGGGTTATTTTAGCTGGAGGAAAAGGGAGACGCCTTAGACCATTAACATGTAATACTCCAAAACCGATGTTACCATTGTTAGAAAAACCAGTTCTTGAATATAATATTGAATTATTACGTCAGCATGGTATTCGTGAAATTGCAATTACAGTTCAATATATGAGTACTGCCATTAAGCAATACTTTGGTGATGGTAGTAAGTGGGGAGTTAACTTGTATTATTTTGAAGATTCTCCTCCGCTTGGAACAGCAGGGAGTATTAAGCAAGCGGAAAGTTTTTTAGATGAAACATTTGTTGTTATTAGTGGGGATGCACTAACTGACTTTCAATTATCAGAAGGAATTGCATTTCATGAACAGAAGAAGAGAATGGTAACAATGTTTGTGAAAGAAGTAGAAAACCCACTTTCATTTGGGTTAGTTGTAATGAATAAAGAACAAGAAATTATACGATATATAGAAAAGCCGAGCTGGAATGAGGTAGTTTCTAATATTGTGAATACAGGTATTTATATAATGGAGCCAGAAATCTTTTCTTACATACCATCCATGGAATTTTCGGATTTCAGTCATGATGTGTTTCCATTATTGGCAAATAAAAATGCTTTATTTGCATATTTATCAGAAGACTATTGGCTAGATATTGGTACATTTGATCAATATCGGCAAGCTCAATTCGATTTGTTGACGAAAAAATTGAAGGTGCCTATTCCATATACAGAAGTATTACCAATGGTGTGGATGGGAGAAGGTGTAACGATAGGAAAAGGGACGAAAATTCATGGTCCTTCTTTTATTGGGGAAGGAGCAATGATTGGTGCAGGGGCTGTAATTGAACCGTACTCTATTATCGGGAAAAATAGTATCGTTTCAAGTTATTCTCATCTTCAAAAAAGCATCATTTTTGCAAACTCTCATATAGGGAAAAATTGTGAGTTGTTAGAAACAACAATAGGAGATCATACAATGGTCGAAGATGATGTTACACTTTTTCAAAAAAGTATTGTAGCGGATCATTGTCATATAGGGAAAAGTACAGTAATTAAGCAAAAAGGAAAAATATGGCCATATAAGGAGATAGATAGTCATTCGATAGTAGGTTCTGCCGGTGTTAAAGAGGGTGAAAAGAGTGCAGGATGGTTACAAAAAAGCCGGATTGTAGGAAGGGGTAATGTTGAAATTACTCCTCAATTTATTGTGAAAGTTGCAATGGCTTATGGATCTCTTTTTGCTAAAGGAGAGAGTATATTGATTGGAAGTCAGGAAAATATAGAAACAACTTCCTTTAAAAATTTATTCCTCCATGCCATTCATGGCAGCGGGATTCATACGATGGAATGTAAAGAAATGAATGAATCGCTTTTTCAGTATGCCATTCATAATTTGCAATGTGCAGGTGGAGTTTTCGTTCAAGTGGAAAGCGAAAGAGGAATTGTTATACAACTGTATGGCAAGGAGGGCTCGTTTTTAACGTATAAGCAGCAAAAAGCGATAGAACAAGTATATATGTCTGAGTCGTTTTATTACGCTTCTGAGAAAGAAATGGGGCGAAATAAGCTAGTTCACGTTTCTGTAAATAATTATGTAGAAGCTGTGTTAGAGCGTATTGATATTAAAACGATACAAAAACAGAAGTTTCATCTTCTTATTAATAAGAGAAATGATATGTTACAACATTTACTTATGATCTTTCTACAAAGGCTTGGATGCACAGTTACATGGATTTACGCGAGTGAACAAAAAGATCATGTGAAAGCTCTGATGAAATCGAGTAAAGCAAATATGGCGCTTATGTTTTCTGAACACGGAAATCGCTTCGAATTATATGACACTCACAGTAATATTTACCAAGGAACTGATTTTGAAGAAGTAGATATTCCAGATTTATTACTCGAATCAGCAGATAATGTTTACCCAATGTCTTTGAAATTAGGGGAATGTTATCTCCTCTTTTATATGCATAACGAAAAAAACTCTTTTCAATTAAGATGGAAACGAGATATTTTATATCGAATTGGAAAATTATTCGAATTAATAGCGTTGCAAGGAAAAACATTACTTAGCATAGCAGAGCAATCACCGCCACTGTATCTACTTTATGATGAAGTTGTATGTTCATGGAAGGAAAAAGGGAAAGTAATGAGGAAATTATTGGCCGATATGGAAAGAAAAGAAGAAGGTATATTTGAAGGGATACAGTTCAAATATACCGAAAAAGAGTGGTCTTATATCGTTTCTGATACAAAACAACCAAAAATTTTGGTGTATTCACATGCTAGAAACCCAGTAATAGCAAGGGAAAACATGAAAAATCTTATAGAAAAAATTAGACAATATCAAAAGGTGTAGAATTTTTATTTTAAAAGTGGTATTATAGTATAGTCTGATTTAAGTTATTAGTGACTGGAGGGAAATAAGAATGCGTGTGAATATTACTCTAGCATGTACAGAATGCGGAGATCGTAACTATATCTCAAAGAAAAATAAACGTAACAACGCTGAGCGTATCGAGCTTAAAAAGTATTGCAAGCGTGACAAGAAGTCTACGTTACACCGTGAAACAAAGTAAGCAGTAGGAATATTTTCCTACTGTTTCTTTTTTTTATGCGATTCCTACGTAAAAGTGATACACTATCTTCGTAGAGTAAAGTGTCACTGCAAGGGGGAAAAGTGTGTGAAAGAAGAGAAAATACGTTTACGCAAACAAATAATAGAACACATGAATTCTTTATCTGAAGAACAGTATACAACTTTATCGGAACAAATTGCAGTTTCGGTGTATGGACAAAAAGAGTGGGTTGAAGCTAAAACAATTGGAATCACTCTCTCGATGGAGCATGAAGTGAATACATATCCGATTATCGAAAAAGCTTGGGAAGAAGGAAAGAAAATTGTTGTTCCGAAGTGTAATAAAGGGACAAGAACGATGTCTTTTCGACAAATTAGTAATTTAAATCAATTAGAAACAGTATATATGAATTTACGTGAACCGATTCCAGCACTTACGGAAGAAGTGAATGCGTGTGAAATTGATCTTCTTATCGTGCCAGGAGTAGCTTATACACGCCGAGGAGAACGGATTGGATATGGCGGTGGCTACTATGATCGTTATCTCGTGCACTATAAAGGGAAAACGCTATCATTAGCTTATGATTTTCAAATTGTAAAACATATTCCGGTAGAGCCATTTGATAAAAATGTAGAAAAAATTATTACAGAAAAAGGAACAATGGTTATAAATGGGCTTGTATAGACAAATAAAAATTGACGAGACTTTTTCTTCTTGATTATAATAAAATATGTGAACGTTTTCTTATTATAATTTTTTTATAGTAAGTGAGCATAAAGGGTGATGAAATGATATCCATTTATGATATTCAGCAATTGCTAAAGAAATTTGGCACGATTATTTATACGGGTGATCGAATCGCTGATTTACAATTAATGCAAGATGAATTGCGTGAATTAAATCAATCACAGCTAATCGATCCACAAGACTATCAAACAGCTTTATTTTTGTTGAAGCAAGAAATTCAAAAAGAGATAAATAAGAAATAGATAAAGGTAGGTACGTAACATGGAAGAGAAATGGTTAGTTGGTGTTGACCTTGGTGGTACAACGATTAAATTAGCATTTATTAATGTGTACGGTGAAATTTTACATAAGTGGGAAATCCCTACGAATACAAATGAACAAGGAAAACATATTACACTTGATGTAGCGAAAGCTATTGATAAAAAGTTAGAAGAATTAGGTGAATTAAAAAGTAAGCTAATTGGTATTGGTATGGGAGCTCCTGGTCCTGTACATGTGGCATCTGGAATGATTTATGAAGCGGTTAATTTAGGATGGAAAAACTATCCGTTAAAAGATTTACTAGAAGTAGAAACGGGATTACCTGTTGTTATTGATAATGATGCAAACTTAGCGGCGCTTGGTGAAATGTGGAAAGGTGCCGGTGAAGGAGCAAAAGATTTAATTTGTATGACACTTGGCACTGGTGTTGGTGGTGGTGTTATCGCCAATGGTGAGATTGTACATGGTATAAGCGGTGCTGCTGGTGAGATTGGACATATTACAGTTGTTACAGAGAACGCTTTTCCATGTAATTGCGGGAAGTCGGGTTGTTTAGAAACGGTAGCCTCTGCAACAGGTATTGTGCGTGTTGCTATGCAACAAATACAAGAGACAGCTAAAGAAAGTGTTTTACGTTCTATGTTAGCAGAAGAAGGGCTTATTACATCAAAAGATGTGTTTGAAGCGCTTGGACAAGGTGACGAACTAGCAGGTGAAGTAGTGGAAAAAGTAGCTTCTTATTTAGGATTAGCTGTAGCGAACCTTGCTAGTACGTTGAACCCAGAGAAAATCGTAATTGGTGGTGGCGTATCTAAAGCTGGAGACGCACTATTAGAGCCAATTCAACGTTATTTCGAGCAATATGCTTTCTCTCGTGCTGTAAAGAGCACAAAGTTAGCAATTGCAATACTTGGTAATGATGCAGGTGTAATTGGAGGAGCGTGGCTTGTAAAAAAGCACAAATACGAGGCGAAGATGATATAAGTTGTGAATAATGAAAAGAGGAAGGGGCCCCCTTCCTCTTTTTATGCAAGATCTTGTTGGAGAATAAAAATGTAAATGGATTAAGCTGTTGGTGGGTACCCATTATATAGAACAGTCATGATTGTAAACCATCCGAAAACAAGTACGGTTGCAATAGCGAAGCCGCCCGCGAATAAGTTTTTTTCGCGAAGTGTTCTAAGCGTAGCAAATACAGCTAACAGAGTGACTAGCGTAAAAATAATAACAAGGCCCATACAATATCCTCCTCTGTCTACTCATTCCTTAGAATGAGTTTTTAGAATATTTACTCTTTTATATTGTACATGTTTTAAAAATGATTGTCGAGATAACACGCCTTCTTTTCCTAAGAGAAAGAAATGTTGTATCATTAAAAGTAAATTAAATAACTGGAGGAGATTTTCATATGAAATGGATACAAATGCCTTTAGGCCCATTACAAACAAATGCTTATATTTTAACGAATGATCAAAATGAGTGTATTATTTTTGATCCTGGTCATGAAGGAGAGAAACTTGTTACATATTTACAGGAAGCGCAGTTAAAGCCACTTGCGGTTTTATTAACACATGCTCATTTCGATCATATCGGTGCTGTTGATGCGGTGAGAGACGCTTTTCATATTCCTGTATACGTACATAAAGAAGAAGCGGATTGGTTAGGCGATGCAACTGTGAATGGCTCGCAAATTTTTATGATGAACCGCAGTATTACAGCAAAACCAGCAGATCATATTATTGACGAAGAGGGTACATTAACGATCGGTTCTTTTAGTTTTGAAATTTTTGAGACACCAGGACATTCTCCAGGAAGTATTTCTTATTATAGTAAAGAAGCGAATGCTGTATTTTCTGGAGATGTATTGTTCCAAATGAGTATTGGAAGAACGGATTTACCTGGTGGAAGTTTTGCTGAATTAATTGGAAGTATTGAAGAGAAATTATTTGTATTACCAGATGAAACAGCGGTGCTATGTGGACACGGTCCAGAAACAAGCATTGGTTTTGAAAAAGAAAATAATCCATTTTTACAATAAGGAGTCATTATGGGGATGGAGCTCAATTTAAGAGAATGGATGGGAAAAGAAAAGGATCATTCGATTTCATATAGTACGTATATGAACCTCGTATTATATGCAGAGGAACATGGGTATTATATGAGAGAACGTAAAAAAATTGGAAGACAGGGAGATTTTTTTACGAGTAGCAATGTATCTTCTGTATTTGCGAAGACTTTTGCTAAGTTTTTTATTCGGCTTGTTGAAAAGGGAGAAGTTTCTCCAAATATTTGTGAGATTGGTGGGGGAACAGGAAAGTTTGCCTATGATGTTTTACAAGAATGGAAACAATTATCTCCGGAAACCTTTATCAATTTAAACTATTCAATTATTGAAGTGAGCCCTTTTCATAGAAGGCTACAACAGGAGAGGCTTTGCTTATTTGATAATGTGTCGTATTATACATCTTATATTGAAATGGGAGAGTCTTTCGAAGGAATTATTTTTTCGAATGAATTATTTGATGCGTTTCCTGTTGAGATAGTTGAGAAAAGAAATGGAATTTTGTATGAAGTACGTATCACGTATACAGATGAAGGAAACCTTACAGAAGTATTTAGACCGATAGAGAAAAGAGTCGGTCGTTACTTATTGAAATATAACATTCATATTGCCGAGGGACAGCGATTTGAAGTGCCTATTGCAATGGAAGAGTATATAGAAGAGATTGCGAAATGGTTTCAGAAAGGTATATGTATTACAGTTGATTATGGATATACAAAAGAAGAATGGATGCATCCTGCACATCGTGAAGGAAGTTTAAGAGGATATTATAAGCACAAGCTAATTCGTAATCCTCTTGCATATCCAGGAGAAATGGACCTTACTACGCATGTTCATTGGGATGAGTTGAAGATGAATTTTGAGCTACAAGGAATTAATACGATATGGCATAGGAAGCAATCAGAGTTTTTGTTAGCAGCAGGAATATTAGATCAGCTTGCTAGCCATCAAGATACCAACCCTTTTTCTGAAACTCAAAAACTAAATAGAGCTATTCGCTCTATGATTTTGAACGGAGGATTAGGTAATGCTTTCGATGTTGTTATACACACAAAAGATATGAAGAATTTACTTTTGAATCAATATTTAACAATATGAAAAAAACAAGACACAGTATTTTCTGTGTCTTGTTTTTTAATACGACTTTTAATTATGTAGCATTATATATTTTCTCTCATGATATATATTTATATTAAAGATATGAGATGAAAAATATAGAATACACTCTTTTTCTCTGTCTATAGGTCCCTAACCTAATAATACGCGAACGAGTTGAATGATTGTTTCGTTTTCTACTTTGTAGTAAATTTCCAATCCTTTTCTTTCACTAGAAACGATTTTAGCACTTTTTAACTTTGCTAAATGCTGTGAAATTGTAGATTGTGGCATGTTTAAGCCTGTGTACATTGTAGAAACGTTGCTTGGGCCACGTTCAATTAATCCCTTTACAATACATAAGCGAACAGGATGAGCAAGCACTTTCAATAATTCTGCATTGCTTTCATATAGTTCTATTTCTTTTTGAAAGGTTTCTAACATGTTCTTTTCCACCTCCGTGTGAGCTGTTATACCATACTATACATACCAAAAAATCAAAGAAAAGAAAACAGTTGTTGCAGAAAAAAAGTCCTAAAGTAAAGAAATTGTAAGAAAAGAGACCCTGATGTAAATAAAATAGATAAATTTGCACAGTTTTGTAAAATGACATTTTTGAGTGAAAATTTTGATGCGTTTCAAAAATTGAAAGATATAGATATATTCGTAACACAATTTTATCATGATTTTCTTATTCTTTCAAATGAATATACAAAATTTTTAAAATAATATGACAAAGGAATTATAATGTTATATATAGAATATATAACAGGTTAAAAGAAAAGAAGCTGATTATGATCAGCTTCTTTATGATGATAATGAAATATTTGGATGTAACTGATAAATCTTAGAATAATCAAGTCATTAGTCATTTATTCTAGAGTTCATCTTTTTAAACAACTATTTTATTTCTTGAAGAGTTTTATTATTCGTACACAGCTTCGTTTCTTCCCTTTATGCATTTACAGGTTCTTCGACATAAGAAAGAGCATTTTTGAAATCGGATATTAAATCGTTAACATTTTCAAGACCAACCGATAAACGAAGTAATGAATTGGAAATCCCTCTTTCATCACGTGCTTCCTGTGATAAAGCTGCATGTGACATTTTTGCTGGATATGAAAGAATAGATTCAACAGCTCCTAGACTAACCGCAAAAACGGGTAGTTTAACTTTTGATAAAAATTGGCGCAGTGCATCTTCGGATTGTAAGGTGAAAGATAAAACAGCCCCAGCTGATGTTGCTTGAGTTTGTTGAATACTATAGCCAAGATGTGATTGTAATCCAGGGTAATAGACATTTTGAACTTTAGAGTGCTCTTGTAAAAAATGTGCGATTTTGTTGGCACCTGCAGCTGAATGTTCGAGACGTACATGCAATGTTTTAATGCCGCGAAGCACGAGAGAACAATCTTGCGGTCCTAAAATAGCACCAAAAGCGTTTTGTAGAAAGCCGAGCTTTTGAGCGAGTTCTTCATCTTTTACGACAGCTAATCCGGCGGTGACATCGCTATGACCAGCAATAAACTTTGTAGCGCTATGAAGAACGACATCAGCGCCAAGATCAAGCGGTTTTTGAAATAGTGGTGTCAAAAATGTATTATCAACAAAAGTAAGAGCACCAATAGATTTTGCAAGATTAGAAACAGCACGAATATCTGTCACTTTTAAAAGTGGGTTAGAAGGTGTTTCTACATAAAAGAGCTTCGTATTTGGTTTAATGTTTTCTTTTACTTCTTCCACATTGGTCATATCAACAAATGTATGTGAAACACCATAACGGGAGAGAACTTCAGTAACAATTCGATAAGTACCTCCATATACATCTTCTGAAATAAGAACATGGTCACCTTGTGAAAGAAGGAGAAATGCAGTAGAAATGGCTGCAATGCCTGATGCAAAGGCAAATCCTTTTGTCCCGCCTTCTAATAAAGCAATGATATCTTCAAGAGCTTCACGTGTTGGATTTCCAGATCTACTATAGTCATACTTTCCGAAAGCATCTACATCAAACTGATGGAATGTTGATGTGTTATAGATGGGAACGTTAACAGCTCCTGTGTGTGAGTCATGCTTGTATTGATTATGCAGTAAAAGCGTATCTATGGAATAACTCATATTCTTACACCTTCTTTTACAAGTTTAATTGCTTGCTTTAAGTCTCGAATTAAGTCGTTGCTATTTTCGATGCCGACTGAAAAACGGAGAAGACGATTACACACACCACGTGCTGTTCGAACATCTTCTGGAATATCGGCATGAGTTTGCGTTGCTGGATAAGTCATTAAACTTTCGACACCGCCAAGACTTTCAGCAAATGTAATTAAGGATAAAGATTGTAAGAAAGGATTAATCCAAGTTTCATCTTGAAGGCGAAATGAAATCATACCACCTCTTCCTGGATAAAATACATCTGTCACACCATCTTCATCATTTAAATAAGCAACAATTGCATGAGCGTTTTCTTCATGCTGTTTCATGCGAAGTGCTAAAGTCTTCATGCCTCGAATTAATAGCCATGAATCAAACGGGCTTAAGACAGCACCAGAGGCATTATGATAATGAGCAAGCTCCTCGCAAAGAGATTTCCCTTTCGCAACGACAAGTCCGCTTAGTACATCGTTATGACCGCCTAAATATTTAGTTGCGCTATGAAGGACGATGTTTGCACCTTCTGTTAATGGTTGCTGTATATAAGGTGTATAGAACGTGTTATCTACAATAAGAAGTAGTCCGTGCCTTTTCGCTACACTTGCTACACTTACGATATCAGTTACTTGCATTAATGGATTAGTCGGTGTTTCTATGAAAATAGCCTTCGTTTGAGATGTGATTGCTTGCTCAATTTGTTTAATAGATTGTGTATCTACGTATCTACATCGAATATTCCACTTGTCTTCATGTTCGGAAAATAGACGATATGTTCCCCCGTATAAGTCTTCAGATACGATAAGCTCATCTCCGGAACGGAATAGTGAAAGGACAAGGAGAACAGCCGCCATTCCTGAACTACAGGCATACCCTTGCTCACCACTTTCTAAGTCTGCAATTGCCTGTTCTAAAAGGCCGCGAGTCGGATTTCCAGTTCTTGAATAGTCAAATCCAGTAGATTTACCAATTCCTTCGTGACGATAAGCAGTTGAGAAATAAACAGGTGGATTAACCGTTCCTGTTGTAGCTTCGCTACGGTTCCCGATTTGTGCTAGTTTTGTTTCGATTGTTGACATGTGAAAATACCCCCTTTTTAAAGTGAACGACTAAGTGAAAATAAAAAAAGCCTTCTAAGAAGAAGGCTTTCGGATTGAATAGAGTCTTCTTCTCATCTGTCAAATCTTTCACAATTTGCTGGAATTAGCACCTTATTAACGAATGGATGTTAATGGTTGCTGAGGCGTCAAAGGGCCAGTCCCTCTACCTCTCTAGATAAGAATGTTCGTATGAAATTTTATTATGGTTTTAACTTTACAACAAAAGATAATTGAATTGCAACTTTATTTTAAATAATTTTTATTTTTCCACAAGTGTCATTGACTTTTATTTTAGTGCGTGCTAAATTTATAAAAAATTAACAAACATTGTTAAAAGGGGAACGTATTTCCTTTTAGCTACATAAATAAAATAATAAAGACAAACTCTTATTGAGAGCGGTGGAGGGAAAGGCCCTGTGAAACCCGGCAACCTTCAAACTAAATGTTTGAAACGGTGCTAAAACCTGCAAAACGTGTGTTTTGCATAATAAGAGGAGGAACAATTATGTCCCCCTCTTCAAAGTGAAGAGGGGGTTTTTATATTGATAGAAATGAGGGAGATTCGTGAAATTACTAGATTTATTATCAAAAGGAATTGTAATAGGTGATGGTGCGGTTGGAACGTTATTACATTCGCATGGTTTACAAAGTAGTTTTGAAGAATTGAATTTGTCTGATCCGGACTTAATTATATCGATCCATAAACAATATGTAGCTGCTGGAGCGGATGTTATTCAAACGAATACGTATGGTGCGAATGAAGCGAAACTCCGCATGTATGGTCTAGAAAATCAAGTTGTCCAAATTAATAAAGCGGCAGTGAATATTTCGAAAGCATCAGTAACAGATCGGAATGCAATTTTAGGGACAATTGGAGGTATGAAACATATTGGTGCTGTTACAACGACTGATATAGAGCGAGAATTTATGTTACTTGAGCAGGCAGGTGCTTTACTAGAAGAACAGGTTGATGGATTACTATTAGAAACTTTTTATGATGAATTTGAATTATTGCATGCCGTTAAAGTATTGCGTAAACAAACGAGTATTCCGATTGTTGCTCAGTTAGCGTTACATGAGGCAGGTACGACTCAAAATGGGAATGATGTCAATGAAATATTAAAACAGCTTTTGGATTACGGTGCCAATGTTGTTGGATTGAACTGTCAATTAGGGCCACTTCATATGACGGAAGCTTTCAAAATGATATCGATTCCTCAAAATGGCTATTTATCAGCATATCCGAATGCAGGTCTCCCGAATTATGTGGAAGGGCGTTACGTATATGAGGGAAGTCCAGCGTATTTTGAAGAGATGACACCAAACTTTATTGAACAAGGTATTCGTTTATTAGGTGGTTGTTGTGGTACTACCCCGGAACATATTGAAGGAATGAAACGTGCTATTGCAAATGTTGCACCTGTAATAGCAAAGGAGACGATTCAAAGGCCTAAAGTGGTCCATACACATGAGAAGCGTTCGAGAGCTCATGTTACTCTAGCAGAAAAGGCAAAGAAACAAACGACAGTTGTAGTGGAATTAGATCCACCGAAAACGTTAGACACGCAGCGTTTTTTTGAAGGGGCAAGAGCACTGAAAAGGGCTGGAGCGGATGCTATTACTCTAGCAGATAATTCATTAGCATCTCCTCGTGTTTCGAATATGGCTATGGGTGCATTATTAACGAAGCATGATATTCCAGTATTGACGCATTTAACGTGTAGAGACCATAACGTCATTGGACTACAGTCTCACTTACTTGGATTATCAGCATTAGGTATGGAGGAAGTGCTAGCTTTAACTGGTGATCCAGCGCGCGTTGGTGATTTCCCAGGTGCAACTTCTGTATATGATTTGTCATCGATAGAGCTCATTAAAATGATTAAAGAGATGAACGACGGACGCTCTATTTTAGGGAAATCAATTGGTCCGGCAACAAGATTTTCTGTCGGAGGTGCATTCAATCCTCATGTAAGGCATTTAAAAGCGGCGGTCAAGCGAATGGAACGAAAAATTGATGCTGGTGCTGAATATTTCTTAACGCAGCCGATATATGATGTTGCTTTAATAGAAGAAGTATATGAAGCGACAAAGCATTTGGAACAACCTATCTTTATTGGAATTATGCCGTTAGTAAGTAAGCGGAATGCAGATTTTCTTCATTTTGAAGTGCCGGGTATTACTCTCCCTGAAGAGATAAGACAAAGAATGGATGGACATGAAACGAAAGAGGCAGCCATAGAAGAAGGGATTCGTATTTCACAAGAGTTGATCGATGCGGCGATGAAATACTTTAACGGTATTTATCTTATTACACCGTTTTTAAAATATGAAATTACAGAACATCTCGTGAAATATGTGAGAGAAAAGCAAGAAGTGAAAGAAGGTATTAATTGATGAAACGAATAGAAGAGAGATTACAACATGAAATTTTAATATTAGATGGTGCAATGGGAACGATGATCCAGCAAGAAGACTTAACAGCGGAAGATTTTGGAGGAGAAGAATACGAAGGTTGTAATGAATATTTAGTAAAAACAAGACCGGATGTTATTTTAAATATTCATAAAGTCTACATTGAAGCTGGAGCAGATATTATTGAAACGAATACGTTTGGTGCAACAAATATTGTATTAAGTGATTATGCATTGTCTCATTTAGATGAAGAGTTAAACGAAAGGGCAGCGCTTGTGGCGAAGCAAGCGGTTAAAGAAAGTGGGAAAGAAGTGTATGTTGCGGGAGCGATGGGACCAACGACGAAAGCGATTAGTGTTACAGGTGGTGTGACTTTTGAAGAGTTAATTGAAGCCTATACAAGGCAAGCGAGAGGACTATTAAGAGGAGAAGTTGATGTATTACTCGTTGAAACGAGTCAAGATATGCGTAATGTGAAAGCTGCGTACATTGGAATTCAATCGGCGTTTGAAGAACTAAACAAAATAGTACCTATTATGATTTCTGGAACAATTGAACCGATGGGAACGACTTTAGCGGGTCAAACGATCGAAGCCTTTTATTTATCGGTAGAGCATATGAAGCCATTATCGGTTGGATTAAACTGTGCTACTGGTCCAGAATTTATGAGGGAACATATACGTTCCCTATCTGATTTATCGGAGTGTTATATTTCGTGTTATCCAAACGCTGGTCTTCCTGATGAAGATGGGCATTATCACGAATCTCCAGCGTCACTTGCTGAAAAAGTAAAACGTTTTGCTGAAGAAGGATGGATTAATATTATTGGTGGTTGTTGTGGCACAACACCAGAACATATACGTGTAATGAAATCGGCGCTTGCCTCGATTAATCCTCGTGAGCATCATGAAAGGGTTGGACATGGAATTAGTGGACTAGAAGCGTTGCAATACGATGATTCTATGAGGCCTTTATTTGTTGGAGAAAGAACGAATGTAATTGGATCGCGTAAGTTTAAAAGATTAGTAGCAGAAGGGAAATTTGAAGAGGCTGCTGAAGTGGCAAGAGCGCAAGTGAAGAAAAGTGCTCATATTATTGATATTTGTATGGCAGACCCTGATCGTGATGAAATAGAAGATATGGAAAGATTCTTGGCAGAAATTACGAAAGTGTTAAAAGTACCGATTATGATTGATTCAACAGATGAAAATGTTATGGCGAAAGCTCTTACTTATATTCAAGGAAAAGGTGTTATCAATTCTATTAATTTAGAGGATGGAGAAGAACGTTTTGAAAAAGTGACACCCCTTCTTCGGAAATACGGTGCTGCGATAGTTGTAGGGACAATTGATGAAGATGGTATGGCAGTTAGTGCAGAAAGAAAGATAGAGATTGCTAAAAGAAGCTATGAATTACTAACGAAAAAGTATGGTATACGCCCATCTGATATTATTTTTGATGCGCTTGTGTTTCCTGTAGGAACAGGTGATGAAGAATATATAGGTTCAGCGGCAGCGACTATAGAAGGAATTCGTCTTATTAAAGAAGCGTTACCAGAATGTTTAACGATTCTAGGTGTGAGTAATATATCTTTTGGTTTACCACCAGCTGGACGTGAAGTATTAAACTCTGTCTTTCTATATCATGCAACGAAAGCAGGATTAGATTATGCGATTGTTAATACGGAAAAATTAGAACGCTATGCGTTAATTCCAGAGGAAGAAAAACGTCTTGCGGATGCATTATTATTTGAAACGACGAAAGAGACGTTAGAAAAATTTACAAACTTTTATCGTGTTGCCAAAAAGAAAGATGTCGTTATACAAGAAACGCTAACACTTGATGAACGACTGGCAAATTATATTGTAGAAGGTACGAAGCAAGGACTACAAGAAGATCTAAGTCTCGCGCTTACAGAAGGACGAAAACCTCTGGATATTATTAACGGGCCGCTTATGACAGGAATGGATGAGGTGGGGCGATTATTTAATGGTAATGAGCTTATCGTTGCTGAAGTATTGCAAAGTGCTGAAAGTATGAAAGCTGCCGTAAGTTATTTAGAGCCACATATGGAATCTAGTGAGAGTGCAAAAAAAGGGAAAGTATTATTAGCGACTGTTAAAGGAGACGTACATGATATTGGGAAAAACCTTGTTGAAATTATTTTATCAAATAACGGATATGAAATTATTAATTTAGGAATTAATGTTCGTTCGGATCGAATTGTTCAAGAAGTACAAGAAAAGAAACCTGATATTATTGGCCTTTCTGGTTTGTTAGTAAAATCAGCGCAACAAATGGTAACGACTGCTGAAGATTTAAAAGCAGCGAATATTGATATTCCAATTGTTGTAGGTGGTGCAGCACTAACGAGGAAATTTACAGATAATCGTATTTCTCCATCTTATAAAGGGCTCGTATGTTATGCAAGTGATGCAATGACAGGTCTTGATATTATTAACAAATTACAAAAAGAAGAAGAACGTGAAAAGATGAAGCGAGATAAAAAGGAACGCCATCTTCATATTGTGAAACAAGAGGAGAAAAAAATAGAAATTCCCGCAGTTATTGAGCCGTTGCCAAAAGCAACTGTTATGATACCAGATTCGACGAAACGAGTTGTATTACGGGATGTTCCTGCCCTTCATCTTGCACCGTTTTTAAATAGACAAATGTTAATTGGACACCATCTTGGGTTAAAAGGAAACGTAAAAAAACTCTTGCAAGAAGGGGATAAAAGAGCACATGAGCTAAATGATTTAATTGATGAATTATTACAAGAAGGACAATCTTGGTTACGCCCAAAAGCGGTGTATCAATTTTTCCCGGCGCAAAGTGATGGACAAAATATAATTATATACGATCCGGAAGATCACACACGTATTATAGAGCGATTTGAATTTCCGAGACAAGGGAAAGCACCATACCGTACTTTAGGGGATTATATACGCCCGATTGGAGATGAGATGGATTATGTCGCTTTCTTATCTGTTACCGTTGGAGAAGGGGTTCGAGATATTGCAGAGGAATGGAAGGCGAAGGGAGATTATTTACGCAGTCATGCGATTCAGTCGTTAGCACTTGAATTAGCAGAAGGACTTGCTGAAAAAACACATATGCTCATTCGTGATCGTTGGGGAATTCCAGATTCACCTGAACTGACGATGGAAGAGAGATTCCGTACAAAATATAGAGGAATACGCGTATCATTTGGTTATCCAGCATGCCCAGAACTTGCTGATCAAGAAAAATTATTTCGCTTAATTCATCCAGAAGAAATAGGTATTTCATTAACAGAAGGATTTATGATGGAGCCAGAAGCGTCTGTAACGGCTATGGTATTTTCTCACCCTGAGGCAAGGTATTTTAGTGTACTATAGTGTAGAAGGGGGAGACGTATGAAAAAAATAGTCTTTACAGGTGGCGGTTCGGCCGGGCATGTAACACCTAATTTAGCAATTATTCCACATTTACAAAAGCAGAACTGGGATATCTCTTATATTGGTTCTCATCAAGGGATTGAGAAAACGATTATAGAAAAAGAAGGAATCCCATACCATAGTATTGCAAGCGGGAAGCTACGTCGTTATTTTGATTTGAAAAATATAAAAGATCCTTTTCTCGTGATGAAGGGTGTTATGGATGCGTACGTAACAATTCGTAAACTAAAACCGGATGTTATTTTTTCAAAAGGTGGTTTCGTATCCGTACCAGTCGTAATAGGAGGGTGGCTAAATAGGGTGCCAGTTTTATTACATGAATCTGATATGACACCTGGACTAGCAAATAAAATTGCGCTCCGTTTTGCCTCGAAAATATTTGTTACATTTGAAGAAGCAGCGAAACATTTACCGAAAGAAAAAGTAATATATACAGGATCGCCTGTACGTGAAGACGTACTAAGAGGAAATCTTGAAAAAGGTTTAAAGTTTCTAGGGTTTTCCCGGAAGAAATCAGTTATTACTGTTATGGGAGGAAGTTTAGGCGCAAAGAAAATTAATGAAACGGTTCGATCGGCACTTCCAGATCTTCTGAAAAATTATCAAATTGTGCATCTTTGCGGAAAAGGAAATCTTGATGAATCCTTACAAAATAAAGAAGGATATAGACAATTTGAATATGTACATGAAGAGTTGCCGGATATATTAGCAGCAACAGATTTTGTTATTTCACGTGCGGGATCCAACGCGATTTTTGAATTTTTAACAATGCAAAAGCCGATGGTTTTAATTCCGTTATCGAAATTTGCAAGCCGTGGAGATCAAATTTTAAATGCTGAATCCTTTAAAAGACAAGGGTATGCATCGGTATTATATGAAGAGGATGTAACGGTGAACTCACTTATAAAGCATATAGAAGAGCTATCTCATAATAATGAGACGTATAAAACAGCATTAAAAAAATATAATGGAAAAGAAGCGATTAAAACTATCATTCAACATATTTCAGAGGCATGATTAAACAATCATGTCTTTTTTAGTAGGATGAAAGATTCCAAGAATTGATATTTTTATGTTACAATAACAAATGGTTAATAGGGAAATTCCAATTGATTAAGCGTGAAAATACGAATGGATTAGGAGTGACTGTGTTGGAGCTAAGTCTCTATGAAAATACTGCACTTATTATATGCTTTGTGTTGTACGTTGGTAGTGTTATTGTTTATATTTCACGGAAATTTTCACAAGAACGAGAGCTTGAAAAATCAGAAATAACAGCTGAACTAGAAATGTTAGCTGATGAAAGTTATAAAAAACAAAAAATAAAAGAAGATCATGAGGCACCCCATCATTGAAACGCAAATAAGTTCTAAGGATGGGGATTTTTTTTGAAAAAATCCCATTAACGCTAAAAAAGGAGTTTCCCCATACATATTTAAGGAGTGAATATAAATGAAATTTTATATTGCTTCAGGATTTCAAAATAAACATCTTGTTCGTTTCGTATCAAGCCAGTTGAAAGAAGTGGGATGGCAGCATACATATGATTGGACGAAAAATGAAAGAGCAACCAATAGAGAACAATTGCAAAAGATTGGTGAAGAAGAACAAGAAGCGATACGAGAAGCTGATGTTTTCTTACTCATACTAGAGGGTGGGAATGGAAGTCATACAGAATTAGGGATGGCAATTGCTTTAGAAAAGAAAATTTATATATATCACAAGGGCAATGAGTTGCAAACGACATTCTACCATTTACGAGAAGTTGATATTTTCGAAGGAGAAATTGAGGGGCTTGTCTCATATATATTAAATAAAGTGGAATGTTAGACGTGGGAATGCAGCGAGAAATATTTCTTGCAAAAAAAGAGTGAAGGTTACCATTAGGCTATTTTGGGCACAGTTATTATAAGTAAAGCATATAAAGGAGTTATAAATATGAAATTAGAAAATGGATGGGAAACAAGTTTTTTAGAGGTTGTACAAAACAGTGAATTTAAGAAAGATGCAATTCTTAGTCAATTGCTTTTTGCGGATAGTGAAGAAGTAGAAGAGCTTGTTGATGATTACGGTTATGAAGAGATTATTGAACGCGAACATGATGATGAGTTAGCAGGAATTTTAGGAGAAGAACTTTTCAGTGAGCTGGAGCGAAACGTATTCTTATCTCCACAGCCAGAAGAAAAACTTATTTCATTCGTAAATGGATTAGGTTTTCATGTGTTAGATTGGATTGTGCTTCTTGAAACAGAATTTGGCATTGATAGCGCAAACTTCACATCGGATGCAGTGAAAATGTTAGAAAAGCGCTTTAGACAGTTTCCCTATATAGAAGAGAAGACAATTTTTGATATGACGTTTGAAGAAGCGATGGATGTATTAGAATCTGTTACAGGATTACAGCTGAAGGGGAAAATGAACGTATAATGAAAAAGAACGTGATAGCTTCACGTTCTTTTTTTTTTACATAATAATAATTTTATCATCTAGCTTTGTTTGTCCAGTAAGAAGTGCATTTAAATACTCTACTTTTCGTATGCAAGCTTGTATATGTCTTTCAACCTCTTGTAACTCTGCTTGGTGATGCGTTTCAATTGGATGAATTTGTACGTTAAATTTTTCGAATTGACTACTATATGTTATTTCTGCATAGCCGCTCATAATATCGGTTTCGTTATGAAATAAAAATTGCTTCGTTTCTTCACAGAATGATACATCCTGAAAGCCATATACTTTTAATGCTTCAATTACTTTGTTAATCATGTTTGTATTCATTTTTTAACCCTCTTTACGAAGTTCTACTTTTATATTATAACATAAAAAATTACGTAGAAAGCGCTTCCAAGTGTATTTTATTATAAACTTTACGTTTCAATCATAAAAATGAAACAAAGAAAAAATAATTGTAAAGAAGGAAGGACTCTTTTATTGTTTCGTCATATATATAGAGAAATAGTGCAATGAAAGGAAATTTTCCGAGGTGGAGATTGTATTTCCAATTTGAGCGCAGTAAAAGAGGTGAGAATCTTGAACTTTGATATTGTAGGACAAAAAGCATATATAAAAGATGGGCCGCATCGGAACCGAATTGGAACTGTAAAGAAAAATGAAAAACAATTAGAATCCCATTTTGCTATTGTAATTGGAGAACAAAGTATTGATGTAGAGCTAAAGGATATCGTGTTAGTTGGAGTAGATGTAGGACAATTTCATAAATGGTGCGAGCAAAATGGTTATTTGTGAAAGGGACGGGCTGTGAGATAATGAAATATATTTGAGAAAAGAGAATATGTTATTATATTCTCTTTTTCTATGTGTGGGGATACGGAAATGAAGTATAAAGAACAAGAGTTTACATTGGAGTTGAAAGAGAACATTAAAGGTATGGAAAAGGAAATCGAGCGAATATCACTTGGATTTTTTAAAGCGTATTCGCATTTATACATAGGGAAAAATATGAAATTAGATATGGGATTTGAAAGAGAAAAAGAGAATCCCTTTGAAATAGGATATTATTCATCAGTTTCTATAGCGATATTAGATGAAGAAGGAGAGATGATTGAATTTTACATTATTCCAATTTGGAGATGCGAAAATACTTTTTTAGGGATGCCAACTCAGTCGAGAGTTTGGGGGAGTAAGAAAGTAGGGGAACTTGTTGATGAATCTTGTTATGAGATTGAGGAAGAGTTAAAAGAGCAACTAGAAGAATACTTGGAGTGATAACTTTCAAGAGAAGATGTATAGAGATGGAACATAATAAAAAAGACGCTAACAGTATAAATTGTTAGCGTCCTTTTTTATTATGAAGCAATCTCACCAGTTTTTACATCATCTTGATTGTACGTATCCTGATCTAATTCACCAAGCCATTTACTAGAAATAAGACCAGCTGTCATAGAACCACTTACGTTAAGAGCTGTACGACCCATATCGATTAATGGTTCAACTGAGATAACAAGAGCGACAATGCCGATTGGTAAGTTCATTGTAGATAGTACGATTAACGCTGCGAATGTTGCACCGCCACCAACACCGGCAACACCGAATGAGCTAATAGCAACGACAGCGATTAAAGTTAAAATGAATTGTGGTTGTAATGGATCAATTCCTACAGTTGGAGCGACCATCATAGCAAGCATTGCTGGATAAATACCTGCGCAACCGTTTTGACCGATAGATACCCCAAAGGATGCAGCGAAGTTAGCGATTCCTTCAGAAATACCAAGCTTTTCTTTTTGAGCTTCAATATTTAATGGCATTGCACCAGCACTAGAGCGAGATGTAAATGCAAATGTTAATACAGGGAACACTTTTTTCAAATATTGAATTGGATTTAAACCAGATAATGCGATTAATAATAAGTGAATGATAAACATTACGATAAGAGCTACGTAAGATGCTAACACGAAGTTACCAAGTTTTAAAATAGCGTTAATATCGCTACCAGCAACTGTCTTTGCCATAAGAGCTAATACGCCGTATGGAGTAAGACGTAAAATTAATGTTACCATACGCATTACGATTGCATATACAGCATCAAGCATTTTCTTAAATAGCTCTGCTTGTTCTGGATATTTTCGTTTTACACCTATAAAGGCAATCCCGATAAAGGCTGCAAATATTACAACAGAAATTGTTGATGTTGGACGAGCACCTGTTAAATCAAGAAAAGGATTCGTAGGCAACAGTTCTAACAATTTGTCTGGAATTGTTGTCTTTTCAATAGAAGTAAATCTTTCTTCTACTAATTTCAGACGAGCAGATTCTGCATCACCTTGTTGTAATCCTGTTGCTGATACATCAAATCCTGCGCTTGCAGCTATACCGACAGCTGCGGCAATTCCTGTAGTAAGAATTAAAATTCCGATAATAAGACCACTGATTTTACCAAGGTTTTTCGTTAATTGTAATTTTGTAAATGCTGAAATAATAGATACTAAAATAAGTGGCATAACGATCATTTGAAGTAATTTCACATAACCGTTACCAATTAAACTAAACCAGGTATTTGATTCGATAATTACTTTAGAAGTAGGTTCATAAATAAATTGTAATATAAGACCAAAGATAATTCCGACTCCTAAAGCAGTAAATACACGTTTATTAAAAGATACATGCTTACGTTGCATATAATACAATACGCCAACTAAAATGAGCATGACTGTGATGTTAATCCCGACAAGCAGTGTATTCATGTTGATTCCCCCTAATTCCAATGTGTTATATAGAATATAAGGTAATAAAACCTATAAGTCAACTAGGGAATTGCGGAATTAAAAAAAAGATGGCAATTTGCCATCTCTTAATGCCCAGCTCCAGGGACAAGTAAAAATGTTGTGTACCATGTAAATCCGATGAAGAAAACGGTTAAATATGCCCCGAATACGTATATATACATACGCTCTGTTAATTTTAAATAACTTAAAAGTACGAAGAATCCTGTTTGTCCTAAAAATAGTAGTGCGGTCGAATGCATATCCCCTACGTAAAACATAACCGAGAAAATTCCAGTCCAAAAGCCGAGAACGCGAAACATGCGCTCCATGCCATCTCCCTCCTTTTCTAAAAAAAGTAAAACCTCTTTTCATTATAGTTTATTTTTCTAACTATTGTAAATATTCATTCATATAAAAAGAAGCCAATTATAATATTGACTTCTTCTTAGTTGAAAAACTAAATTTGAACTTTATCCCGCTATTTGTGGGCAGTAAAACTCCCACCTCAAAATTCGGCAAAATGCGAGGAAGTTAGGTGGGAGATAACTGCCCGTAAAAGCCCGATTGGTGCGGGCTAATAATCAGTGGGGGAAGAACACCCCTCACTGATTAAAGTTTCACTTTATAGTTACAAGATTTGCATCCATCTAGTAGACTATCGTTTCGTGTTAATTCCACGTTCGGGAATAGGATTTCAAAAATCCCCTTCATCATATCTCCGTGCATATTACAAATTTCAGTCGGATGATGCGCAGCAACTTCTTTAAATGGACAATTGTGTACATCATAGAAAATTTTTGTGCCATCTGTACTTAATTCAAAAGCAGGAGATAAGCCAGCTGTTGAGAATGCTTCTTTTGCGATTAGCATTTTTTGTTCTATCGTCAATGCTTCTGCACTTACATTTAAGCGATGCATATGTTGTTGCATTAATTCTTTGCCGAATTGTTTCCCTGTTTCATATAGCGCTTTTTCACCAGCACTACCTAAGCTTAGCAGTGAATTAAATGCTATCTGCGCTAATAATTGATAATCGCGAAATGGGAATTGTAACTGGATGACATCTTGAGACAAGACGTATAGCCTGCTTGGTCTGCCGCCTTTCCCAGTTTTTTTTGTTTCTGATTTGAGCATATTAACATCTTCTAATTTAGATAAATGTAAACGCGCTACGTTTGGATGAATGTTAAACTCATCTGCAATTTCTTGTACAGTTACGTAATTATGTTTTTGCGAAATATATTTATAAATATAATAACGAGTAGGGTCAGATAATACACCTGTAATTTTTAAAGCTTGTTCCATGAGGATCTCCACCTTTATCACTTTATCCAAGATATTAACATTATAATACAGATAAACTTCTATATAGGTAATTTCAGACAATAATTCGGAAATTGTTCATAATTTCACAAACATATTTTTCCTTTTTCTCTTAGTGAAAATACAAAATCTCTAATTTTTCTTGTGCATTTTTTTATGATATATACATAGTGAGGAGGGAAACTTGATGAATAGTGTCGAGCTTTTTGCAAATATGATTATGAAAGAAGCTTGTAGGGTGCGAGCATCGGACTTACATATTGTGCCCAGGCAGAAGGATGTGGCGATTCAATTACGTATTGGAAAAGATTTAATTACGAAACGGTGTATTGAGAAAGAATTTGGAGAAAAGCTTGTTTCACACTTTAAATTTTTAGCATCAATGGATATAGGAGAGAGGAGAAAACCTCAAAATGGTTCGTTGTACTTACAAATTGATGGACAAGAAGTGTATTTACGCCTTTCAACACTTCCAACAGTACATCAAGAAAGTCTCGTTATTCGCCTCCATTTACAAGCATCTGTACAGCCACTGTCTCATCTTTCGTTATTTCCAAGTTCAGCGGAAAAATTACTCTCTTTTTTAAAGCATTCTCATGGGTTACTCGTATTTACTGGGCCAACTGGTTCTGGAAAAACAACAACAATGTATGCGTTATTAGAAGTAGCTAGAAAATGGCAAACACGTCGCATTATTACACTGGAAGATCCAGTTGAGCAAAGAAAAGACGGTTTATTACAAATTCAAATAAATGAAAAAGCTGGTATCACATATAAAACGGGATTAAAGGCTATTTTGCGTCATGATCCAGATATTATTTTAGTTGGCGAAATTCGTGATGAAGAAACAGCAAAAGTAGCTGTAAGGGCCAGTTTGACGGGACATTTAGTAATGACAACCTTGCATACAAATGATGCGAAAGGAGCGATACTGCGATTTATGGATTATGGTATTACAAGGCAAGAAATTGAACAATCATTATTAGCAGTAGCTGCTCAGCGGCTCGTCGAATTAAAATGTCCATTTTGCAGAGGGAAGTGTGCAACTTTGTGTAAATCAATGAGGAAAGTGAGACAGGCAAGCATTTATGAACTGTTATATGGATATGAATTAAAACAAGCGATTAAAGAAGCAAGTGGAGAACATGTTACGTATCACTATAAAACGTTGGAAGCGTCGGTTCGAAAAGGGTATGCTTTAGGCTTTTTAGAAGAAGATGTATATGTTTAAGAGAAAATGGAGTTTAAGTGATCAAGCATTATTATGTAAAAGATTAAGTGATTTATTAGAGAAAGGTTACTCACTTTTGCAGGCGTTGGAATTTTTGCAGTTGCAACTACCATTAGGGAAGAAATTACAGTTACAGCGTATGATCGAGGGATTGAAAAATGGACAAAGTTTGCACGCTTCTTTTCACCAATTAATGTTTCACTCTGAGATGTTAAGTTATTTGTTTTATGCAGAGCGACATGGTGACATTTCTTTTGCTTTGCAACAAGGGAGCGTACTTCTTTACAAGAAAGATAAATATAGGAAAGATATGATGAAAGTAATGCGATATCCTATGTTTTTATCATTTTTTTTAATGATTATGCTTTCTGTTTTTAACCTCATTTTATTGCCTCAGTTTGAAATGATGTATAGTTCTTTACGTTCTACAGCACCACCACTTACGGAGCAAATTTTAGTTGCAATTAAATTATTACCCTACTTCATTTATATGATTGTTCTTATCGTTATAACGGGATTTAGTATATATATATTTTATTTCCGAAAACTTCCGCCTACTCAAAAGGTAAAGATTATGATCCGTATTCCCCTTATGAAAACATTTCTTATTTTAAATCATTCGCATTATTTTTCCACTCAATTAAGTGGTTTATTACACGGTGGATTGTCGGTACACGAAGCATTAACAATAATGATGAAGCAAAAGTATCATCCGTTCTTTCAGTATGAAGCAGACCGAATTGAGCGGCAATTAATTGCAGGAGAACCGTTACAATCTATTATTGATAAAAGCGGTTATTACGAGAAAGAACTTTCTTATATCATTACGCATGGACAAGCAAACGGTAATTTAGCAAATGAGCTTGGTGATTACAGTGAGCTCATTATTGAAAAGGTAGAACAAAAAATTAAACGTATGTTATTTGTGATTCAACCCATTTTATTTACATGTCTTGGGGTTATAGTCATTTTGATGTACTTAGCGATGATTATGCCGATGTTTCAAATGATGAATTCTATATAGGGGGCATTTACATGCAGAATGAGGAGGGTTTTACTCTTTTAGAAATGTTATTAGTTATGGTTGTCATAACTGTATTATTACTATTAATTATTCCAAATGTAGTTACACAGCGCTCATCCGTCCAAGGAAAAGGATGTGCAGCCTATGTGAAATCTATAGAAGCACAAATACAAGCATATCACTTGCAACATAATAAGATTCCATCAATAGAGGAACTTGAAACAGGAAAGTATATTACTTCAAAAACTTGCCCGAAAGGTGAACCAATCCATATTTCCGATGATGGTACGGTATCAGCTGGGAAATCGTGAAGCAAAAAGGTTTTACTCTTTTAGAAATGCTACTTGTCTTATTTGCTATTTCTGTACTGAGTGTTGTTACGCATTTTAACGTTACTTCATTACATGAAAAACAAAAAGTTGAGCAGTTTTTGAAACAGTTTTCAAATGATATTTTGTATATGCAGCAGTTGGCGATTAAGCGTCAACAACATTATACGTTACGCTGGTTTAAAGGGAAACAGATGTATTATATTTCGGAATCGGAGACAGACCTTTTAATTGTTAAGAGAGAATATGATAAAGATGTCCAAATGGATTTGCATACCTTTCCAAATCCAATGACATATAATCCGAGCGGGAATATTAATAGGGGTGGTACGATTTTACTTTCCTATCGAGGGTATAAATATGAGATTGTATTTCAGCTTGGAAGAGGGAGATTTACGTATCGTGAAGTGTCAAAAAGGATCAGTAATGGTTGAAATGGTTGTAGCGTTAAGTTTAATAATGATGGCGGCATCGTTATTGCTCCCGCAAACATTATTAATTATGCAAGAAAGAAAAAATATAAAAATGAGCTATAAAGCATTAATATTATTAAAAAAAGAAGCGGCCTTATTTAAGTATGAGAATGAGGAAAAGCGAGTAAAAGAGCAAGTCATAAAAGGAATTGTATATTACACATATTGGAGAGGAGATGAAGTTTGTACGATGTGGAAAGATATGAGAGGAAAAGCGATGGAGCAATGCCTTTATGCAAAGGAAAAATAAAAAAGAAGCGGGATTTACATTAATAGAAATGATTGCATGTTTGTTGCTTTTATCAATGTTCTTTTTACTTTTACCGCGTCTTCATATTATGGGGATAGAAAATACACATTCAAAAGGATTAAATGACTGGGAGTGGGATGTGTTTTTAGGACAAATGCAATTAGAGTTTCGTGAAGTATTAAGTGGGAGGAAGATAGAGCTAGAAAACGGTGGGAATATTTTACGCTTCCAACTTCGTAATGGTGATCAGGTGACGTATGAAAAGTTGAATAGTAATTTAATAAGAAAAGTAAATATGCGCGGAAGGGAATTTATATTACAAAGGATTGAAGCGATTTCGTATAAATTAACACCTCATTTGTTATATATATATGTGAAAGATATAAGTGGTGAAATATATGAAGGCGTGGCTGTGCGCTATAGTGAAATTGAGATAGAAACATGAGAAAACAAGATGGATTTGCAATGCCAGGAACAATTATTTTTCTTATTTTATTCATTTCTTTTTTGATGTACGAAACGAATATGTTACTTTCGGATAAAAAATTTTATTCTGAAATAGAACAAAGTTTTTTCATGGAGGAACTTGTTGATCGCGCTATTTCAGATATAAAAAGAGAGTTACAGCAAAAAGAAAAAGAGGATGTTTTTTTATTTCAGTATGAAAGAGGAGAAGTGAGTGGAAAGTACGTCTTTGAAAATGATGTTATTATCATTTCGTTGCAATGTGTTACAAAACAGAGAGTTTTCTATACAGTGAGCTTTCGGTATAGGGAAAAGGATAATAAAATATTTGATTGGGTAGAAGGATAATATGTAAAATATATGGAGAAGAACCATGAGTTTCTATTGTGGAGGGAGTCAATTTCTTTGAGGAAAGGGATAAGAATAATGGTCAAAAGTTTAAATTTTCTCAAAAAAGAGAAAGGTAGAAAGAATATGATATATTCATGCTATCCAATCATTTTTTTCTAGGGAGATAAGGAAATGACAAATAACAATCAAATAGGTGAAAATAAGGAACAAACTATTTTTGATCATAAAGGAAATACGATTATGACAGAGGATAGGGAAATACAAATTATTTCAAAATTCGAAGAACCTCTTATTGTCGTATTAGCAAATGTATTAAGTGATGAAGAGTGCGATGAATTAATTGAATTGTCTAAAAGTAAGATGGAACGTTCTAAAGTTGGTTCATCACGTGATGTAAATGATATTCGAACAAGTAGTGGTGCATTTTTGGAAGAGAATGAACTAACTTCGAAGATTGAAAAACGAATTTCATCTATCACGAATGTTCCTGTAGCGCATGGAGAAGGATTGCACATTTTAAATTATGAAGTAGATCAAGAATATAAAGCGCACTATGATTATTTTGCGGAACATAGTAGATCAGCTGCTAATAATCGTATAAGTACTCTTGTGATGTACTTAAATGATGTAGAAGAAGGCGGAGAAACATTCTTTCCGAAATTAAATCTTTCTGTACACCCTAGAAAGGGAATGGCAGTATACTTTGAGTACTTTTATCAAGATCAATCACTAAATGAGCTTACGTTACATGGAGGGGCACCTGTTACGAAGGGCGAGAAATGGATTGCAACGCAGTGGGTGAGAAGAGGTACTTATAAGTAAAAGTGAGCCAGCTTGTTTGATTACGAGAAAATAGTGAGTATGTTACGTTTTGTTCTTCATAGTATAAGAAGAACAAAACGTTTTTTTATTAAATAAAGTAACATCTTTCGTTATAATAACAAATAATAACGGATGATTGAGAGGAACGAAAATGAAATCTATATACATAACCGGCTATATGGGAGTCGGGAAAACAACAATTGGAAAAGCGTTAAGTAAAGAACTCCATATGGAAGTTGTAGATACAGATCAAAAAATCGAAGAGCAGAAAGAGAAAGAGATTCGGTATATTTTTGCAGAAGAAGGCGAAATGGCTTTTCGTGAATATGAAAGTGAAATGTTACGTTCATTACCGGTTCAGAATGTAATTATGACAACTGGTGGAGGGATTATTGAACGAGAGGAAAATCGAAAGTGGATGAAGGAAAATGGAACTGTTGTGTATTTATATTGCGATCCACATGTAATTGCAGAAAGGCTTCGTGAAGATACGACACGTCCACTATTTCAGAAGAAAGATATAGATGCATTTATAACGAAATTTGAATCGCGCCGAGCTTATTATGAAGAGGCTGATATTCATATCGATACGACAAATAAGTCGGTAAAGCAAATTATGAATGAATTAAAGCAAAAGATTAATGAATAAAAAAGTGGACATACTAATCAAGTAGAGGTGATGATAATATGTCTACTAATGATTATGTACGCTTTGTGACACAGCAATTTGTGTCATATATGGATGCTCCAAAAGAGGATCGAAAACAACAGAAACAACAACGTCGTGCGGAGAAAGAGCCATTCTTAAATAAATGGTTTGGTGTTATGCCACTGAGCGCTGCTTTGTTTTATCGAAATGTAAAAAATAAAAGAAAAAAATCAAGCTAACTTTTTCGTAATATGTCTGGCAAAATAAAGATCCCCTAGTGCAACAAGCTGCTAGGGGATCTTTATTTATTGTTGCACAGATTCTTTTTCTTCAGTAACCGCATGTATCTTATTATTTACCCATACAAACCCTATTCCGATGCAAATAGAAATACCCCAGCCAGCAGCGGTCATAATAGCTCTCATTTCACCATATCCATCTACACCGAAAACAGAGATGAAATAGATTTTCAAGAAGCTTTTTAATATAAATTGAAGGCCGAAAAATAGTGTTAAATATTGCAGTGCTGGATATATACGACTATCACGATAAAGCTCACGACTTTTATCACGATCATGACCTTGCAGTGCTGAAATATCCGCTGCGAAATATAACATAAGTGGTTTTTTTATAAAGATTGTACATATAACGATGCAGCCAAGTACGATATGATAATATGCATCATTCCATAGCATTCGTTCCGCTGATCCAGATATTAAGTCTACCGTTGTATTAGAAATGAGTGTAATTAAAATAAAGAACCCTGTAACGTTAAACTGTTTTTCTTTTTTAAAGGTATACAGTGTATAAATAATCCCCGGAACAGAGGAAATTAACATTGCGTAATAAGGATCGATATAAGGTTTTGCAAATTTCCAAATGAGGAATGGGAATACGAGATAAAAGACAAGATCTAATATAGCTTTTTTATTTTGATTCATACAAATCCTCCTTAAGTCATACATATATTTTATAATATAATTTCTGAAAATTGTATAAGGTTTAATAAAAAAAAGAAAAGTAGATGATTAGTAGATTAAAAAAATTGTCCCTAGCGTAGTAAGTTTTTTTAGTATATAATAAAGGAAACGCTTTCATTTTTTTGATTTGTTCACAAAATGGATGGAAAATCACATATTTACTATTGATATGTTACTTTATAATGAAACTAATTAAATATACATGCATACAATATTGTGAAATAAATAACATAAATAATCTATATAAATGTAAACGTTATCAAAAGAGAGGTGGAGACAATGAGTAAATTTTTCTTCAATCATAATCCAGCAACATTAGAGGATGGAAGACTGGTTAAGTATGCTGAAATTATTTATGGAGAAGGTGGCCGTTCTGTATTAGAAAATTTAATGGTGAAGGCATCTATCAGATTACGTGATCGTTATCCGAATAAATCTGACGAACAGATCTCGAACCTCGTAAATCAAGGCATCCATGATATGTTTCAAAAATACGTGAATGAGTAAGAGCAGCTACTGGCTGCTCTTATTTTTTTGTATAAGGATTGTGCCTCTAGCTGAAAATAAAGATGCATTTTGAAACATGCAAAAAGGAGGCGAAAAAGATGAGTAATGGAATTGGTCGTTCAAAAGAGAATCTTCCAACTGATGCAAACCATGTAAGTGCAAAGGATCGTGCATATCAGAAACGTATGACAGAGAAAAAACAGCAAGGGCGTAATGAAGATAGAGAATAGGCTGGGAACATATCTTAAAAGAAGCTCCTTCAATCTGAAGGAGCTTTCTTTAAGATAGAAAATGATTTGCGGTAACATAAAAGAGACCACCGTTTATAATTTGTATTGTAATGCGTGGTTCGTATTGTTCTTGTAATGCTTGCTTTTCAATTTCATAGCTTTCTGGAAGTTCATCGCTATCTTCGTAAAATCGATTTAAAAGGTCTAAATCGTGATTCCAACGCACTCTCGCTTCTTTTGCCCACGTGTGGTCATCTTCAGCGATTATACTTTTTAAAGCATCCTCTATACGTTGTAAGCCACTTTGTGGCTTAATGATAGGTGAGAGGGTAAAACAAAAGTCAGGTATTTTCGGTGTGAGTTTGATCTCTGCTAAAGTGTCATGAAAGTTTGCAATCATTGTCCCGGAAATAAGATGAATACCGATGGAATGAAGTATGTCTTTTTTTCGGTCGCATTGATAAGATACTTTTATATTTACACCAAGCCAAGGATGAAGGGGGGTATGAGTTGCCCCGCTATGTTTCACTTCCTCATATAAACGTATGTATGAACCTAGTTCTTTTGTTGTTTCAAATATTTGATGCAAACGGGGTGAACCGTAATGAATAAGTTCACCGTCGTTTTCTTCGTTTTCTGGATTTGTAATAAGAGTAAGGCGCATCGGGTTCGGAACGCCTCCTGTTTTTTCAAGATAGTGCCAATAGAAAGGGCGGTTCATTAATAATTTATCCATTTCAATTGTTAACTGCACGTCTAATAGGTGAGGGGAACGTTCTAAAATTTCGCAGTTATTCGCCTCAAAAAAGTTATATAAGTAATTATGAATTTCATTTTGCTGCATAGTCTTGCACCTCTGCTTCATTGCGCTTCGCAAAATCGATAATAGATGTTAAATTTTCCATCTTGATTCGAATTTCACCTTCGCTTTTTGACTGCGCGAAAATTTCTTGAATATGCGCATCAATATTTTTCATGTTGATTCTCGTTAAAATTTCATCGAGTTCACCGATTACACGTTCAAATAAATTAATTTTTTCATATAGTAGTTTTAAAATGTGCTCTTCAACAGTGTGCTTTGTTGCTAAGTTATAAATATGAACATCATTTTTTTGTCCAAGACGGTGAATACGTCCAATCCTTTGCTCGAGTCGCATTGGATTCCACGGTAAGTCGTAATTAATCATATGGCTACAAAATTGTAAGTTAATTCCTTCACCACCAGCTTCGGTCGCAATTAATACTTGGGCATGATTTTGGAAAAGCTCCTTCATCCAATCTTTCTTCCCGCGCTTAAATCCACCGCGAAATGGAACAGAGGAAATGCCATGTTGTTGTAAGAACCATTGTAAATACATTTGTGAAGCTCTATATTCAGTGAAGATAATGACTTTATCGTCAACTTCTTTTATAAGCTCTAGTGCTTTATTTGCTTTGGAGTTGAACGGAATATGATTAATTTTGTCCATCAGCACATCAATATGTGGGTCCTTTATGTAGTGCTCATTTTCTTTCTGTCTTTTTTCTACATGTTTTTTTAGTGAATAGTAAACAGCTTCACGACTACTACATGCTTCCCGTTTTAAAGTTAAGGATGAGAAAGCAGATGTGACGGCATCTTGTCCACGCCAATTTTCAATTTCATTATACAAAGCTTGTTCTTCTTCATTGAATTCAACGAAGATTGTTCGTACATGCCTCTTCGGCCAATCAATGCCAGTGTTATTGCGTCTATTTCGAACCATTACTTTATTGATAAGAGCTTTTAAATCTTCATCGGATTCAGTGGAACGATTTTTGGAAGCGTAATATTCTTCAAAATTAGATTGATTGCCTAAATGACCTGGTTTTAATAAAGAAACGAGGTTGAAGATTTCATCGATTTTATTTTGAACAGGAGTTGCAGTTAGTAATAAACAAAACTTCTTTTTTAATCGCTGTGCAAATTCATAGTTTTTTGTTTTATTATTTTTTAGTTTATGTGCTTCATCGATAATAATAAGGTCATACTCTAGGTTTAAAACGATATCGCGATGCGGTGAACGTTTCGCAGTATCGATTGATGAAACGATGACATCAGCTTGTTCCCAAGAATAACTTTTCTTTTGAGCGACCGCAGGAATAAAAAATTTTGTGTTTAGTTCATACGCCCACTGAGATACGAGAGAAGCTGGAACGAGAATGAGTACCTTTTTTACAAGTCCTCGAACCATATATTCTTTTAAAATAAGTCCAGCTTCAATCGTTTTTCCAAGTCCGACTTCGTCTGCTAGAATCGCTTTACCATTCATTTGTTCAATAACATTTTGAGCGACCTCTAATTGATGTGGAAGCGGCGTGAAATGTGATAAATGTTTCGGTGCTTGCAATCCATCAAAAGTAGGGACGAGTAACGATTTCTCTGTTTTATAAGCTAAATGATATAAATCCCAATTTGTCCAAGGACCATCTTCATCAATTCTTTTTAAAAAATTGTTTTGCCACGTTCGATCTACGGAAATATCGACATTCATTAAGACTCTCCCACCTTTTATAAACTAAAGTGATTATTTAAAAAATCTTTATTATAAGCCTCGTAATAAGGCGCTATCACAATTACTAAAAGTTAAAGAATAGGCAATGATAAAGGGCTAAATTTCAAAATTTGTATTTAATAAGATTAAGAATGAAAAATTCTAAATTATTTTTTATGCTAGAATATTGATGAAATATAGCGAATAATGTTAGGATAATGGTGTGAAATGTGTGGAATCTTTCGTATTTTATCCAAGAAAGTAACTTTTTATTTACGCTTTCATAAAAAAATATACTGAGATTCCGTATAACCTTATCTTTTCAGAATGAAAATGTTTAGATATGGGAAGCAACTTTTATTGATTTGTCAGAGCATAAGGGGGAAAGAGCATGATTACATTACAACGTACACCGTTATTTGATGTATACGCGAAGTATGGTGGGAAAACAGTCGACTTCGGTGGTTGGGAATTACCAGTTCAATTTTCAAGCATTAAAGAGGAACATGAAGCTGTACGTACAGGAGCAGGTTTGTTCGATGTATCTCATATGGGAGAAGTAGAGGTAAAAGGTGTAGATAGTTTAGCATTTTTACAACGTGTTGTTACAAATGACGTATCTACCTTAAAGGTAGGGGGCGCACAATATACAGCTATGTGCTATGAAAATGGTGGCACAGTAGATGACTTATTAATCTACAAACGTGGTGAAGAAGACTATTTATTAGTAATCAATGCATCAAATATCGAGAAAGATTACGAATGGTTAGCTAGCCATGTAATTGGCGATGCGAAAGTAGTCAATGTTTCTAGTGAAGTTGCGCAGCTTGCAATTCAAGGACCAAAAGCAGAAGGCATTTTACAAAAAGTTGTGTCAGAAGATTTGAAAGAAATTAAGTTCTTTAAATTTAAAAATAATATTCTTGTAGATGGAATTCCTGCACTTGTATCTCGTACAGGTTACACAGGTGAAGATGGATTCGAAATTTACTGTAAGAGTGAAGATGCAGCAAAACTTTGGGAGAAACTTCTTGAAGTGGGAGCAGAAGAGGGCTTAAAACCATGTGGCTTAGGTGCTCGTGATACACTTCGCTTCGAAGCAACACTTCCGTTATACGGACAAGAGTTATCAAAAGATATTACACCGATTGAAGCGGGAATTGGCTTTGCGGTAAAACCAAATAAAGAAGCAGATTTCTTTGGAAAAGAAACGTTAAAAGAGCAAAAAGAAAACGGTGCATCTCGTAAATTAGTCGGCATCGAAGTAATCGAACGCGGTATTCCTCGTACGCATTACCCTGTATTTATAGGAGAAGAAAAAATCGGGGAAGTAACGAGTGGTACACAATCTCCAACGTTAAAGAAAAGCATTGGTTTAGCACTAATTGATGTAAAATACGCAGCAGTTGATACAGAAGTAGAAATTGAAATTCGTAATAAACGCGTCAAAGCAGTAGTTGTTCCAACACCATTTTATAAACGTTCAAAGTAACGGGGAGAGGGGTAGATTTCATGTTGCATCGTTATCTTCCAATGACAGAAGAAGACAAAAAAGAAATGTTACAAACGATCGGCGTTCAAACGATCGACGAATTATTCTCTGATATTCCAGAGAGTGTTCGTTTTAAAGGGGATTTAAAAATTAAAGAAGCAAAATCAGAGCCAGAGCTTTTAAAAGAGTTATCTCAAATGGCTAGTAAAAATGCTAATTTAAAAGAATATGCTTCTTTCTTAGGAGCAGGTGTATACGATCATTACGCTCCAGTAATTGTTGATCATGTTATTTCTCGTTCAGAGTTTTATACAGCTTACACACCATACCAACCAGAAATTTCACAAGGGGAATTACAAGCAATTTTTGAATTCCAAACAATGATTTGTGAATTAACAGGAATGGATGTAGCGAACTCTTCTATGTATGACGGAGGTACAGCTTTAGCTGAAGCGGCAATGCTAGCAGCTGGTCATACTCGCAAAAAGAAAATTCTTGTATCTAAGGCAGTTCATCCAGAATCAAGAGCAGTACTTGAAACATATGCAAAAGGTCAAAATCTTGAAGTTGTTGAAATTGATCATAAAAACGGTGTAACAGATTTAGAAGTATTACAAAGTGAAGTAGATGATACAGTTGCTTGTGTAATCGTTCAATACCCAAACTTCTTCGGACAAGTGGAAAAGTTAGCTGATATCGAAAAAATCGTTCATCAACAAAAATCATTATTTATCGTTTCTTCAAATCCATTATCATTAGGCGCATTAACACCGCCAGGAAAATTCGGTGCTGATGTTGTAATCGGTGATGCACAACCATTCGGTATCCCAACGCAGTTTGGTGGACCGCACTGTGGTTACTTTGCAACAACGAAAGCATTTATGCGTAAAATTCCAGGACGTCTTGTCGGACAAACTATAGATTCAGATGGTAAACGTGGATTTGTATTAACGTTACAAGCACGTGAACAGCATATTCGTCGTGATAAAGCGACGTCTAACATTTGTTCAAACCAAGCGTTAAATGCATTAGCAGCTTCTGTTGCAATGACGGCACTTGGCAAACAAGGTGTAAAAGAAATGGCACGTCAAAATATTTCTAAAGCACAATATGCAAAACGTCAATTTGAAGCGAAAGGTTTCACAGTAACGTTCGCTGGACCATTCTTTAATGAATTTGTTGTAGATTGTAAACGTCCAGTTAAAGAAATAAATGATGTATTAATACAAAAGAATATTATCGGTGGTTACGACCTAGGCCGTGATTATAAAGAGCATGAAGACCATATGCTTGTAGCGGTAACAGAGCTTCGTACAAAAGAGGAAATTGACACACTTGTAAACGAAATGGGGGCTATCCAATGAAGAACCAAGACCAAGCACTTATTTTTGAAGTGACTAAAGAAGGACGCGTAGGATATAGCTTACCCAAATTAGATGTAGAAGAAGTAAAATTAGAAGATGTGTTTGAGAGTGATTATATTCGAGTAGAAGATGCAGAGCTTCCAGAAGTATCTGAACTTGATATTATGCGCCATTACACAGCGCTTTCAAACCGTAACCACGGTGTAGATTCTGGATTCTATCCACTTGGGTCTTGTACGATGAAATATAATCCGAAAATTAATGAAAACGTAGCTCGTTTCGCAGGCTTTGCAAATATTCATCCACTTCAAGATGAAAAAACAGTGCAAGGTGCAATGGAATTAATGTATGACTTACAAGAACATTTAATTGAAATTACAGGTATGGATACTGTTACGTTACAACCAGCAGCTGGTGCACACGGAGAATGGACAGGATTAATGTTGATTCGTGCATATCATGAAGCGAACGGTGACTTTAACCGTACGAAAGTAATTGTTCCTGACTCTGCTCACGGAACAAACCCGGCGTCTGCAACAGTAGCTGGTTTTGAAACAATTACGGTGAAATCAAATGAACATGGTCTTGTTGACTTAGATGATTTAAAACGTGTTGTAAACGAAGAAACAGCAGCACTTATGTTAACAAATCCAAATACATTAGGCCTATTCGAAGAAAATATTTTAGAAATGGCAGAAATCGTCCATAACGCAGGCGGTAAATTATACTATGATGGTGCAAACTTAAATGCGGTATTAAGCCAAGCACGCCCAGGAGATATGGGATTTGACGTTGTGCATTTAAATCTTCATAAAACATTTACAGGTCCGCATGGCGGCGGTGGCCCAGGTTCTGGTCCAGTAGGTGTGAAAGCTGATTTAATTCCGTACTTACCAAAACCGATTTTAGAGAAAACAGAAAATGGCTATCACTTCAACTATGATCGTCCAGAAGCAATTGGGCGTGTGAAACCATTCTATGGTAACTTCGGAATTAACGTTCGTGCATACACATATATTCGTTCTATGGGTCCAGATGGCTTGCGTGCAGTAACTGAGTATGCTGTATTAAATGCGAACTATATGATGAGAAGATTAGCACCATTCTATGATCTTCCGTTCGATAGACATTGCAAGCATGAATTTGTATTATCAGGTCGTCGTCAAAAGAAACTTGGTGTACGTACATTAGATATTGCAAAACGTCTGCTTGATTTCGGTTACCATCCACCAACAATTTACTTCCCATTAAATGTGGAAGAATGTATTATGATTGAGCCAACAGAAACAGAATCAAAAGAAACATTAGATGGTTTCATTGATAAGATGATTCAAATTGCTAAAGAGGTAGAAGAAAATCCAGAAGTTGTACAAGAAGCACCACATACAACAGTAATAAAACGTTTAGATGAAACATTGGCTGCTCGTAAACCAGTTTTACGTTATGAAAAGCTAGCACCTGTACAAGTGTGATTGGAAAAAAAAGAACTCGCTACATGCGGGTTCTTTTTTTTGCAAAATTGGTGTGGCTAGAATGAAAAAAATGTTAAAAATTTATATTTTTTGTTTCATATTGCTGTAAAGATGCGGTTTTATAGGTGATTTTGTTGAAAAAGTCGGTTTGATAAAAGTATTTATTTTTGTTAGAATTTTATTGAAATTAAGAAGATGTGATGAGGTAGAAATTACTCATTTTTATGTATATGTGAAAAAACGAGCAAGACGGGGGTGAAAGCGTGGGATATCGATGTTATAGAATGGTATACCATTTAGAAAATGGAGAAACAATTAAAGATGTAAAAGAATTTTGTTACCGAGACCAAGGGAAAGTGTTAGAAAGAGTAGCGCACCGTGTAATGGATAATAGAGAAGTGACAGCGATTGATAAACAAGGAACAATCATTTCAATAGCGTGTGAGGACATTGTAAAGGTAGAACTTGATTACATAACAGAAAGTTAACCTTGAGTCATATCGAATTATTCGATACAATATACTGTTGAATGGTGAAGAGAGAAGAGAGGAGTTTATCATGGGTAATACACGACACTTTTATATGTTTATTTTAGCGTTTGTTCTTGTTGTGGCGTTAACGATTTATTTAATTGTTGATAGCAGCTGGTACAATACAGTTCATCCAGCATTCCTTCTTTTTATGTATGTAGGAATTGCGGTTGTTAGTTTCGGAATGAGAGACGAAATGTTAGATCGCTTTGAAAAGTGATACATATACGAAAGACCAACAGGAAAATGTTGGTCTTTTTTTCTTGCCAAAAATAGGATGGTGTGTATATACTGTGTATATAAGGTATATACAGTATATACACACACTGGAGGAAAACATGAATATTATTATTTCGAATTCTTCCCAAGACCCTATTTATGTGCAAATAAGAAAACAATTAAGCCAGCTTATTTTAAATGGTGGTTTAAAGGGTGGAGACCAATTACCGTCTATTCGTAGCTTAGCGAAGGAATTACAAGTTAGTGTAATTACAACGAAGCGTGCGTACGAGGAGCTTGAAAAAGAAGGATATATAGAAACTGTTGCTGGGAAGGGGACTTATGTTTCACGTAAAAATAATGAACTACTAAAAGAACAGCGGCTACGTCTATTGGAAAGTAAAGCGGAAGAGATTGTGAATGAAAGTAAAGCGTTGCAGCTTTCACTGGAAGAGTTGCAACAAATGATTGCGTGTTTATACGAGGGGGAATAAGAGATGTTAGAGCTAAAAAACGTTTGTAAAACTTATCAAGATTTCTCAGTGAAAAATGTAAGTTTTACATTGCCACGTGGATATATTATGGGATTTATCGGACCGAATGGAGCTGGGAAAAGTACGACGATCAAAATGATTATGAATTTAATTAGAAAAGATAGTGGCGATATAAAAATTTTTGGTAAGGACAATAAGAAAGCTGAAAAAGAAATAAAACAAAATATCGGTTTTGTATATGATGAAAATCATTATTACGAAGATTTAACGTGTGAGCAAATGAAACGGATTATTGCACCGTTATATAAAAAATGGGACGAAAAGCAGTATCAATCGTATATGCAGAGATTACAAGTTCCAACGTATAAAAAGATTAAAGAGTTATCCAAGGGGATGAAAATGAAATTTGCGATTGCAATCGCACTTTCACACCATGCGGAATTCATTATTATGGATGAACCAACAGCAGGGTTAGATCCAGTTGTTCGAAGTGAATTGCTTGATATGCTGCAAGAAATTGTGATGGAGGATGAAGTATCTGTCTTATTTTCCACACACATTACTACAGACTTAGAACGCATCGCGGATTACATTACGTTCATCAATGATGGAGAAATTATATTTACTGGTGAGAAAGATGAATTAATGGAGAACTACGTAATCGTAAAGGGAAGCAATGATTTATTAGATCGAGAAGGAAAAGAACTATTTGTTGGATTACGAAAAAATAAGTTTGGTTTCGAAGGTTTAGCGAAGGATAAACAAGCAATTGTAGACTGGTTTGGAAATGAGGTTGTACTAGAAAAGCCTAAATTAGATGACATCATCGTATACACTGCGAAAGGGAGAGGTGCCTATGCGTCAGCTCATATATAAAGATTTGTTCTTTTTTCGGGTAACGTGGTTAGTGAATTTTGTTATGCCTCTTTTGTTATTTATGTTAGAGCCAAGTGGTGAATTGTTATTTCCGATGAGTTGTTTATTTATAACCCTTTCCTCGGTTATGACGTTAATCTTTATGGATGAAAGGAATAAAAGTGACATTGTTATAAATAGTTTACCGGTAAGCCGAAAGGATATCATCATTGCTAGATATATTTCCTGTGCAATATTCATTGTTGGTGGCATACTCTCTACGATGTTAGTTGTTTTTCTTATAAGAGGCATTGTGGTTATTGGTGATATCGGTGCCTATCATCCTAATCTATACATTGAAATTCCATGGTATGAAGTAATAAATGGAGCTGTTTACGCCTTGTTTTTTGTTGTGATACTTTTCCCTAGTTATTACGGTACAAAATCGAAGGTAGTAAGAAGTATAATATCAGCAGCATCAATGGGAGTGGGTGTAATTTTTTGGATGTTTATTAGTGATGGGCTGAATGAAACAGCACCTTCATTCATTGAGTGGATTATGAATCCTATGCATATTGGTGTATTTATAGTTGGATTCATTACATTAGTTAGTATTTACATTGCTTCTATGTTTCTTACAATTAAAATTTATGAAACGCGTGATTTATAGAGAGGAGAATTCAGATGCAACAGTTGATTTTGAAGGAGTTTTTCTTACAGAAGAAGATGTTTCCTTTCTATTTTTTAATACCCATTTTATCTATTTTTAAGAATTCCGTCGAACCAATGGGGATTGCAATAGGATTATTTATAACATGTAGTACGATTATATATATTTCTTTTTATTATGACGAGAAAAGTAAAGCAGAAAAAGTATTAGTGAGTTTGCCTATAACACGACAAGAGATAGTTATAGCTAAATATATTTCAAGCACATTATTTATTATGGCTGGTTTGAGTGCAACTTTTATAGTCGTAATATTAAAAAATATTTTGTTGGACAGGGATATAGTTATGCCTGGATATGCAGTGTTTTCAGCAATAGTAGCAACTTTAATTTATTGTGTAGTAACGATACCTACTAATTACATTGGGGGATATAAAGCTATTACTGTCTTGAATGTGATTATGCTTTTTCCTTTAATGGGTATGATTGGTCTTATGTGCAATGTTTTTGGTGATAAAACAATTATGTTAAAAGTACTCCACTCTCAAGAGGCTACACTAGCAATGATTGTTCTTGGTATCGGAGTATTAGTAAGTATAGTCATATCAATGTTTCTCTCAATGAAAATGTTTCAGGAGGCAGAGTTATAGAAGGGACATTTTCATATTAGGAGGGGTAAAACATGATCAAGCAACTGGTCTTAAAAGATATAGTGTTGCAAAGAAAGTTAGGGTTTGTTTATCTTATATGTTTGTTTTTCCTTGCTATTGTTGATTTTCGTAGTGACAGCTTTCTTATGACGCTTAGCATAGCTATACCTTTTCTTGGTATGGTACTGTCGATGAGTTATGAGGGGAAAAATAAAAGTGAAATGATAGTAAATAGTTTACCGTTTGAGCGCAAAGAAATTGTCATAGCAAAATACATATTTTCAAGTATTTTAGTTGCTTTAGGTGGCATTTTCTCACTTGTAGTTGGTTTAATCCAGTTACAAAATGAGCATATAACTGTATTTATGCTATGGGGAGCGATTCTCGGAGGAATAACAGGTGGTTTTGTTTATAGCATGATCGTACTTCCTATTGAATTTTCAGTAGGATATAGCAGTGCAAAACAAATTGCTCCGTTCGCCGGACTTGCATTGGGGTATTTAAGTGGACTGATTGTAAGTAATGTATGGTTAGATGTAGAGAATGTTTGGAGCACGAGTCTAGTCGTAAATGGTTGTTTTATAGTAGGACTTCTTCTTTTATATATTATGTCAATGGTACTCTCAATTAATTTGTATAATGAGCGTGATTTGTGAGGGGAGGAGAATAGTTTTGAAACAACTTATTTTAAAAGATTTCATCGTTCAATGGAAATTTTTAATTTGGTACATACTGTATCCTGTTTTCTTTTATATGGTTTTAACAGATACGAAAAATTTATTCATAATTATGTCAGTAATTTTTACAGTCGGGGCAACAGTAAAAATATTTGAAGCAGATAGTAAAAATGAGAGTGAAGTTATATTAAGTAGTTTGCCAATATTGAGAAAACAAATTGTGTTTGCGAAATATATAGTAGCAATTATTATTCTTTTCATAAGCGTAACGATTGGTTGTTTCACGATGGGAATGAAGAATGGAGCTAATGTATTTGGATTTATTGAAACGACAGTGGTTGCTAGTATTAGCTTTACTTTAGTGTATTTAAGCTTTGTTTTACCGATATCGTTTTGGTTAGCATATAAAAAAACTGTTTTTATTACGATATTCATATTTATAGCACCGATTGTTATTGTAGAGACGTTCTTTCAAATCAACCTGGAACAAATTCAACTATATAACAGCGTGTTATTCGTTAGTTCAATTTGCATGTTCATAGTATCTATCTTCGTTTCAGTGAAATTGTATGAGAAGAGAGAATTTTAAAAGGTGCCTCATAAAAGGCACCTTTTTCAATAACGGCAATACGAGAGCAAAAGTTTATAAACAGAAAGGCTATTAGGCACATCTTTCGGAGTATGTAATATAAAGCTGAAAACGATAACGAAAATGAGAAAGAGGAAAAATAAAAACAGGATCTGCTTATGTATAGAATTTTGCATATAACCCACTCCTTTTTTAGGTAGTATGTCCCAAAGAAAGAAGGGTATGAAAAATTTTAGGAGGGAGAATGATGAACAAAAGAAAATGGTTATATAGAATAGGAGTCCTTTTATTTTCAATTGGTCTCATATTAGCAAATTTTTACTCAGATATACCATCGCCATTTCCTAATTTGCATAAAGGGATTGGTATGAGTGTTGTCATAGCTGGTCTGCTTTGTCTGATCGCATCAAATTTCTATAGAAAATCTGAATGAATATAAAGTGAAACTTTAATCAGTGGGGGTTTTGTCCATCCCCACTAATTATTAGTTGAACCAATCGGGCGTTTACGGGCAGTTGATCTCCCACCTAACTCCCTCGCATTTGCCGAATTTTGAGGTGGGGGTCTTACTGCCCGTTAATGCGGGATAAAAAAAGGACAGTTACTTCTTTTCAGAAGAACTGTCCTTTTTAAATAACTTGTTCCATAGCTTGGCGATACTCCATATAATCACGATTGTAATGGAGGCAATAATTGACCAAGCGATAGATGCAATTTCAAGTGCCATGTTAGGAAGGAATGTAAGAATGGATAATACTTTATGAAACAGCCATTCTATTATATGAAAACTTATTTGTAATAGAATGATAATCCCGAGTGTGATCCATGTTAAGATTTGTTTTCCTTTTTCTTTCCACATGACATTCACCTCACGTTAGCCTAATAATTTTAAGCCAACAGCACCGCATAGAATGCAGCTTAAGAAGGCAAGGCGACGCCAATCCGCTGACTCGCGGAAAATAAGAATACCGAGAAGTGCACTTCCGGCAGTTCCGATTCCAGTCCAAATTGCGTAAGCAGTTCCCATCGGTAATGTGTTCATTGCAAGAGATAAGAAGAAGAAGCTTACGCCAAAGTTAGCGATTAAAATTACTTTTGGTGCCCAGCCTTTCTTTTCAGTGGCTACTTTCATAAAGAGTACACCAACAATTTCACAAATACCAGCTAGAATTAAAAATACCCAAGCCATTTTATGCGGCCTCCTTCGCTTCTTTTTCTTCTGTTACTCGTTTTAAACCAATTACTCCGAAGAAGATTAAACCGATTAATAAAACTTTTACGATAGAGAAAGGTTCTCCGAAGATGAAAATCTCTGTAAGAACGATTCCACCAGCTCCAATTCCTGTAAAGACTGCGTATACAGTGCCGACAGGTAAATCTTTATATGCTCTAAATAATAAGACGAAACTAATTGTAATTAATAGAGCAACACCAGCCCACTCAAGTGGTGCCTCCGCTTTTTTAAGTCCAATAACCCAAAAGATTTCAATAATACCAGCTATGATTACATAAATCCATGCCATATGTCATTTCTCCTTCCTACCAGTCGTTAGGTAAAGGGCTTAAAAACGACGCATTGCAAAGGAGCAATCCGTCAGTTTGAAAGTCCGCGCCAAAATACTTTCCAAGAAGCTTCTAAACGTGTCTCAAAACGATTTAAACCTGCGTATAGTAGTTCAACCATAAGGCCGTCAAGTAAGCATAAAAAAGCCTCCAAAGCATCTTTTACTTCAATGTTATGCAGTTCATCTTGTTCGCTTGCTCTTTTAAACACAGGGAATAAAAGTTTTCCGACATTTTCAATGTGTACATTCGCTTTATCAATAATTTGTTCGCGAAATGCATCCGGCGGAAAATAAGAAGTTCGTAACCAAAACATTGATTCTTCACTTTCACCAAATCGTTTTGCATAACCTTTTAACAGATTTACTAGCAATTCTTCAGTAGACGATTTTGAAAAATTTTCGATATCGTCAGTGAAGCTTTGTAAATCTTTTTGAAGAGCGGATTCTAAGCATGTAAAATATAGCTCTTCTTTTCCTTTAAAGTGTGCGTAAATCGATGGTTTTTTAATCCCAACTTCTTGAGCAATATTTGCTAATGAAGTTCCTTCGTAGCCGTAGCGCGCGAAATGAGAAAGTGCTACAGCTTTAATGCGGTTTGCTGTCATTTTCATCCCCTACCTACCGTTCGTTAGGTTCATTATATGAGATAAAAAATATAAAGTCAATAGGTGAAGAACTGAAAAAAGAGTGCTATGGTTGGCACTCTTTTCTAGACTGTTTTTCGCTCAATTAAATGGAATGAAAGTTCTTCTGAGTTTCCAATAATGTGTTCGTTTTGTATCTGTTTATGAAATAAAGAAAAAGCACGTGATCCCATTGTGAGCCCGGGATGCTCAATAGTTGTAATTTCTAATGCTTTTGAAATTTCATGGTTATCAAATCCCAGGATAGCGAGGTCTTCAGGTATGCGAATGCCATGTTTTTTTGCCTCTGTTAATAAACCAGCAGCTACTTGATCGTTCGCTGTGAAAATAGCGGTTGGACGATTTTTCATGTTTAAAATACGATGAAGTATTTTTGCCCCGTCCTGCATCGTATAACATTGATGAAAAACCCAATCAGGGTGCACTGTTTTTCCTTCTTGACGAAGAGTATCGGCGAAAGCTTTTTCACGATCGATTGAATTAGCACTTGTTTTTCTTGCTAAACAAATGCCGATTTTTTCATGACCTTTACTGAGTAAATAGGAAGTACCAAGGCGGAATCCTTCGTAATGATCTACATAGACAGATGAAATGAGGGGATGTTTCATTTTTTCACATGAAATAATAGGGGCAAATTTTGCGAACGGTTCAATTTGTTCCCATGAACTCGTGCGAGAGCAAATAATCATCCCGTCAAATTGCTTCATTTTCATCATTTCAAGAACGCGAATTTCTTCAATACTATCGTAATTCGTTTGGCATAAATTAATATGATATCCAGCTGCTAACGCTTCGTTTCCGATTCCTTCAATGATCGTGCTAAAGTACGGAAGATTAATAAAAGGTAGCATAACGCCAATTGTATATGTTTTACCCTTTATTAAATGGATAGCATTTATATTTTTTGCATAGTTCAATTCTTCAACTGCATCTAAAACACGCTTACGTTTTTCCTCTTTTACGTAAGGATGATTATTAAGGACACGAGAAACAGTTGATATAGATACACCAGCAGTTTTTGCAATTTGTTTTATATTGGCCATATGTATCACCTCTTTCCTTAATTATAAGGGGAAAATAATAAGAATGAAAAAAATCTTGACCTGAAAAGCTTTTCACAATCTATGTTATAAGCATGACTTCTGTTGTTCGCGTAACCTTTTTATTTGGGCGTAAGAATAGTGGGGTCTTTTTTGTATGTCTGCAAAGAATTTTTGTCAGAATGTGTGAGAATAACGTGGAAAGTTTTCGGAGGAGGCGTTTGATAACGAAGCGAATAGTAGAGAGTATAAACGCTTCACTCGTTAAGAGAGCGGTATGAAAGGGCGGAAACAAATTGAAAAAAGGAATCATTTGTTTCGTGTTTTCTAGTGTAATACTTAGCTCATGTTCATTTCAGCAAACGATGCAAGAAGAAAAAACATTTGTAGGAACAACAGGAGGGGCTAAGGACCGTGTTACTGATCCGATTCCCCTAAAGGAACTTCCAAAATATTTTCCGGCAAAGTTTAAAGTTCCAACGTTTTTACCTTATGACATCACGAGTGATGTGAAGGGAGAGGTAAGAACGATGGGAAAGAAGAATGCTGTCTTAACGATTAAATATAAGCAACAAGAGAAAGGAAGGCACGATTATATAGAATTAACAGTGGCCAACTTTTCTTACAGTTTTCCATACCTCGTAGAAGAGAATCGATTTCAAGAACAAATGAAATTGAATAATGGAGCACCTGCTTATTTTAAAAATAAGGATGATTACGAGCGAGGGGACGAATTTGCTACGCTTATATGGAAAGAGAAGGGGATTGAATATCAGCTATTATATCGTAATGTAGATGAGAAAGCTGAAGATGTGATTAAACAAAATCTGCTGTACATTGCGAACAATATGGAATGAAAAAACTAGCTGTATCGTGCAGCTAGTTTTTTGTATATTATTTCTTTTTAATTTTTCCTGACCAAGATTTAAATCCACCTTTTAATTGGTAGAAATCTGTGTAGCCTTGTTTTTTTAAGTATTGAGCTGCACGACCTGTACGGAATCCGCTTTGGCAATATAAATAAACCGGTTGATCTTGGCGAAGTTCTTTGTGGCGAAGGCGAATTTGTGATAATGGAATGTTACGCGCACCTAAAATATGTCCCGCGTTAAATTCATCCGCTTCGCGAATATCGATAAGCTGTGCTTTACGGTAGCCAGCGCGAAATTCATCTTCTGAAAGTGTTTTAATTAATTTTTTCTGATAGAAATACATCCATACAGTGTAGCCGATGAATGCTGCAATTGCGGCTAGTATAATAATCAAGTTTGTTGACACGATTCTATCGCTCCCTTTTTTCTTATCCTACTTTCAATATTATAATGCCCATATGTATTTATGCAACAGATTCATTTGTATATAAGAAGAAATTTCGTATTCTTTCACAAATTTTGTCGAATTTGGTAGACTAGAGAATGTGAAAAATAATTGGTTATATGAGGTGCAGGATGGGAAAAGAAAAATGGTGTTATATTAACTCTGGTCAATGTTCACCAGCATTTAATATGGCGTTAGATGAATGTTTATTAAATTGGCAAAGTGCAAAGAAAATGTCACCAACAATTCGTTTTTATGAATGGGAAGTACCAACATTAACAGTCGGGTATTTCCAGCGTGTTGAAAAAGATATAAATATGGATGTAGTTAACGAAAAGAAATATGGATTCGTTCGTCGTCAAACAGGCGGCAGGGGTGTACTACATGAAAAAGAATTAACGTACAGTGTTATTGTGTCTGAAGATCATCCGAATATGCCAAAAACAGTTACAGAAGCATACCGAATTATTTCGCAAGGCTTATTGGATGGTTTTAAGGCATTAGGATTAGAAGCGTATTATGCAGTTCCGAAAACAGAAGCGGATCGTGAGAATTTAAAAAATCCGCGTTCAGGAGTATGTTTTGATGCACCATCTTGGTATGAGATTGTAGTTGAAGGAAGAAAAATCGCGGGTAGTGCCCAAACACGTCAAAAAGGTGTTATCTTACAACACGGTTCTATTCCGTTAGAAATAGATTTAGATGAGTTATACGACCTATTTTTATTCCCAAATGAGCGAGTAAAAGAGCGTATGAAAAACATGTTTTCTTCTAAAGCGGTAGCGATTAATGAATTAACAGACCGCACATTTACGATTGAACAGTTAATTAAAGCGTTTGAAACTGGATTTGAAAAAGGTTTAGATATAGAGCTTGTGCCGTATGAACTAACAGAAGAACAGCTTCATGAAGTTCAAACTTTAGCAAAAGAGAAGTATGAAAGTAATGAATGGAATTATAAAAAATAAGGAGATGGCGACCGCCATCTCCTTATTTTTATAGTAAATTAAGTACTTTTTCTACTTTGATTCCTTTATCTTGTAAAGAACGAAGGCGATTTACAACGTCCATAATTTCTTTGTCGAATGTAACGCTAATACCTTGGCTTTGTAGTTCTTTTTTTAATCCTTCAATAGAATCATCTATGTCGATGCCAAGCTCGTAATCTTGACAAACTTCAATTGTCTTTTTCACAAGTTTAACATAATTTTCTTGTAGTTTTGTATTTGTTTCAGTCAAAGCAGGTTGCTTCGGTTTTGTAAGAGTAACCGGTGCTGTCTCTTGCTTTGTAACTGGAGTAGGTACTGCTTTTTTCACAGGTGCTGGAGTAGATAGTTCTATAGCTGCTTCAACACTTACTGACTTCGGCGTTGGTACCGGAGTAGGTTTAGGTGCAGCGGGTGTTTCTACTCGCGTAATAGGCTTTGGAGCAGGTGTAACTGCTTTTGGAGCTTCTACAACTACTTCTTTTTTCGGAGTAGCTTCTACAACTGTTTCTTCTTGCTCAGCAGCTTCTTTATTTTCTTTGCTCCACATAACGCGTTCAACTTCTAGAGAAACATTGTTTTTGTTCATCGCTGTTAATGTAACTTTACCAACCTCAGCGTTCCCAGTGAAATCAACAATTTTATAAATAACACTCTTGTTCCAATCCACGTTTCCGCTCAAAAATAATTCTTCGTTACATTTTGGCGTTAAGCCCTCGATTTTAATTTCTGCGTTTACACCGTTTTCACTATATACCATAATTAGCGAAGCATTTACATCTTCGTCTGCTAACATTAGTTCACGTACCATTTTGCCGGTGCGTACTTGCGTTTTCTTCTTAACTGACATCAAATTTCTCCTCTCAAAAATTCAGTAATAATAAAAAAATCGTATAACGAAAAATAATTGCTCACGAAGATTTATGATACCGATAATAAAAGCATCACGTCAACAATTAACTTTAATTATTTTGCATTTTTCTTATTTTCTTTATGAAATTTTTCAATTTGTAAAATTATACAGAAGAAAAACAGCCGTTTGAAGGGCTGTTAAAAATTTGATTTTTTGTATAGTAATTTATATAAAATATAAAATAGAATAGCGATTAAAGCGTTTTGCCAAAAGGTTAGATGATAAATGAGATAAGGTTGTTTTTTGAAATAGACATTTAAAAATACAGCTGAACAAAATGGAGTAGCAAATGCAAATCCAAATAGAATCCTTCTTTTCCAATTCATCTTTTGATCAAAGGAATAGCGCTTTAATAAATATAAAATGAAAAGTATGCCTAGTATAATAAGTGAAACGAACAAAGTGGTTCCAGGGATGCTAAAAGCTGGGCTTAATTGTTCGATATTCTTCCCGAAGATTAAAATGAAAGTCGAAACAAGTGCATCTATTCCAAACTGTATAGCAAGAAGTAAGCTAATAATAAAACCGATTAAAGAAGTTTTTTCTAGCTTTGTTTGGGTTGGTAAAGCTGATATAAGTTCATCACAGTAAGATCGTAAATCATTTCCGAAAATATCATAAGCATTTTTATTTTCTGCTTGTGCTTCGATGAGATGATCTAATATTTCTAATAAAAGTTCTTCTACTTGATGTTCGGGTACGTTAGATAACCGAAGATATACTAACATATCACCGTAAGCAGCTTCGTTTTCAGGTGTTAGAAATTCGCGTTTTTTATTGTTCAATTCAACCATGTCTTGCGCCTTCATCCCTATCACTCCCCTTGTAATAAGTTATTTACCGTCGTTGAAACCATTCCCCAACTTTTTTTAAATTCTTCAAGCTGTTCTAATCCTTTATCGGTTACGTGATAATATTTTCGTTTTGGACCGAGTGAGGAAGCTTTTAATGTTCCTTCAATAAGTTTCTCTTTTTGCATGCGTAACAATAAAGGATAGATGCTTCCTTCACTTACGAATGTAAAGCCGTGTTTATTTAATTTTGTACTTAGTTCATATCCGTACACTTCTTCTTGTGAAATGATATATAGAATGCAACCTTCTAGTACACCTTTTAACATTTGGCTGTGCATGATTTCACCACCTTTTATCCAGGTAACTTGCCTTGCAAGGTAGATGTTATCTAAATTATAACAGTCAGTAACTTGCAACGCAAGTTACTGAAGTGGAAAACTTTAATCTGTGTTAATTTTCATGTGCTTCCCATACTAACGAGAGGAGGGAAGCACATGAAACCATTTATGCCAAAACTCGTTTACTTTGAACCGAGGGCACTCGAATATCCGCTTGGAAAAGAGCTTTATGAGAAGTTTACGAAGATGGGATTAGAAATTCGTGAAACGACATCACACAATCAAATTAGAAATTTTCCAGGGGAAAATGAATTGCAAAAGTATCGTAATGCAAAAGCAACACTTGTCGTTGGGGTGAGGAAGACGTTAAAGTTCGATACATCAAAACCTTCAGCTGAATATGCAATTCCGCTTGCAACAGGGTGTATGGGACATTGTCATTATTGTTATTTGCAAACGACACTTGGGAGTAAACCTTACGTAAGGGTGTATGTGAATCTAGATGAAATCTTTGAGAAGGCAAAGCAATATATGGATGAAAGGGCCCCTGAAATAACAAGATTTGAAGCGGCGTGTACATCAGACATCGTTGGAATTGATCATTTGACACATGCATTAAAGCGGGCGATAGAGTTTATGGGAGAAAGTGAACATGGACGTTTACGTTTCGTTACGAAATATTCGCATGTTGATCATTTATTAGATGCAAAGCATAATGGGAAAACGCGTTTTCGATTTAGTATTAATTCACGTTATGTGATTAAAAATTTTGAACCAGGGACATCGCCATTTGAAGAGCGAATTGAGGCTGCTCGTAAAGTAGCGGGGGCTAATTATCCTCTTGGCTTTATTGTTGCGCCAATTTATATGCATGAAGGGTGGGAAGAAGGGTACCGTGAATTGTTTGAACGATTGTACAATGAGTTAAAAGACATGACGATACCAAATTTAACGTTCGAATTAATTCAACATCGTTTTACGAAACCAGCCAAAAAAGTCATTCAAGAACGTTATCCGAATACGAAACTTGAAATGGATGAAGAGAAGCGGAAATATAAATGGGGACGATACGGTATTGGGAAATATGTATATCAAAAGGATGATGCAGAAGTATTGGAAGAAACAATACGAGGTTATATATATGAGTATTTTCCCGATGCAGAAATTCAATATTTTACATAAGGGGAATCTGGATTCTTTTTTTGTTTTATATATTTAGGCTCGTTTCCACCTTGTCACGTTATTCTTTCTGGTGTATCATTTTATTGATTGCTTCGTACGGAATAAGCAAAATGAAATTGGATGGAGGAAACCGATGCCTACCCCTAGTATGGAAGATTATATTGAACAAATTTATTTGTTGATTGATGAAAAGGGTTATGCCCGTGTATCTGATATTGCTGAAGCGCTTAGTGTACATCCATCCTCTGTAACAAAAATGGTACAAAAATTAGACAAAGACGAATATCTAATTTATGAAAAATATAGAGGGCTTGTATTAACATCAAAAGGTAAAAAAATCGGAGAACGTCTCGTATATCGTCATGAATTGTTAGAACAGTTTATGCGCATTATCGGTGTGGATGAAAGCAAAATTTATAATGATGTAGAAGGAATTGAACATCATTTAAGTTGGGAATCAATTGACCGTATCGGTGATTTAGTACAATACTTTGAACAAGATGAAGTTCGAGTAGAAACACTTCGTGGTGTTCAAAAAGCAAATGAAGAGAAAAGTAATTAAGGGGAACGTGTGGCGTTTCCTTTTTTATTTCAATCGAAAAGGACGGGAGAATCATGAAAGCGATTATTTTTGATTTTGATGGATTAATTGTGGACACAGAAACAATATGGTTTCACTCTTTCAGAGATGCTGTTCGTGAATACGGCAGCGAGTTACCTTTAGAGGAATTTGCGAAATGTATTGGAACGACAGATGAAGTGCTTTATGCATATTTAAAAGAGCAATTAAAAGAAAAGTTTAATGAGCATACATTAAAGGAAAAAGTAACAACTTTACATAAAGAAAAAATGAAAATACCGAAAGCACGTGACGGTGTAAAAGAATATTTAGAAGAAGCGAAAGAACTTGGATTAAAAATCGCATTAGCCTCTAGCTCATCTAGAGAGTGGGTCGTTCTTTTTTTAGAAGAGTTACAGATTAGAGAGTATTTTGAAGTGATTAAAACGAGAGAAGATGTCGAGAAAGTAAAACCAGATCCAGCTCTTTATAAAGTTGCGATAGAAGAATTAGGAGTTGAACCATCGGAAGCTGTTGTATTTGAAGATTCATTAAATGGATTGAAAGCAGCAATTGCAGCAGGATTAAAATGTGTCGTCGTACCTAATGATGTGACAAGAAATTTACAATTTGAAAACCATCACCTTCGTATCGAAAGTATGAAAGATAAAAGTTTGAAAGAAGTACTTCAACATATAAAGTGAAACTTTAATCAGTCGGGGCTTTTCTCATCCCCACTGATTATTTGCCCATACTAATTGAGATAAAAAAGACCGTATTTCCTAAAAGGAAGCACGGTCTTTCTTTTTGTTTTTTTTACCTTCAATGACAGTTAAATGAGATTGTTTTCTTTTTCTTTTCAACGATGGAGAATTACCCTTTTTCCCCTTGTCATCAGAAGCATTTCGTTTCAAGAAAGAATTACTTAGGGGTGCTACATTTTGTTTCCCGTGTTTGCGGTTCGATTGTTTCGCTGCACGCTTATATGAGCTTTGCGAATTTGCAGAACCACTAGAGTTTGTAAACATTTTGTAGAGTAAGTAAAAGATACCGACGACAGCTAACATGATACCAATGTTTTTCAATACTCCCATTGGATCTGTAATAACAGATGAAACAAGGCCGAATATTGCTAATCCGATAATAAGCACAAATATAGCGAATGTAAACGAACGACCGTTCATAAGGGACACCTCCTAAAAACATATATTAAAATTAGTATATTAACGATGAGGAAAGGAGTTGAACACCATTTTTAAATAATTATTGTTTGTTTTCTAAACGTAATAATTCTTCAAACGATGCGATTGCAACTTCCGCTTGATCATCTGTTGGTTCTTTCGTTGTTAATAGTTGCAGCCATAATCCTGGATATCCAAGTACTCGCAAAACAGGGACATCTCGTAATCGATTGGTAAATTGTAATACTTCAAAAGAAATGCCGAGAACAACTGGAATTAATAAAATTCTGTTTACTACCCTTGCCCAAAGTGGATCTGTAGGAACTAGGAAATAAACAAACATTCCAATAATGACTGTAAATATTATAAAGCTACTGCCACAGCGATAATGGAGGCGAGTTTGCTTTTGAACATTTTCTACAGTCAGTGGAAGGTTATTCTCGTAAGCATTGATTACTTTATGTTCCGCACCGTGGTACTGAAATACCCGCTTAATAAGTGGGGTTAAAGAAATGAAGTATATATAGCTCAATAATAGCATGAGCTTAATGACACTTTCGACAATGATTTGCCCTGTATGAGATGGGAAAATCGGTCTCGTTAATTCAGCTAAAAGTGCAGGAACTGCTGTGAAAATTACTTTACCGAATATGAACGATAAAACGCCAACTGCTGCAACTCCTAATACCATCGTTAATTTTGATTGTTCTTCTTTTTTATTTGCAAGTTGTTCATCTTCTTCTGGGTGGACATCAAATCGTTCTGAAGCAAAGTTTAAATGTTTCGCTCCATTCGCACTTGCATCCACAATAGCGGCAATACCTCGTAAAAATGGAATTTTCTTTAGTAGAGATAATGCTTTATTACGAACGCGTGGTAAACGATAAAATTCAATCGATTTATCTTTACGACGAACCGCTGTAACAGTATATTCTCTACCGCCAAACATAACTCCTTCTATGACTGCCTGCCCGCCATATATTTGTTTTGACTCTTCTGCCATGTTAACACCAACCTGTATTTGTTTCTCTCTTATGTAGAAAAAGAGGCAATTGTCATACTTGGTTTTTTCATCTTGAAATAAGACAATCACCGAGTTTCCTTTATTTTATCGACAAATACAGGCAGATGACAAGGGAAAATGTTACGAGAGTCGGACATTTCTTATTCTTTTTATAGACAAATTTTGCAGGATTTAAACATGCCTCAAAATAGTTTCGGGCATACTAGTGAGCGGAGGTGTCAATGTGAATCAAGAACAATCAACAATAAGAAACTTTGTACAAATTGGTTTATTTGGTGGCTTATTTTGGGGAGGTATATGGTATTTCCTTCATATATTCTCATTTACAGAAGCTGGACCTAACTATTTACTTTTACCGTTTGCATTTGGAGATTGGAAAGAAGGGGTTTGGGGAAATGTACTAGGTATCGTTTGTATGGGACTTCTTTCAATTTTAGTGGCATTTCTCTATAAAGCCCTTTTTAAAAAGTTTGAAGGAGTATTCCCTGGCGTACTATACGGTTTGTTTTGGTGGGCATTATTATTTTTGGGGATGGGGCTAATGGCACCTGTTATTAAAAGTGCACTCCATTTACCGAAAGAAACAATTGTAACGACAATATGTGTCTTTATATTATATGGTGTTTTTATTTCGTATTCTGTAGCATTCGAATCGAATAATACAAATAGAGGAGAAGGGGTCGAGAAGACAAACTATTCAAATAAGTGATTCCTATGTTAAAATGTCGTATAGACATTTTTTAATATTAAGGAGTTTTAAGAAAATGAAAAAGTTACTCCTCGTAAATGGTCCTAACCTAAATCGCCTTGGCGTTAGGGAAGTAAATGTATACGGAAAAGGAACGTTAGCGACGCTTGAAACAGATATGAAACACGAAGCAGAGAAAATGGGAGTGGAGTTAGAATGTTTCCAATCGAATCATGAAGGTGCTATTATCGATCGTCTTCATGAGGCTGAAGATATATATGAAGGGATCATTTTAAATCCTGGAGCATTTACGCATTATAGCTATGCGATTCGAGATGCAATTGCGAGCATTTCGATTCCTGTTATTGAAGTACATATTTCTAACATTCACCAGCGTGAATCGTTCCGTCACGAATCTGTGACGGCGGCTGTTTGTGCGGGACAAATTGTTGGATTTGGTTTTTATGGCTATAAGTTAGCGTTATTTGCATTAATGGAGAAATTGAGGGAGGCATAAAGTAATGGAAAAGATCGAGAGATTAAGAAGTGCGTTTGATGAGGCTGGTATTGACGGTATCGTATTAACGAATGAACATAGCCGTAGATATATGGCGAATTTCACAGGAACAGCTGGTGTTGTACTAATTTCAAAAGAGCGTGCTCTATTTATTACAGATTTCCGTTATGTAGAGCAAGCTAGTAAGCAAGCGGTTGGATACGAAATAGTGCAGCATGCAGGATTAATTCTTGATGAAGTTGCGAAACAAGTTAAAGAACTTGGAATTCAAAAGCTAGGATTTGAGCAAGATACTCTTACATATAGCTCTTACGTAACGCATAATGAAGCGATCGAAGCTGAATTCATCCCAACTTCTGGGCTTGTAGAAAAGTTACGCTTGATAAAGACTGATTCAGAGATTAAGATATTAAAGGAAGCTGCACAGATTGCAGATGCTGCCTTTGAGCATATTCTATCATTCATTCGCCCGGGAGTATCTGAAATTGAAGTGTCAAATGAACTTGAATTTTTCATGAGAAAACAAGGAGCAACATCTTCTTCGTTTGATATTATCGTTGCTTCAGGTCTTCGTTCGGCATTACCGCACGGCGTGGCATCTGAAAAAGTGATAGAAAAAGGAGATTTCGTTACATTAGACTTCGGCGCTTATTACAAAGGATATTGCTCTGATATTACTCGTACGATTGCAGTCGGTGAACCATCTGATAAATTAAAAGAAATTTATAATATTGTTTTAGAAGCACAACTACGTGGTGTGAACGGTATTAAAGCTGGTTTAACGGGTCGTGAGGCTGATGCATTAACGCGTGATTACATAACGGAAAAAGGATATGGTGAATACTTCGGACACTCTACTGGTCATGGAATCGGTCTTGAAATCCATGAAGCACCAGGTTTAGCGTTCCGTTCTGATACAGTACTTGAACCAGGTATGGCTGTAACAGTAGAACCAGGTATTTATATTCCAGGTGTTGGCGGGGTACGTATTGAAGATGATATCATTGTAACAAGTGAAGGTAATGAAGTAATAACGAAATCACCAAAAGAACTTATTATTTTGTAATACACAGGAGGATTTTTTTACATGATTTCAGTAAACGATTTTCGTACAGGTTTAACAATTTCAGTGGACAATGCCCTTTGGCAAGTAATGGATTTCCAACACGTAAAGCCAGGTAAAGGTGCTGCATTCGTTCGCTCTAAACTACGTAACCTTCGCACAGGATCTGTTCAAGAGAAAACATTCCGTGCAGGTGAAAAAGTAGAAAAAGCACACATCGAAAACCGTCGTATGCAATACTTATACGCGAGCGGTGAGTCTCACGTATTTATGGATAACGAAACTTATGAGCAAATCGAACTTGGTGAAAACCAAATCGAGCGCGAATTAAAATTCTTAAAAGAAAACATGGGAGTATCTATTATGACATACCAAGATGAAATACTTGGTGTTGAACTTCCGAACACAGTTGAATTAAAAGTTGCAGAAACAGAGCCTGGTATTAAAGGTGACACAGCTTCTAACGTAACAAAACCAGCTAAATTAGAAACTGGTCTTGTTGTACAAGTACCAATCTTCATTAACGAAGGCGAAATGCTTATCATCAACACTGGTGAAGGTAAATACGTTTCTCGTGCATAGTAGAAAAGCACTCGTGATTATCACGAGTGCTTTTTTTATAGGAAATAGGGCAGATAGTAAATTGCAGTTATAGCAAAACTAACTGTGACGAGTGAAAGGGTACCCATAATATATGGAGTCAAAACAATTTGAAACGGGCGTATTTCACCAGTTTCAATACCGGTAAAAGTTTTATTCGTTGCATGATCCATATTGTTATTTCTAAAGGTACTCATAATAATTAACCACGTAATTGCAAATATTGCTAGACTGCCAAGGAAAAAGCTCTCCATAAATGACCAGCCAACCATTTTTGAAAAAAGATAAATAATAGCTAATTCTACTACAATTGTTAAACTAATTTTCAATCCTTTCATATTTTCCCCCCTCATTTTGTACTTCCAACCAATTTGAAAATTTTTCGCATGATACAACATGCAGTACGCAAGGTGATTTTACTTCTTTCTCCAAAGCAGCGTGTACGTCTGGAAATTGTTTTTCCACATGTAATGAAATGTAAGATAGTTTCTCTTGTGCTTTTAAAGAGCGAATGTTATTCGTTTTAGCACCGGCAAATACGTATGTAAGTTGCAAGTCTAAAAAAGCGATTTTAAAGATCTCTTTTTTCGCAGATTCGTTATATCCTCTTCCCCAATATTGATAGCCGAGCCAACTTCCAATATGTGAGTGCTTTTGTTCGTAATTAATATGTTTAAGTGTCGTGAGGCCAATTATTTCATTTTCCTCACTTACAATCACTCTTGATAAGGAGTGTTTTTTTCGTTCCTCTCCAATTGCAAAAAGAATGAACGCCTTTGTATCTTCCACTGATTCTACTTTTATCCCTAATGCATTTTTTACATGTGGATTGCTTGATAGCTCAAAAAGCACATTTGCATATCGTAAATCGAGTGGTAGTAAAGTAACTTGCTTCATCATCTATGCTCCTTTTCTATTAAATATACCATATATTAATGAGAATATTCAGTTTTCTATAAAGTCGATAGAGAAAAATTATGTTTTTACTTCTGAAATAGACAACCTCTGCATATGGTTGTACAAATATATTCTTTTTCAGAATAAGGAAGTAGTAACTGTTATGGGAGAAGGTGGGAGAATGAAACAGTGGCTAGCGGCAATGGAAACATCCGTGCTTGTTATGGGGTTACTTCGGTTGTTTTCAGGAAGCGCGGAAATATTCGCCGCTCTGCTTATGCTTTACGTGAATGATGCGAAGAAAGCATTGTTTATAAATGGTATGTTGGCGTTTGTTGGACCGACCGTATTAATTTTAACAATGACAATTGGCATAGCGAGTGTAGCAAGTGAGATTTCTTTCTTGAAACTCTTTTTTCTAGCACTTGGAATTGGCTGCATTTTTATCGCGTTGTTGAAATAGTAAGTCGAGTATAGTGGGGAGAAGCTTATGAAAGAAGTATTAGAAGTTTTACCGAAAACGATGAAACAGTTAGTTGAAGGCTGTAAACAATACGATACTCTAGAGGAAATTCGCGTTCGAATTGGAAGGCCACTAGAGTGTATCGCACATGGAGAAGTGTTTTTCTATGACTATATCGCTACAGCGGAAGATGCGATCCATTTATTGAATAAATTAAGCCAATTCTCAATTTATACGATGGAAGAGGAATTGAAACGTGGATATGTGACACTACGAGGAGGACATAGAATTGGCCTAGCTGGAAAAGTCATTACAGAAAAAAGTGCAGTGAAAATGATTCGGGATGTCTCTTCTTTTAATATTCGTATTGCCCGTCAAAAAATAGGGATTGCTGAGCCGCTTCTGCCATATCTTTATGAATCGCGATGGTTAAACACGATGGTAATTGGCCCACCGCAAACGGGGAAAACAACACTTTTAAGAGATGTAGCACGCTGTATGAGTCAAGGTGTAAGTGCTTCGAAAATTCCTTCATGTAAAGTGGGGATTGTTGATGAACGATCAGAAATTGCGGGTTGTGTGAAAGGAATCCCGCAATATGACTTTGGCGTGCGAGTAGATGTATTAGACGCTTGTCCAAAAGCTGAAGGAATGATGATGATGATTCGTTCTATGAGCCCAGACATATTAATCGTAGATGAAATTGGACGTAAAGAAGATAGTGAAGCGATTATGGAGGCGGTACATGCAGGTGTTCAGCTTTTTATAAGTGCACATGGATTTTCTTATGATGACGTTGTGAAACGTCCATCGTTACAGGCGGTGCTGGAACTTGGTGTATTTGATAGGTTTGTGGAATTATCAAAAGCGAGAGGGCCAGGAACAGTTATGCAAGTGAAAGATAGAGATGGAAAACCAGTATTATCCCATAGAAAGGTTCAAGGCGTATGGTGAAAATATTTGGTGCGGTATTAATAGTTGCTGTTAGCACTTTTTTCGGATTTTCATACGCTAAAAGGTACAGTGAGAGACCGCGGCAACTTAGGTTATTGAAGGCAGCATTGCAATCATTAGAAGCTGAAATTATGTATGGACACACGCCGTTATCTGAGGCTGCAGAGCGTTTAGTCAAACAAATGCCGAAGCCGTTAAATTGGATATTTCAAAGCTTTTCGAAACGGCTAGAGGACGGGGAGCAAACAGTTAGAGAAGCTTGGATTGATAGTTTGAAGGAGAACTGGACGTTAACGGCGTTTAAACAAACCGAGTATGAAATCTTACAACAATTTGGTGAAACACTTGGACAACATGATCGTGAATCACAGCAAAAACATATTCGCTTATGTATTACACATTTGGAGAGAGAAGAAGGAGAAGCGAAAGCATTACAACTACAATATGAAAAAATGATAAAGAGTTTAGGGGTACTAGCAGGGCTACTTATCGTAATTTTACTGCTATAGGGGGGAGAAAGGCGATGTCCATTGATGTTGGATTAATATTTCAAATCGCCGGAATCGGCATTGTTTTAGCTTTCATTCATACTGTACTAAAAGAATTAAAGCGAGAGGATATTGCAAATTGGGTTATCCTTGTCGGTTTTGTCGTTATTTTGTTTCATGTTGCATTTTTAATTAATACTCTATTCGACAAGATTAAAAGTGTCTTTCTCTTCCAGTAAAGGAGGCGGTTCGAATCGAAATTATACAAATTGTCGGATTAGGCCTCGTTGCTACATTTTTAGCTGCTGTTTTAAATCAGCATAAGTCTAGTATTACATCGTTATTTATTGTGTTCATTGGTAGCATGATGTTTCTTCTCTTAATCGATCAAATTCATTCTATTTTACAAATGATTGAGAGAGTGGCGAGTGAAGCGAAGGTTAGCAACGTATATGTAGAAACGTTATTGAAAATTATAGGGATTGCTTATATCGCTGAGTTTGGTGCGCAAATTACAAAGGATGCTGGTCAAGGTGCAATCGCTTCGAAAATTGAATTAGCTGGGAAAATCTTAATTCTCGTCATGGCAATTCCTATTTTGACGGTTGTAATTGAAACAATTCTCGGTTTTTTACCTACGGGATAAGGGGGAGTGAATGTTGAGGAAGTTTGGAGCTAAGCTATTATTTGCTTGCTTCCTTTTCTTTTCTTTACCGATTGTTGTACAAGCTTCTCCTATAGAAACAAACGTCGTTGATCAACAATTGGATAAGCTCGGAATTGAAGATGTGAAGCAATTTTGGGACGGGCTTGTTACAAAGTATGGAGGCTATTTACCAGAGAGTCAAAAAGGAAGCTTTATGGAGTTTGTAAAGGGAGAAAAAGAGTTCTCCATAAAAGAGTGGATGATAGGTCTACTAAAATATTTATTTCATGAGCTTGTTGCAAATGGAAAGTTACTTGGAACGCTCATTATGCTCACGATTTTCAGTGCATTGTTGCAATCGTTGCAATCTGCTTTTTCAAAGAGTAGCGTGAGTAAAATCGCTGATGCAGTCGTATACATGGTACTTATTATTTTCGCTTTAAATAGTTTTTATGTCGTCATGACATATGCAAGAGAGACGATACAAACAATGGTAGATTTCATACTAGCGTTATTACCAATTTTACTCGCACTCATAGCAACAGGCGGCGGTGTTGTTTCTGTATCGTTTTTTCATCCGATTATCATTTTCTTAATGAATACGAGTGGGCTTCTTATGAACTATATCGTTCTACCACTTTTATTACTTGCAACTATATTAAGTATTGTAAGCACGATGAGTGATCAATATAAAGTTACGAAATTGTCCAAGCTTTTGCAAAACGTTAGTGTTGGGATTATTGGTATCTTTTTGACGGTTTTTTTAGGCGTATTATCTGTACAGGGAACAGCGTCAGCCGTTGCTGATGGTATAGCTGTGAAAACGGCTAAATTTGTAACAGGAAACTTCATTCCTGTAGTAGGAAGGATGTTTACTGAGGCGGCGGATACTGTTATTAGTGCATCTGGATTATTAAAAAACACAGTCGGAATTATCGGGCTCGTTATTTTATGCTTAATTGTCGCTTTCCCAGCGATTCAAATTTTTTGTATCGCGTTTATTTATAAATTCGCAGCAGCAGTATTGCAACCGGTAGGCGGAGGAGCAATTATTCAATGTTTAGATATCATTGGACGAAGTATCATTTACGTATTTGCTTGCTTAGCTATCGTATCATTTATGTTCTTTTTAAGTATCACAATTATTATTGCTGCCGGGAACATTACTCTCATGATGCGGTAGGAGGTGAAGAGTATGCAATTTGTTACAGAGTGGATTAGAAATATTATCGTTTTTTTACTCTTAGCGACAATGCTTCATCTTATTCTTCCAAATTCAAATTTGCAAAAGTACGTTAAATTCGTTGTAAGTCTATTGTTAGTCGTATTAATTTTAACGCCTCTATTTAAGTTGTTACAAACAGATGTAAATGAAGTTATCGCAAATTTCAATGAGGAAAAGTACGTAGCAGATGGATCTGTAAAAAATTCGATAGATTCGAAGAAAAAAGAAATACAAGCTCTAACACGTGCATATAGTTTAGAAGAGATGGCTACCAAAATGAAAAAAGACGTAGGAAAAGAGTTTGAGAAAAAGTATGGTATGACAGTCTCTGAAATACAAATAGTCGCAGTGGAACATGCAGAAGAAGTAAAGTCAGCGAAAGATATTCAATCTGTTGTTGTGACGTTGAAAGAAAAAGAACGTAGTAAAAATGATGCAATCGAAACAGTAAAGCCAATTGAAATTAATATGAAAGAACCTCCAAAAAAAATAGAAGAAACGAATGTAGAAATGAAAGATTTCTTTTCAAGCAGGTGGCAACTAGAGGATAAACAAATCCAAGTTCAGATGGAAGGGAGGACAGGTAGCGTAAATGGACAATAAAGATAAAAATTCGAGGTTCTCATTTTTTCGAAACTTATTAAATGGGGATGGAAAAGAAAGTAATGAGAAGGGGAAAAAGGTAACACCTAAGTTTTTGCTTGTCCTACTCATACTTGGGATTGCGCTTATGTTTTCTAGTAATTTCTTATCACCTAAAAAAGAAGAAGTGCCTGTGTTTAAAGAAAAGACAAGTCAAAGCCAAGATAAAGATGTACCAACTTTCGGTCAAAAAAACAATGATAATATGTCAAATGTAGAAAAATACGAAAAAGCGTATGAACAAGAATTGAAAGCTTCTTTAGAAGAGATAGCCGGAGTAAAAGATGTAACTATTAAAGTGAACTTAGATTCATCTGAAGAAAAAATACTCGAGAAAAATACAGTAAAACGTTCACAAACGACAGGTGAAACTGATAAAGCAGGCGGGAAAAGGGAAGTAGAAGACGAGTCTCTTGATGAAAAGACAGTCATTATACGTGAAGGTGATAAAGAAACTCCAATTGTTTTGCGAACAGAGAAACCGAAAGTACGAGGTGTTCTGGTCGTAGCAAAGGGAGTGGATAATATACAAATAAAAGCAATGGTAAAAGAAGCTGTGACGCGATTATTAGATGTACCAGCTCATCGCGTTTCAGTATCACCGAAAAATTGATAGGGAGGAAATAAAGTGTTAAAAAAACAAACGGTTTGGCTATTAACGATGTTAAGTTTAGTGGTTGTACTATCTGTTTATTACGTAACAACTCCTGATAAAATGAATACAGCAGCACCGGCAACGGGTGAAAAGATGGGACAAGAAAAGCAAGGTGTTGATAAAGCAGTTACAAAAGAAACAACGAAAGAAACTACAAATAAAGAGACAACAAAAGAAAATACAAGCAAGGAAACTACAAATAAAGAAACAGACAAAAAAGAGAATGACAAAAAAGAAACAAGTAAAAAAGAGGCTAGCGTAACAGTTCAATCAAGCGATGAGAATTTTACAGCGCTACGTATGCAAATGGAAGATCAGCGTAGTGTAGAGAAAGAAAAGTTACAAAATGTAATGAAGTCATCAAAATCTTCAGCAGAAGAAAAGAGTAAAGCGAAAGATAATCTTGATGCAATCACTACGATGGAAACGAAGCAACAATTACTTGAGACAGTGATTAAATCTCAAGGCGGATATAAGGATGCTCTTGTAAGAGCTGATGGAACGGACATTAAAGTAACAGTTAAATCGGCAAAGCATTCACAAAAAGAAGCGAATAAAATTATTCAGCTCGTAAGAAGTGAAGGTGGTTCAAAAGATGTAGGTGTGAAATTTGATCCATCAGTAAAATAAATTGAAATTATAATAGGTGTTGCTGCTTCAAATTAGATAAAAGAATAATAGAAAAAAGCTATCGTTTTCGATAGCTTTTTTCTATTTCATCTTTGCAGTTGTATTTAGTATTTTCAATTGGAAACGGGGAAATACGCTGTGAGTAAAAGATTAATGGTTCGTGATGATGGTGATTAGTTTTTCCAGATTTGACGTGAATGAAGAGGACCAATGTCCAAATCACTACGGCAGGCAAGAACAGGATGAGCCATATCATATGTCCGCACCTCACTACAATAAATTTGCTACACTTTGAACATACTATTCTTTTATGAAGGAAGAATGAACGGCGCGTAAACAAAAAAATAATATTTGGTAAAAATATGTTTTTTTACCGTAGATAAAATGAAGAATGCTGAGGGAATTACGTTTTTACACTTTGCAGTTTTGAAAAAGTAAAGAATGTTTTTTAGGAAGTGGTCTTGCCAATTTCGTGTGAAACTTGGTATTATTACTAGGTAATAATTTTTTAGTGGAATAATATTTTTACAGGAATTTCGATTTATAATAAAGAAATATAAATTGGAATGTTTAAAAAATTTAGCGTAAGATGGGAATAGTAAATATTTCTATTAGTAAATGTCATAGGAATAAATTTTCTAATAGAATGCATCGTATTTTTACAGTAAATCAGTTTGATGCCAATCTGTAAAAACGGGACAAACAAGAGTATGGGAGTGGATTTTACATGTTTAAAATTCAAGAAGTTCGTGAATTAATTAAATTAATTGATAGCTCTAATATTGATGAATTTGAATACAAAAAAGACGGTACAACAATCAAAATGAAAAAACGTGGTAATGAAGTAGTTACTGTGCAAGCACCGGTAACGAAACAGGTAGTACAGCCAGCAGCATCTGTCGAAGTAGAAACAGCAGTAGCGGCAGCGCAAGTAGAAGCGCCAAAACAAGAAGAGAAGACAGCTGTTCAAAATGAAAACCTACATAAAATCACATCACCGATGGTAGGGACATTTTATTCCTCTTCTTCGCCTGATACACCTCAATATGTAAGTGTTGGGGACAGAGTATCGAAAGATTCTATCGTATGTATTGTTGAGGCTATGAAATTATTTAACGAAATTGACGCAGATGTAGAGGGCGAAATTGTTGAAATTCTTGTTAATAATGGACAGCTTGTTGAGTATGGACAACCGCTATTTCTTGTAAAAGCGTAATAAGGGAGTCTTTGTGATGATAAAAAAAGTATTAATAGCCAATCGTGGGGAAATTGCTGTACGAATTATTCGTGCTTGTAAAGAAATGGATATTGAAACAGTTGCAATTTATTCAGAAGCAGACAAAGAGTCACTTCATGTGCAAATTGCAGATGAAGCGTATTGTGTTGGACCAACGATTTCAAAAGAAAGCTATTTAAATTTGACGAACATTATTAGTGTTGCGAAATTAACAGGTTGTGATGCAATTCATCCGGGATATGGATTTTTAGCAGAGAATGCAGATTTTGCAGAATTATGCCGTGAGTGTAACTTGATTTTTATCGGTCCAAGCCCAGAAGCCATTTCAAAGATGGGCACAAAAGACGTTGCACGTGATACAATGAAAGAAGCAGGGGTTCCGATTGTACCAGGTTCACAAGGGATTATTAAAAATACCGAAGAAGCGATCGAGCTTGCTAATCAACTTGGATATCCAGTTATCATTAAAGCGACTGCAGGTGGCGGCGGAAAAGGTATTCGTGTTGCGCGCCATGAAGAAGAGCTTGTAAAAGGAATTCAAATTACACAGCAAGAAGCCAGTACCGCTTTTGGGAACCCTGGTGTATACTTGGAGAAGTACGTTGAAGATTTCCGCCATGTTGAGATTCAAATAATGGCAGATACACATGGAAATGCCATTCATTTAGGAGAGCGTGATTGTACAATTCAGCGCCGTCTGCAAAAACTATTAGAAGAAAGTCCATCACCTGCACTTGATGAGAATATTCGCAAGCAAATGGGTGAGGCAGCAGTTAAAGCGGCGGTAGCGGTTGATTATACAGGTGCTGGTACGGTTGAGTTTATTTATGAATATAAAACGAAAAGCTTTTATTTCATGGAGATGAATACGAGAATCCAAGTTGAACATCCAGTTACTGAAATGGTAACAGGGATGGATTTAATTAAAGAACAAATTCTTGTTGCTTCTGGAGAAAAGTTATCGTTACAGCAAGAAGAAGTACAATTTAATGGTTGGGCAATGGAATGTCGAATTAATGCGGAAAACCCTGCCAAAAAATTTATGCCATCTCCAGGTAAAGTAGAAATGTACTTACCACCAGGCGGATTTGGTATTCGCGTCGATTCAGCTGTATATCCGGGATATTCAATACCACCTTTCTATGATTCGATGGTTGCTAAATTAATTGTTCACGGAAAAACACGTGAAGAGGCAATTGCAAAAATGAAGCGAGCGCTCAGTGAGTTTGTCATTGAAGGCGTACATACAACAATCCCGTTCCATTTGCAATTGCTAGAGCATCCTGATTTTGTAAAAGGTGAGTTTAACACGAAATTTTTGGAAGAGCATGAACTTGTGACGCAGTGATACATTAAAGGAGGTTTTTTTCATGGCTGAACATATGTTAGATATGGGTCAAGATACAACTCTTGGAAAAGTAGAAATTGCACCAGAAGTAATCGAAGTAATTGCAGGTATTGCAGCTGCTGAAGTAGAAGGTGTAGCGGCAATGCGTGGTAATTTTGCTACAGATGTTGTTGAGAAGTTAGGTAAGAAAAATCATGGTAAAGGTGTAAAGGTTGAATTAGCAAACGAAGATATTATTGTTGACCTTTATGTTGTGATGTATTTTGGTGTAGCGATTCCGGTTGTTGCACAAAAAATTCAAGACAATATTCGCCAAGCACTCTTTACAATGACAGGACTTGAGCCAAAAGAAGTGAACGTTCACATCGTTGGCGTAACATTCGAAACACAAAAAACAGAAATCGAACCAGTGTAAGAGTGGAAAAAGGTGCCTAGTAAAATAGGCATCTTTTTTATCGTTTCATTTCTTCACAAATTAAAACCCTCTAATTATTATACTATTTCAAAAAAAAAGAAAAATAAAACGGTATGTTTCATTTTTCCAAAAAACGTACATTGTGATAAGATATGGAACTTGAAGTTAATCTTTTTATTATTTTTCAGCCTTGTACCCCGTGTGTGAAACGATAAATTGTGTTATTATCATTGTATTATAAGGTTGGAAAATCAATGAAAACTGCAAGAGTAAGTGAATTGACGGCTTATAAATTATAATAATATAACAAAACATAAGGAAAGACTTGAAGTATAAAGGAGAGTTACAATGAAACGTAGGACGGCTAGAGAAAGAGCAATGCAAGCATTATACCAAATGGATATTACAGGTGAATTAGAACCGAAAGTAGCGGTGGAAAATACGCTAGATGAAGGCGAAGAAACAAATGAGTTTCTAGAATCACTTGTTGTAGGATTTGTAGACAACAAAGAAGAGATTGACGCAGCAATTCGTCAAAATTTAAAAAAGTGGAAGCTTGAGCGTATTAGTATTGTTGATCGCAGTATTTTACGTGTAGCTGTGTGTGAGATGAAATACATGGAAGAAATTCCGCACAATGTAACAATTAACGAAGCAATTGAAATCGCAAAAACATTTGGGGATGAGGAATCTCGTCGTTTTATTAACGGCGTTTTATCTAATATAAAAGATACACTGTAATTTCTTTAAGGGGGAAACTTAAAATGGTAGCAGTAATCATCAAAGGAAATGAAGTTGCGGAGAAAAAACGAGCACAATTAAAAGAAAAAGTTGTGAAGTTAAAAGAGCAAGGGATTGTACCAGGATTAGCAGTTATTTTAGTTGGAGAAGATCCAGCATCTCGTTCTTATGTAAAAGGAAAAGAAAAAGGCTGTGAGCAAGTAGGAATCTATTCAGAGCTAATAGAACTTCCTGAAACGATTACTGAGGAGCGTTTGCTTGCTGAAATCGATCGCTTAAATGGAGACGACCGCATTAATGGCATATTGGTACAATTACCTTTACCAAAACATATTGAAGAAAAAGCTATCATTGAAAGAATTTCACCGGAAAAGGATGTAGATGGATTTCACCCAATCAGCGTAGGACGTATGATGACGGGACAAGACACATTCCTTCCATGTACACCGCATGGCATTTTAGAATTAGTAAAAGAAACGAATCTTGATATTTCTGGAAAGCATGTTGTTGTAATTGGAAGAAGTAATATTGTTGGTAAACCAGTGGGGCAACTGTTTTTAAATGAAAATGCAACTGTCACATATTGTCATTCTAAGACGCAAAATATAAAAGAATTATCGAAGTTAGCTGATATTTTAATCGTAGCCGTTGGACGACCGAAAATGGTAACAGCTGACTATATTAAAGAGGGTGCGGTTGTAATTGATGTTGGTGTTAACCGTTTAGAAACAGGCAAACTTTGTGGTGATGTTGATTTTGACAATGTATTAGACGTTGCAGGTTACATTACGCCTGTGCCAAAAGGAGTCGGCCCAATGACTATTACAATGCTTCTTCACAACACTGTGGAGTCTGCAAAGCGTGCAGGTGTTGTTTGTCAATAATTTGAATCGGCTATGAGGAGAGAGAAATGGAGAAACAATATTTAACCGTTACAGCATTAACACGCTATATTAAAACAAAAATAGAGTATGATCCGCATTTACAGTCTGTTTGGTTAAAAGGAGAAATTTCCAACTTTAAATATCATAGTCGTGGTCATATGTATTTTACATTGAAAGATGAAAATGCAAGAATTGCAGCGGTTATGTTTGCGGGTCATAATCGTAACATTAAATTCAGACCGGAAAATGGAATGAAAGTACTTGTAAAAGGAAAGATTTCTGTTTATGAGGCGAGTGGTTCTTATCAAATTTATATTCAAGACATGCAGCCTGACGGAATTGGAAACTTGCATTTAGCTTATGAGCAATTAAAAGTTCGTTTAGAGGAAGAGGGCTTGTTTTCTCAAGTTTATAAAAAAATAATTCCTCCGTATGCTAAAACAATAGGTGTAATCACGTCGCCAACAGGAGCAGCAATTCGCGATATTATAACAACAATTAAACGTCGTTATCCAATTGGAAATGTTATTGTGTTTCCTGTACTTGTACAAGGGGAGTCAGCAGCTCCCTCGATTGTACAAGCAATTCGTACAGCGAATGAAATGGGAGATATTGATGTTTTAATTGTTGGGCGTGGTGGAGGCTCTATTGAAGAATTATGGGCCTTTAATGAGGAAGTAGTTGCAAGAGAAATTTTCACAAGTGAGATTCCGATTATTTCGGCTGTAGGCCATGAAACAGATTTTACAATCGCAGATTTTGTCGCGGATTTACGTGCACCAACACCGACTGCAGCAGCTGAGTTGGCGGTACCTAATACTATAGAGTTACAAGAAAAGGTATTACAAAGAACTCTGAGATTGCAAAGAGCAATGAGAGAGAGAGTACATAAAAAAGAAGAAAAACTGCAAGTGTTACAAAAATCTTATGCGTTCCGTTATCCAAGGCAAGTGTACGAGCAAAAAGAAGAGCAGTTAGACAGGGCTCTTGAACAACTTGTTTTAGCGAAAGAGCGTTATATAGATAAAAAAGTAAATCAATTAAAGCAACTTTCATTTTATTTAGAAAAGCACCACCCGTCTCAAAAAATTATACAAACGAAAACGGCAATTGAAACGTTGCAAAAGCAGTTGCAACGTGAAATGCAAACATTACTTCAAACGAAGGAGTTCGTATTTGTGAGAGCGGCTCAAAAGCTTGAGGTATTAAGCCCGCTTAAAGTAATGATGAGAGGGTATGGGCTTGTATACGATGAAGAGAAACAAGTATTAAAAAGCGTGAAAGATGTTAGCCTTGGAGATGCTGTTTCGGTTCAATTACAAGATGGAATACTAGATTGTAGTGTATCAAGCATAGAGGAGCGTGAATTGAATAATGGAAAATAAGTTAAGCTTTGAAGAAGCAATTTCGCAGCTTGAGCATCTCGTTTCTAAGCTTGAACAAGGTGATGTACCTTTAGAGGAAGCAATTTCTTATTTTAAGGAAGGCATGGAATTATCTAAGCTTTGTGATGAGAAATTGAAAGATGTACAAGAACAAATGGCAGTTATCCTTGGGGAAGATGGAGAGCTTAAACCGTTTACTGCTTTAGGAGATGAAGCATAGTGACACATATAGCTTTTGATGCTTTTTTGAAAGAGAGTAAAACTTTCGTAGAAGAAAAGCTTGTAAGCTATGCAAATGAATTACAATGTCCAAATGTGCTTCGTGAAGCGATGGCATATTCTTTGGAAGCGGGTGGGAAACGTCTCCGCCCGTTACTTTTATTTGCAACGTTACAAGCGTTTGGGAAAGAAAGAAATCTTGGAGTGGGTGCAGCTTGTGCCCTTGAAATGATTCATACATATTCGTTAATTCATGATGATTTACCTTGTATGGATGATGATGATCTAAGACGAGGAAAGCCTACAAATCATAAAGTATTTGGTGAAGCAATGGCAGTTTTAGCGGGAGATGGTTTGTTGACATATGCTTTTCAAGTTATTATGGCATATGAGCAAAAAGAAATCTCTGCTGAAAAAAAAGTAAGACTTGTACTTGAGCTTGCGAAAGCAGCAGGACCTGAAGGAATGGTTGCTGGACAAGTGGCAGATATGGAAGCTGAAGGAAAACGACTTACAATTAATGAATTAGAGTACATTCATAATCATAAGACAGGTAAACTGCTTGAGTTTGCTGTACTTGCAGGCGCGATACTTTCTGATGCTACAGAAGAGCAAGAAGAGAAGTTACTTGCATTTGCGAAATATATCGGTCTAGCTTTCCAAATTAGAGATGATATTTTGGATGTAGAAGGAACAGAAGAAGAGATTGGAAAACCGATTGGTAGTGATGCTTCCAACGAGAAGAGCACATATACGACGTTATTTACTGTAGATAGAGCAAAATCTATTTTAGAGGAGAAAATTGCAAAAGCAAAAGCTTCTATTAGCTCCTTACAATTACAAGATGAATATTTACTATCTATTTGTGATTTAATCGCAAAACGTAATAACTAATATAACAGCGTTTCCATTTGTTGAGTCATTCATCATTTTATGATATAAATGTAGGAAAAGGTTTTTCTTTTCTTGTTATTGGCAAAAATATATGTAGATTACATTGCCGTTATCACTTCGTGTTAGCGGCTATTTTTTTCATCACGTAAAGAAATATGATGTATAATATGATAAGTGAAAAAATGGAAGTGTTTTCTGAAAGCAGGACAAGATAAAAAGAATAGAAAAGATAATTTCTTGTGTTGTGTAAATGTTTCTTATAATATTTGACATGTTGACAGATTATGAAATGAAAGTGAGTGATCCATGTGGATCTAACGCAAATTCAAAACCCTAGTTTTTTGAAAGATATGTCTATCAGTGAACTAGAGGGGTTGAGTGAGGATATTCGTAAGTTTTTAATTGAAGAGCTCTCTCAAACAGGTGGACATATTGCACCTAATTTAGGTGTAGTAGAACTCACAATTGCTCTGCATAAATTATTTGATAGTCCGAAAGATAAGTTTTTATGGGACGTAGGACATCAATCCTATGTACATAAAATTTTAACAGGGCGTGCGAAAGAATTCGGCACATTAAGGCAATACCAAGGTCTATGTGGTTTTCCAAAACGCTGTGAGAGTGAGCATGATGTTTGGGAAACTGGTCATAGTTCAACGTCGTTATCTGCTGCAATGGGAATGGCTCTAGCACGTGATTTAAAGAAAACGGAAGAATACGTTATACCAATCATTGGCGATGGTGCATTAACAGGCGGAATGGCTTTAGAGGCATTGAACCACATTGGGCATGAAAAAACGGACATGATTGTTATTTTGAATGACAATGAAATGTCAATTGCACCAAACGTCGGTGCACTTCATAATGTACTTGGTCGTTTACGTACCGCAGGGAAGTACCATTGGGTAAAAGATGAACTAGAGTATATATTGAAGAAAATCCCAGCAGTCGGCGGGAAAGTTGCTGCGACAGCAGAGAAAATAAAAGATAGTCTAAAATATTTACTAGTATCAGGCGTCTTTTTTGAAGAATTAGGCTTTACATATTTAGGTCCGGTCGATGGGCATGATTATGAAAAGTTATTCGAAACGTTGCAATATGCAAAGAAAACAAAAGGCCCAGTACTTGTTCATGTTATTACGAAAAAAGGAAAAGGTTATAAACCAGCTGAAAGTGACGTTATTGGAACTTGGCATGGAACAGGATCGTATAAAATTGAGTCAGGTGACTTCGTTAAACCGAAAGAAGTTGCACCAGCATGGAGTGCTGTTGTTAGTGAAACAGTGCTTAAGCTAGCGAGAACGGATGAACGTATCGTTGCAATTACGCCTGCAATGCCTGTTGGATCGAAACTTGAGAAATTCCAAAAAGAATTTCCGGATCGCATGATTGATGTAGGTATTGCAGAGCAGCATGCTACAACAATGGCAGCTGGTATGGCAACACAAGGGATGAAGCCGTTCTTAGCAATTTATTCAACATTTTTACAAAGAGCATATGACCAAGTTGTTCATGATATTTGTCGCCAGAATTTAAACGTTTTTATTGGAATAGATCGCTCTGGATTAGTAGGAGCAGACGGTGAAACGCATCAAGGTGTATTTGACATCGCGTTTTTACGTCACTTGCCGAATATGGTGCTTATGATGCCGAAAGATGAAAATGAAGGTCAACATTTAGTATATACAGCGATGCAATACGAAGATGGGCCGATTGCTTTACGTTATGCACGCGGAAATGGACTTGGCGTTCAAATGGATGAAGAATTAAAGGCGATTCCAATCGGTACATGGGAAACGTTAAAAGAAGGCACACAAGCAGCAATTTTAACGTTTGGTACGACAATCCCGATGGCAATGGAAGCAGCTGAGCGTCTTGAACAAGCTGGAATATCAGTGAAAGTAGTGAATGCTCGCTTTATTAAGCCGATGGACGAAGCATATTTACATGAGCTTTTAGGGAAAAATATACCGATTTTAACGATTGAAGAGGCTTGTTTAATCGGTGGCTTTGGAACGGGAGTAGTTGAATTTGCTTCTGAGAACGGATACCATAGTGCTTTAATTGAACGAATGGGTATTCCTGATCGCTTCATAGAGCATGGTAGTGTAACAAAACTGTTAGAAGAAATTGGTTTAACAACAGATGCTGTTGTAGACCGTATTCATACAATGATTCCATCAAAACAAAAAAGGGCGTAACAAATGAGCGTAAAAAAAGAAAGAGTAGATGTACTATTAGTAGAGCGAGGGCTTATAGAAACGCGTGAGAAGGCTAAACGTGCTGTTATGGCAGGTCTTGTATATGCGAATGAAATGAGACTCGATAAGCCAGGGGAGAAAATCTCACAAGATACGGAGATTACGGTGAAAGGGCAAGTCATGCCGTATGTAAGCCGTGGTGGTTATAAGCTTGAAAAGGCATTAGAAACATTTCAACTTGATTTACAAGATAAGGTTATGATAGATATTGGTTCATCAACTGGTGGTTTTACAGACTGTGCGCTTCAAAATGGGGCGAAGTTATCCTACGCATTAGATGTAGGATATAATCAACTTGCGTGGAAATTGCGTCAAGATGAGCGTGTTGTTGTGATGGAACGAACGAACTTCCGTTACGTGACACCGGCAGATTTAGAGCGTGGTTTACCGCAGTTTGCAAGTATTGATGTTTCATTTATATCATTAAGGCTTATATTGCCGGTTTTAAAAACAATGCTTATGCCAAATGGTGATGTAGCTGCATTGATTAAACCTCAGTTTGAAGCTGGACGAGAACAAGTCGGGAAAAAAGGCATTGTTCGTGATAGAAAAGTACATGAAGCTGTCGTGGAAATGATTGTCGATTTTGCTCTTAAGGAAGGCTATAATATCGAAGGTTTAACATTCTCACCAATTACAGGCGGGGATGGAAATATTGAATTTTTAATTCATCTAAAGTGGCACGGTGAGCGTGAGAATGGCGAAAATCATTCTCCGGTTTCTATTGAGCAAGTTGTTACAGAAGCACATGATGTTCTAAAACAAAAAGGGAAAGGGGAATAACATATGTTGTTCCTCTTTTTGTTGTAATCGTATAATGATTGTAAAAACAATTGTGTACAAGTAATGGATTATACGGTAACATAAATAAATGAAGTATACCAATGTTTAAACTATGGTAAGAGATAGTGTGAGGTGCAAATGTATGAATAAAGGTCAGCGCCATATTAAAATCAGGGAAATTATTGCTAACAAAGAAATTGAAACACAAGATGAACTAGTTGATATTTTACGTAATGTGGGGTTTAATGTAACGCAAGCAACAGTATCGCGCGATATTAAAGAACTGCACTTAGTGAAGGTGCCATTACATGATGGCCGCTATAAATATAGCTTGCCAGCAGATCAACGATTTAATCCGTTGCAAAAATTAAAACGAAATCTAGTGGATTCATTTGTAAAATTAGACACGGCAGGACATATGCTTGTGCTAAAAACATTGCCTGGTAACGCTCATTCACTTGGGGCACTCATTGATCATTTAGAGTGGGATGAGATTGTCGGAACCATTTGTGGTGATGATACTTGCTTAATTATTTGCCGTACACCTGAAGATACAGGTGTTGTCTCTGATCGTTTCTTAAATATGCTTTAACAGAAAAATCTTGTTTACTTTCCTCTGTAAAGTGGAAAGTAAACAAGATATTTTTATTGGCGAAAAATACGGATTTTCAAATACAATACATTATTTTTTTTGAATGAAGTTAGAAAATAGGTGGATTGACCCGTAAAACGAATGTTTGGTACAATGGAGCGGGTTAGAAGAGTAATTTATACATACAAACATATAGTATAACTATTTGAATGAAGAATACTGAGAAAAGCCCTTAATAGGGGATTAGTTTATAACGAGGTGAATGGGGCATTGTTATCGGAATTATCGATCAGAAACTTTGCTATTATTGAGGCATTAAATATTTCTTTTCAAAAAGGTTTAACCGTTTTAAGTGGTGAAACAGGAGCTGGAAAATCCATTATTATTGATGCAATTAGTTTGCTTGTTGGTGGCCGTGGTTCAGCAGAATTTGTTCGATATGGAACAGAAAAGGCTGAGATAGAAGGCTTATTCTATGTAGAAGATGACAAACATCCATGTATCGCAAAGGCAGAAGAGTTAGATATAGAAATAGAAGATGGCATGATTATTTTGAAGCGTGACATCGCTGCGAACGGAAAAAGTGTCTGTCGTGTAAATGGGAAACTTGTTACACTCAGCATATTAAAAGAGATTGGAAAAACGCTAGTTGATATTCATGGACAGCATGAAACACAAGATTTAATGAATGAAGAGCGTCATATGTTTATGCTTGATCATTTTGATGGAAATCGCATTGTTAAACAATTGGGCATATATCAAAATGTATATACAGACTATGAGAAGTTAAAAAAACAGCTGAAATCTTTAAGTGAAAATGAACAACAAATGGCCCATCGTCTAGATTTAATTCAATTCCAACATGAAGAAATTCGTAAGGCGGATTTAAAAATGGATGAAGAATATGAATTGACTGAGGAACGATTAAAAATCTCCAATTTTGAAAAGATTTATAAAGCATTAGGAGATGCGTATCGTTCGTTAAGTGGAGACGGACAGGGATTGGATCACGTAAGAAATGCAATGGGACAAATGGAGAGTATTACGCACTTAGATGAAGCGTATCAAGAAAATCATGATTCTATTGCAAATAGTTATTACTTATTAGAAGAAGTTGCATACCAGCTTAGAGAAAAATTAGATATGATGGAATATGATCCGAAACGTCTAGATGAAATTGAAACACGTTTGAATGAAATCCGTATGTTAAAGAGAAAGTATGGAAATACTGTAGAAGAGATTTTAGCGTATGCTGATAAAATTGAACAAGAAATTTTTACGATTGAAAATAAAGACGTACATATTGAAACGACGAGAAAGCAGTTAACGAAATTAGAAGGTGTTATTGTAAAAGAAGCAACGTTGTTAAGTACTATGCGTCATGAGCTTGCAGATCATCTTACAAGCGCTATTCATCAAGAATTAAAAGAACTATATATGGAAAAAACGAAATTTGAAGTGAGAATTATGAAGAGGGTAGGAAATGTAGAAGAACCTCTCGTGGAAGGAACACCGGTAAAACTTACGGCGGATGGCTACGATCATGTGGAATTTTATATTTCAACGAATCCGGGTGAACCGTTAAAGCCACTTTCAAAGGTCGCTTCTGGCGGAGAGTTATCTCGTATTATTTTAGCTTTAAAAAGCATTTTTTCTAAGCATCAAGGTGTCGCATCTGTTATTTTTGATGAAGTGGATACGGGTGTGAGTGGTCGGGTTGCACAGGCTATTGCGGAAAAAATTTATCGTGTATCAGTAAACTCGCAAGTACTTTGTATTACGCACTTACCTCAAGTAGCTTCAATGGCGGACTCTCATTTATTTATTAGAAAACAAGTGGCGAATGATCGTACGATTACATCGGTTACTGTGTTAAGTACGGATGAAAAAGTAACAGAAATTGCTCGAATGATTTCTGGTGTTGAAATTACAGATTTAACGACAGAGCATGCGAAAGAGTTACTTACGCAAGCGCATCATTTCAAACAGACAGCAGAGGCTATCCAGTAATGGATAGCTTTTTTTTCTCAAATGACGATTTCTTAATTCTTCCGGTTATAAATAAAGCGCTGCAAGGAGAGATTAAAAAGTGAAGCCAAGAGGCTGAATGTGGGGTAGGAGCGAGGAGAGTGAACAAATTGAAATTAGAAAGATTTCGAAAAATAATAGGTCTTTGTCTCCTTGTTTCTCTAGTTTTTATTGGATGTTTTAAACCGCTTCGAACGTTTATTTCATCGCCGAAGCAACTTGTTGTTTTTGAAGGACAACAATTAGAAATAGCATCATTACCAGTTTTTAAGGCTGCATCTATAAATCGTAATGTATTTACTGTAAGTTCAAATGAACAAGAACTTATGGTAAATTCTCACCAAAATGGTGAAGCTGATATGGTGTTTCAACTTGCTGGTTTTCCAGTGAAAAAAGTAAATGTGAAAGTATTAAAAGATTTTAAAGTTATTCCAGGTGGACAATCGATTGGTGTAAAATTGAACACAAAAGGTGTACTTGTTGTAGGCCATCATTTAATTCAAACTGAAAAGGGTAAAGTATCTCCTGGTGAAACAGCTGGTGTACAGATTGGAGATATGATTACTGAAATCAATGGTAAAACAATTGAAAGAATGAGTGATGTAGCACCATTTATTCATAATAGTGGAGAAACAGGTGAACCGCTTAATCTTGTTTTATTAAGAGATGGAAAATATATTCGTGCTAAGCTAACACCACAAAAAGACAATGGTGAATCCTCTTACCGAATTGGACTGTATATTCGTGATTCAGCAGCTGGTATCGGAACGATGACATTCGTACATCCAGATTCCATGAAATATGGAGCGCTTGGTCATGTAATTTCCGATAATGATACAAAAAAGCCAATTCAAGTAGAAGATGGACAAATTATGCGTTCGACAGTAACGTCTATTGAAAGAGGAAGTCACGGGAACCCGGGAGAAAAATTAGCAAGATTTTCACCGGATCGTGAAGTGATTGGTAATATTACAATAAATAGCCCGTATGGTATTTTTGGGAAATTAAACACAGATATGACAAACGGCATAATGGATAAAGCAATGCCTATCGCATTATCCCATCAAGTAAAAGAAGGGCCAGCGAAAATATTAACAGTTATTGATCAAGATAAGGTGGAAGCGTTTGATATTGAAGTTGTTAGTACGGTACCACAAAAGTTCCCGGCTACAAAAGGTATGGTTATAAAAGTGACAGATAAACGTTTACTAGCAAAAACGGGTGGTATTGTACAAGGAATGAGTGGAAGTCCGATTGTACAAAATGGGAAAGTAATTGGTGCGGTTACACATGTATTTGTAAATGATCCAACGTCAGGATACGGTGTTCATATTGAATGGATGTTACATGAGGCTAGAATTAATATTTATGATCAAGAGAAAAAAGCGAGCTAATACATATTAGCTCGCTTTTCTTTTGAAAAATTCGTTGAAATTTTGTAAAAGCTCCGCAAGAGCTGTTTTTTGTTGTAAGATATAAGCAAAGGGTTGAACGTTTCGCTGTAATTCTATGATGGAATGTGTTGCGAAAGTAAAAAAATGAACGATAAACATATTTTTTTGTGATTTTATCGGAAAGTAAGAAACTTTAAAGGGAATTTTCACACAATTGTCGAACAATTCATGTAGCCTAGAAGCTTACACATGTCGGAAGAATCGATTCGGTAAGGGAGGAAAAACTGTGGAGAAAATTAAAGTATGTCTTGTGGATGATAATAAAGAATTGGTATCGATGCTAGAGAGTTATGTTGCTGCCCAAGATGATATGGAAGTTATCGGAATTGCTTACAATGGTCAAGAATGTTTAAACTTATTGAAAGAAAAGCAGCCTGATATACTCGTTTTAGACATTATTATGCCACATTTAGATGGTCTAGCTGTGCTAGAGAAAATGCGACATATTGAAAGGTTAAGACAACCTAGCGTTATTATGTTGACAGCATTCGGACAAGAAGATGTGACGAAAAAAGCGGTTGATTTAGGGGCATCATATTTCATATTAAAACCATTTGATATGGAGAATTTAACAAGTCATATTCGTCAAGTTAGTGGTAAGGAAAGTGCTACTATTAAACGTCCATTACCATCTTTCCGATCAGCAACAACGATCGATGGAAAACCGAAAAACTTAGATGCGAGTATTACAAGTATCATTCATGAAATTGGTGTACCCGCTCATATTAAAGGGTACATGTACTTACGAGAAGCAATCTCTATGGTGTACAATGATATCGAATTACTAGGATCTATTACGAAAGTATTATATCCAGATATTGCAAAGAAATATAATACAACAGCAAGCCGTGTCGAGCGCGCAATCCGTCACGCAATTGAAGTAGCTTGGAGCCGTGGGAATATTGATTCTATTTCGTCCTTATTTGGTTATACTGTATCCATGTCAAAAGCAAAACCTACGAATTCTGAGTTCATCGCAATGGTTGCGGATAAGCTAAGACTTGAACATAAGGCTTCGTAAACGCTGTAATATCAAGGCGTTAAGCGTATTTCATAACAAAATTTAATAACCAACGAATTACGTATGTAGGCAATAAAGTACATAGGTAATTGGCGGTTAATTTAAAAACCTTCTATTTATTGGATTGAAATTTTAATCCCAATAGCTAGGCGGTTTTTTTGTTGTATGAATAACTTTCAGATGAATGTTGAAAACTTTTTGCTTCATATTTAGAAAGAGAATTAAAAGTTACGGATGTTGATAAGGTAAAACCTCTTCATATTCGGACGTATATTAAATATTTAAGGGAACGTGGTAAATACACATTTACATCTAATACAGCTAGTGAACAAATTAATTATCCAACACGTAGAACTGATTATGGAAAGACCATTAGTGAAACAACGATTGCTAATTATCTTCGCAATATTATAGAACAGTATTGTGATAATACTGAAGCAAATTTAATAACAACGTATTTAGAAAGCCCACATTTATCATATAGAGATTTAGGATGTTTATACGGTATAAATCACCCTGAGAAAGTGAGGCGAATCCTTGAGTCTGCCAAGGAGAAGTTAAGGAAGGGTATATTTTGAAAGGAGGCATATTAAATTTTTATTAAAAAAAGCCAAGTGTTTAGAACGGTGCAATAATTAAGCATGGTATAATTTCCTTATGAAATACTAGGAAAAGAAGGGGTATTATGGTTCGAGTGAAAAATGATTTTTCCTATCAACAGCAACAACTAGCAAGGGAGGATAACGCATGAGTTTAAATATGTATTTGGGAGAAGTACAAAACCAAACTCAAAGCATGAACGCTGTATGTACTGCTACTATTCAAGGTATGGAACAAGTCATTCAGTCGATTGACGCTTTTGCAATTGATACTGTGTTACAAGGGCAAACGTATAGCAGTGCAAAATCATTTTTTGTACAAACCTTTCGTCCTTTAGCACAAGGAATTATTTATCTGTGTGAAGAGTTAATTCTTCAGAATGATGCTTTTCCAAGTCAATTTCAATCACAAGTCGCTTCCACAGATGTAATCGAACAAGAAATATTAGAACAAATTCGAGAAATTGACCGAATGAAAGCAAGTATGGAAGTCATCAGTCAAGCTATGCCAATCCCAGGTGTGGACGCTATGGCGAATCTTTTTACTGTCATGAGGAAAAAACTGCAAGAAAAATTAGAACATCTATATGAATTTAATTATACTTCTAGTAATAATTATGATACTGCACTCCAACTAGCCGCTAGCATTGCGACAGGTTTAGCAGAGGTACAAAGTGGAAAAGGCTTTAGTCCTGCAAGTGGTACATTTAGTGCACAAGGGTTGAATATGGAGTGGACAACTTCAATTCAAGCAATTACAGAAGAGAGGGCACGTCAAGCTGCCAATTCAATTGACGAAGGTGCAATGTGCGGTAAGCTACCTGAAAAATCTACACTGGAAAAAACATGGGAAGGTATTCTAGATGGTACAGGACAAGCAGTTAGCGATACAATAGACGGAATAAAAGCTTTAGGAGATTGGGAAACATGGGAGAACATGGGGAACGCTGCCTTGCACCCTATTGATACCCTTAGTACCATGTATAATGCATTGTCGGATTCATTTATTAATGATGTAATAAATGGTGATGCTAAAAGTCGGGCAAGGTGGGGAAGTTATGCTTTAACTCAAGTTGGGTTAGGTCTCATTGGTGATAAAGGAATAAGCAAAGTCACTACACTTGCAAAGGGTACGAATTTAGCAAAGGTATCAGAAGGTATCTCGCATTATACAAATAAATTGCAAACGGGAGACCGCTTTGCATATGCTGGCGTTGGTGAGTTTAGAGATATTCCGAAAACTTCTTTTAATTCTTTAGAAGAAGCACGTAATACATTTATGTTTGCTGCCCCTGGTAATTTAAATACACCTAAATTCCAAGAATATCTTGGCCAAGTAGAAGAAATAACAAATAGAAAGATTCCTGAAAATCAGAAGGAATTACTACAGGAAGCTTTAGAAGATAATGCTTATAGTAAATTAAGTAAAGAAGAGACTGCACAAAGACGGGCAGAATTTGATAAATTACGCACTAACTTAATTAAGGATTGGGAACTTAAGACTGGCCAAAAATGGCCTACTTATGAAGAAGTTGTGTATTCAAAGAAAGGTTTGCCTTTACGTAAAAAAACCGCTAATTATGATGCACATCACATTATAGAAAGTACATATAACGGTGCACATGAATGGTGGAATCTACATCCAGCTAAATACCCTGATGAACATCAAGGTGGAATACATGGAAAAGGAAAAATCGCTAAAGAGATTTTCAAAAGATAACACTTATATGGAGGGTAATATTTATGTTTAATTTCACAAATTTGGAAAAGGTATCATTTGATAGAACTGAAGCAGAACAAGTTTTAGATAAATATGAAACCGTATTTTTTAAAATATATGATGATGAAATACAAGAGGCTGAAGGAATGATAGGATTTAAATTCCCGAAGGAACTAAGATATTTTTATAAAAATGTCGGTAGTGGTTTTGTGAAAAGTAATTCTGAGTACTTTGTTAACCGTCTAATGGACCCTGAATCCGTTGCGGATTTAAGACTTAGACAAGATGTGTATGAAGAAAACCCTAGATATGATTATATTGATGATGAAGAATCATTAGCTTTCTTTGAAATTAATGAATCAAGCTTTTTAACGTTAAAATTTAAGCAGGCAAATGAATTAGGTCAATGTCCTGTATATTATGGTTCAACAAAGATAGCGGATTCGTTAGAGGGATTTTTAATTAAAATGAATGAAAATCCTGACTATTATATTTAATCTTTTTAAGACTTACTTTAAGGCGTAGGATTTGAAAAATATCTAATCATGAATAAAAAGCTTATGTATAACTTGCATAAGCTTTTTTAATGTACATGAACTAGACACTTACAAGATGGAGATAGTGCAGACATAAGCTGGCCTATACCAAAATACAACATCTATCCTAAAGGAGAATAAATAAATTTAGAAAGAGGTTTTTATATGTGGAAAAATCTGATTTTAGAAATTGAAAAGGTAGAGAGAAGTTTTAATGATAAACTGAATACACCCGCAACGGATACTGAAATTGGTAAATTAAGAGAACGTGTGAAAGAGAATTTTAATGTTGACTTACCGAGTGAATATGAGGAGTTTCTTAAAACTGTAAATGGATTAGATTTTAGCGGGGAAGTCATCCATGATATAATAGATAATAATAAAAAGCCCTGCAAAACAGGACTATATTATTCTTCGTCTTTATTTTGTTTTTCTAATTCAACTAACTTTTGGATTAAAATATGCTGTGGCATATGCATAAGTTGTTCAAGTGGAACACCTAACGCTTTTGATAGGCGGACTGCAGTGTCTGGAGAAATTTGTAATGGTCTCATAGAAGTACCTCCTTTTTCGTATAGTATAGCATAAGATTGGGGGAGTGAGGATGACTCTTATATTTGCGCATCGTGGTGCGGCGGGAACGTATCCGGAAAATACAATGATTTCATTTGAAGCAGCAGAGGCTTTGGGGGCAGATGGAATTGAACTCGATGTTCAATTCACGAAAGATGGAAAAGTTGTCGTTATTCATGATGAAACGGTGGATCGGACAACAAATGGAAAAGGTGCGGTTCGAAATTATTTATATGAGGATTTATGTAAGTTGGATGCGAGTTATAAATTCGGTGACAAAGTAGGTTTTTGCAAAATACCTCTTCTAGAAGAGGTGTTAGAATGGCTCGCAAAAACGAAATTGCTACTCAATATTGAACTGAAAAATAATAAAATCCCATACAGAGGTTTAGAAGAAGAGGTTATAACACTTGTACGTAAGTTTAGTCTAGAGGATCGGATTGTGTTTTCTTCTTTTAATCACTACAGTATGAAGCGATGTCATATGATGGCTCCTGATATTCAAACAGCTATTTTGTATCGTGAAGGTTTGCATAGCCCGTGGGCATATGCAAAAAAGATGGGTGCTACTGCAGTACATCCGAATTATCGTTATCTTCAAGATGCTATCGCTGAATTAACGATGGGAAGTGGTGTGGAGGTTCGTCCTTACACGATAAATGAAGAAACGCTTATGCGTAAATATTTTGATATGAATATATCAGCGATTATTACTGATTATCCTGAAACAGCAAGAACTTTATTACCGATAAAAAAATGAGACCTAATATAATGGTCTCATTTTTTATTTATGATATGTGAAAACTTTGTTTTATCTTCTGAAGCGTGCTTGTACTTTATTTCTCTTACGATCTCTGTGTAAGACGAAGCCGCCGAAGATATAAAACCCGAGTGCGAAGCAAAGAGCGCCGATTAAAAATTGTAACCATAATATAGGGATTGGGGAGAACAAAATCCCAAATACAGTATCTCTCATTAGTTTAATACCAAGCACGGCTAATGAAATGGGGATGAGTGCTAATAATAGAGCGAGGTAACGCTGCATACATAACGCTCCTTTTCAGATTATTTTGTGTATTTTAATGATGTTATATGGAATGGGGGTTTGTCAAGAGGTTGCTGAACGAGTAAGATAAGAATGTGAAAAATTTTGCAGAGATACTTCGAGAGGAAGTGTAATGTATGAAACAAAATGTGTTAATTGTTGGAGCAGGTGAAGGTGGGAGTACACTGCTGAGTCTGTTGCAAAATTCGAATATATTTCAAATTATAGGAGTTATTGATAGTAATCCAATTGCGAAAGGATTACAAATCGCAAAGGAATATGGGGTTCCGATTGGTGATAGTGTAACTCCGTTTCTTTCTATGCATATTGATGTAATGTTTGATATGACAGGTGATTATGATTTACATAAAGTTTTATTGGGAAGCAAGCATAAAGACACCCTTCTTATACCAGGGGATATTGCAAAAATTGTTACGAGACTAGCGCATGAGAAGGAAAGCTTAATTGGAAAGCTAGAAGAACAGACGCAACAAGGGAATTTAATTTTAAATTCAACGCATGACGGTATGATTGTTATAGACCAAGAGGGACAAGTTCGTCTGTTTAATAAAAGCGCAGAGCGTATTACTGGATATAAAAAAGAGGAAGCAATAGGGAAATATATTTTAGAAGTTATTCCAACGAGTAAGTTGCTTCGTATTATACGCACGAAAAAAATAGAAGTGAATCATGAACTGACGTTAGAGAATGAAAAAAAGATTATTACAACGCGTATTCCGATATTAAAAGAAGGTGGAGAGGTTCAAGGGGCATTTGCGATTTTTAAAGACATTACAGAAGTTGTAGATTTAGCGGAAGAAGTTACAGACTTAAAAGAAATTCAAACGCTACTTGAGGCGATTATTAACTCATCTGAGGAAGCAATTTCGGTTGTTGATGAGAAAGGAAGAGGACTAGTTATAAACCCTGCTTATACGAAGTTAACGGGTTTGACTGAAGAAGAAATTATTGGGAAGCCGGCTACAACTGATATTGTGGAAGGTGAAAGTATGCATATGAAAGTACTTCGGACGCGCCGAGCGGTACGAGGAATACATATGAAGATTGGGCAAAAAAAGCGAGATGTAATTGTAAACGTAGCACCGGTTATTGTCGATGGAATATTGAAAGGGAGCGTCGGGGTAATTCGCGATGTATCAGAAATTCAAAAGTTAACAAATGAATTGAATAGGGCAAGACAAATTATTCGAACGTTAGAAGCAAAATATTCATTTGATGATATTGTTGGTGATTCAGATGAAACGACGGCAGCTATTGAACAAGCAAAACTTGGAGCGAATACACCGGCAACAGTATTACTTAGAGGGGAATCTGGTACGGGGAAAGAGTTATTTGCACACGCTATTCATAACAGTAGTAATCGAAAATACAATAAGTTTGTACGAGTAAACTGTGCTGCTATTTCTGAGACCTTATTAGAAAGTGAATTATTCGGTTATGAGGAAGGCGCGTTTTCTGGAGCGAAAAGAGGCGGGAAACGAGGATTCTTTGAAGAAGCGAATAATGGAAGTATTTTTTTAGATGAAATCGGAGAGTTATCTGCAAATACGCAAGCGAAGCTCCTTCGTGTGCTACAAGAAAAAGAAATTGTGAAAGTAGGGGGAACGAAAGCGATACCTATTAATGTCCGGGTAATTGCAGCAACGCATGTGAATTTAGAAAAGGGCATTCTAGAAGGAGAGTTCAGAGAGGACTTATATTATCGTTTAAATAAAATCCCGATTCAAATTCCTTCCCTTCGTCAGCGTAAAGGAGATATACCAGCGATTGCAGAAAGGTTAATTCAAAAAATTAATCAAGATTATGGTCGTAATGTAGAAGGACTCACCGATTCAGCCGTTTCGTATTTACAATCATATGAATGGCCAGGGAATGTTAGGGAACTTGAAAATATTTTAGGACGAGCTATTATCTTTATGAATTATAACGAAATATATATTGATGTACATCATTTACCGCCTTTACATAAAGAAGAACAAGTAGAGACGAAACAAAATAATTTATTACCTGAATTAGAAGAGAAGGCCCTTGAACACCTAGTGACAGAATTTGAGGGGAATATTATCCGTGAATATTTAGAGAAATTTGATGGGAACAAAACGAAGACTGCAAAAGCGTTAGGAATTTCAGTTCGAAACTTATATTACAAGCTAGAAAAGTATAACTGTGCAAAAAATAGCATGCAATAAATTGCGTACCGTGCAATTTATTGCGTGGTATACAAAAAGCGACAAAACGAGACAGAATATTTCGTTGTTTTCCAAAGTATTGATTTTACTGCATTTTGAATGCGTTTTCATTATTGGTAAGACCACTTTTGAAAGTTGGCACGGTATTTGCTTAATGAATAGACGAGGGACGACGGAAAGGGTTGATTACAAAATATGAAGTTAGAACACTTAATTGATCAAGCAGCAGGACAGCCTAAAAAAACTGTGGCTGTAGCAGTAGCTGAAGATCATGAAGTAATTGAAGCTGTAGCGAAAGCAATCAAGTTACAGCTAGCTCAATTTCGTCTATATGGAAATCAAGAGAAAATAATAGGGATGCTACAAGAGCATGGGTTACAAACTTCAGAACATATTGAAGTGATTGCAGCAGCGTCAAGTGCTGAGGCTGCAGAACTTTCTGTTAAATCTGTAAGCAATGGCGAAGCAGATGTGCTAATGAAGGGGAACATCCCAACAGCAAATATTTTGAAAGCTGTATTAAATAAAGAGTGGGGACTTCGTAAGGGCAGCGTGCTTTCACATGTTGCAGCGTTTGAAGTTCCAAATTACGATCGTCTTATTTTTGTTACAGACGCAGCGATGAACATTGCACCTGATGTAACACAAAAAGCTGCTATTATACAAAATACTGTAGAAGTTGCCAAGGCAATAGGAATTGATTTGCCAAAGGTAGCGCCAATTGCAGCGGTAGAGGTTGTTAATCCTGCGATGCAAGCGACAATTGATGCAGCGATGTTAACTCAAATGAATCGCCGCGGACAAATTAAAAATTGTGTCGTTGATGGACCACTTGCTTTAGATAATGCAGTATCACAAATTGCAGCAGAACATAAAGGCATAGTAAGTGATGTAGCAGGTAAGGCAGACATTTTACTCGTCCCAACGATTGAAGCTGGAAATGTGCTATATAAATCACTCGTCTATTTTGCAAATGCAAAGGTAGGAGCGATGATTGCTGGCGCTAAAGCACCGATTGTTTTAACATCACGTGCTGATTCAGCAGAAACAAAAGTATATTCATTAGCATTGGCAGTTGCGACTGCTTCAAAATAAACCAAATAGGGTAAAACAATTAGGGGGAAACGACAATGACATTAGAAATCTTCGAATACTTAGAAAAATATGATTATGAGCAAGTGGTATTTTGTCAAGATAAAGAATCTGGTTTAAAAGCAATCATTGCAATCCATGATACAACACTTGGACCAGCTCTTGGTGGAACAAGAATGTGGACATATGATTCTGAAGAAGCGGCGATTGAAGATGCATTGCGTCTTGCAAAAGGGATGACATACAAAAATGCAGCAGCTGGTTTAAACTTAGGTGGTGCAAAAACAGTAATTATCGGTGATCCACGTAAAGATAAAAGCGAAGCGATGTTCCGTGCATTAGGACGCTACATTCAAGGACTAAACGGACGTTACATTACAGCTGAAGATGTTGGTACAACAGTAGATGATATGGATATTATCCATGAGGAAACTGATTTTGTAACAGGGATTTCACCATCATTCGGTTCTTCTGGTAACCCATCTCCAGTAACTGCATACGGTGTTTACCGTGGTATGAAAGCAGCTGCAAAAGAAGCATTTGGTACAGATAACCTAGAAGGAAGAGTAATTTCTATTCAAGGTGTTGGTAACGTAGCGTATCACCTATGCAAACATTTACACGCTGAAGGAGCAAAATTAATCGTTACAGATATTAATAAAGAAGCTGTACAACGTGCAGTAGAAGAATTCGGTGCAACAGCAGTTGAGCCAAATGAAATTTACGGTGTTGAATGTGATATTTACGCACCATGTGCATTAGGCGCAACAGTTAATGATGAAACTATTCCACAACTTAAAGCAAAAGTAATCGCTGGTTCTGCAAATAACCAATTAAAAGAAGATCGTCACGGCGACCTTATTCATGAAATGGGTATTGTATACGCACCAGACTATGTTATTAATGCAGGTGGCGTAATTAACGTAGCAGACGAATTATATGGATACAATAGAGAACGTGCATTAAAACGTGTTGAGTCTATTTATGACACAATTGCAAAAGTAATCGAAATTTCAAAACGCGATGGCATAGCAACTTATGTAGCAGCAGATCGTCTAGCTGAAGAGCGCATTGCAAGCTTGAAAAACTCTCGTAGCACATACTTACGCAACGGTCACGACATTATTAGCCGTCGCTAATCATTCATATATAACTTTTACAAAAGGTGTGGTTACCTCTTATGAGGTTTCCACTTCCTTTTAAATTTATTAGTGGAGGTAGCAACATTGTCTGTAAATCGAATTCTTGTTATTAACCCAGGTAGTACATCCACAAAGATTGGTGTTTTTGATAATGAAAGACCCGTTCTAGAAGAAACTATTCGTCATGACGTAGAACAGATTGGAAAATATAAGCGAATTATCGACCAATATGAGTTTCGTAAAGAAACGATTTTAGAAGTTCTACATTCTCATGGTATTAACATTTCAAAATTAAACGCTGTTTGTGGGCGTGGTGGATTACTTCGTCCAATCGAAGGCGGTACGTATACAGTAAACGATGCGATGTTAGAAGATTTAAAAAATGGGTTTAGCGGTCATCACGCTTCAAACCTTGGAGGCATTTTAGCATATGAAATCGCTTCTGGATTAAACATTCCTGCATTCATTGTGGATCCTGTCGTTGTAGATGAGATGGAGCCAATTGCTCGTATAAGTGGTATTGCTGGTATGGAACGCAAAAGTATCTTCCATGCATTAAATCAAAAAGCAGTTGCTCGTAAAGTGGCAGATGAATTAAATCACAAATATGAGGATTTAAATTTATTAGTTACACATATGGGCGGTGGTATTACAGTTGGTGCTCATAAAAAAGGAAAAGTTATCGATGTTAATAATGGCTTAAACGGAGAAGGACCATTTAGTCCAGAGCGTGCTGGTACAGTACCAGTAGGACAATTAGTTGAAATGTGTTTTTCTGGTGAGTATTACCGAGACGAAATGGTTAAAAAACTTGTCGGACAAGGTGGACTTGTAAGTCTTATCGGTACAAACGATGCAATTAAAGTAGAACAAATGGTTGAAAAAGGTGATCCTGAAGCAACTCTTATTTATAAAGCAATGGCGTATCAAGTTGCAAAAGAGATTGGCGGAGCTAGTGCTGTACTTCACGGGAAAATCGATGCAATCGTATTAACTGGTGGACTTGCGTACAGTAAAATTCTTGTCGATGAAATAAAAGAACGTGTTCACTGGATTGCAGATGTTATCGTACATCCAGGAGAAGATGAATTACAAGCGTTAGCAGAAGGAGCACTTCGTGTATTACGTGAAGAAGAAGCTCCAAAAGAATATATTGTACGAGAAAAACAAACAGTAGCTAGGGGTTGAGATAATGGCAAGAGAATATGATTTAGTCATCGTTGGCGGCGGTACTGGTGGATATGTTGCTGCTATTCGTGCATCACAACTAGGGTTAAAAACTGCACTTGTTGAAAAAGAAAATCTTGGTGGTACTTGTTTACACAAAGGATGTATTCCTAGTAAAGCTCTTTTACGTAGTGCGGAAGTATACGCAACTGCTAAAAAAGGAGAAGAGTTCGGAGTTATTGCAAGTAATGTAGAACTAAACTTTGCTAAAGTACAAGAGCGTAAAGAGAAGATTGTAACGCAGCTTCATAAAGGCGTTCAGCATTTAATGAAACAAGGTAAAATTGATGTGTTTGAAGGTATTGGCCGTATTCTTGGCCCATCTATTTTCTCTCCAATGCCAGGTACAATTTCAGTTGAACTTGCAAGTGGAGAAGAGAATGAAATGTTAATTCCAAAAAATGTACTTGTTGCAACAGGTTCTCGTCCAAATTCATTACCAGGATTAGAGTTAGACGGAGAGTATGTAATGTCTTCGGATCATGCCCTAAAAATGGAAACGCTTCCTAGCTCAATCATTATCGTTGGTGGCGGTGTAATTGGTATTGAGTGGGCATCTATGCTTGCTGACTTCGGTGTAGAAGTTACTGTATTAGAATATGCGAAAAACATATTACCACTAGAAGATAATGACGTTTCAAAAGAAATGCAACGTCTATTCAAGAAAAAAGGTATTAAAGTGGTAACTGGTGCAAAAGTATTACCAGAAACATTGGTAAAAGATAATGGAGTAACAATTCAAGCTGAACATAACGGTGAGAACAAAGCATTTAAAGCAGAAAAAATGCTTGTATCTGTAGGAAGACAAGCGAATACGCAAAATATGGGCTTAGAGAACACAGATATTGTTGTGGAAAAAGGATACATTCAAACAAATGAGTTTTATCAAACGAAGGAATCTCATATTTACGCAATTGGAGATGTAATCGGTGGCTTGCAACTTGCTCACGTTGCTTCTCATGAAGGAATTGTTGCAGTAGAACATATCGCTGGTAAAGAAGTTGCACCAATTGATTATTCTATGGTATCAAAATGCGTATATAGTAGTCCAGAAGTTGCTTCTGTCGGCTTAACAGAACAAGAAGCAAAAGAAAAAGGCTATAAGTTAAAAGTAGGTAAGTTCTCATTCCGTGCAATCGGAAAGGCACTTGTATACGGAGAATCAGACGGTTTTGTAAAACTTGTAGTTGATGAAGAAACAAATGACATTCTCGGTGTTCATATGATCGGACCACATGTAACAGATATGATTTCTGAAGCTGGTCTTGCAAGAGTACTTGATGCAACACCTTGGGAAGTAGCACATACAATTCATCCGCATCCATCATTATCTGAGGCGATTGGTGAAGCTGCACTTGCTGTAGATGGAAGAGCGTTACACGCATAAAAATGTGGATTTAGGAGGTTATGAAAAATGGCAGAAGTAAAAGAAAAGCGCCATGAAGAGCTTGGCTTAAGTGATGAGCAAGTATTAGAAATGTTCCGTACGATGTTACTTGCACGTAAAATTGACGAACGTATGTGGTTATTAAACCGTGCAGGTAAAATTCCATTCGTAATTTCTTGTCAAGGACAAGAGGCTGCACAAGTTGGAGCGGCGTTCGCTCTTGATAGAGAGAAAGATTATGCATTACCATACTACCGTGATATGGGTGTTGTACTAGCGTTTGGTATGACAGCTAAAGAGCTTATGTTGTCTGCTTTCGCAAAAGCTGGAGATCCAAACTCTGGTGGTCGTCAAATGCCTGGTCACTTCGGTCAAAAGAAAAATCGTATTGTTACAGGCTCATCACCAGTAACAACGCAAGTACCACATGCAGTTGGTATTGCACTAGCTGGAAAAATGGAGAAGAAAGATTTAGTAACGTTCGTTACATTCGGAGAAGGCTCTTCAAACCAAGGTGACTTCCATGAAGGAGCAAACTTTGCTGGTGTACACAAACTACCTGTTATTTTCATGTGTGAAAATAATAAATACGCAATCTCTATTCCAGTTGAAAAACAATTAGCATGTAAAAACGTATCAGACCGTGCAATTGGTTACGGTATGCCTGGATATACAATAGACGGAAACGATCCGCTTGCAGTATATAAAGCTGTAAAAGAGGCAGCAGACCGCGGCCGTCGTGGTGAAGGCCCAACTTTAATTGAAACAGTATCATATCGTTTAACAGCACATTCTAGTGACGACGATGATCGTGTTTATCGTGATAAAGAAGAAGTAGAAGAAGCAAAGAAAAAAGATTCAATTATAACATTTGCAGCTTATTTAAAAGAAGCTGGCGTGTTAACTGAGGAATTTGAAAAACAAATGTTAGACGAAATTATGCATATCGTAAATGAAGCAACAGAATATGCAGAAAATGCTCCGTATGCAGCACCTGAAGATGCATTGAAGCACGTATACGCAGAATAGGGGGGAACGTTTCATGGCTGTAATGTCTTATATTGATGCTATTACATTAGCAATGCGCGAAGAAATGGAACGCGATGAGAAAGTATTCGTTTTAGGAGAAGATGTTGGTAAAAAAGGTGGCGTGTTTAAAGCGACACACGGTTTGTATGATCAATTTGGTGAAGATCGTGCGCTTGATGCACCGCTTGCAGAATCTGCAATTGCTGGGGTAGCAATTGGTGCGGCAATGTATGGTATGCGTCCAATCGCTGAAATGCAGTTTGCTGATTTCATCATGCCAGCAGTAAACCAAATTGTTTCTGAGGCAGCAAAAATTCGTTATCGTTCTAATAACGATTGGACTTGTCCAGTTACAATTCGTGCGCCATTTGGCGGCGGTGTTCACGGTGCATTGTATCATTCACAATCTGTAGAAGCGATGTTTGCAAACCAACCAGGTTTAAAAATTGTTATCCCTTCTACACCATATGATGCAAAAGGCTTATTAAAAGCTGCAATTCGTGATGAAGATCCAGTATTATTCTTTGAGCATAAGCGTGCATATCGCTTAATTAAAGGTGAAGTGCCAGAAGATGACTATGTATTACCAATCGGAAAAGCAGATGTAAAACGCGAAGGTGATGATATTACTGTTATCACTTACGGATTATGTGTTCACTTTGCTCTTCAAGCAGCTGAAAAGTTAGCACAAGATGGAATCTCTGCACACATTCTTGATTTAAGAACGGTATATCCGTTAGATAAAGAAGCAATTATTGAAGCGGCTTCTAAAACAGGTAAAGTTCTTCTTGTAACAGAAGACAATAAAGAAGGAAGTATTATAAGTGAAGTGGCAGCTATTATCGCTGAAAACTGTCTGTTTGATTTAGATGCGCCAATCGCACGTCTTGCAGGTCCAGATGTTCCAGCAATGCCATATGCACCAACAATGGAAAAATTCTTTATGGTAAATCCAGATAAAGTTGAAAAAGCAATGCGTGAACTTGCGGAATTTTAATCGGGGGGACTATACATGGCTGTAGAAAATATCACAATGCCTCAGCTCGGGGAGAGCGTTACAGAGGGTACAATTAGTAAATGGCTCGTTAATGTTGGCGATCACGTAAACAAGTATGATCCGCTTGCAGAAGTAATGACTGATAAAGTAAATGCTGAAGTGCCATCTTCTTTCACTGGTATTGTGAAAGAATTAATCGCTGGTGAAGGTGAGACGTTAGCTGTAGGTGAAGTAGTTTGTGTTATTCAAGTAGAAGGCGCAGATGAAGTAGCAGCGACAGCTGTTGAGGAAAAAACAAAAGAAGAACCAAAGGCAGAAGTAGCTACGCCTGAAAAAGCACCGAAAGCAAAACAACCAACTGATGGAAAACCACGTTTTTCACCAGCTGTTTTAAAACTTGCAGGTGAGCATAATGTTGATTTAGATTTAGTAGAAGGTACGGGAGCAAATGGCCGTATCACTCGTAAAGATATTTTAAAGCTGGTGGAATCTGGAAATATTCCGCAAGCAGGTGCGAAGAAAGAGGAAGCGGTAGCAGCAGTAGTAGAAGCGCGTCCAGAAGCACCAAAAGCAGCGCCAGTAGCACAAAAAGTAGAAGCTGTAAAACCAGTTTCTGTACCAACAATGCCTGGCGATATCGAAATTCCAGTAACAGGTGTGCGTAAAGCAATTGCAGCGAACATGTTACGTAGTAAACACGAAGCGCCACATGCTTGGATGATGATTGAAGTAGATGTGACAAACCTTGTGTCATACCGTAATTCAATTAAAGGTGATTTCAAAAAGCGCGAAGGCTTTAATTTAACGTTCTTTGCTTTCTTCGTAAAAGCAGTAGCGCAAGCGTTAAAAGAGTATCCTCAAATCAATTCAATGTGGGCTGGCGATAAGATCGTTCAGAAGAAAGATATTAACCTTTCTATCGCTGTTGCAACAGAGGACGAACTATTTGTACCAGTAATTAAACACGCGGATGAGAAGACGATTAAAGGTATCGCTCGTGAAATTACAGAGCTTGCAGGAAAAGTACGTACGAAATCGTTAAAAGCGGACGAAATGCAAGGCGGAACATTTACAATTAATAACACAGGATCATTCGGTTCTGTTCAATCTATGGGTATTATTAATTACCCACAAGCGGCTATTTTACAAGTTGAATCAATTGTAAAACGCCCAGTAATTATGGATAACGGTATGTTCGGTGCTCGCGACATGGTTAACTTATGTTTATCACTTGACCACCGTGTACTAGATGGCCTAATTTGTGGTAAGTTCTTAGGACGTGTAAAAGAAATTCTAGAAAATACGTCAGAAAATAATACATCTGTATATTAATAAAAAGCTCGCTTATGCGAGCTTTTTATCATCTTATTTCTTCATTTGCATCCTACTATATGTACAACACTTTTCCCAGCAATCTTACAATGAACGAGTATGTATTAGAAATTTACGAAAATACATTGCTGATATATGGTATATAGATATAAAATAAGAAAAGAATAATTTTTTTGGCAAATCTTACTGACGAAACTGTAGTATAATATATTGTATTGTATGAAAAAGAGAGTTATTCTATATAAGTGTTTTATAGATAATGTGTAATCAGTCGTCAAAACATGAAGAATGTTGACTCCTGGTTTTTTATTTTGCTGTAACAATGTTTCAGGAGGATGTCATGAAAAGAAGTACCGAGTTTCTAAAAAGTTTAGATGTAAAATTAATTTTAATTTTGTGTGCATTTTGTGTTATAAGTATAACTGCTATATATAGCAGTCAGCAAACCGGACAGTATGGAGATGCAAACTTTGCTATGAAGCAGGGAGTTAACTACATAATTGGGGTTGTATTGTTACTTCTTGTTGCTAGCATCGACTTAGATCAGTTGCAAAAATTGTCTTGGCCGCTTTATATTGCTGGGTTTGCTTCACTTATTCTTTTGAAAGTATTACCACCATCAGGTTTCACACCTGAAAAGTTAGGGGCAAAAAGGTGGTTCGTTTTTCCAGTACTTGGACAAATTCAGCCATCCGAGTTTTTCAAAATCGCATTGCTTCTCGTAGTAGCAAGTATAGCAGTGAAACATAATGCACAGTATATGGCAAGGACATTCCAAACGGATTTACAATTAGTAGGTAAAATTATGCTAGTATCCCTCCCGCCTATGGCCGTTGTATATAGCCAACCGGATACAGGGATGGTGTTCTTATATGCAGCAGCTATCGCATGTATTTTATTTATGTCAGGAATTCAAAAGAAATTAATTGCGTTATGTACAGTCATTCCGGTGACCATATTGTCTACATTAATATTTATATTTGTAAAATATCCAGATTTCTTCTTTAATAAATTAGTTACTTTGTTAAAACCTCACCAACAATCACGTATTATAGGTTGGCTAAATCCATTTGAGAATGCAAATGAAGGCTATCAAACACAGCAATCGATTTTAGCTGTAGGTAGTGGAGGTATGGAAGGGAAAGGATTTGGTGAAGGGAACGTCTATATTCCAGAGAAACACACTGACTTTATTTTCGCTACAATTGCCGAAGAAGGTGGATTTATAGTAGCGGCGTTAGTTGTGTTCTTGTTCCTGTTACTACTATATCGAACAATTATTATCGGTTATTCTGCTGATAATTTATTTGGTACATTATTATGTGCTGGATCAATAGGAATACTAACGGTTCAAATATTCCAAAATATTGGTATGATCGTTGGATTAATGCCTGTAAAAGGGATTGCATTACCTTTCTTATCGTATGGGGGAAGTTCCTTATTCTCGAATATGATTATGATGGGGCTCATATTATCGGTACGGAAAACGTATAAAAAATATATGTTTTCAGTTAAGTAAAAAAGCTGGTTCGTTTTTAAACGAACCAGCTTTTTTACATATATGCTCCTAAACGTTGCAAACTAAAACAGACTAGCAGTTTGGGATGTAAGGAGTGCAAAGTGATGCATATGCATATTTTTGAAGGAGCACGGCATCTTTCTAACGGTGAATGGGTTGTTCGAGCTATTATAGCGTACACATTTTTAATATTAGTTGCGAAATCGATGGGACAAAGATCCATCGCACAACTTCGCTTTTTAGATGTTGTATTAGTGTTATTACTTGGTGGTAATATTTCTAATGCGCTATCTGATGAAAAGGTCGGATTACTCGGTTCAATGATTACAACTTTTATACTAGTTGTACTTCATATTATAAGCTCTGTTTTAATGTTGAAATGGGATAGATGGAGACGCTTTTTAGAGCCTGCACCTATTATTCTTATACACAATGGTGCCATTGATTTTAGCAATTTGAAAAAGGCGAGAATTACGGCGGAATATTTATTTTCGGAACTTCGCATGCGAAATGTGAGCGATATTCAAACGATTAAATTAGCATTATGGGAAGCAAGTGGTGTTGTTTCTATATTTCAGTATCCAGAATATGAAGCAGTTTCTCGGCTTGATCTTAAAGTGGCGGGGAAAAAATCTCCAGTTGCTTTTATTTTAGTGAAGGATGGAAGAATTCAGCAGGACGTTCTCGCTTTAGTAGGAAAAACAGAAGAGTGGGCGAAAGAGTTTTTAGAGAAGAATGCAGAAATTGAATCCATTATGTTAGCTACAGTAGATGAAGCACATAAAATAAATATTTTGTTAAAAAAATGAAAAATATACGCATTTTGTCGTTTCATACATATGATACAATAGTGTGGACAACGAAAAAGGAGGCGATACGATGGGATATGTAGAAGAATTACGAAAAATAGTTGGTCATCGCCCTTTAATTTTAGTTGGTGCTGTTGTACTCGTTATAAATGAAAGTGGATATGTATTATTACAGCAAAGAACAGAGCCGTACGGAAAATGGGGGTTGCCTGGCGGGCTAATGGAGCTTGGTGAATCACCAGAAGAAACAGCTTACCGTGAAGTATATGAAGAGACAGGAATAGAAGTAAAGAACCTCCGATTAATCAATGTATTTTCTGGAGCGAACTATTTTTCAAAATTAACAAACGGTGATGAGTTTCAATCCGTAACGACAGCCTATTATACCGATGAATACGAAGGGAATTTTGTTATGAATAAAGAAGAAGCGGTTCAGCTTAAATTCTTCCCGGTAACAGAGCTACCTGATTATATTGTAGGATCGCATAAAAAAATGATTGCGGAATATATGAAAATTATGGAAAAGTGACAAAAAGGTGTTAGAGCAAGGGCTCTAACACCTTTTCTATGCCTAAATACAAGTAAACTTACTTGTATTTCATAAACATTAACTGGTAAGATACAAATAGATAGTTTTAGAGGAGGGAAAAGATTGATTAATTTTAACTTTTTTATGAATGATGTTGTCCGCCAAGCGCGTGAAGAGATTGTCTCTGCTGGATATACAGAATTGACGACGCCGGAAGCAGTAGAAGAAGCGTTTAAAAGAAATGGAACAACACTTGTAATGGTAAACTCTGTATGTGGTTGTGCAGGTGGTATTGCTCGTCCTGCTGCTGCGCATTCCGTACATTATGATAAACGTCCTAACCATCTTGTAACGGTGTTTGCAGGTCAAGATAAAGAAGCAACAGCAACAGCTCGTGAATATTTCGAAGGATATCCACCTTCTTCTCCATCATTCGCTTTATTAAAAGATGGAAAAATTGTAACGATGGTAGAACGTCATGAAATTGAAGGTCATGAACCAATGCAAGTTATTGCAAAACTACAATCTTATTTCGAAGAGAATTGTGAAGAACTATAAATATAAGCGAAAAGGCGGTACGTCCACAATGAAGTGGATGTACCGCCTTTTTTATTTAGTTTTTAAAATAATTAAACATGCAGGAAGTTGTTGTTTTATGCATGTTTTCATGCATTAACAACAGCTTTAATGCTGTTTTTTTATTTATTTTTATTTTAAATATTGCATAAAAATGAAAGTGCTGATACAATACAAACATCGAATAAATATTCTATTAAACTTTTAAATATACATTATTAGGGGGAATAAAGATGAAGAAGTTGTTATCAATATCGTTTGCACTTATTTTAATTGTAAGTATATTCAGTGCTTGTAGTAATGGGGAAGAAAAGGCTACTGGAAAAAATAAAAAAGTACTCGTTATGGGGACTTCAGCAGACTATAAACCGTATGAATACGTAGAAGCTTCAAAAAGTGATGAAATTATCGGCTTTGATGTTGATATTGCCAAATATATCGGAAAAGAACTTGGATACGAAGTGAAAGTGAAAGACATGGATTTCGGCGGATTATTAGCATCTCTTAATTCAGGAAAAGTTGATTTCGTTATGGCGGGTATGACGCCAACTGCAGAGCGTAAAAATAATGCTGATTTCACAGATATATATTTTGTTGCAAAAAATATGATCGTTTCAAAAAAGGGCTCTAATATTAAATCGTTAGAAGATTTAAAAGGGAAAAAAGTAGGAGTACAAACAGGATCAATTCAAGAAGAAAAGGCAAAAGAATTTCAGAAACAAGTCGATTTCAAAGCTGAGGGACGTGACCGTATACCAGAAATCGTACAAGAAATTAAAGCTGGTCGTTTTGACGCTGCAATTATAGAAGACACAGTTGCAAAAAATTATTTAGAAAAAATGAAAGAACTACAAGGAATTGAAATTCAAGAAGCACCAGAAGAAGTAGGTGCAGCAATTGCTCTTCCGAAAAATAGTGATAAAACAGAAGAATTTAATAAAGTAATTAAGAAAATGCAAGAAAATGGAGAAATGGATAAATTAGTGAAGAAATGGTTTGGCAGCGGAAAATAAGCTGCCTTTCACTTTTCTGTGAGGGGAATGAAAAGGATGAATCTAGATTTTTCGGCAATTACGCCTTCAATACCATATATATTAAAGGGATTAGAAGTTACATTGAAAATTGTAGCTGCATCAGCTGTGGTAGGATTTATTTTAGGAACGTTATTAGCACTTTGCAAAATTGCTAGAATACGAGTATTAAATATTGCAGCAGATATTTATACGTCAATATTTCGTGGCACACCGCTAGTATTACAATTAATGATTATTTATTTCGGTGTTCCGCAAATGATGGGTTATGAGATACCGGCCTTTTTAGCAGCTGTACTTGCATTTAGCTTAAATTCAGGTGCATATATGTCAGAAGTAATTCGTGCCGGCATTCAAGCAGTCGATAAAGGACAAACAGAAGCAGCAATGGCTTTAGGTATTCCGTACAGTAAAATGATGAGAAATATTATTTTTCCTCAAGCTTTAAAAAATATATTACCAGCACTTGTGAATGAGTTTGCGACACTTACGAAAGAGTCGGCTGTAGTAACCGTAATAGGAGCGACTGATTTAATGCGCCGTGCTTATATTGTAGGTGGTGAAACATTTAAATATCTTGAGCCATTACTTTTTGTTGGACTTATTTATTATATATTAGTAATTATTCTTACATTAGTCGGGAAAGCCATTGAAGGGAGAATGAAGAAAAGTGATTAAAATTGACAACCTTCATAAATCATTTGGGAAAAATGAAGTATTAAAAGGAATTACAACAACGATTGAGAAAGGAGAGGTTGTTGCAATTATTGGACCGTCTGGATCTGGAAAGTCAACGTTTTTACGCTGTATGAATGTATTAGAAGCGCCGACAGATGGTCACATTTGGATTGGAACGGAAGAAGTAACGAATCCGAAAACAAATATTATGCACGTTCGTGAAAATGTCGGAATGGTATTTCAACATTTTCACTTATTCCCTCATATGACTGTATTAGAAAATATTACGTATGCTCCTATCAATGTAAAAGAAGTAACGAAGCAAGAAGCTGAAAAAAAAGCTGAGAAACTTCTAGAAAAAGTGGGGTTATTAGATAAGAAAGATGCATATCCAAATCGTCTTTCAGGAGGACAAAAGCAACGTGTAGCAATTGCAAGAGCGTTAGCGATGGAACCGGAAGTTATGTTATTTGATGAACCTACCTCTGCGCTAGATCCAGAAATGGTGAAAGAAGTGTTAGAAGTTATGAAATCATTAGTTACGACAGGAATGACGATGGCAATCGTTACACATGAAATGGGATTTGCAAAAGAAGTAGCAGACCGTGTTCTCTTTTTAGATGGTGGAAAGCTCGTAGAAGATAGTAATCCGGAAGAGTTTTTTACAGCACCAAAAAGTGACCGTGCAAAAGAATTTTTGCAAAAGATATTGTAATATGTGAAGGGTACGTGAATAATAGGTAGAAAAGGATGACATTGCGTCATCCTTTTTTTATACTATTTTTAAATACATTTATACATATAGGAGTAATGATATGTTTAAAATTGGATATAGAACAGTGAAAACAGCGCTTGGAACGGGAGCGGCAGTTTTTATTGCTCAGTTATTAGGATTAGAATTTTATAGTTCAGCTGGTATTTTAGTCATTTTATGTGTGCAAAATACGAAACGAAAATCCGTTCAAGTATCGTTGCACCGTTTTTTAGCTTGTGTATTATCGATGGTATTTGCGTTTTGTATTTTTGAAACGATTGGTTATACACCACTAGCGATTAGCGTATTACTGCTTACCTTTATTCCAACTGCAGTTATGTGCAAAATTCAAGAAGGGATTGTCACGAGTTCGGTTATCGTTATGCATCTGTATTCATTAAAGCAAATTACATGGTCTATAGTTGGTAATGAAATTGCTATATTAACGATTGGAATTAGTGTCGCTTTATTAGTAAACATGTACATGCCAAGCAGTGAGAATAAACTGAAAGAGTATCAAGGAAAAATAGAAGAGCATTTCAGAACGATTTTGTTTGAAATGGTCGTTTATTTACGGAATCGAGATAGTAATTGGAGTGGGGCCGAATTAATTGAAACAGAAATGATGCTGAAAGAAGCGAAAGATTTATCATTTAAAAAACTTGAGAATGAATTTATGCGTGAAGATGACTATTATTATCGGTATTTTGATATGCGTATGCAACAATTTGAAATTTTGGAGCGCATGATACCATTAGCTGCATCACTATCTTGGACGTATGAACAAGCTGATATGATTGCAGACGTAATTGAAAATATAGGGAATTCTATTCGACCTGAAAGTACAGGGGTCATTTCGTTAAGACAACTTCAAGAAATGCGAGAAGTATTTAGAGAAATGCCTTTACCAGTCTCGCGAGAAGAATTTGAAATACGTGCAAAACTTGTTCAACTTGTTTATGAGATGGAGCAATATTTACTCATTAAAAGTCGTTTTAAGGGAAAGGATAATATAAAAGAACTTATTTAGAAGGTAGGAACTATATATGCCGTATCTTCTTTCTTTATTATTATGTCTTTCTCTATCACCGATCTGGCCTCTTGGTGATAACCCACGTGCTGGAGATCCTTTTATAATTGTAAATAAAGCAACGAATAAACTAGCTTACATCGATGATGGGAAGATCCAAAAGGTTTTTCCAGTAGCGACAGGGAAAACAAATGAATTAACCCCAGAAGGAACTTTTGACATTGTATTGAAGGCGAAGGATCCCTATTATATTGCGAAGGATATTCCTGGGGGCTCTCCAAAAAATCCACTTGGATCGAGGTGGATGGGATTTAATGCAAGAGGAACGGATGGAAGTAAGTATGGGATACACGGGACAAACCAGCCTAGTTCAATTGGAAAATATATTTCGCAAGGATGTATAAGAATGAAGAAACATGATGTGGAATATTTGTTTGATCGTATTCCAATTGGAACGAAAGTATCGATTGTGAAATCGAAAAAAACATTTCAGCAATTGGCGAAGGAAAAAGGGGCCATAGTATTTGGAAAAGTCAACGAAACGGTTGGCTTTTTCTTTTATTATAAGTTGTCTTGACATGTGTACATAACCATGCGTTAATGAGAATATATAAAGATAATTGAGTAAAGGGGTTGCTCATATGTATTTAAATCCAAAAATTTCTTACATGCAGTTTTGTGTTGGTTTTCTATTTGTTATTACATTCATATTGGCAACTTTTAATATATGTTCTTACGTTGTAGCGATTGTATTTATGGCATTACTCAATCTTACTTTTGTTATTGGGGCATTTCAGCAGAAACAATATACAAGTTTTGTAATAGCACTTGTAATGGCCTTTTCCTTTAGCATTGTAGCAATTGTAATATATATAAAATAAAATGTTCATTACAAGATAGACTATCTCGATTTCGAGATGGTCTATTTTGTATGTGTAAGCAGTAAAAAAAGGACGAGTGAATCGTCCTTTTTACCAAAACATACTTGCGCCAGTAAGTAATGTTGTTACAAGCATAGAAATTAGCATTATATAAACCATAATTTTTTGAGCTTTTTTATGCATCGTTAAACCTCCTTGCAAATCAGTACAATTTCATTGTAACGAGAAATGAAATTGTGGACAAGGGGAGAGAAAGGACAAAATTCGGGAAGGGGGTGCAAAATATTACAGGAAATTTGAGCATACGTAGAGAATATGTTAAAAGATAGATTATTAATTTTTTTTTATGCAAGCTGAAGAATGGAGATACAATGATGAAAATATACGAGACAGATCGTTTACATTTAAGAGAAATTGATGAGTCGTATGCGGAAAAAGTTCTTCAATATTACGACAAAAATCGTGAATTTTTAAAAGCGTGGGAAGAGTATAGACCGGAGGGGTTTTTCACGTTAGATTATCAAAAGAAAAAGTTACAAAAGGATAGAAAAGAGTTCGCGGAAGGCAAGATTATCAGGCTTTGGATTTTTAAAAAGGGTGATGATACAAAAATTATTGGATGTATTTCATTTAATCTAATTGTTCGCGGAATTTATCAATCTTGTGTACTCGGTTATAAATTAGATAAGGAAGAATTGAATAAAGGTTACACAACAGAAGCGCTTAGAAAAGCAATTCAAGTTACCTTTGAAGAATTTCATTTACATCGTATAGAAGCACCAATTATGCCACGAAATTTAGCATCTATACAAGTAGTGACGAAGATAGGATTTCAATATGAAGGTGTATCTCGAAAAATGCTAATGGTAAATGGCATCTGGGAAGATCATATGCGCTGGGTATTGTTAAACGAGTAATAGAAGGCAGATGGGTATCTAGATGTGTTAACCATCTGTTTTTTGTCTTGTATTTCGAAACTTTTGCGAAATTCTGTTATAATTAATGTTGTTACATACATAATGGTAGTGCAGGAGGCGCAGTCTTATGATTAATCAAGAACGTTTAGTAAATGAATTTATGGAGTTAGTACAAGTAGATTCTGAAACAAAATTTGAAGCAGAAATTTGCAAAGTGTTAACAGAGAAATTTACTGCTTTAGGTGTAGAAGTATTTGAGGATGACACGATGGGTGTAACTGGTCATGGTGCAGGTAACTTAATTTGTACTTTACCAGCAACAAAAGACGGTGTTGATACAATTTATTTCACTTCTCATATGGATACAGTAGTTCCTGGTAATGGAATTAAGCCTTCTATTAAAGATGGATATATCGTATCAGATGGTACTACAATTTTAGGAGCCGATGACAAAGCTGGATTAGCATCTATGTTTGAAGCAATTCGTGTCTTAAAAGAGAAAAACATTCCTCATGGTAAAATTGAATTTATTATTACAGTTGGAGAAGAATCTGGTCTTATTGGCGCAAAAGCGTTAGATCGCGAGCGCATTACAGCAAAATATGGTTATGCATTAGATAGTGATGGAAAAGTTGGTGAAATTGTAGTTGCAGCGCCAACACAAGCGAAAGTGAATGCGATTATTCGCGGGAAAACAGCTCATGCTGGCGTAGCACCAGAAAAAGGTGTATCTGCAATTACTATCGCAGCAAAAGCAATCGCAAAGATGCCACTTGGTCGTATCGATTCTGAAACAACTGCAAATATTGGACGTTTTGAAGGTGGTACACAAACAAATATCGTTTGCGATCATGTTCAAATCTTTGCAGAAGCTCGTTCTTTAATAAATGAGAAAATGGAAGCACAAGTTGCAAAAATGAAAGAAGCATTTGAAACAACTGCAAAAGAAATGGGTGGTCATGCAGACGTTGAAGTAAACGTTATGTATCCAGGATTTAAGTTTGCTGCTGGCGATCACGTTGTAGAAGTTGCGAAACGTGCAGCTGAAAACATTGGTCGTACGCCTTCTCTTCACCAAAGTGGTGGCGGAAGTGATGCGAACGTAATCGCAGGACATGGTATCCCAACAGTTAACTTAGCAGTTGGTTATGAAGAAATTCATACAACAAATGAAAAAATTCCTGTTGAAGAATTAGCGAAAACAGCAGAATTAGTTGTAGCTATTATCGAAGAAGTAGCGAAGTAAGTAATAAAGTCAAAAAGACGTGTGAACCAATTATGGTTTACACGTCTTTTTTTATTTTGATTCAATTGCTTTCACAAGGCGGATAAGCCAATATAAGAAGACCCACGGAAGTACATAAGTTGTTGTAAAACGTATGAAATGAGAGAAGATTCCTAAAGCGTAAATGTTAATGTTAAAAAGGGGAAGTAACAAATAATTAATCGCAAGGATTACTATAATAATAATAAATACATAATTGAGTTTATTATGTTGTTTCATAACGATTCACCTCCTTTACAATAATATCCATTTGTTACGTACAGTATAGCAAAAAATAGATAGAGAAGAGCCAATAATTATTATAACGTGTAAAGAAATTTGATATAATGAAGGAACAAATGTTCTTTAAGGGGTGAGTAGTATGCGAGAAATGTATCCGAAAAATGGACGTGTTATTTTACATGTAGATATGAATTGTTTTTTCGCATCTGTCGAAATTGCTCATGACCCATCATTACAAGGAAAGCCATTAGCGATTGCGGGGAATGAAAAAGAGAGAAAAGGGATTATCATAACATGTAGTTATGAGGCGAGAGAATATGGAATACGTACGACGATGCCTCTATGGGAAGCGAAGCGATTATGCCCGCAATTAGTTGTGAGGCACCCTAATTTTACATTATATCGAGAAGCTTCATTTCAAATGTTTCAAATTCTTTCCCGTTTTACAGAAAAAATACAACCGTTTTCTATAGATGAAGGGTATTTGGATATTACAGATTGCTATGCGCTCGGTTCGCCTCTTGAAATAGCGAAGATGATTCAACAAGCGTTACTAACAGAGTTACAGCTTCCATGTAGCATTGGGATTGCCCCAAACCTTTTCCTAGCAAAGACTGCTTCAGATATGAAAAAACCTCTTGGAATTACAGTACTTCGAAAACGTGATATCCCAGAAATTATTTGGCCACGATCAGTTGCAGAGATGCATGGAATCGGAGAGAAAACAGCTGAAAAACTAAAAGACATTCATATACATACAATTGAACAGTTAGCAAAAGGAGACGAGCATATCATTCGCGCTAAAATTGGAAAGCACGGTGTTGATTTACAAAAACGTGCAAAAGGTATGGATGACAGGGAAGTTGATCCGAATCAAATGGGACAACATAAAAGCGTTGGAAATTCGATGACTTTCTCAAAGGATATGGACGAAGAAAAAGAATTACTTGATATGTTAGAAAGATTATCGAAATCAGTAAGCAAAAGGCTACAAAAACGAACTCTCGTTAGTTATAACATTCAAATTATGATTAAATACCATGATCGTCGCACGGTAACACGGAGTAAACAATTGAAAAATGCAATATGGGAAGAACGGGTTATTTTCCAAGCAGCATCACGTTTATGGAAGCAACACTGGGATGGTGATTCTGTTCGCCTGTTAGGTGTTACAGCTACTGAATTAGAGTGGAAGACAGAATCAGTGAAACAGTTAGATTTGTTTTCATTCGAAGAAGATGCGAAAGAAGAGCCGTTACTTGCTGTTATTGATCAAATTAATGAAAAGTATGGAACACCTCTTTTACAGAGAGGTAGTCAATTATTGCGTAAGCAAGAAAAGTCGTTTCAGCAAAAATTAGAAAATAAGTTTATGTAGAAGGTTTTAGAGATTTAAACCCTTCTTTTTTAGATGGAAGAGAGGGTCCAGCCATTCGATGTCTCCATTGTCTTTCCATTCCGATGCAAGCTCCTACAATAATTGCTATAAATAACCTTAATACGATGTCATACCATATCATCATGGTTACCTCCATACATATAAGTACATGTTATATTTTTTGAGAATGAGTGAGAAATACCCACTCATTCTCATTTTTACAACCAGCTGTGGAATTTTTTAATATAAAGCTTTTTCAGGAATTGTGTTAAGAAAGCATAACCTAATAATATTCCTATGAGCCACGGGAAGTAGCTTAGTGGTAATGCTTGTAAACCAATTGCTGCACCAAGTGGTGAGAATGGAATGTAAATTCCGATTGCCATAATACAAGCGGTTAATATAAGAACTGGTATTGATGCTGTACTTTGAATGAACGGAATTTTCTGTGTTCTAATCATATGGACAATTAATGTTTGAGTTAGCAACCCAACGACAAACCAACCAGATTGGAATAGCGATTGTTCTCCAGGTGTATTTGCACCGAACACATTCCACATGACAACGAATGTGATAATATCGAATATAGAGCTAATTGGACCGATGCAAATAATGAAGTTACGCAAGTTTGCAGTATCCCATTTTCTAGGCTTCTCTAGAAATTCCTTATCCATTTTATCCCATGGAATTGAAAGCTGTGAAATATCATAAAGTAAGTTTTGAATTAAGAGATGAATTGCAAGCATCGGTAAAAATGGAATGAAAGCACTTGCCACTAATACACTAAATACATTTCCAAAGTTAGAGCTAGCTGTCATTTTTATATATTTTAAAATATTGCCGAAAGTAGTGCGTCCTTCTAAAATACCTGCTTCTAATATAGTTAAACTTTTTTCAAGTAAAATAATATCGGAAGATTCTTTTGCAATGTCAGTAGCAGTATCAACAGATATTCCAACATCAGCATCACGTAGTGCAACGGCATCGTTAATACCATCCCCCATATAACCTACAGTATGACCATTACCTTGCAATACGCGAATGATGCGGGACTTTTGCATTGCATTGGATTTAGTTTTGCGAACACTGTTGTTTCTTCTGCCAGTGTTGCCAATGTTTTATCTGGTAAAGAATCAATTTCGTAACCGAGGACAGGCTCACCTATATTTAATCCCACTTCTTTACAAACTTTTTTTGTAACAATTTCGTTATCGCCTGTTAAGATTTTCACTTGTACGCCATGTTTTTGCAATGCTTGAATTGCAGAAGCAGCAGATGGTTTAGGTGGATCTAAAAAGCCGATATATCCAGTAAGGATCATAGCGGATTCATCTTGTACTGCATAAGCTTTATGATAAGGTTTGTTATCGTTCTTGTATGCTACAGCGATGACACGCATTCCTTCACTATTTAAAGTTTCGCTGAGATGTTTTACATTTACTCTCATTTCTTCAGTGAGAGGGACAATTTGTCCATCAACTTCAGTGTAGTTACAAATTGATAAAATTTCTTCTACGGCACCTTTACAAACCATTGTATGTTCACCTAAAATATTTTTCACGATGACAGACATGCGACGCCGAGCAAAATCGAATGGAATTTCATCTAGCTTTTGAAAAGCTGATGGATCAAATTTATGGTTCTCCTCTGTATGTTCAATAACAGCTTTATCTATTAAATTTTTCAATCCAGTTTGATAGAAGCTATTTAAATAGGCAAAGTGTAATACACGATCGCATTCATTTCCGTTAGGATCTAAATGACGAACTAGGACAACTTTATCTTCTGTTAAAGTTCCAGTTTTATCTGTGCAAAGAATGTTCATAGCACCTAAGTTTTGAATTGAGTTGAGCTGTTTTACAATTACTTTTTGTTTAGACATGTTCACGGCGCCTTTAGCTAAATTAGCAGTTACAATCATTGGCAGCATTTCAGGTGTAAGGCCAACTGCAACAGCAATAGCAAAGAAAAAAGCTTCTTGCCAATCTCCTTTTGTGAATCCATTAATGAGAAGGACAATGGGTGCCATAATAAGCATGAATGTGATTAAGAGCCAACTTACTTTGTTTACGCCTTTATCAAAGTTTGTTTCTGCACGTTTTCCGATAACCTTTTTTGCTAAAGAGCCGAAATACGTATCCGTACTAGTTGAAACAACAACAGCTTTTGCGCTACCGCTAACAATATTTGTACCCATAAAGCAAAGGTTTTCCATATCGAGCGGATTGTAATTTTTTTTCATGTTTTTCGGTAATATATGTTTATTTTCCGTATGGTAGCAGTTTTCGTATTTTTCTACAGGAAGTGCTTCCCCGGTTAAAGAAGACTGATTAACAAATAAATCTTTTGCGGATAAAATACGCACATCAGCTGGCACGATATCACCAGCTGAAAGTGAAATAATATCGCCAGATACAAGTTCTTCAATTGGAATTTCTGTTGTGTAATTTCGATTTAAATTTGTTACGTTTTTTGTTTCGTGTACAAATCCATCTATTCTAAAGACACTCGCAGTTGTTCGAACCATAGCCTTTAACTTATCCGCCGCTTTCTCAGAGCGGAATTCTTGTAAAAAGCGAATCGTTGCACTTAGCAGTACCATTACAGATACGACAATTGTTCCTTGTATATCATCTGTGAAAAAAGAGAGTGCTCCAAGAGCTAACAAAACAAAAATAAATGGGTTTTTAAATGCCAGCAGAAATTGAATGTACCACGGCAATGTTTTATTATGAGCGATTTCGTTCGGACCATATAAAGAAAGTCTACGAGACGCTTCTTGTTTAGAGAGTCCATCTTGTGTTGTTTCTAAGAGTTTTAACGCAGAGTTTACATCCTGTGTTGCAACTTCCACTAATAATTCGTTATTTGCTTTCATGCTATCTTGATCGTAAGCATGCTTCGTTTCTTGTTTTTGTAAATTTAACATTGGTAGTTCCTCCTTTTCATGAAGGAGGAAACAATCTGTTACTCGACTATTTTAAACAGGGAGGAACAGCTTCTTTCCTACCTACATGATGAAATATAAATGTAAAACATATGGGTATCTGGGCCGAATCATCACTTGACACTGTTCCTCACCTCCGTACAATTTAATAGTTTCTGAATATGCTATGTTTGTTTCATAGTAGGGTGCATAAAGATATAAAAAAGACCTTTACTCAAAACGAGTAAAGGTCTGAATTCATAGTCAAAAAGAGTCAACAACAAAGACTGTTAGTAAACATAGATAAAAACAGTTTTTGTGTATGACAAAACATACGCACCTCTCCCTCGTTGAGTTTTAGCACTGTATAGCATAGGTACTGAAACCAGCTACGTTAAGAAAGGCCTTCATTCCGACCTTTCCTGTTGACCCATTGGCGTCTCTCGACATTTTTGGGCAGCAGCGTTTCTCTATACAGGAGCCTCACCTAACAGAGACCATATTCAATTACACGTTGAATATTAGCACTGTAAAATCGTAGTGTCAATATCTTTTTAATCTGTTTTTTTGAAAAATCAAATAGATTTATGATGGCTATATAGTAGGAAATAAGCGGAGTTTTTTGAAATAAGGCGGGAAAATAAATACTTTAATGAACATAAATAAAAAGCACTGATTACAGTGCTTTTTATTATAGATTATGAGATTGTAGGATTTTCAAAAATAACAATTTCTGAGTTACTTGTTGTTGAAACGCGTTGTGCGTAATATGTTAAAGCTGAAGAAATATATGTTGGTAACGTCTCATTTGTATGTGATGTTGTATATTCATGGATTAATTCTTTTAAAGTCGTCCATTCTAATTGTGCTGGGTGATCAGAAACGAAAGAACTTACCCAGCGATCAAATGAAGATGAAAAATCAGTTTGTAAACGAAATACTTCTTTCATAATAAAACGCTCCCTTAAAATGTAGTACAATCATTTTACCACAAAATACGAACGATAGCTAAATTTTTAAGTATAATGTTCGTGTTATATAGTTGTCTAGATGATTGGTTATACAAATTCAATTTGCCATTTGAAATAACATTCCGTAAGATGAAAGATAGATTATATAAAGAGCTGGAGGAAAGAAAGTGGAATTTGTATTTTTAGGGACTGGTGCAGGTGTTCCTTCAAAAGGAAGGAATGTTTCAGCAATTGCTTTGCAGTTGTTAGAAGAACGAGGACAGACTTGGTTATTTGACTGTGGCGAGGCGACGCAACATCAAATACTACATACGTCTGTACGTCCACGCCGCATTGAAAAAATATTTATTACGCATTTACATGGCGATCATATTTTTGGATTGCCGGGTTTATTGGGTAGCCGTTCGTTTCAAGGTGGAACAACAAAATTAACAGTGTACGGACCAAAAGGAATTAAACAATTTATTGAAGTGGCATTATTAGTAAGTACGACACATGTTAAATATCCACTTGAAATCGTTGAGATTACGGAAGAAGGTATTGTGTTTGAGGATAATGAATTTTGTGTAGAAACAAAAAGGTTATCACATGGAATTGAATGCTTCGGATATCGAATTGTAGAGAAAGATATACAGGGAGCTCTTTTAGTGGATAAGTTACTGGGAATGGGTGTGAAACCTGGTCCAGTTTTTAAACGCTTAAAAGATGGTGAAGTAGTTGAATTAGAGAATGGCACAGTGTTAGATGGAAAAGATTTTATTGGCCCGCCTCAAAAAGGAAGAGTTATTACAATTTTAGGCGATACACGATATTGCGAAGCGAGTAGAGAGCTTGCGCAAGATGCTGACGTACTTGTTCATGAAGCGACTTTTGCGGCAGAAGATGAACAACAAGCGTATGATTATTTTCATTCCACATCTAAGCAAGCTGCGAGTATTGCACTTCAGGCAAATGCAAAACGCTTAATATTGACTCATATTAGTTCTCGTTATCAAGGAGATACATATAAGGAATTATTGAAAGAGGCAAGAGAGCTATTTTCTAATACAGAAATAGCTACGGATTTAAAATCATTTCCAGTAGAAAGATAATAATGTTGTGAAAAAATGGTGACGATAGGTTGCCATTTTTTTTATTTCTAAAAAAAATTAAAAATAAAACTGTTATCATTTTATTTTTATATAGGATGACACAGAAAGTTTTAATGATGTGAAGATATAGGGTAAAAATACATAATACCGATTATTTAGAAAAACTGTTATATAAGTCAGACGACATACGAGTGGTACAAGTAGCGAAAATGGATTTTTATTCAGAACTTTTAAAATTCATTAAAAGTAAGCGTTTTATTAAAAACAAGCTATAATGAGGGCAGATTATAATTTATTGTAGGCTACATGCGTTTTAGCCATTTGTCATAACAAGTGAAGTTGACTAAATCGTGAGAGAGCAACATGGAAATTATAATAGGAAGGATATTACTATTATTTGTACTAAGTCTTTTTTTCCTTTTTAGCTTTAAAATATCAAAAGGTATGAAAGCAATGGGAGTTTCACTTGTTTATGCTATGCTTGTAAGGGGTTCTGTGTTAAACTTTGGATTGCTACCAGACTTTATTGTGGACTATCTTATATTATTTTTAAATGCAGGTAATGCTAAGTTTCTTATTTATTATTATAACTGGTATTATTTCAGGATATATTGCTTCACTGTTATTCAAAAACTATCCAATTCTTACAGCGGAACAAATTCGTGGTACGACTGGAACAGCAACCGATTCGGTAGCTTAATAGAATAGTAAATAATTTTTTCATAGAGGTTTAGGGGGAGTTATGATGAAGTATCGCTCAGTGTTTGATATTATTGGTCCGGTTATGATTGGTCCATCAAGTTCACATACAGCAGGCGCGGCAAGAATGGGGCAAGTTGCTCGTCAGCTGTTTCGTCATGAACCAGAGAGAGTTAGCATTTCATTATATGGTTCATTTGCAAAAACATACCGTGGTCACGGTACGGATGTAGCGCTAATCGGTGGAATACTAGGATTTGAAACAGATGATTTACGTATTCCAAGTGCGTTAGATATTGCAAAAGAACGCGGGATTGAAGTGGAATTCATTGAAGAAGATGCAAATGCTCCGCATCCAAATACAGCGAAAATTCGTCTGTATAAAGGTGAAGAGGAAATTGAAGTTGTTGCTTGCTCAATTGGTGGCGGTAAAATTGAAGTTGTAGAATTAAACGGATTCGATCTTCAATTAACAGGCACGAGTCCAGCACTACTTATTGTAAATAACGATCGCTTTGGTGCTATCGCAGCTGTAGCTTCAATCCTTGCTAAGCATGAGATTAACATAAGTACAATGAGTGTTTCTCGTAAAGAAAAAGGAAGAAGAGCGCTTATGGTCATTGAAACAGATGAATTATTAGCAGATGAAGTAATTGCGGAAATAAATGGGCAACAAAATATTTGTCAAGTAACTATTATGGATTAATTGCAGGGGGGACACACCATGTTTCGGAACGCAGCGGAACTAGTGGCGCAAGCTAAAGAGCAAAATGTAAAAATCGCAGAAATTATGATTCAATGTGAAATGCAAACAAGAAATATCTCACGTGAAGAAGTAATTGCTGGAATGGAAAAGAACTTAGTCGTGATGGAACAAGCAGTAGAACGCGGTATTCGTGGTGTAAAATCACCGACTGGTTTAACTGGCGGGGATGCTGTGAAAGTCCAAGCGTATATGCAGAGTGGAAAAGGTTTATCTGGAGATACGATTTTGGACGCAGTGAGTAAAGCTGTTGCGACAAATGAAGTAAATGCGGCGATGGGAATTATTTGTGCAACACCAACAGCAGGATCTGCTGGAACAGTGCCAGGTGTACTGTTTGCACTGCAAGAAAAATTACAGCCGACACGCGAAGAAATGATTGAATTTTTATTTACAGCAGGAGCTTTCGGTATGGTTGTTGCGAATAATGCTTGTATTTCTGGCGCGGCAGGAGGTTGCCAAGCTGAAGTAGGTTCAGCAAGTGGAATGGCAGCTGCAGCAGCAGTTGAGATGGCTGGTGGAACACAAGATCAAGCAGCTACAGCGATGGCGATTTCATTAAAGAATATGCTTGGTTTAGTATGTGATCCTGTTGCAGGGCTTGTAGAAGTACCTTGTGTAAAACGTAATGCAGCAGGAGCTGCGAATGCCATGATTTCAGCTGATTTATCATTAGCTGGTGTAACTAGTACAATTCCATGTGATGAAGTCATTGAGGCGATGTTTAGAATTGGACAAACGATGCCAGTAGCACTTCGTGAAACAGCAGAAGGTGGCCTTGCAGCAACACCGACAGGTCGTCGTTTGCAAGAAGAGATTTTTGGTAAGAGTAATAACTAAAAGCATATCATATGATTAAAGTAAAAACGGAGCTCAAATAAAGTTGAGCTCCGTTTTTTATTTTTCTTTTGCTATTTCTTCTAATGTTTTTCCAAGATCGTGTGATCGTTTCGTTGCTTGTGTAATACATGAGATTAATGCTTGTTGAAAATTATGCTCCTTTAATACTTCAATACCTGCTTCAGTTGTTCCGCCAGGAGAAGTAATTTCTTTTCGCAAAATAGAAGGGTGTTTTTCGCTTGCTTTTAGCATTTCAGCAGAACCAATCATCGTCTGAAGAATAAGAGATTTTGCAACATCTTCTTTTAAACCAATTTTTTTTGCTGCCTCTTCCAGTGCCTCTACCACGTAATAAATATAAGCTGGTCCACTTCCAGATAATGCAGTGATAGCATGCATATCTTCTTCTTCTACAACAGAGACGAGACCAATCGTTTCAAATAAAGATGTTGCAGTGTGAATATGTTCCTCCGTTGTGTGTTCTGAAGGTGAGATAGCGGTAGCGGATTTTAAAATGGCTGCAGATGTATTTGGCATTGCACGAATAATCGGAACGTCTTTTTGAAGTAGGTTTCTAATTGAATGAGTAGAAACACCTGCTAATAACGAAATAATAAGCAAGTCATTATTTATGTATTCTTTAAGAGGAATAACCGCTTCTGCGACATCTTTTGGCTTCATAGCTAGAAAAAGAATATTTGCATCAGCAAGTAATTCCTTTTTATTATGTGTACCTTTGACACCGTATTTTTTATGTAACTCCTGTAATCTTGTCTCGTTAGAACGATTACTTACAGTGACGTGTTCTCCCTTAACAACATTTGCGTTTAATAAGCCACCAATAATCGCTTCGGCAATAGAGCCTGCACCGAGAAAGGAAATGTTTTGCATAGACATGATGTGCCTCCTTTAAATTTGGTTAGAAATACTTATAAATGTACATACATTCGTTTTTTTATGGAAAAGACCTCTTTTTATCTGAAAATAATGACAAATTTATAGGGAAGTTGTAAACTGAAGAGGTATTCATTTTTGAACCGGAAAAAGACAGGGGGGGCTAAGCATGACGGCGATTCATCGAATGGAGATTCCTGTTCCATTTGCAGTTGAGACAGTGAATGTGTTTTTAGTTGAGGGAGAAACATTAACGTTAATTGATACAGGGACAAATACAGAAGAAGCAAAGAAAGCACTAGAAAGTCAATTAGGTGCATTAGGATATAAGATAGAAGATATTGAAACGGTAGTGATTACGCATCACCATGCGGATCATTGCGGACTTTTAAATACATTTTCTGAAAAAGTAAAGATTATCGGACATCCTTGGAATGAACCGTGGATTACACAGAATGCTGAATTTTTAAAGAGGTATCATGAATTTTTTAAAGAGACAGCCTTGCAGTTCGGCGTTCCAGCAGTATTTCTGAATGGTGAGGCGTTATTGACGACGAAGACACTTAAATATTCTTGTAATAGATCGTTAACACATACCGTGAGAGAGGGAGATCGTATAGATTCGTTACCTGGATTTACAGTGATTGAAACCCCGGGTCATGCTTCCACTCATATTTCATTATATAGAGAATCTGATGGAATATTAATTGGTGGGGATGCTCTCATTAGTCATATTTCTTCAAATCCAATATTAGAACCACCATATGAAGGGCAAACAGAAAGAGCGCATCCCTTATTGCAGTACAATCAAACGTTAAAACGTTTAAGTGAAATGAATATTTCACGGATTTTATCAGGGCATGGGGAAGATGTTCTGAATGTGAAACAACTTATTGAAACAAGATTACAAAAGCAAGAGACACGTGCTTTTAAAGTGCTTGAACTATTAAAGGAAAAGCCAATGACAGCATTTGAGGTGTGTGTAAAACTATTTCCGGTATTATATAAAGAGCAATTACCACTTACTATCTCAGAAACTGTTGGACAATTAGACTTTTTAGCATATAATCAACAGGTGATGATTGATGAATCTTCACAACAATTGATTTATTATGCAAAGTAGGTGACAGCAATGACGGGACGTTTACAAGAAAAAGTAATCGTCATTACAGGTGCTTCTAGTGGAATTGGAGAGCAAGTTGCAATGCAGGTTGCAGAGCAAGGGGCGACGCCGGTATTAATGGCTCGAACAGAAGAGAAGCTACAAGCATTAGCAGACAAAATTAAAGTAACTTATAATACGCCTTGCTATTACTATGTATTAGATGTAAGTGAAGAAACGAAAGTACAATCTGTTTTTTCAAAGGTATTACAAGAAGTAGGCCGTATTGATATATTGGTAAATAATGCTGGGTTTGGTATTTTTAAAACGTTTGAAGATGCTTCAATGGATGAAGTAAAGGATATGTTTCAAGTAAATGTATTTGGATTAGTAGCTTGTACGAAAGCGGTATTACCTAATATGGTAAAAAGGAACGAAGGACAAATTATTAATATTGCTTCATTGGCTGGAAAAATTGCAACTCCGAAGTCGAGTGCTTATGCAGCAACAAAACACGCTGTATTAGGATTTACGAATAGTTTACGTATGGAGTTATCTAACACAAATGTGTATGTAACAGCAATTAACCCAGGACCGATAGAAACGAACTTTTTTGAAATAGCCGATCAATCAGGTACATATGTGAAAAATATGGGACGTTACATGTTAAAACCAACATATGTAGCAGAACAAATCGTAAAGGCGATGCAAACGAAAAAACGTGAAGTAAACTTGCCGAAGTGGATGGGAATGGGGCCAAAGCTCTACGCATTATTCCCAGGTTTATTTGAACGCGTTGCAGGCAAATCATTAAGTAAAAAATAGGAGATTTCCATATGGAAATCTCCTATTTTTTATTTTCCAGTCACATAATCGTAAACGATATCCTCAACAGCCTCGTATACATCAATTCCAGTATTTGAATGAATTATCATTTGAATATGTTTAATTAGCATTTCCTGATCCTCTTTTGAAACAGGATTACATTGATATTGCCGAAAACTTTTTATAATCATTTTCTCAATTAATTTTTTATTCATGTTTTTCCCCGCCTGTATGTATACATGTATTGTTTTATTGTACTTGAAGTGAAATGAAAATACTACTATGCAATATTTTTGCATAAAAATCCACTTGTGTATATTACTTTTATAGCGATAATAATATTTTGAAGTTTTTAAAAATTATAAATATTTAATTGACTTTATAATTATGCAATATTATAATCAAACTTAATTTAAAGAATAGATATGAGGAGGAGCTTATGAAAGTCGCAATTATTGGAGCAACTGGATATGGAGGTATTGAGTTAATTCGGTTATTAGAGCAACATCCATATTTTTCGATAGCATCTCTCCATTCTTTTTCACAAGTTGGTGAATTTATAACAAATGTATACCCGCATTTTCGAAATGTTCTTGTCCATACGTTACAAGAAATTGATGCGGAGAAAATAGAGAAGGAAGCTGAAATTGTATTTTTAGCAACCCCAGCGGGAGTATCGGCAGAGTTAACACCAAAATTATTGGCAGTAGGTTTAAAAGTAATTGACCTATCTGGGGACTTTCGTATGATAGATCCCTCGTCATATGAATTGTGGTATAAAAGGCCAGCTGCACAGGAAGAATTTCTTAGGAAAGCAGTATATGGATTAAGTGAATGGAAAAGGCCTGAGATCCAAAATGCAAATTTAATTGCAAACCCAGGATGTTTTGCTACAGCTGTATTATTAGCGGTAGCGCCGTTAGTACGTAGCGGCATAATTGAAGAAGCTTCAATTATTATTGATGCGAAATCAGGAGTATCTGGAGCGGGCAAAACGCCAACAACAATGACTCACTTTCCTGAGTTATACGATAACTTACACATTTATAAAGTTAATCAACATCAGCACGTTCCTGAGATTGAGCAAATGCTTGCAGAGTGGAATCATGAAACGAAGCCAATCACGTTTAGTACACATTTAATACCGATATCACGAGGGATTATGATTACACTTTATGCGAAAGTGAAAGAGGAAATGAAAATAGAGCAACTTCAAAAGTTGTATGAAGAAACGTATGAATACTCAGCTTTCGTTCGAGTTCGCTCGCAAGGAGAATTTCCAAGTCCGAAAGAAGTAAGGGGCTCAAATTATTGTGATATTGGGATAGCTTACGATGAAAGAACAGAAAGAGTTACGGTCGTTTCTGTTATAGACAATATGATGAAAGGTGCGGCAGGGCAAGCAGTTCAAAATGCAAATTTATTAGCGGGACTAGAAGAGACAACGGGTTTACAGCATATGCCGCTTTATCCATAAGGGGGAAATTATGATTAAAGCATCGTCTATTACAAAATTAGCAAATGGTTCAATTGTTACACCAAAAGGCTTTTTGGCAATCGGTACTGCAAATGGTCTGAAAAAGGTGAAAAAGGACATGGGTGCAATCGTTTGTGAGGTGCCAGCATCATGTGCCGCTGTGTATACAACAAATCAAATACAAGCAGCGCCGTTGCAAGTAACGAAGGATAGCATAGCAGCAGAAGGGAAATTACAAGCAATTGTTGTAAATAGCGGCAATGCAAATGCTTGTACGGGGATGAAAGGATTACAAGATGCTTATGAGATGCGAACATTAGGAGCGGAACACTTTGGAGTAAAAGAAAAGTACGTCGCAGTCGCTTCAACAGGTGTAATTGGAGTACCTTTACCGATGGATATCATTCGAAAGGGAATTGAATCTCTTGTGCCCACAAAGGAAGTAAGTGAAGCTTATTCTTTTTGTGAAGCAATTTTAACGACAGATCTTATAACGAAAGAAACTTGCTATGAGATGATAATTGATGGGGAAGCAGTGATCATTGCTGGGGTCGCAAAAGGATCAGGGATGATCAAACCGAATATGGCAACGATGCTTAGTTTAATTACAACAGACGCCAATATAGAGCATGAAGTATTGCAAACAGCATTATCACAAATTACGAATCATACGTTTAATCAAATTACGGTGGACGGAGATACTTCTACAAATGATATGGTCATCGCTATGGCAAGTGGATTATCAGAAACGAAAACGATGAATATGGAACATGAAGACTGGGAAACTTTCGTAGTTGCTTTACAAAAGGTATGTGAAGATTTAGCGAAAAAAATTGCACAAGATGGTGAAGGTGCTACGAAGTTAATAGAAGTAAACGTGTTAGGGGCTAGAACAAATGAAGAAGCAAAGAAAATTGCAAAACAAATAGTCGGTTCCAGTCTTGTGAAAACAGCGATATACGGTGAGGACCCAAATTGGGGACGAATTATTAGTAGTACTGGACAGAGTGAAGTAATTATTAACCCAAATACAATTGATATCACTCTTCAATCTATCGCCGTATTAAAAAATAGTGAGCCTCAAATGTTTTCTGAAGAGGAAATGACAAAGAAATTACAAGAACATGAAATAAAAATTGATGTGTGTTTACATTTAGGAAATGAAACGGGATCAGCTTGGGGCTGCGACTTAAGTTATGAATATGTGAAAATAAATGCTTGTTATCGTACATAAGGAGAGAGAATATGAGTGATTATATTGTAGTTAAATGTGGCGGTAGCATGTTGAATCGATTAAATAGTGTCTTTTTTGATTGTATAAAGAAATTGCAAAATAAGTATAAGGTTGTTATTGTCCATGGCGGTGGCCCAGAAATTGATGCCAAGTTAGAAGACTCTAATATCGAGATAGAAAAGAAAGATGGATTAAGAGTAACGCCGAAAGAGGTTATGGATGTTGTTCAAATGGTGCTATGCGGAACTACGAATAAAAAATTCGTAATGAATTTACAAAAACATGATTTACTTGCGGTGGGGCTTTCAGGATGTGACGGTAATTTACTTCAAGTTCAACCTGTTGGCGAAGCGATAGGATATGTAGGAGAAGTAAGTTATGTAGAAACAGCCCTATTGAAAGGGTTGATAGATATGAATTATATTCCTGTCATTGCCCCAATTGGGATAAATGGTAATGAGGTTTATAACATAAATGCAGATACCGCTGCAGCTGGAATTGCAGCCGCACTATCCGCAAAAGAACTCATTTTTATAACGGACGTAGATGGAGTATTACACGAAGGAAGATTGGTAAAGAAAACGGATGAATATGAAATTCTTACTTTTATAGAACAAGGCGTCATTACAGGTGGAATGATTCCGAAAGTACAGGCGGCACTTACATCGTTAAAAATGGGAGTGAAAAAGGCTAGTATCGTAAATGGTACAAAGGATTTTACTGAGGTTACAGGAGAGTGTGTTGGAACTACGGTAACAAAAGGAGTGAGTATCGTATGACAAGCCATCTTTTTCAAACATATGGAAGAAGAGAAATTGAATTTCTAAAGGGCAATGGGGCGAAAGTTATTGATAAAAGTGGTGAGCAATATTTAGATTTCACTTCTGGTATTGGAGTATGTAACTTAGGACATTGTCATCCTACGGTTGTAAAGGCAGTAGAAAAGCAAATTAGAAATATATGGCATATATCTAACTTATTTACGAACTCCTTACAAGAAGAGGTCGCATCATTATTAACAGAAGATACAGCATTAGATCATGTGTTTTTTTGTAATAGCGGGGCGGAGGCAAATGAAGCGGCTTTAAAACTAGCACGTAAGCATACTGGAAAATCTCTCGTAGTAACATGTGAGCAATCTTTCCACGGGAGAACATTTGGAACGATGAGTGCAACAGGGCAAGATAAAGTGAAAGAAGGATTCGGTCCATTACTTCCGTCTTTTTTACATATACCATTTAACGACATACGAGCATTAGAGGAAGTAATGAATGAAGAAGTTGCGGCGGTAATGGTAGAAGTTATTCAAGGAGAAGGAGGAGTAATATTAGCTGATCCATCCTTTTTGAAGGAAATTGAAAAACTATGTAATCAGTACAATGCTCTTTTTATTATAGATGAAGTACAAACTGGAATAGGCAGAACAGGAACACTATTCGCTTATGAGCAAATGGGAATAGTTCCTGATATCGTTACCATCGCAAAGGCGCTTGGGAATGGTATTCCAGTTGGAGCGATGATTGGCCGAAAAGAACTAGGTTCTTCTTTTACTGCCGGGTCACACGGTTCAACTTTCGGTGGGAATTATATTGCTATGACTGCAGCGAAAGAAGTATTGCAATGCATTAAGGAACAATCGTTTTTTAAAGAGGTACAGGAAAAGGGCGAGTACGTATTAAAGAAATTGCAAGAAGAATTACGACACGTTGAATGTGTTCAAAATATTCGTGGTAAGGGACTTATGATTGGAATCGAATGCAAGCATGAGGTTGCAAATGTCATAGAACAACTAGAAAAAGCAGGACTTCTCGTATTACAAGCAGGGCCTAATGTTATAAGACTATTACCACCACTTATTGTAACGAATGAAGAGCTAGAACAGGCAATATATATGATAAAAAGAGTGGTTTGTACAAAAAATGCATCAATAATATAAGGGGGAAATTTCATGTCAACTGTACAAGTACCGAAATTAAATACGAAAGATCTTTTAACGTTAGAAGAATTGACGCAAGAAGAAATCATTTCTTTAATTGAGTTCGCTATATATTTAAAAAAGAACAAGCAGGAGCCTTTATTACAAGGGAAAATATTAGGTCTCATTTTTGATAAACATTCAACCCGTACTCGCGTTTCTTTTGAAGCAGGAATGGTACAGCTCGGAGGACATGGAATGTTTTTAAGTGGAAAAGAGATGCAAATTGGCAGAGGAGAAACGGTGTCAGATACTGCGAAAGTACTATCTCATTATATTGATGGAATTATGATACGCACATTTTCGCATGCGGATGTAGAGGAGCTTGCAAAAGAGTCCAGTATCCCAGTTATTAACGGTTTAACTGATGATCATCATCCTTGCCAAGCATTGGCAGATTTAATGACGATATATGAAGAAGTTCATACGTTTAAAGGAGTTAAATTAGCTTATGTAGGTGATGGGAATAATGTATGTCATTCACTATTGCTAGCGAGTGCAAAAGTCGGAATGAATATGACTGTTGCAACTCCCGTAGGGTATGAGCCGAATGAAGAAATTGTTAAAAAAGCATTAGCGATTGCTGATGAAACAGGGGCTGAAATTGAAATTTTGCATAATCCTGAATTAGCGGTAAGTGGAGCAGATTTTATTTATACTGACGTTTGGATGAGTATGGGCCAAGAAGGAGAAGCAGAAAAATATACTTTATTCCAGCCTTTCCAAGTAAATAAAGAGCTTGTTATACATGCAAAGCAAACATATCGTTTCCTGCACTGCCTGCCTGCTCATCGTGAAGAAGAAGTAACTGGAGAGATTATAGATGGGCCACAGTCTATCGTTTTTGAGCAAGCTGGTAACAGGTTGCACGCGCAAAAAGCTTTATTAGTGAGTTTATTTAAAAATATAGAAGAGCCTTCCTAAAAGGGAGGTTTTTTTATATGGAAATGTCGGATGTATATTTAGTTAATTATCTCTATATCATTTATAATAAAAAGAGAAAACTAAATTTGTTTTTCATATCATGTAAGGACATACTAGATAAAAAAATATAGTTAAAGAGATGATGAATTTGAAAACAACTAAGAAAACATATTCGTTTTTTCAGCGGATGTGGAGAATATTAAAGTTTCAATATTTTAAGTTGCTTCGATCGCCAGAAGGAGCAAAGAAAGTGTCGCTAGGTTTTGCTATTGGATTTGGTTTAGAAATGTTGGTGATTTATACGGCATCGCTCGTATATTTAATATTTTATCCAATTGTAAGGTTAGCAAAGGGATCTTTTCCAGCCGCAGTCATTGGTAATATTATTGGGAAAATATCGTTTCTCCCAGTATTTTTATTTCCGTTTGCTTATGCGCTAGGAAAAATGATTTACCCATTTCATGTACAGAAAATACATCATGAACCATTTACGATATCAGATTTGTTTTCGAGCCATATTTTTACGATGTTAAAGAGCTTATTACAGAGTGAAGTATATGTATTAATTGGTATGACGATAATAGGAATTGTGTGTGGGGTAATTTCATATTTCGTTGTGCATTATTTATATGAAAAGAATCGTAAGTTACGTTTGAAGAAAAGAAAGAAACAAGTGAGAGAACCACTTGTTCAAATATAAAGAATGTCACATTCATTTTCTCCTTTGAATATGTTTAAGAAAAAGGGGGAGAGAATGAATGTATTATTATTACGTACCGCAAGTATACCCATATGTAAATTATTATCCGGTTTATGATATGAGTAGACAATACGAGTTATATCGACAACAACAATTACAGCAAATACCACAAATACCACAACAACAGCCTACGCAAGAACAAAAACCATATTTAACGACATGGCCGTATTCAAATGTATACTATGGTAATTATTACGAATCATAAAGCTGCTTCTATTTAGAAGCAGCTTTATGCGTTTGTTTTCAAAATTAAATTTTGAATGGTTTTAAGAGAATAAATGAGCTTTTCACGCTCTTCCTCAGATAATGTTTGAAAATTTTCTTTTAGTTTGCCTAAAATGAATTGCTGATACTGACTTACTAACACTTTCCCTTCAGTTGTTAGGGAAATTAAAATGACCCTTCGATCTTTTTCGCTATAATGACGCTCTATTAGCTCTTCTTGAATAAGTTTGTTTAATAGAGGGGTCATGTTAGGCCGTGAAATCGCTAGCCGCTTGCCAATTTCTGAAACTGCTAATGTACCATTTTCATGCAAAAGCAGTAACACTTGCGTATGTGATGGCGGCATATGTCTTTGAGAAGAAAACTCTCCAGGAAGCATAAATTTGCGATAAAAAAGAGGCACTAGCGAAAGAAGATGATCAACAATACGTTCCCACTCGCGTGATTCCATATAACGGCCCCCTTCCACTATCATTGTAACAAAAAAGACAAGGTATAAAAATAGAATTGTTTCATGGTAGCCTTAATATTTGTAGGATAACACTTGCTTTGTAAATGTATTGGCAATAATCGTATAACCGTTATCATTTGGGTGTACTTGGTCAAATAGTAAATCTTTTTTATCCTTAGATATTAATTTGCGAATTGGTAAAACAATCGACGGTTGATGTGCTTTTGAAATAGAATAAATAGAATCATTCCAACCATCTAAAAACATATCTGCATAACTTGCGATGGAGTCATCAAGTTGTAAAGGGTTATAGAGTTCAGATAGAATGAGTAAAGCATTCGGATTTTGATCTCGAACGGTCTTTACAATATTTTTTACATCCGTTTCAAAACGGGCTTTTTCTTTATTTAACATTTTAATACCATCTATAACACCTACATCATGATTTAAGCGGAATAAATTATTTCCTCCAATATTAATAGTAATTATATTTGCTTCCCTAATTTTTTGTTGAACTTCTTCTGACTGGACTTTTTTAACGAGACGATCTGTAGTGAGACCATTTACACCGAGGTTTTCTACCGTAATTGGTTTATGAATTTGTCCTTCTAATTGTTTAGAAGCTAATTCGGCAAATCCCCCTTGTGTAGATCCATATCCTTTTGCAAGTGAATCACCTAATACGAGGTGATAAAAGGAATCATTCGTTTGCTTATCAATCCAACTGGGAGCAGATGTTTTTTCTGTTTTTCTTTCAGTTTCTTTTTGTTTTGTCTCATCGTTCTTTTCAAAATAAGAATAAGAAATGATTAGAAGGAGGAGACAAACAATTGTTAAGATGACTTTTTTCATAAATTCATCCTCCTTGTAATTGGTAATTGTATCATATTCAGCAGTATAAGCAATGTAAGGGCATATTATATATTTATGAAAACTTTACAGAAAATTTGTAGAAGTGTGTCAAAAAATATTGACGGTATGAAAGTACTTTAGATATGATAATGTCAGATAAGGTGAAGATTATCGCTCTAATAGAAGAAAAAAGGTATGTGGTTAGAGAATGATAGAGACTCACTTCATTATTTTGGGGTAATTGTATAAGGGGGATTTTTTGTGAAAAAGTCAAAAAAAATGCTAGCTGGAGCAACACTTGCTATTGGCGTTATAGCACCGCAAGTGTTGCCGACAACAGCTCATGCAGAGGAAAAAGCTGGGGAGAGTACAGTTAACTTACGAATTTTAGAAACATCAGATATTCACGTTAACTTAATGAATTACGATTATTATCAAACGAAAACAGATAATAAAGTAGGTCTCGTGCAAACTGCAACACTTGTGAATAAAGCACGTGAAGAAGCGAAGAACTCTGTCTTATTTGATGATGGGGATGCATTACAAGGGACACCGCTTGGAGATTATGTAGCGAATAAAATAAAAGATCAGGAGAAGGAGAATTCTGTTGATCCTAACTATGTCCATCCATTATATCGTGTAATGAATTTAATGAAGTATGACGTCATCTCTCTTGGGAATCATGAATTTAACTACGGTTTAGAGTATTTAAAAAAAGTGATTAAAAAAACGGATTTCCCGGTTATTAACTCGAATGTCTATATAGATGATCATGATGGTAATGATGAGAATGACAAGCATTACTTTGATAAACCATATCATATTTTTGAGAAAGAAGTAGTGGATGAATCAGGTCAAAAACAAAAGGTGAAAATTGGTGTAATGGGATTTGTTCCACCTCAAGTTATGAATTGGGATAAAGCGAATTTAGAAGGAAAAGTAAAAGCAAAAGATATTGTGCAAACAGCGAAAAAATTAGTTCCGGAAATGAAGGCGCAAGGTGCGGATATTATAGTTGCACTAGCGCATTCAGGTGTTGATAAGAGTGGATACAACGAAGGAATGGAAAATGCATCGTTTTATTTAGCGACAGAAGTTCCTGGCGTAGATGCAGTATTAATGGGACATTCACATACTGAAGTGAAGGACGTATTTAATGGTGTTCCAGTTGTAATGCCTGGTGTTTTTGGTAGTAACTTAGGTATTATTGATATGCAATTGAAAAAGGTAAATGGAAAATGGGAAGTACAAAAAGATCAGTCTAAGCCGCAACTTCGTCCGATTGCTGATAGTAAAGGGAATCCATTAGTACAATCCGATCAAAGATTAGTTAATGAAATTAAAGATGATCATCAAGCGACAATTGACTATGTGAATACAGCTGTAGGAAAAACGACAGCGCCAATTAATAGTTATTTCTCATTAGTACAAGATGATCCTTCTGTACAACTTGTGACAAATGCACAAAAATGGTATGTAGAAAAGCTATTCGCTGAAAACGGACAATATAGTAAATATAAAGGAATTCCAGTATTATCTGCAGGAGCACCATTTAAAGCGGGTGGCCGAAACGGTGCTACATATTATACGGATATTCCAGCAGGGACATTAGCAATTAAAAACGTAGCGGATTTATATGTATATCCAAATACGTTATATGCTGTAAAAGTAAACGGGGCACAAGTAAAAGAATGGCTTGAAATGTCTGCTGGTCAGTTTAATAAAATTGATCCAGCGAAAACAGAAGAGCAGCCACTAGTAAATATAGGCTATCCTACATATAATTTTGATATTTTAGATGGTCTAAAATACGAAATTGACGTGACGCAACCAGCGAAATACGATAAAGATGGTAAAGTTGTAAATGGAAATACGAATCGTATTGTAAATATGACGTATGAAGGTAAGCCTGTAGCTGACAAACAAGAGTTCATCGTAGCTACAAATAACTATCGTGGAAGTAGCCAAACGTTCCCTGGTGTAAGTAAAGGGGAAGTTGTATACCAATCACAAGATGAAACACGTCAAATCATTGTGAAATATATGCAAGAAACACCAATTATTGATCCAGCAGCAGATCAAAATTGGACGTTTAAGCCGATTGTTGCAGATAAATTAAATACAACATTTGATTCTTCACCAAATGCACAAAATCATATAAAGAAAGATGGAAAGATATCATATGTTGGACCATCTGAAAATGAATTTGCTAAATATGCAATTGATATAACGAAGAAGAATGATGATAAGGAAACTGGTGGAGAGAATCCAACGACACCACCAACAGGTGAAGGCAATAACGGAGAGAATCCAACAACACCGCCAACAGGTGAAGGCAATAACGGAGAAAATCCAACGACACCACCAACAGGTGAAGGCAATAATGGAAATGAACCAAAACAAGATGGAAATAATACAGGATCTGGACAAACTACAACGGATAATCAAAACTCAAAAGAAACAACAACTGTAAGTGAAAATAAAGAAGAACGTGATTTACCGAAAACAGGTACAAGTGTTGTTTCTACAATTGGAGCAGGTTTGGCGTTTGTTGGAGCGGGATTACTTCTGTTATTTAGAAGAAAGAAAGCGAATAGATAGCGGAGAAATATAAAAAGGATTACCGATTAAGGTAATCCTTTTTATTATATTATGAAACTGGTACTGTCTTTTCTTTCTTCCATGAAAGACCAAATCCAGTGAAACCAACAATAATTGTTAAGACCGGGCAAGCTAAACAGAAGATTGCGAATGGAACGTAATCAAATGTCGGAACGCCAAGGACGTTCGATAAGAATACGCCACTTACTCCCCATGGTACGAGCGGGTTAATAACTGTACCTGCATCTTCTAATACTCGTGATAAATTACGACGTTCTAAACCGACTTCATCGTATTTGTTAGCGAATGCTTGTCCTGTTAAAACGATTGATAAGTATTGTTCGCCAAGTAAGAAGTTTACACCAATTGCAGTTGAAGCAGTAGAAATAATTAAGCGTGTGCTATTTTTTACGAAGCTAGAGATGATATTCATCAGCTGCGTGATAATGCCCATTCCTTGTAGTAATCCTCCCATACAAAGAGCTAGGAAAATAAGTGCAATCGACATCATCATACTTTGTAGACCACCGCGAGATAGTAAGCTATCAATGTCTTTAATACCAGTTTTAGAAACGTAGCCGTCTTGCATAATTTTCATTAAATCAGCTAAAGAAGTGCTAGGTTTAAAAATAAAGAGAATAATAATTCCTACCACAATTCCTGCAAGCAATGTTGGAACTGCTGGAACTTTTTTAAATGCGAATAGGAACAGTAATAAAATTGGAATAAGTGTAACGATAGAAATCGTTGTGTTTTTTTCTAACGTGCTAATAAAGTTAGTGAAGTCAACGTCTCCACTAATACCGCTTCCTAAAATGAAAAATGCGATAAAAGCAATAATGAAAGCAGGAACTGTTGTCCAAAGCATGTTGCGAATATGCTCAAATAAATCTACACCCGTTACAGCAGGAGCTAAGTTTGTTGTATCAGATAAAGGAGACATTTTATCTCCAAAGAATGCACCAGAAATAATTGCACCAGCGATCAGAGCTGGATCGTATCCGAGAGCACTACCCATTCCCATAAAGGCAAGCCCTACTGTTGCGGCAGTTGTAAATGCACTACCGATACTTGTTCCAACAATTGCACAAACAACAAAAACAGTTGGGACGAAAATTTTAGGAGATACAAGCTGGAAGCCGTATACCATTAAAGTTGGAATTGTTCCAGCAGCGATCCAAACACTAATTAATACGCCCACAAGTAAGAAAATAAAAATAGATGGAATACCAGCTGAAATACTACTGATCATCCCTTTTTCCATAGTAGACCAAGAGATTTTTTTCATAAATCCAAATGCTAATAAAAGAACGATACCAAATAAAATTGGGATGTGTGGTGAAACTTCTAATTTGATAACACTAAAGCCAATACAGAAAAAGATAAATAATGTTAAAAGAACAGATTCAATTTTTGAAACCATTGTTTTTCCCTCCTAAGTAATTTAAAATAGCTCTTTTTTATATAAAATTCGCCAATATTGTATATTTCCTTCTAAAATTTAGAATTTTGTGACAAATTACCGGTAATTGTCAACATCTCAATATGATACGGAAATGATTGGATAAAAAAACGCCCCTGCATATAATTATGCAGGGACGAAGAAATCGCGGTACCACCCTAGCTTGTGAAAGGAATGTATCACAAAATAAAGGGTCATATGATATGCGCTCATAAAATAAAAACGCCCCTGCAATATATGCAGGGACGAAAAATTCGCGGTACCACCCTAAATTGTGAAACAGTTTCATTTCACCACTCTTTAGACATAACGGTCTAAACCGTCTTTCACTACTCCTCACGTTTCGTAAAAGAAGCTCCAGGGGGTAATTCATAAATCGCTCTGTACTGGTTCGCACCGACCACCAGCTCTCTGAAATCAGAAAACGAAATACTACTAAATCCTATCAACGCCGATTCATATGATGTTAGTTAAATTTTTATCATATATTCATCATACATGTCAATAAAAACATTCGATATTTTTTTAGGGAAATAAAGGAGAAATGTTTTTCATACTGTAAAAATGTGCGTTATAATGAATTTGAAAGGGGAGGAAAGAGTGAAGAAAAAAATAATTCTTTTTACCACCTTACTAGTCGTTGGCGGAAGTGCTGGAATTTACACAGCTTTTGCAGCTGAATCAGAGCAGTCGAAACAAAAGCAAATACAGCAGTCAGAAGTGAAGAAAGTGAAAGAAACTGAAGAGAAGAAATCGATGGAAAAAGCAGCTACGAAACTAGGAGTTTCTACTGAGGGGAAAACAAAAGAAGAGGTTACAAAAGAAGTAGATAACGCTAGATTTGAGCAGCGCCATGATTTGTTAATTGAGCATGCTAAGCAACTTGGAATTAATACAGAAGGAAAAAAAGATGAAGAGATTATTTTAGAAATTGGAAAGATACAACATGGAAAGTAGAACAACTTATCGTATGATAGGTTGTTCTTTTTTGAGAACTATTTGATTTAAAAATAATTGACAGTCATTTGTTTTTAATGTTAACTATATTTATAAATAAGTTAACATTAGGGGTGACAATTGTGGCTGTTAATAGTAACACGAGTGAAAAATCGTTTTATACATATGAAGAATTATCGAAGAAGAATAAAGATTACGTATGGCACCCATTTACACAAATGAAAGATTATTTAGAAGAAGATCCTGTCATTATTGAACGTGGAGAGGGAAGAAAGCTATACGATGTAAATGGAAATGAATATTGGGACGGTGTTTCATCTATTTGGTTAAATGTTCATGGGCATCAAGTACCAGAACTTGATGAGGCAATTCGCGAGCAATTAAATAAAATTGCTCATTCTACTATGCTAGGACTTGCTAACGTTCCATCTATTTTATTAGCAGAAAAAATAATTGAAGTTGTACCAGAAGGTTTGAAGAAAGTATTCTATTCAGACTCTGGTTCTAGCGCCGTTGAAATTGCAATTAAGATGGCCTTTCAATATTGGCAGCATAAAGGAAAACCGAAAAAACAAAGATTTGTTACATTAAAAGAAGCATATCACGGTGATACGATAGGTGCTGTTTCAGTAGGAGCAATAGACTTGTTTCACCAAGTGTATAGTTCACTATTATTTGAGGCAATTAAAATGCCGTATCCATATACATATCGTTCTCCTTATGGAGATAATAAGGAACAAATTGTAAAGAAACATTTAGAAGAAATGGAAGAAATGCTACAAGAAAAACATGAAGAAGTAGCAGCTATTATTGTGGAGCCATTAATGCAAGGTGCTGGTGGGATGATTACAATGCCAAAAGGATACTTAAAAGGGCTTCGCGATTTATGTACAAAATACAATGTATTATTTATTACAGATGAGGTAGCGACTGGATTTGGGCGTACCGGGAAAATGTTTGCATGTGAACACGAGGATGTAACGCCAGACATTTTAACAGCCGGAAAAGGTTTAACAGGTGGTTATTTACCGGTGGCAATTACGGTAACGACAGATGAAATTTATAATGCCTTTTTAGGAGGCTATGAAGAACAAAAAACGTTTTTCCATGGTCATAGTTATACAGGGAATCCGTTAGGGTGTGCCGTAGCAATTGCAAATTTAGAACTATATGAAAAAACTAATTTAATAGAAGATGTTGCGCATAAAGCAGAATATGTAGCGGCACAATTAGAAGCTCTTAATGAATATAAGCACGTAGGAGATATTCGTCAGTGTGGGCTAATGGTTGGTATTGAACTTGTGAAGAATAAGGAAATGAAAGAATCGTTTGAATGGACAGAAAGAGTCGGTGTTCAAGTGTGTAAACGCTCAAGAGAGCTGGGCATGATTTTGCGACCACTCGGTAATACGATTGTATTTATGCCTCCTCTTGCATCTACGGTGGCTGAGATTGACGAGATGTTACGCATTTTATATAAAGCAATCTCGGATGTTACGGAGGGAGAGTAATGAGTGGTTTCTTTATAACAGCAACGGATACAGAAGTTGGCAAAACGGTAGTGACAGGAGCATTGGCAGGTATATTTCGAGAGCGTGGACATAATGTTGGTGTATATAAACCGTTGCAAAGTGGACATGTTGCATCAAATCCTGAGGGTGATGCAGCAAGATTAAAAGCATTATCGGGTGTACCGACAGAAGAAGATGAAATTTGTCCTTATTCCATTGAAGAACCACTTGCTCCGAGACTTGCCATGAAAAGAGCTGGAAGGACAGTAACGTTAAAAGAAATTACTGATCACTATAATGAACTACTAAAAAAGTTTAATAGCCTATTTGTAGAAGGGGCTGGTGGGCTTGCAGTTCCATATACAGAAGATGCTTTAGTGATTGATTTTGCAAAAGAATTACAGCTTCCTCTTATTGTAGTAGCGCGTCCTACGCTTGGGACAGTTAATCATACTATTTTAACAATTTCTTATGCAAAAGCACATGGATTAAAAGTAGCAGGTGTAATTTTATCTGGATGTAAAGGATATGAAAAAGAAAGAGTGCAAGAAAATAAAATAATGATTGAGGAGTTAAGTGGCGTGCCGGTTTTAGGGTTATTACCATTCCTTGAAGGAGAGTTTACAAAGGAAGAATTATTAGGGGCGGCAAAAGAGCATATTATGATTTCAAAATTAGAGGAGCTCATCCAAAATGAATCAAATGTGGCGCACGCATCTTCAATCTAAAGTAGAACAATTAAAGGAGCAAGGGCAGTATCGTAATTTACATGTAACAGAGAAAGCGGAAGAGACATGGCTTATTCGAAATAAGAAAAAGATGCTAAATTTAGCATCGAATAATTATTTAGGATTAGCTGGAGATGAAAGGTTGAAAGAAGCTGCTATTGCCTGCACGAGAAAATATGGAACTGGAGCGACAGCATCTCGTCTCGTTGTAGGAAATTATCCATTGTATGAAGAGGTTGAGAAAATTATATGCAACTGGAAAGGTACTGAAAGAGCATTAATTGTAAATAGTGGGTATACAGCAAATGTAGGTGCTATATCTGCTTTAGCCTGTCGTCACGATATGGTTTTTAGTGATAAATTAAATCACGCAAGTATTGTTGATGGAATTATATTAAGCGGAGCAGAGCATAAAAGATATCGTCATAATGATTTGGATCATTTAGAAAAGATGTTGCAAATAGCGTCACCAGAAAAGAGAAAATTAATCGTAACAGATACTGTTTTTAGTATGGATGGAGATATTGCATATTTGAGAGGCTTAGTTCAGCTGAAAGAGAAATACGGGGCAATCATTATAGTTGATGAAGCACATGCAAGTGGAATATATGGAATCGGTGGAGCTGGACTATCTCATATAGAAAAAGATATCGCTCAAAAAATTGATATACATATGGGGACGTTTAGTAAGGCTTTAGGGTGTTATGGTGCGTATTTAACGGGTGATTCCATTTATATAGAGTATTTACAAAATATGATGAGAAGCTTGATTTTTACTACAGCTTTACCACCAGGAACATTAGGGGCGATCCGAAAAGCAATTGAAATTGTGAAAGAAGATAACGAAAGAAGAGAGCGACTTATAGAGAATGGTGCATATTTCAGGACGCATTTACAAGAAGCTGGTTTTGATATTGGGAATAGCTCAACTCATATTGTACCGATTGTAGTTGGGTCAAATGAAAATACTTTACGGTTTAGTGAAAGGTTACAAGAGGTAGGTATCGCAGCCATTGCAATTCGTCCGCCGACTGTTCCGGTTGGTAGTTCTCGAGTCCGTTTTGCAGTTACGTCACAACATACAATAGCCGATTTAAAATGGGCTATTCAGCATATTATACGCATTGGTAAAGAAGAGGGGTTTTTAGTATGAAAGAGCTAAAGCTTATTTTTATTCCAGGATGGGGAATGGAAGAAGATGTTTGGACTTTGGTTCTGCCGTATTTTAAAGGATATTCTGTTCAATGTATAGATTGGCGTAACGTGAAAGAACAAAGTGAATTTGCGGGGCGAATAATAGATATAGCGCAGGATGAAAATGTAATTTTAGTTGGATGGTCACTAGGAGCGTTAGCGGCAGTACAAGCTTATAAAAAGATTAAGGTCCAAGGTATGGTACTAATTGGTGGTACCGCTAAATTTACCAATACAAGTGACTATACAAGTGGATGGAATTCCTTGCATATAGAACGTATGAAAAAGAATTTAACGAGAAAAAAAGAAGATACTTTGAAGCGTTTCTATGAAAATATGTTTACAAAAAGTGAGCTGAGGGAGAATACGAGTTTTGAAGAGATTGCGCAGAAGTTTAAAGGAGACTCGATTCAGTCTTTACAATTAGGCTTAGATTATTTAATAGAAACAGATATGAGAAATGAAGTAATAGATATGAAAGCCCCGCTGTTACTCCTTCATGGAGAGCAGGATGTAATATGTCCATTGTCTGCAGCCCATAGTATGGCGAATAATACGAATGCTAATCTAAAAGTAGTAAGCGGTGCTGGGCATGCATTATGTGTAACGAATTTTGAATATTGCGCAAATGAAATTATTCAATTTGTAGAGGGGATACGACATGATCAACAAAACGTTACTGCAAAAACGGTTTAACGGGGCGGCTGTATCCTACGATCAATATGCAAATGTACAAAAAAAGATGGCGCATTCGTTACTTTCTACATTGAAGGAACGATATAGTGAAACATCATCGATACGTATTTTAGAACTTGGATGCGGGACAGGATATGTAACAGAGCAATTATCAAATTTATTTCCGAAAGCTCATATTACAGCTGTGGATTTTGCTGATGAGATGATTGCAGTCGCGAAAACTAGAAAAAGTTTGGAAAATGTGATGTTTCGATGTGAAGATATTGAACAATTAAAATTAGAAAATCCATATGATGTCATCATTTCAAATGCTACATTTCAATGGCTTAATGATTTAAAAGAGACAGTGAAAAATTTATTTAACTATTTGTCTGAAGAAGGAATATTATTATTTTCCACGTTTGGTAATACGACTTTTCAAGAATTGCATACGTCTTTTCAGCGTGCTAAGAAAGAAAAGGGGATACACAATTGTACTTCAATAGGACAACGATTCGTTTCGAAAGAACAGTTAGTGAATATATGCAAAAATCCATTAGGAAATGTACATGTTTCTGAAACGTGTTACATAGAAAGCTTTACAGAAGTTAGGGAGTTTCTACATTCTATTCGAAAAGTAGGGGCAACCAATAGTAATGAAGAGTCTTACTGTCAAAGCCCTTCACTCTTTCGTACGATGCTTCGTATATACGAAAGAGACTTCACGGGAAAAGAAGGGATAATGGCAACATATCATGCTTTATTTACGTATATAACAAAAGAGGGGAAGAGATGAAATGAAACAAGTACAAACAAAAAGGGATTGGAAAAAACTTGCATACGACGTAGTAGAAGAGAAAATGATTACGAAAGAAGATGCAATTGCAATATTAGAAGCTGATGATACAGAGGTTTTAGAAATTATGAATGCAGCTTACATCATTCGCCATCATCATTTTGGTAAGAAAGTAAAGTTGAACATGATTATAAATACGAAATCTGGATTATGTCCTGAAGATTGCGGGTATTGTTCACAGTCTATTATTTCAGAAGCACCGATTGATAAGTATGCATGGTTAACACAAGAGAAAATTGTTGAAGGAGCGCACGAAGCAATTCGTCGTAAAGCAGGTACATATTGTATTGTTGCATCTGGTCGTCGTCCGACGAATAAAGAAGTAAATCACGTTATTGGAGCAGTTAAGGAAATTCGTGAAACGACAGATTTAAAAATTTGCTGTTGTTTAGGATTTTTAAATGAAGATCAAGCAGGTCAGTTAGCAGAAGCTGGTGTGCATCGTTATAATCACAATTTAAATACGCATGCCAACAATTATGATAGCATTTGTTCAACGCATACGTATGACGATCGTGTTGATACAGTCCAAAAAGCGAAGCAAGCCGGTATTTCTCCATGCTCTGGAGCAATTTTCGGAATGGGAGAAACGATTGAACAGCGCGCTGAAATTGCATTTGAATTACAACGTTTAGATGCGGATTCTATTCCATGTAATTTCCTTGTTGCTGTAAAGGGTACTCCGCTTGAAGGACAAAAAGAATTAACACCTGTAGAATGTTTAAAAGTGCTGGCGATGATGCGTTTTGTAAATCCAACAAAAGAAATTCGTATTTCAGGTGGTCGAGAACTTAATTTACGTTCTGTACAGCCACTTGGTTTATTTGCAGCAAACTCTATCTTTGTCGGGGACTATTTAACAACAGCTGGACAAGAGCCGACTGCGGACTGGGGTATGATTGAAGATTTAGGATTTGAGATTGAAGAATGTGCGCTATAAGATAGATGAAAAGCAAACTCTTTAAAGGGTTTGCTTTTTTTTGTAAATAAAATGTAATAAAAGTCCATTAACGCTTGATAGTAGTCACTTTTGGACGAGAAAAATAATTTTGTGGACGAATTTTCCAAGCCCTAATTGTACATAGTAAAAATGTAATTTATATCGGGTTGGAGGATTTTACATGTACAAATACATATTAACTATTATGACCTGTCTGATTTTAATAAAAGCGATAAGTGCTGATCCAGTTAAGGCGGCTGAAAATCCTGAACAAAAAGAAATGCAACAAAGAATTGAACAGCATTTTCGAACGAAAGCTGAACATTTTGGGCTTGAAACAGAAGGAAAAGATTTAAAAGAAGTGAGGAAGGAAATTTCTATTATAGAAGAAGCGGAAAAGAGAGAAAATGTGTGGAGAACAGCACAAGCTCTTCGTATAAAAACAGAAGGAAAAACGATGGATGAATTAATAGAAGATGTACGAAAAAAGGTGAGAAAATAAAAAAAGAGGCCGTAGCCTCTTTTTTAAGCCCATTGTTTTGATAAATGAGCCATTTCGATCGCAGCAACTGCCGATTCATATCCTTTATTACCAGCTTTTGTACCTGCACGTTCAATCGCTTGTTCAATTGTTTCTGTCGTTAATACACCGAAAATAACTGGAATGTCCGTTTGTAGTGATAAAGACGCAACACCTTTTGCTACTTCATTACAAACGTAATCGTAATGTGTTGTAGCACCGCGAATTACTGTACCTAATGTAATAACAGCATCATATTTTCCGCTATTGGCCATCTTTTTAGCGATTAAAGGAATTTCAAATGCACCAGGAACCCATGCAACATCAATATCATTCTCTTCTACACCGTGACGCTTTAATCCATCTAAAGCTCCACCAAGTAACTTACTTGTAATAAACTCATTAAAACGTCCAACAACAACCCCAACTTTTAATCCTGTACCAACTAAATGACCTTCGAATACCATAATGTATCTCTCCCTTAATTATAAGTTTAGTAAATGTCCTAATTTGCTTGCTTTCGTTTGTAAATACGTTTTATTTTCTTCTTTTGTTGGCATTTGCAACGGTACACGCTCGGTTACTTCTAAATCGTAACCTTGTAAGCCAGAAATTTTTCGTGGATTATTCGTTAATAATCGTAAATTTTGTAAGCCTAAATCTTTTAAAATTTGAGCGCCAATACCGTAATCACGAAGATCAGCTGGGAACCCAAGTTTTTCATTTGCTTCTACAGTATCTAACCCTTCTTCTTGTAACTTATAAGCGCGAAGCTTATTCAGAAGGCCAATTCCTCGTCCTTCTTGTCTCATATAGAGAAGAACACCTTTTCCTTCACGCTCAATTTGAGCAAGTGCAGCATGTAGCTGTGGTCCGCAATCACAGCGGCACGAACCAAATACATCTCCTGTTAAGCATTCTGAATGAACGCGTACAAGTACAGGTTCGCCTGTTGAAATATCACCTTTTACGAGCGCGATATGTTCTTTCATATCTAATGAGTTAGAATAGCCAATTGCATGGAAAGTACCGAAATCTGTAGGTAATGTAATTTCCACTTCTCTCGTCACAAGTGTTTCGTGATGGCGGCGATAAGCAATTAAATCTTCTATTGTAATCATTTTTATATCAAATTGTTTTGCGCACTCTAGTAAATCAGGTACACGTGCCATCGTACCGTCCTCATTTATAATTTCGCAAATGACTCCAGCTGGTTCTGCTCCGCAAAGTTTGGCTAAATCGACAGCGGCTTCTGTATGACCAGCACGGCGCAGTACACCGCCTTCTTTCGCAATTAATGGAAAGATATGTCCAGGGCGATTGAAATCAGCGCCTTTTGATGCAGGGTTTAACAATTCTTGTATCGTAGTTGCACGTTCATGAGCGCTAATCCCTGTTGTTGTAGAAACATGATCAATGCTCACTGTAAACGCAGTGTGATGTGAATCTGTATTATGAGATACCATTGGTTCTAACTGTAGACGTTCTGCGTACTCCTCCGTAATGGGTACACAAACGAGACCACGACCGTGTGTAATCATAAAATTAATCGTTTCTGGTGTAATGTACTCTGCTAAAGCAATAAAATCGCCTTCATTTTCTCGGTTTTCATCATCACATACGATAACAACTTTTCCTTGTTTTAAATCTTCTAGAGCTTCTTCAATACGATGAAACATTGTGCTTCCTCCTTATAGAAATCCGTTTTCTTGTAAAAAGCTTTCGGTCATTGAACCAGTTCTTTTTGCGGGCTTTGAGATAAAGCGTTCAATATATTTTCCAATCATGTCACACTCAATGTTTACGATGTCCCCGGCTTTTTTTTCTCCGATTATAGACTCGCTTACTGTGTGGGGGATGAGTGAAATTGTAATTGAAGATTCGTCTATATCAAATATTGTTAAGCTAGTGCCATCAACAGCAACGGATCCTTTATGCAAACAATAGCGTAGTAATTCATCAGAAATTGCTATTTTGTAATAGATGGCATTGTAATGTTGTTTTTTAGTTAAAATCGTACCGATGCCATCGATATGTCCGGTGACGAAATGTCCACCGAATCGTCCGTTTGCAGCCATCGCCCGTTCTAAATTCACTTTGGCACTTGGCTTTAGCATACGAAGTGATGTTGCTTTCATTGTTTCAGGCATTGCGTCGACAGTGAATGAAGTAGTCGTAAAAGTAGTTACTGTTAAGCAAATGCCGTTAACTGCGATACTATCACCTAATTTGACATCCGATAAAATTTGCTTTGCGCTAATAGTTAGCTTCATTGCTTCACCACTTTGAGTCATGCTTGATATCGTTCCTAACTCTTCTACGATTCCTGTAAACATTCCGTCACCTCGCTTTTTAAGGTTGCAACAATTTTTATATCATTACCGATTTGTTTCATCTCTTGAATTGTTAAGGAAAGTGCATCTTGTAACTTCGAAAAACCAGCTCCGCCAAATAAGGTGGGTGCATCTTTTCCACCAATTAATTTCGGGCTTATATAGGTCACGATTTCATTAAAACTATTTGTTTTTAAGAAGTTTGCATGCACCGTTTGACCACCTTCAACGAACAGAGAAAGAATTTGTTTCTCACCGAGTAGGGATAGGACATCTTGTATTTCAATTTGCTGTGTTTTCATTTGGAATACAGCTATATTGTTAGATTCATAAGACGCTATTTTCTCTTTGCTTACATCCTTACCGACAATAATCCATGTCGGAGTTAAGCCATCTGTTATGACATGAGAAGATGGCGGCGTTCGTAAGTGGGTATCTAAAATAACGCGTATAGGATGTTTACCTCCGTTTGGAATTCGTGTTGTTAAGTGTGGATTATCAGTTAGAACTGTATTCACACCGACTAGGATAGCATCATGTATATGACGATATTGGTGAACGTCAGCGCGTGCTTCTTCGCCTGTAATCCACTTACTTTCACCGGTTACAGTTGCTGTTTTTCCATCTAAGCTCATTGCTGTTTTTATTGTTACAAAGGGACGTTTCGTTTTCATATAGTGAAAAAAGTATCGATTTAATAAAGTGGCTTCCGCCCCAAGAACACCAGTAGTCACCTTGATTCCAGCTTCTTCCAATATTCTTTTTCCATTGCCGGAAACGAGTGGATTGCAATCAAGAGTAGCAATTACAACACGCTGAACTCCTTTTTCAATGAGTAATTCACAGCAAGGGGGTGTTTTTCCAAAATGGCTACACGGTTCAAGTGTTACATAAACGGTAGCGTCTTTTGCTCTTTCACCAGCCATGTGAAGAGCATGAACTTCAGCATGTTCTTCACCAGCACGCATGTGGGCACCCATTCCAACGATTTTCCCATCTTTAACAACAACGGCACCAACCATAGGATTTGGGCTTGTTTGTCCCGATGTTCCTTGTGCTAACTGCAAGGCAATCCTCATATATTCTTGATCTGTCATTCTTTTCACCTCTCCTGAAAAAATCAAAAAACCCCAAGGATTTTATATCCTTGGGGTTTGGGAGACGTGATTTCTAGAAATATAGTTCGAATACGAAAGTATAGGAAAGAAACCTAACGATGACTGATATTTTGGCATAAGGAAAAAACCTAGCAAAATATCAAATTCTTTCAACGCTAGTCGTATCTTTTTATTTCAGTATAGAAACATAACTATACAAAATAAAACATATATAAAGATTCAAAATGAAACTTTAAAAATATGCATACTGAAATAAAAGTGTATTCGCTATATAAAATTACTAGAAAACATATCCTTCTCCCATCCAGACTATACTGTCGGCCCTAGAGTTTCACTAGATCCACCGTTTTCGCGTTGAAAACGGGTCACGGACTTAGAAGCTATCGCTTCATCACCGCCGGTTGGGAATTTCACCCGACCCCGAAGGATGTTGTTTGCTCACATTATAGCACAAAAAAGAAAAAAGCATAGTAAAAAATGTTCGAATGTGAAGAATTGTTTGAAAATATATGCCGATTTGAATGGGGACGAAAGTAATAGAAATGTTGAAAGGGGAAGGGCTGTATAGGCTTTGATCAAAAGAAAAAACATACACAAATAAATGTGCATGCTCTTTAAATATTTATTCTGCCTCTGGTGCTCTAACAACAGACTCGAATTTGCCTTTATGCGAAGCATCGCAATAAGGCATGTTTTTTGATAAACCACAACGACATAAAGAAAATGCTGGTTTTGCTGGGAATACATTCCCTTGTGAGTCAACTAATTCCACGTCCCCTGTAACGCGAAAAGAGCCATTATCATTCACTTTAATTTGTACTTTTGCCAACGTTATCCCTCCTTTCCAAACGCTTACTCTCATCATATAATTAGGGAGAGTACTTGACAATATAAAAAGAGCACTTTGTTTGAGAGAGAAGAGAGTGTTATAATAGTTTTTATAACTGACTAGAGTAAGGTGACGAAAGATGGATAAAAAATTACACACACTACAAAATATTGCAAATGAGCGCACATGGGCATCATTTTTGAATGATAATCATCCATATAGTTTACTTCATTGGTCAATCGCAGGTGTAGGACAAGAACCGAAAGATGTTTGGTTACTTCAAGATGAGGTAACTTTTCAAACGACGGAATTCCCAACGCTAGACGAGGCAGTAAAGTGGATTTCTGAAAATATGGAACAAGTTACAGACGTTTTAGCGCAGTAAAAAAACAGGCTTATGCAAGCCTGTTTTTTGTTTCTTTTACATATGTGTTTAAAAATTGATCGATGGCATCTTCGTACTCTTCTTTATTTTCATTATAAGAGCAAGCGTGTGCACCATGTTCTGCAATATAAAGCTGTTTATTATTTTCTTTCGCTTCATAAAGTGATTTCGTCATATCAGATAAAATATAGTCATCATCTTTACTATGAATAAAGAGAACCGGATTGTTAATATTTTTTATACAATCAATTGGTGAAACTTCACGAATTGTATAGCCATCACGAACTTTTAAAAAGGCATTTGCTAAAGGTAATAAAGGCCATTTTGGCAAATGAAACTCAACTTTCAAACGATGTTGTAACTGTCCATAAAAATCAGAGAAAGGACAATCAGCAATATAAAAATCAGCACCATCTTCTACAAGTCCTGCATATTGAAGAAGAGTTGCAGCACCCATAGACTCACCATGAATTCCGAGTGTAATATTCGTTCCGAAACGATCTTTTAGCCAGTCAACTACTGACTTTAAATCATGTTTTTCATAATAGCCATAACTTGTTGTTTTACCACCGGTTTTACCATGACGGCGATGATCATAAATAAATACGTTATATCCTCTATTTAAAAATAAGTTTGCATATTTAACGGAATTCATTTTATTTACAGTCACACCGTGGCAAAAAATCATAAATTTATTGGAATGACCAGCTGGCATGTAATATCCGTGAAGTTCGTATCCGAATTGAGAAGGGATGTGAACCTCTTCTTTTTGAATAGCCTTAAAATCGTCCAAATGAAAATGCTTTTTCGTTTCGCGTTCTAAAACTTCTTCCTCTGTTTTTTTCTTCAAGTACATAACTTTATTTGTAAAGAAAATCCCAATCGCAGTTAGTGCACCTAGTATAGTAAACAATGCTGTAAAAAAACGTTTCATACTTTACCTCATCCTCCAAATACCTCTACATGTGATACACTAACATTGTATCACAATGATGTGAAAAGGGGAGAAATCGTGTATGGTTCATATACAAAAAATCACACCAGAAATGAAAGAAGCAATTCAGGATTTTATGTGTGAAAACTGGGGAAGCTCAATGATGGTCTCGCGAGGCAGAGTACATCAATTAGAAGAATTACCTGGTTTTATTGCACTCAGAAATAACAGAATAGTGGGAATTATAACATGTAAAGTGATAGAAAACATGTGTGAAATTGTATCGTTAAATAGTTTTGAGGAAGGGAAGGGGATTGGTACAAAACTGGTGGATTGTGTATTGCGAGTGGCAAAAGAGAACGAATGTAAAAAAGTGTGGCTTATTACGACGAATGATAATATGAACGCACTTCGTTTTTATCAAAAACGTAACTTCATGATGACGAACTTGTATATTGATGCGGTAAAGGAAGCACGAAAAATAAAGAAAGAAATTCCGTTTATTGGTTATGATAATATCGCGATTTCACATGAAATTCAGCTGGAGTATATTTTCTGAGTAGAGTGGAAATTGTGTAACAATTTTCAGAAATATAAAACAATAACCTTGACGAATGTTATATTTTGGTTTAATTTAAAATTGTAATCTATTACCATATTAAGGGGTGACGATGTGGCAACTATACGTGATGTTGCAAAATTGGCCGGTGTTTCAGTTGCAACCGTTTCAAGAGTCATTAACGAAAAAGGATATGTCCATGAAGATACGGTGAAACAAGTAAAAAAAGCAATTGAAGAATTACATTATAGACCGAATGCTACAGCAAAGCCTTTATTTAAACAACCTTCAACGGTGATTGCATTACTTGTAGATAATTTGCATAATCCATCATACATCACTTTGCTCCGTTTCGTTGAGGAAATAGCATACAAAGAAGGGTATCAAGTAATAGTTTGTAATATAGAAAATAAGAATAGATACATAGATATGTTGGAGCAAAATAACATTGCAGGCGTTATAATGACGAAATCTGTTTTTCGAAGTATAGGAGAAATCTCACTTCCTTTCGCTGTGCTTGAAGAACGACAATCTCTTATGAGCTATTATGAAAGTGGACAGAAAGCTGTTTCTTTATTAAAAGAGAAAGGCTGCCAGTTTCTTGCTTATATCGGTGAGGGAGTAGAGAGTGAAGAAATGGAAGAGCATGTGGCAGGATTTCTAGATACTGCTTGGAAAGAAGGACTTTCTTATCGAGAGGAAATTGTACAAGGGTATACGAATCAACAGTTTCTTGAATTGTTACAAAAGCATCCATACATAGATGGGGTTGTAGCTTCAAGTGATAAGGTCGCTATTGAGCTAATCAGGGCGGCGAAAACTCTTAATATTCATATACCAGGTAAGTTACAAATCATTGGATTTAACGGGAGTGTAGAGGGTGAATGGATAAGTCCATCATTAACGACGATTGGAAGTTATATCGAAGAAAATGGGGAAATAGCTTTTCAACAGTTAATAGGAAAAATAAAGAAGAAACAAGTGCGACAAGAAGAAGTGGAAACAGAATTTAGGTGCATTGAGAGAGAAACAACAAAGTAAAAGGTGCGTTTTTAAAACGCACCTTTTATAGTGTAATTGCGGCAATAAAGCCGAATATAAGTAACGGTATATTATAGTGTAGAAATGTTGGGACACATGTATCCCATATATGATGGTGCTGACCATCAGCATTTAAACCGGACGTTGGTCCAAGTGTACTATCAGATGCTGGAGAACCTGCATCACCAAGTGCACCAGCTGTACCGATAATTGCGATTGTAGCCATGGGACTAAATCCGAGCTGGACGCATAATGGTACGAAAATTGTTGTTAAGATTGGGATGGTTGAAAAGGAAGAGCCAATTCCCATCGTAACGAGAAGTCCAATAATGAGCATAAGAAATGCAGCAAGCGGTTTATTATTTCCGATTATATGTGCACTCGTTTGCACAAGAGATTCAACATGTCCAGTTTTTCGAAGAACAGCGCCAAATCCAGCGGCAGAAATCATAACAAATCCGATAAAGGACATCATACGCATTCCACTCGTTAAAATAGCATCGGCTTCTTTAAGAGGGAGGCTACCGCTAACTGATAAGACGATAATACCTGCTAAAGCACCAAAAATCATTGATTCTGTTGCTAATTGCACAGTTAATGTAGCGAGTATTGATAATAAACCCAAAGTAATGCTTCTTTTCGTATAGGGAACGATTTCATTCTGTGCAGAATGAATTTGTTCTGTTTCATATGTACGTGGTTTTCGGTATGTAATGAAAACCGCTACACATAATCCGATAATCATACCGATTGCTGGAATAGTCATCGCTTTTGGAATAAGTGCGACATCAAATGTAAGACCGCTTTGCGCAGCATTTGTTTGCAATACGTCATGATAAATTTTTCCGAACCCTGCTGGAACCCACATGTAAGGGGTAATTAACCCAAATGTAATAAGACATGTTACAAGCCTACGATCCACCCTCAGCTCATTTAATACTTTTAAAAGTGCTGGAATTAAGATTGGGATGAAGGCGATATGAACAGGGATAATATTTTGTGAGAAACAAGCCATTGTTAAAATGATAAATAATATAAGTATTTTAGAATAGACTTGTTTTTTCGTGTCTTGTTCGTTGCCGATCCATTTTAAAGCTGATTGGATCATTGCATCAGGAAGTCCTGTTTTTGAAAGGGAAATAGCAAATCCACCGAGCATTGCGTAGCTTAATGCGATAGGAGCACTGTTCCCAAGACCGGCTGTAAAAGTACTAATTGTTTCTGAAATACCGAGTCCGCCGATAAGTCCGCCTGTTAAAGCTCCAACGATAATGGCGACAATGACTTGGACACGTAACAAACTAAGCAGTAGCATGACTGCTACTGCGATGAGTACAGCGTTCATAATAAATGTAATCTCCCTAATTTTTATTCTGTTAAGGCAAGCAAGTGTTTGTAGTGACATATACTTGCGACATATCATTATAAAATGTTTTCTATGAAATGTAAAAGCGCCTTTTGTTATTAATGTTGAAAAGATAGTTCTTGTTTAATTGATTGTAAAGATTTAGCGAATAACTCAGGCTCTTCTAAATCTGGAGAATGTGCCGAGTTTGGAAACCAAATCATCTTTTTAATAGGAGCTTGAATGATATCGCAATATTGTTGAACGAGTGCATAAGGAGTTTGATAATCATAGCGACCAGAACAAAAATAAACAGGAATAGATAAACTTGAAATAGATGAAAAGAAATCGATTGTCAGCATCTCTTCCCATAAAACTCCGGATTTTAAATTTCCTGCGAGAAATTTGAACCAATCTAATAGCGTATATTCAGGAGAAAAGAAGCCTTTTCGTATGAAAGAAAAGGAAGATCCATTTTGGATTGCTCCTCCGAATGTACCAAGCCACTTTCTTTGAATAATGAGGCGTCTCGTATCTAAAAAGGGTGGTTTCCCTAATTTTAAAAGAGAAGCTAATGCCTTTTTATGGTCATGTTTTTTGGCAGAGCTAATTAAATGTTGATATAGTAATTCTTCATTTTGCTTCATATGTACGATTTGACCGATGCCGATGTATGCTTCTATATATTCGGGACATTGATTAGCGATTTGTAGTCCGATAATACTTCCCCAAGAATGACCTGCGAGAAATAGTTTTTGCTTATTAAAGCGTTTGAGAAGATATTGAATAACCTTTTTTGCATCTGAAAAAAATTGATCAATCGTAAGATTTGTTTGGATGTCCCGCCATAAAAAGGATTTACCTGCCCCTCGCTGATCCCAATTAATAACGATAAAGTGCTTTTCTAACTCTTTTTGAAAATGGCGAATAAAGCCGATTTGTGCCATACCAGGGCCGCCGTGACAGCATAATAAAATAGGCTGTTCCACGTTTTGACCGCGTATAAGGAGAGATTGTTTCCGGTCATTAATCATAACGCTTTCTATCGTAGCGATACTGTTAGGGATTAGTTGCTTCTTTTCGTTGTAAAACTGAGGGGTATGGCTACGAAAAAGCATATGTAAACCTCCTTTTCTTAAATGGTATGAATCGCACAGGCTCTTTCTTTTGCATATACTACTAGAAAATCATTGTATCATAACATACTGGTTTGATTTCAAGTTTAGGCGATTAAGAGAGGAGGGAGAATGTGACGATTGGAGAAATTATTGATTCTTTAAATAGACGCGAATCAATCGCTATTATAGCGAAACGGCTTGAAATGAGCCCATATACATTATCAAAGAAATTAAGGGTGATTGGATATGAATATGATGGAGAGCAGAAAAAACGTATCTTTATAGGTGATGGCGAAGAGCCACGTCATTTGCAAATCCAAGAAGCTACTGCCCTTCAATATGCAAAAACAGACTATCAATTACTAATTTATGAACAATTACAAAGCATTTATGAATTGCTAAGAAAAAGAGAAGAAGTAAGTGTTCAAATTATAAGTAAGAGCACAGAGAAAAAGAAACGAACCTTTTCGATTAATATAGAAGTATTAGCAAGACTAGATGTTATATCGGAATCAAAAGGGATTCAAAAGTCTAAAATTGTAGAAGAAGCACTACAGGAATTTTTGCAACGGTATGATGTTAATCATGAAACGTATCCAGAGAAATAAAAGAAAGGATACTATGTTCCATATAAGAGCGTGTATCCTTTCTTTTATTTCATTTTTTGTTTTGTTTCGAAAAGTAATATAGGAACCAAACGGCATGATTTTGTTCATCAGCTGCTGCGCGCCGAAATGTTTCTTTCACTTGTTGATTTGTCGTTTCGTCAGCAATTTCTAAGTAAAAATCAACTGTTCGTTGCTCATCTTGCCGAATTTCAAGGATTTGAGTTCGTTCATTTATGTCTGGAGCTAAAGTAGCTAATCTAGCATAAAAATGAATGGCGCTATATTCTCCATTAATTGCTTTCTCAATACTACGAATGTGTTTGTCGATACAATGTATCGTCATTGTTTGATAGAAATACATACAAATTTCCCCATTATAGTTTTCTATATACTACGAAGAAACAAGGGGCTATGTGCGTATCCTTTACTGCACTAGAAAAATGACAATACGTATGACTCTAAAAGAAGAAGCTCCTTGCATATAAAAGGAGCTTCTTCTTTCGAGTGTCACGCACTAGTTTGAATAGTATTTAATTGTTTTTTTGAATACGTCCATCAATAATCGGCTGAATTGGTTCTTTCACTTGTTTTACATAATCGACTAATGCTTCAAAATCGTTTGGACCAGTTTCAGCATTTTTTCCATTTTTAAAGGATACGAATCCATCACCGCCAGAAGCTAGGAAAGCATTTGCAACTACGCTATACGTTTTAGAGGGAACTAATTCTTCACCATTTGTTAAACGGATATTCGTAACCTTTTCGTTATTTGGTTTGTTTGCATCCCAAGTGTATTGAATACCTGAAATTTGAAGCATTCTCGTTGCTCCTTTTTGCCATTGTTGATTTAATATATCACGAATATCTTGACCTGTTAGATCTACTTTAATTAATTGGTTTCCGAAAGGCTGAATGCCGTATAATTCGCCCCATGTAATATCTCCAGCGTCTAGATCATTACGAATTCCACCAGGATTCATAAGAGCGATTTGTGTTTGCATAGTTTGGCGCTGGGCATCCGCAACTAAATTTCCAAGTGTAGATTCACCAGCATCGTTTTGTTTACGGTCGATAGGTGCTGTAGATTTTCCGACTACTTCATTTACAAGAGGTGCGATTTTTTCTTTATATTGATCTAACTTTTGTTTTACTTGTTTATCAGGCTCTACACCTTCATGGTACGTTGTAATAACTTCAGCTTTTTTCTTCATAATATCTTTTGTTTTTCTATCAATCGTTACATCTACATCAGAGAAAGCCATCCCGTAAGAGTTCGCTTGCACGATAAGTTTATTATTTACAGTACCATTTACGTACGTATGACTATGTCCGCCGAAAATAACATCAACTTCGGGATCTGTTTCATTTGCAATTCGAGTGAGGTCTCCATTTGTTACACCAGACTCATCAGTTGTTCCGCCGACATGTGCAAGGACTACGATAGATTTAACGCCGAGACGCTTTAATTGTTGTGTGGATTTATTAATAGCCTCTACTTCATCAGTGATTTCTACATTTTTAAGCATAGTAGGCATAACGACATTCGGTGTATCCGTTGTAACAACTCCAATGAACCCTACAGGAACTCCGTCAACCATTTTTACAGTGAATGGTGGTAAAAATAAGCGGCCAGTTGATTTATTATAGAAGTTTGCAGCGACATAAGGGAAGTTTGCTCCTTTGAAATTCCCTGTTTTTTCGTGATATCCACCGTAAATGAGGCGTTTCATTTCATCGATACCTTCATCAAATTCATGGTTTCCGATTGTACCAACATCAAACTTTAAGTCATTTAAAAATTCAATTGTTGGTTCGTCTTGTAATAATGCGGAAACTGGTGGGCTGGCTCCGACAATATCACCGGCATGTACGAGAAGTGTATTAGGGTTTTGTTTTTTGCGTTCTTTTAAATAAGTAGCTAAATAATCAGCGCCACCAGCTTCTTTATTGTTAACTTTTTTTACAGTATCTAGTTGACCATGTAAATCATTAATACCAAGCATTTGTACGTCTATGTATCGGTTTTGTTCGGCAGGAGTCTGAGATGGAGGAGCGGCGAATACGCTTGAAAAAGTAATAGTACTTAAAACAGCAACAGCAGGAATAATTTTTTTCCACATAATTAATTTCTCCTTTTTTTTATAATCTGACATCATACGACATAATTTTAATAGATTAATAGGATTATATCTATAGTTAAATTTAGTTTTTTCGAAAAATTAACATATTTACAAAAAATGAATAATAGAGAATGTGAGAGTAATGAACCTTTTTTATTGTCGATTTCGCCGTGTATCCTCTATAATGGAGAAAAAAGTAAAAGGTGAGTAGTATGAAGAAAAAGAAGCAAAGACAAACACAAAGACACTCTCAAATGAATCAACCAGAGAAAGAATCACTTACACTAGGTGATCAATTGAACGATTCGTTAATGCAACAATTAAAGAATAAGAAAAAAGAGTTGCAAGTGAGAGAAGAGAAAAAAGAGGCAGCAGAACAAGAAAGAAAGCGTAAGGAACAAAAAGAACGTGAAAAGAATAAATCATTTGAAGAACTGTTAAGTGAAAGTAGCCTTACTTGGAAAGACTTTAAATAATAAAAAGATGATCAGTGAAATGCCGCTGATCATTTTTTTGACGAGTTTGTAAGAAAAGGGGAGTTAGAATGAGGGAAATTGTAGTCGTTCCGTATGAAAATCATTGGAGTGAGAAATTCCAAATGGAAGCCGAAAGATTAAAATCGGCGATGCCAGAAATGGTGAAAGTCCATCATATTGGAAGTACGTCAGTGCCAGGACTGGCAGCTAAACCTATTATAGATATGATTATGGAAGTAGAGAGTCTCGACAGAGTAGATCATTGGAATGAACGTTTTAAAGAGCTTGGTTACATCGTAAAAGGGGAAAATGGTATTTCAAGACGTCGTTATTTTATTCATGGGACTGAGGAAAAACGCTCGTATCATTTGCACGTATTTGAAAAAGGGAATCCTGAGATAGTAAGGCATTTATCGTTTCGTGATTACATGATGGCTCATTGCGAAGAAGCAGAGGCATATGCAAATTTAAAGAAAGAACTAGCGGAAAAATATACATATGATGGCACGATGTATACGGAAGGAAAAAATGAGTTTGTACGTAATATTGATGAAAAAGCGAAAGAATGGAAAGGAAATAACGTGAATGACTGAGTTCACGTTATTTTTTTAAATGTGTATAAAAGTATTATGTAAACTGTACGTATGTTTTGACTTTTTGGATGAATCTTGTTGAAATAAAGTGGTGGTTTATAAAAATGTAACAATGAAAGGGAGAACGAGTGTGCATATTCCAACAACTACACTTCATAATGGTGTGAAAATGCCGATGATTGGTCTAGGCGTTTATAAAGCGAAAGAAGGCAACGAGGTTAAACAAGCAGTAAAAACAGCATTAGAATTTGGATACCGTTCGATTGATACAGCAACTGTATATGAAAATGAAAGCGGTGTCGGAGAAGCGGTTCGTGAATCAGGGATTCCGAGAGAAGACATATTTATTACAACAAAAGTTTGGAACGACGATCAAGGATACGAGGAAACACTTGAGGCGTTTGAAAAAAGCTTAAAGAAATTACAAATGGACTATGTAGATTTATATTTAATACATTGGCCAATAAGAGGGAAGTATGTCGATACGTACCGAGCGCTAGAAAAATTGTATGAAGAAGGTAAAGTGCGCGCGATTGGTGTTTCTAATTTTCATAAACATCATTTAGAACTGTTATTACCAAATTGTAAAGTGAAGCCGATGGTCAACCAAGTGGAACTTCATCCGATGTTAGCGCAATTTGAATTGCGTGATTTCTGTCAAGGTGAGCAAATTCAAATGGAAGCGTGGAGTCCTTTAATGAGAGGCGGCGAAGTATTCCAGCATCCAATTATTCAGGCTATTTCTAAAAAATATGAAAAGTCACCTGCACAAGTTATATTAAGGTGGGATATTCAAAGTGGGATTGTGACTATTCCTAAATCTGTTACGCCATCTCGTATTAAAGAGAACTTTACTATTTTTGATTTCTCATTAACTGAAGAAGAGATGGATCAAATTAATACGTTAAATCGTAATTTACATGTAGGAACGAATCCTGATAAATATGATACGTTATAAAAAAAGACTGCCGCCTAGTGTTGGGGGCAGTCTTTTGCTTTTATCGGTATCAATATTTTAGCGATGCAAAGCATATGAATCATACTTAACAATCTTTTGAAGTTGTACATATTCTTCTTTTGTTAAAGATAACTGTTGGCTAGCTTGTATATTTTCTTGCAATTGTTGAATAGAGCTTGCACCAGGTATAACAGCTGCAACAGTTTCGTTATGTAAGCAATATTGAATAGCCGTTCCTGTTAAAGAGCTTTCTCCGATTATTTCTTTTACACTCGCGAGTGTCGAATATAACTCATCGTAAGAATAAGAGAGGTAATCTTTTTCTTTTACTCTTTCTATCTTTCTTGCATTATTGTTAGTTAAAATCCCTTTTGCAAGTGGTCCGCGAGCAATAACGCTAATTTGCTGTTCATTAAGAAGCGGGAACCATTCTTCAGGGCGACGATTTAAAAGGCTGTATTCCATTAATATGCTAACGATATTTGATCGTTTTGCATACTCACGAATGACATTTGGACGTATAGAAGAGATACCATAATGACGAATAATCCCTTCTTTTTTTAATTCTTCAAAGGCTTCAACTGTTTCATCTATAGGATCTTCAATCGTCCCGCCATGCAGTTGATATAAATCAATATAATCTGTTTGAAGTCTACGTAAACTCTCTTTTACTTCGGCCTTTATATAAGCTTTAGAAGGATCCCAAGACCAACCGTTTTTTTCTTCTGTCCATCGATTTCCAACCTTTGTTGTAAGAACAATTTGGTCACGTTTTCCTTTCAGAGCTTTTCCAACAAATTCTTCATTTAATCCATAATCGTATAAGTCCGCTGTATCAAAAAAATTAATTCCTAAATCGATTGCCTCATCGATAATACGCATAGCTTCAGCCTCAGATGCACCGAGAGACATACAGCCAAATCCAATTTCCGTAACATATAAATCTGAGTTTCCTAATTGACGTTTTTTCATAGGTCAACCTCCTTACCTTTATTGTACGAAAGGGGAAGGAGGTTGACAAACGTTTACTTTTTGCCCCGCATTAACTGCCCGTAAAAGCCCGATTGGTTCAACTAATAATCAGAGGGGATGCCCCCCTCTGATTAAAGTTTCACTTTATTTGCTGTAATCCACTCTTGTACAGTTGTATACTCTTTTCCATATTGTTTTAGCTTATGACGAATTTGCCATGCTTTGCCGACTAAAGTGACGCGATTTGGTAAAATGTAAACTTTCATTTCTATCACGCTCCTTTTAATGTGGTAAAATGTATGAAGAACGATTAGGAAATAGAACAGGGAGATGAAGTAGTATGAGTAATCTTGCAGAAAGAACAGTAAAAACTGAACCGATTTTTGATGGTAGAGTTATAAAAGTTCGTGTTGATGATGTAGTATTACCAAATGGAGAAATGAGTAAACGTGAAATCGTAAATCACCCTGGGGCAGTTGCTATTATTGCTATTACTGATGAGGGGAAAATTGTACTCGTTGAGCAGTATCGTAAAGCTCTCGAAAAGGCAATTGTGGAAATTCCTGCTGGGAAGTTAGAACCTGGGGAAAAGCCAGAGGTAACAGCAGTTCGTGAATTAGAAGAAGAAACAGGATATGTATGTGAAAATATGGAGCTTATTACATCTTTCTATACATCACCTGGTTTTGCAGATGAGATTTTATATGTATATAAAGCGACAGGATTAAAACAAAAAGAAAATAAAGCAGCTTTAGATGAAGATGAATTTGTGGAATTAATGGAAGTGTCATTAGAAGAAGCGATTGATCTTATGAAAGACCTTCGCATACATGATGCTAAGACGATGTTTGCAGTACAATATTTACAATTACAAAAATAAACACTCGCCTAAGGCGAGTGTTTTTAGTTGATTTTTGCATATACACGTGCATCGCGTAAGCTGCCATCGGGTGCTAGGAAATCATTTTCCATTGTACCTTCTAAAATAAATTCTAGACGTTCTGCTAAGTTACATGCGTTTATATTTGTTGCATCAGTACGAATTTCAATTCTTCTAGCACCTAGTTTATCAAATGCAAATTGAATCGCACCTTTAATGGCTTCTGTCATATAGCCATGCTTTGTATAAGCGCTATGTAGCCAAAAGTGAAGTGAAAACTTTGGAATATCCCAGTTTTCAGGCTTGAGCGTAATAGCTCCGATGAATGTACCAGATACTTTATCGTATAAGTGGAAATCAAGTGTTTCACGAAGTAAAAACTGTCCGTGAGCTTCGCGAACAATTTCTTCAGCACGTTCTTCTGTTTCAGCTGTAATTGGCATCCATGGTAATAAGTCTTCTAGCGAAGCTTGGATTGCTTCATATACTTCTGTGCCATCACCTGGAAACGGCTTACGTACTTGCAAGCGCTCAGTTTGAAATAATGTTGGAAAATCTAATAATAATGGTTTCAAGAGAAATCCCTCCTATTCTCTACTTTTTAGTTTAGCAAAGTAGAGCGGAATTTCAATGCTAATTCGTCATACTTTTTTTCTTTCTTTCATACATTTTTAGTAAGAGTGTGAACGGAGGGAAGGAAAATGTGGCGAAAAACGTGGCAAGACCGTGTAATGTCTCACATACAGGAAAATTCTTCACTATATATATTTAATGCGGTTTTATTACTGATGGGAGTAATATTTGGAGCGATTCTTGTGAATAGTTTACAAATAAACCAAAAGCAAGATTTATCATTTTATTTACAGCGTTTTTTTGGACAAGTTTCTAAAGGAGAATTTGCTGTCGCAGGCGAAATGTTTCGAGAAAGTTACTTTTCGCAATTAAAATATATCGGCTTTATTTGGATTTTGGGGATTTCAATTATTGGGTTGCCGCTCATTTTTATCTTACTATTTTTAAAAGGGGTAGTTGTTGGATTTACAGTAGGTTTTTTAGTAAGTCAGCACGGATGGAATGGACTATTATTAGCATTTGTATCTGTATTGCCACAAAATTTAATTATAATTCCTGTATTTCTCGTAATGACAACAATTGCTGCAAGCTTTTCCTTACGCATGATTAGGCATCAATTTATTCGGAAAATAACTGAGCCACTATTACCGTTATTAATTCGCTATACATGCTTTTTTCTCGTGATTGGAGCGGTATTAGCTATTGCTTCCAGTGTCGAAGTGTATGCATCACCAGTTTTAATGAAAGAAGTTGTGGAGGCTATTAACAAACAATAAATACTTTTTGAGAATAATTATCAATTTGTTTTTATTGTTTTTCTTTTGACAGGAGCCCTTCTTCTGATATAATGGTGTAAGAGTGGCGAGGAGGGAGTAGTACCGAATGGAAGAAAGAATTGAACGAATTAAGAAGCAATTACATGCAGCGAGCTATAAATTGACACCACAACGTGAAGCAACAGTTCGTGTGCTGCTAGAAAATGAAGAAGATCATTTAAGCGCAGAAGATGTATACCTCCTTGTAAAAGAAAAGTCGCCAGAGATCGGATTAGCAACCGTTTATCGAACTTTAGAGTTATTGTCTGAGTTGAAAGTTGTCGATAAAATTAACTTTGGAGACGGTGTTTCGCGTTATGACTTACGCCAAGAAGGTGCACAGCGTTTCCATCATCATTTAATCTGTACACAATGCGGTGCTGTACAAGAAATACAAGAAGATTTACTTGGTGAAGTGGAGAATAAAGTGGAACGAGACTGGAGCTTTAAGGTGAAAGATCATCGTTTAACATTCCATGGGATTTGTAAAAATTGTCAAGAAAATGAAACGGATGAAAAATAACCTTTTCCTATTTAACTAGGAAGAGGTTTTTTATTTGAATAAGGTATAAATTGGTGAAAGCTTGGCATATGTTGTAATAACTTATATTTTGGAGGAATTTACAATGCGCCGAGCTTTAAAATTAACTTTTGATGGGATGAAAGTATTTTTATTATTTACAAGTTGTACGATTTTGTTTTATTTCGCTATACTATGGATAAATGAAGAATATGAAAGTTACCATCGTTATGAAAAGCCAAAAGAAGAGACTGTAGAAAAAGTATCAGGGAATGAGGAGCCGGAAAAGGATGCTTTCGTAAATAGAATGATGTTTTTCTATGAAAATGGGGAGTAGTGTAGATTGGAAGATCAATTAAAAGATTTTATTCATTATATGATTGTTGAAAAAGGTTTAGCGAAAAATACAGTTGTATCTTATGAACGCGATTTAAAAAGCTATGTGAAGTATTTGCAAAATGTAGAACAAACGAAGACGTTTCATGAAGTGACACGCTTGCATATTGTTAACTTTTTGCAGCATTTAAAAGAAAACGGGAAATCTTCAAAAACATTGGCGCGTCATATTGCATCGATTCGTTCGTTTCATCAATTTTTACTTCGTGAACGAGCAGTGGAGCATGACCCATCGGTACATATTGAAACGCCACAAGGGGAACGAAAATTACCAAAAGTATTATCGGTCGACGAAGTGGAAGCATTACTTCAAACACCGAAAACGGCAAGTGCTTTTGGGATTCGTGATAAGGCAATGTTAGAGTTGTTGTATGCAACAGGACTTCGTGTTTCAGAATTAATTGCATTAAATTTAGAAGATGTGCACTTAACGATGGGATTTGTTCGCTGTATCGGGAAAGGGAACAAAGAAAGAATTATTCCACTAGGAAGCTTAGCGACAGAAGCGATTCAAAAGTATATTGAAAAAGGAAGAAGAGAATTGATGGGTAAAAAAGCAGTAGATGCGCTCTTTTTAAACCATCATGGTAATCGATTATCGAGACAGGGATTTTGGAAAATTTTAAAACGGCTAGCGAAAGAAGCGAATATTGCAAAAGAGCTTACACCGCATACGTTACGCCATTCTTTTGCTACGCATCTATTAGAAAACGGGGCAGATTTGCGTGCTGTACAAGAAATGCTTGGACATGCAGATATTTCAACGACGCAAATCTATACGCACGTTTCAAAAACTAGATTAAAAGATGTATATAAACAGTTTCATCCGAGAGCATAGTTACTATGCTCTTTTTTCATAGATTGAGAAGAGTAACGTACTTCACAAAAACTTCACAAACATTTCGTACATTGTTTTCAGCGGAAGACTAGAATATTACAATGTATTTCCTCTATACTAAATAAAGTATGAAGGAGGAAATGATGATGAAAAAACTTATTATGACGTTATTTATCGCGATGCTAGCATTGGCTGGCTGTAATACAAACAAAGAAGAACCGAAAAAAGAACAGAAACTTGAAGCTGTAAAAGTAGCAGTTCAAACGAATCCGAAAGAAATTAAACCAGGTGAAAAAACAGAAGTACAAGCACTTGTTACACAAGGAAAAGAAAAAGTAACAGATGCTGATGATGTAAAGTTTGAAATTTGGAAAGCAGGCGACGAAAAGCACGAGATGTTAAATGCTAAGCATAAAGGAAAAGGTGTTTATGCTGTAGAAAAAACATTCGAAACGGATGGAGTATATCATGTTATTGCTCATACAAATGCACGTGAAATGCATGTTATGCCAGAAGTAAAAGTGGCTGTGGGAAATGCAAAAGTTGAAGATGCGAAAAAAGAAGAAGGTCATGGGGATCATAAAAGTGATACGATGATACATCTTATGGCTGGTGATATTAAAGCAAATGCAGAGTCAACAATGAAAGTTCATTTAAAACAAAAAGAAGAAGCGTTATCTGGTGCTGAAGTACAACTTGAGATTTGGAAAGACGGCGTTGAAAAACACGAATTTATTCCGGCGAAAGAGGGGAATAAAGGGGAGTATGAAAGTAAACATACTTTCAAAGAGAATGGTGCTTATAAAGTGAAAGTTCATGTAAGAAAAGGTGAACTACATGAACATAAAGAAGAAACAGTAGAAGTAAAATAAAAAGTAGCTCTTTAGAGCTGCTTTTTATTTTTATATTAGGAAATATGTTATAAAATGATTAGCACTTCTTTGCAGAATGGATTACAATAGAAGGGTAAAGAAAATGAGAAATTCTACGAAAATGTATTAAAAAGAAAGCGTAAACATGGTATGATATCAATATCAGATGTCTGACATCTGACTTAGAAAAAACTAGAAATTTTTTTGATTCGTTTGAAAGTAAAACGAAAAAGTTAGAGACTGATTTAAAGCAGTACTGTTTGATAATGAGGACGAAAGATAATTCCCATTGATAACAGTTTCACTTTATAGCGTTTTGAACATACTACAAGAAGTAGAACTGAACATATAGGAGGTTGCAGTTATGAATAAATATAAACGTATTTTCCTAGTCGTAATGGACTCTGTGGGAATCGGTGAAGCACCAGATGCTGAGCAGTTTGGTGATTTAGGTTCTGATACAATTGGTCATATCGCTGAACATATGAATGGATTACACATGCCAAACATGGTGAAATTAGGCCTTGGTAATATTCGTGAAATGAAAGGAATCTCTAAAGTAGAGAAACCGCTTGGATATTATACAAAAATGCAAGAGAAATCTACAGGTAAAGATACAATGACAGGTCACTGGGAAATCATGGGCCTTTACATTGATACACCATTCCAAGTGTTTCCTGAAGGATTCCCGAAAGAATTACTTGATGAATTAGAAGAAAAGACAGGTCGTAAAATTATCGGTAATAAACCAGCTTCTGGAACTGAGGTACTTGTTGAGCTTGGTCAAGAACAAATGGAAACAGGTTCTTTAATTGTTTACACTTCTGCTGATAGTGTATTACAGATCGCAGCTCATGAAGAAGTAGTACCACTTGAAGAGCTATATAAAATTTGTAAAATCGCACGTGAATTAACATTAGATGAGAAGTACATGGTAGGGCGTGTTATTGCTCGTCCGTTCGTTGGAGAGCCAGGAAACTTCACACGTACACCAAATCGTCATGACTATGCGTTAAAACCATTTGGTCGCACAGTAATGAATGAACTTAAAGATAGCGATTATGATGTAATTGCTATTGGTAAAATTGCTGACATTTATGATGGAGAAGGTGTAACTGAATCACTTCGTACGAAATCAAATATGGATGGAATGGACAAGCTTGTAGATACATTAAATATGGACTTTACAGGTATTAGCTTCTTAAACTTAGTTGACTTTGATGCCTTATTTGGTCATCGTCGTGACCCACAAGGGTACGGAGAAGCTCTACAAGAATATGACGCACGTCTTCCAGAAGTATTCGAAAAACTAAAAGAAGATGATCTATTATTAATTACAGCAGACCATGGTAATGATCCAGTACATCCTGGTACTGATCATACACGTGAATATGTACCGTTATTAGCATATAGCCCAAGCATGAAAGAAGGCGGACAAGAGTTATCACTTCGTCAAACATTTGCTGATATTGGTGCAACTGTAGCAGAAAACTTTAATGTTAAAATGCCAGAACATGGAACAAGCTTCTTAAACGAGCTAAAGAAATAGGGGGATAAACAGATGAATCGTGAACTAATTACAAAATCAGCTTCATACTTAAAAGAGAAATTTCAAGAGACACCACAAGTAGGACTAATCCTTGGATCTGGACTAGGTGTATTAGCAGATGAAATCGAGAACGCAGTAACAGTACCATACAGTGAAATCCCTGAATTCCCAGTTTCAACTGTAGAAGGACATGCAGGTCAACTTGTATTCGGTACACTTCAAGGTGTAACAGTAGTAGCAATGCAAGGACGTTTCCATTTCTATGAAGGATACGATATGCAAAAAGTAACATTCCCAGTTCGTGTTATGAAAGAACTAGGTGTAGAAACAGTTGTTGTAACGAACGCAGCTGGTGGTGTAAATACATCATTTGAACCAGGCGATCTTATGTTAATTTCAGACCATATTAACTTCATGGGTACGAACCCATTAATCGGACCAAATGATTCTGAAATGGGTGTACGTTTCCCTGATATGTCTACATCATATACGCCAGAACTTCGCGAAATGGCGAAACAAGTTGCAGCAGATTTAAATATTAAAGTACAAGAAGGTGTATATGTTGGAATGACAGGTCCTGTATATGAAACACCTGCTGAAATTCGTATGCTTCGTACACTTGGCGGAGATGCAGTTGGTATGTCAACAGTACCAGAAGTAATTGTAGCTCGTCATGCAGGTATGAAAGTACTAGGTATTTCTTGTATTTCAAATATGGCAGCTGGTATTTTAGATCAACCACTTCACCACGATGAAGTAATTGAAACGACAGAACGTGTTAAAGCTAATTTCTTAGCATTAGTAAAAGCAATTGTAAAACAAATGAAGGGGTGACTTCACAATGAGAATGGTGGACCTAATTGCAAAAAAACGTGATGGACATGCATTAACGACAGAAGAAATTAACTTTATCGTTGAAGGATATACAAATGGTAGTATTCCAGATTATCAAATGAGTTCACTTGCAATGGCAATTTTCTTCCAAGATATGAATGATCAAGAACGTGCAGATTTAACGATGGCAATGGTAAATAGCGGTGATACAATTGACTTATCAGCCATTGAAGGGGTAAAAGTAGATAAGCATTCAACGGGTGGAGTTGGTGATACAACGACACTTGTATTAGGTCCATTAGTAGCTGCTTTAGGTGTACCAGTTGCGAAAATGTCTGGACGAGGTCTAGGACATACGGGTGGTACAATTGATAAATTAGAAGCAGTACCAGGATTCCATGTGGAAATTGAAAATGATGAATTCATGCGTCTTGTAAATGAAAATAAAATCGCTGTTATTGGTCAAAGTGGAAACTTAACACCTGCTGATAAAAAGTTATATGCGCTTCGTGATGTAACTGCAACAGTAAATTCAATTCCTCTTATCGCTAGCTCAATTATGAGTAAGAAAATTGCTGCTGGTGCAGATGCAATTGTTCTTGATGTAAAAACTGGAGCAGGCGCGTTTATGAAAACGGATGAAGATGCAAAGCGTTTAGCAGAAGCAATGGTACGCATCGGTAATAACGTTGGTCGTAATACGATGGCGGTTATTTCTGATATGAGTCAGCCGCTTGGTGAAGCAATTGGTAATGCATTAGAAGTACAAGAAGCAATTGATACATTACAAGGTAAGGGACCGAAAGATTTAGAAGAGTTATGTTTAACACTTGGAAGTCAGATGGTGTACCTTGCTGGACAAGCTTCATCTTTAGAAGATGCACGTGAAAAGTTAATTGAAGTAATGAACAATGGTAAAGCGCTAGAATCATTTAAAACGTTCTTATCCGCGCAAGGCGGCGATGCATCTGTTGTTGATGATCCTTCTAAATTGCCACAAGCACAATTTAAAATTGAAGTGGAAGCGAAAGAAGACGGTTACGTATCGGAAATCGTTGCAGATGAAATCGGAACAGCAGCAATGCTTTTAGGAGCAGGGCGTGCAACGAAAGAGTCTGAAATTGATTTAGCAGTTGGTCTAATGCTTCGCAAAAAAGTAGGCGATAGCGTGAAAAAAGGTGACTCTCTTGTTACAATTTACGCAAACCGCGAAAATGTTGAAGACGTAAAAGCGAAAATTTATGAGAACATGAAAATCGCTAAAGATCACGTAGATGCACCAACTTTAGTACACGGTATTGTAACGAAGTAATAAAGTGAAACTTTAATCAGTGGGGGCTTTATCCCCACTGATTATTAGCCTTCACCAATCGGGCATTTACGGGCAGCCCGACCCAGACCTAACTTCTTTGCTTTCGCTGAATTTTGAGGTAGGGGTCTTACTGCCCGCAAATAGCGGGATAAAAAAAGCTGAGGAGATTTCTCCTTGGCTTTTTTTACTATTTTTTGTTTATAATAGTAATGGGTGAAATTATGATTAGAATTTGTGCAATAACGAAAAAAAATGAAGTTTTATATGATGTTTCGCTAGAAGAAACGAAAAAAGAGAACATCATATGGTATTGGCTTGATTTATATAAGCCAACGAAAGAGGAGTATACATATATTTTACAAGATCACTTCAAGTTCCATCCCCTTGCAATTGAAGATTGTGTAGAGTATGTACAGAGACCAAAGGTAGATTTTTATGATGGATATAACTTTTTAGTTCTTCATGCATTCGGAGAAGACGGATTAGAACCGCATGAAATCGATTTATTTATTAGTGATCGATATATAGTCTCTTTCCATTTCTCTCATAATAATGCGATTGAAAGAGTATGGAAAACGCTCGGTGAAAAGAAACGTATTAAGAAGAGTCCTTTGCATGTAGCACATACAATTATTGACCAAATTGTAGATGATTATTTCGCACCTGTTTATTACATCGAAGACCATTTAAATGCAATTGATGATAATTTAACGGGTGAGACAGCAGGAAGTGTGCTAGAAGAAGTATTTGATATTCGTGCAGATTTATCTAAGCTAAGGCGTACGATTATTCCGATGCGTGATTTATTGTATCGTATATTAAATTCAACACGTTTTTACGGTATAAGCGATCATGAAATTTATTTTAAAGATATACATGATCATTTGCTTAAACTGACAGAGATGATTGAAGCGAGCCGTGAATTAACAGCAGATATTCGAGATAGTTACTTTTCGTTGAATTCCCACCATATGAACAATATTATGAAAACATTAACTGTTTTCTCAACTATTTTCATGCCGTTAACATTTATTGCAGGGGTATACGGCATGAACTTCGCACATATGCCAGAGCTTGGCGGGAAGTATAGTTATTTTATTTGCTTAATTTTAATGGCATTAATTGGCGGCGGAATGATGGCTTGGTTTTATAAAAAAGGTTGGTTTAAGTAAAAAAACACCGAGGATTTCCTCGGTGTTTTTTTCTTAGCCAATAGCGTGTAATACGAACATGGCTAAGAATAAGCATGTAATAATATACATGGACGGTGCGACTTCTTTACGCTTTCCAAGTGCAACTTTCAAGATAGGATAAGCAATAAATCCGAACGCAATGCCATCAGCGATACTATATGTGAGCGGGATCATAACGATAATTAAAAACGCTGGAAATCCTTCTGAAAAGTCGTTCAGAGGAATTTGTTGAATGCTTGTAATCATCAGCCCGCCAATAATAATTAAGATTGGTGCAATGGCACTGTCAGGAATTATTTTGACAAACGGAAGCGCAAACAGTGATGCGAAGAATAACAACCCTGTAACGATAGACGTCAGACCTGTCTTTCCGCCTGCAGTAATACCTGCGGCACTCTCTACTGTTGAAACGGTAGGGCTTGTGCCAAATAGACCACATGTCATTGCTGAAATTGCATTTGCTTGGTAAGCACGTGGGAATTTACGATCATCTTCTAATAAACCATGTAAAAGTCCCATGTTCTCAAAAATAAGCACCATGCTTAAGGAGAATGTTGCAATCCAAAATGGCAAGGAAGAAAGTTTCCCAAATGACATAGCTCCAAACACATCGCCATAATTAGCGAATGAAAACGAACTATTTCCCATTTGACTCGTATCAACAAGGCCAAACAGCCATGCAATACCAGTTCCAATTGCAATCGTCCATAAAAAGCTTCCACGTACGTTACGCGCAAATAGTACAAGTGCGACAATAAGAGTAAGTAGTGTGGCAAGAACGACAGGACTACTTAATTTTCCCATTGCAACAGCAGTATTAGGATGCGAAACGACTAAACCACCTTTTTGCAAGCCGATGAAAGCTAAAAACAACCCGATACCGACAGTGATCGCTTCCTTTAATGACTTTGGAATCGATACCGAAAGCACGCGAGCAATCGGTGTAAAAGCAGCAATTGTAAAAATAATACCGGCGATAAAAACAGCTGCCAATGCTTCTTGCCAAGTTAAACCGAGCGTATGCACAGCAGTGTACGTGAAGAATGCATTTACACCCATACCAGGGACAAGAATAGCAGGTGCATTTGCCCAAAATGCCATGAGTAGACATCCGACAAATGAACTAAAAACAGTTGCCAAAATTCCTGCCTCAAGAGGAATGCCGGCATCTGATAAGATTGACGCATTTACAATCATAATATAAACAATTGTGAAAAATGACGTGACTCCAGCTAAAACTTCTTGTTTTGGTGATGTTTGGTGTAAGTCTAATTTAAATGTTCTTTCAAGTATTCCTTTCATGTTAAACCTTCTTTTTCATATCCCTCTCCCACCCGTGATATCTCTTATGTAAGAGCTCACCGTCCTTTATTATATCAGAACATCATGTTTTTACAACAACGAAAATGATAACGGTTACTTATAAATGAGTTTATTTATAAATACGTAAAAATTGCCCGGATAGATGAAATGATTTCTAGTTCTCCTGATTGAATGGGCGGAGCTGCTTGCGCATGCAAAGTAGCATATGATGAGATCTCCCGTGGTAATTGGGCAGATTCTTCAACGAGTGAGAGGGGAACAGGATTAATATTTAAATTGTAGGTACTCGCAATTGTACGAGCTTTGTCTACTGCTTGTTGCAGAGCTTGAATGAGAGCTTGCTCATAATATTTATTTGGATGAGATATTCGAAAACGTAATCCTTTTGCTACGTTTGCACCATTTGTAACGGCTATATCATATACTTCCCCTGCTTTTTGCACATTTAAAACGGTAATTTCATACAAATGCTCCACACGGTAGCCTTGTAGTAATGCTTTATCATTTACATATTCGTATTGAGGAGTAATTGTATAAGAAATGGTTTCTATATCTTTATCGGCAATACCTAGCTGTTTGAGTGCATCAAGCAATTGTTTCGATTGCACTGCATTTTCTTCTTGCGCCTGTTTTACATTTTTACTATCTGTTCGAATGCCCAGTGTTAATATGACAACATTTGGTTTTGCCTTTATAATGCCTTCTCCTTGTACAGTAATAGTAGCTTCTTTACCAGTATTTGTCGTACGGATATTATGTAAATACGGATTCATTCCACTTTGCATTTATGCTCACCATCCTTTTTTATATGTATATGTGTGAACAAAAAAGAAAATCTTATGAAAAAAGTTACATAAATGAGAATGTTGAGGGAAGAAAGCATATACAATATAGGTATTTATAGATTATAATATGTGTAAATATGATAAAAAAGGGACGAGGCTAGTGAACGAAAATAGAGAAACACTGATTTTAGATTTATCTGCATCATTTCGAAAGATGATACGTTTATTACAAAATGATATTAATACACGTTTTTCAGAGCATATGCCATATAACGAATTCTCTGTATTACGTGCGTTATTTTTAAAAAGTCCACAGATGGCTTCGCAAATTGCGAGTGAAGTAAACGTAACCTCCAGTCATATTACAGCTGTAACAGATCGTCTCGTGCGAAAAGGGTTTGTTGAAAGAAAACGTTCAAATTCGGACCGTCGTATCGTATACTTAGAAATTACTGAAAACGGACGAGAAGTAACTGAAAAGCTTGAAGCTGTGCGTAAAGAATATTATAAAGAGAAATTTAAAGGTTGGAGCGACCAAGAGATAGAAATGGTTTTAGAACTATTTGGCCGCGTATTATAATAAATGAGGATAGGAAGCGAGAGCTTTCCTATCCTTTTTCTTTTGAATAAAAATATTTTGAAACTCCGATACTTTAATTAAACAGATCGGAGGAAAGATTATGAAATATATTGCTGCACTTACCATTTTACTTGGAAGTTTCTTCTGCTTTCATACATTCATGTACGCCGATACCCCTATCCAAGTGGTGCAAAAAGAAGTGAAGTACATTGAGAATGAGAATACCGTCTTGTATTCGAAATTATGGGTTCGTTCTATGCAAAACGCAGTATTATTTCATCATAGCGATAATGTTCGTAATCAGGACACTTTGCGTAATGTAACAAGTTCATCGCTCGTTAAAGCGAAGCAATTACCATTTAAGAAAGCATCAATGTACATTCCAAGATTATCGCAATACGTATCAAAAGCAGGGAAAGAAAATATTCAAGTGCACTACATTGCGGTGCACTATAATGTGAAAAAAGAAAATGCGTATCAATTAAATGGCATGAACTATTTTCTGCAAGTATTTGTGAAAGAGCGCGGCGAATGGAAAATTGCTGAAAGTGTAGTCGCGCCGACAGAGCAAATTGTGCAAAACGGTGATGGGTTTGGGATGAAAGAAGAGATGGTGTATGGGGATAGGAGAGAGAATGTAAAATAACCTCCTCTTAGTGAGGAGGTTATTTTATTTGAAATTCCAAGAGACCTTCAATCTCAATATTTTAGATAGAAGAAAATAGCTAATTATGCTTGTTCCGAACAAACCAATGTAAAAATTAAGCAACGAATGGGTCCCACCAATTATTAAACCACCGCTAATTCCAATACAGAAAATAGCGCAGACCATAAATGTTTTTTGAAGCTTTGGATATAGTAAGAAACTACCATTCCGCTCATTGACTGAACGAACATATAAATATATACCGAGTGGTAATAAAATAATTATATTTACAATAGGTCCAATCAATGTTTTTACTGAAGGAATTTTTGTAAAGTTTGGTTCATTATGACGCACTCCATCAGGATCGGTATAGGCATTTTGCGGATTATAATCAAATCTAATATGAAAATCTTCTGCTGGACCTGAAATGCGTATGTTTTCCATAACACGATGCATATTGCCATTGTCCTCATGAAAGTCAGTATTCGAGTGAACAGCGATGACTGCTGAGATAAGGGATGGAAATAACAATGGAAACATGAATATAGCTGCAGTGAGAAGTCCCTGCGAGAGAATATTCCCAGTAATTGTTCCTATACATAAAGCAAGTGTATAAATAGCAATTAATACAATTAACATGTATATAAAATAAGAATGAAATGGGGAAAATACTTGATACTTATTATGAAAAGTTGTTTTTTTCATAATGGCGAATAGTCCCCAGTTTAATACGATGATTGCTGCAATGTTGCAGATTCCAAACAACCACTTTGTTATATAGAGGTGTGAACGTTTAAAGGGCATAGACCACAACAAGTCACTAGAGTTATTTTGTCTTTCCCATCCGATTAATGTGCAGGCTAGAACGATAAGTACACTACCTAATATTATGACAGGGTCTATAAGTGTTAAATCAAAGTGGTAATGATATACATAGTTCCACTGTTTATTTTCTTTTAGAAAGTATAGCTGTTGAATAGAAGCCATATAGTATTTATATGATAAAGTATAGAAGCTAACGAACCAAAACAACCACACAACATATTTACTTTGTTGATATGTTCTTAGCCATAGTGCTTTTTGAAACATAGGCCCCCTCCTTTAAAAAACTTTATAATTTGTTAGACGTGATAGTACAACATAAGTAATGATTCCAGCGAGAAGCAAACTGATGTAATAGTTAAGTAAGAAATTAAATTGATTTATTTTATAGCCACCTAGTAATGCAAAATAAATGGTTGTCCCCCATATCCATATTCGTAAATGTTTTTGGAAAATAAATATCTTTTGACTATTTTCATTTGGAGAACGTTTGTATAAATATGTGCCAAGTATTAAGTAAAATATTGTATAGAAAATAGGGACTAACATGGATTTAGCCGAATAGTACCTATAAGATGCTGGATCTCTTAAAGTGGTTGAATCGTTTTCTTTTTCACGTGATTTTGGATCATAATCGTAATAAATAGAAAAATTATATATTGGTGCAACTATATTTGTTTTATTATTTATTTCAGAAAGACTTTCATATAAGGAAGAATTTCTATTATTCTGAGCATCTAAATGATTTATTGTAAAATTGTATAGTAATGAAATAAATGTAAGACCCATTAGTAACCAAGGAATACAAAAAACGATTTGTGAAACAACGCTTCCAGTAAAGGCACCAATACATAATGCAGCTGTATATACTGCAACATATGAAACAATTGCATAAAGAAAGTATCGATGAAATGGTTCGAATGATTGATAATCCAAATGAATTGTTGTTCTATAAATAAAGTACATAACAATCCAGTTTACAAGAAGAGACCCCACAATCCAGAATGAACCGAAAGCCCATTTAGATAAGAAAACATCTTTTCTTTTAAATGGCATTGTCATAAGTAGTGCATTAGACTGGTTGCTACGTTCCCATCCTATTAATAGACAAGCAATAGAAATAATAAGAATAGTTATCGAAAAACTATTACCTGTATTTGACGAAAAAACATAATCATAATAGAACGTTCCCTTTTCATGTAATTTATAATAATTAGCAAGTTGTTGCTGAGCTGCTTTATAGTATCCGAAAGATAGAAGATAAAGAGTATAAAAGAAGAACAGTAGTACAGCATATTTCCCGCGTTTCCAATTCCACATCCACAACGCCTTATGAAACATACCCATCCTCCTCAAGTGTCGTAACGAAGACATCTTCAAGTGACATTGATAATTCTTCAATGAGTATTGGTTGCTCTTTATAAAACTTCTCCAGTGTTGTAGCCACATTTTCCTCAATTAAGATTGTATATACTTTTCCTGTTTGGTTTAATATTTTAATATTGCTTAAGTTTTCTAGTTTTTGAGGTAATGAACGTTCATAAGCAACTTGTATTTTGGCAAATCGTGATTTTGCATCATCTAGTGATGTAATAGAATCTACTGTATGTCCTTTTAAAATAATGATTGTATCGGCAATTTTTTCAACTTCATCTAAATGGTGAGTGGAGATGAAAATTGTAATTTCTTTTTCTGCCACTTCTTCAACGAGAAATTGTAGAATCTGTCTTTTGACGATAGGATCAAGTCCGTTTGTCGGTTCATCTAAAATGACATATTCTGCTTTTGCAGCGAAAGCTAAAATGATCGCAAGCAGTGCTTTCATTCCTTTTGAGTAACTACGAATACGTTTGTTTGGTAAATTAAAACGTTCTAATATTTCATAAAAATATTGTTCATCAAATGCTGTATAAACCGCTTTATAAAACTTTACGATTTCTTTTACTGTATATCCGTTCAGTATGTTAGTAGAGTCTGGAACGTATACAACTTTTTGTTTAATTTCAGGATGCATATGAACATCTGTATTCTCATATGTAACAGTTCCTTCATCGGGGTCTAAAATGCCGACCATCGTTCGTAATAAAGTTGTTTTCCCCGCACCGTTTCTTCCGAGCAATCCGACGATACTACCTTTTTGTAATGTGAAAGAAACATCGTCTAAAATCGTTTGGTTATCAATTGTTTTCTTCAAGTTTGTCACTTTCAACATCTGTATTTCCTCCAATCTCTTTATAGTATGAATCTATCCAATCGTGAATTTTATCTTTCGTAATCCCAAGATAAGAGGCTTCTAGTAATAATTGATGAAATTGCTTTTCAACCATAGCGATTTTCCTTTCGTCTAATGTTGGGGTAATCGATTGGGCTACAAATGTTCCTTTTCCTCGTAATGTTTCAATAATCCCTTGTCGCTCTAATTCTTGATAAGCTTTACTTACTGTATTTGGATTTATAACGAGCAAAGAAGCAAGCTCGCGTACAGAAGGAAGTTTATCACTTGGAGCTAACATATTTTTTAGTACGAGCTCTTTTATATTTTGAACAATTTGTTCCCATATCGGAGTGTTGCTTCTTGGATCAAGTTGAATATGCAAGAGCAATGTCTCCTTCCTTATGAGTATTAAGTGTACTACTACGTGTAATACACTTAATACAATATAGGCAAGGAATTTATTTGTCAACTGAAAATAATAGAAAAATATGGTATTAAAAATGTATAAATTGGAAAAAATAAGTTTGATATAGAATGGAGGGTTAGTCATGAAGCGAGTTTTTGGAATACTTGTTTGTTTCATGTTATTGCTTTCTGGTACTTCAGTTAGTTTCGCACAATCTGAGAAAACGAAGCAGGAAAAAACAGAAGAAACCACGCCGAAGTTAGCGGAACAAGCGTCGTCAGCGATCGTAATTGAGCAAGATACAGGTAAAGTTTTGTTTGATAAAAATCCGAATGAAAAGTTACCACCTGCTAGTATGACAAAGATTATGACAATGCTATTAATTATGGAACAAGTTGAAAAAGGAAAACTAAAACTAAACGATAAAGTTAGAGCGAGTGAACACGCAGCTTCAATGGGCGGATCACAAATTTTTCTAGAACCTGGGGAAGAGATGACTGTAAATGAAATGTTAAAGGGCATTGCAATTGCATCTGGAAATGATGCATCGGTTGCAGTAGCTGAGCATATCGCTGGTTCAGAAGAAGGTTTCGTAAATATGATGAACAAAAAAGCGAAAGATCTAGGATTGAAAAATACACATTTTCAAAATCCGACAGGTCTTCCAGCGAAAGATCATTATTCTACAGCGAATGATATGGCTATTATGGCGAAAGAGTTGATGAAGTATCCACTTATTCGAAAATACACAGGTAAATATGAAGACTATTTACGTGAAAATACGGATAAGAAGTTTTGGCTTGTTAATACGAATAAGCTAGTACGTTTTTATCCTGGAGTAGATGGAGTGAAAACAGGCTTTACGACAGAAGCGAAATATTGTTTAACGGCATCGGCTGAGAAAAATGGTATGCGTGTTATTTCAGTTGTAATGGGAGCACCTACATCAAAAGAGCGGAACAATCAAGTAACGAAGCTTCTTGATTATGCATTTGGACAATACATGACAAAGAAATTATATACACGTGGTGAGAAAATTAAGACTGTACAAGTAGGAAAAGGTAAGGAAGAAAAAGTAGATTTAGTTGCGTCAGACAATGTGTCTCTTCTTATGAAGAAGGGCGAAAATATGGACAAAGTTAAACAAGAAGTGATTGCTGAAAAGAAAGTGAAGGCACCGATTAAAAAAGGTGATGCACTTGGCACACTTGTTATTAAAAGAGATAAAGATGTTTTATTAAAACAAACAATTGTAGCGAAAGAAGATGTTGAGGCAGCGAGCTGGTGGGAGTTATTTAAAAGAAGTTTTGGGATGTTTTCAACATCAAAATAGCGGCGGGAATTTTGATGTTTTTCTGTTCGTATTTACTGAAATAATTGCTGAAAGGTTTCACTTTATGACGAAATAGTTCTTCTTTTGTCAGTAGGAAGGATTCTGATTTTATATCACGAAAATCTTATGTTAATGAGTAAAGTTTGAGCATAAGGAGGAAATCGTGTGAGTCTTTCCATGCATTTAGAAGTAAAACGTGACGTCTTATGTGTGAGGCTAGAGGGCGAGTTAGATCATCATACTGCTGAAGAGTTGCGAACGAAAGTCACAGATATGATTGAGACACATGGTGTTCATCATATTATTTTGAGCCTAGAGAACTTAACATTTATGGATAGTTCTGGTTTAGGCGTTATATTAGGCCGATATAAACATGTAAAGGGATTAGGTGGAGAGATGGTTGTCTGTGCAATTTCACCGCCCGTTAAACGTTTATTTGAAATGTCAGGTCTATTCAAAATTGTTCGTTTAGAAGAAAGTGAAGCGCATGCGCTCGCGACGTTGGGGGTGGCGTAGATGAGAAATGAAATGAACCTTCAATTTTCAGCGTTAAGTCAGAATGAATCATTCGCTCGTGTTACGGTAGCTGCTTTTATTGCGCAATTAGACCCGACGATGGAAGAACTAACAGAGATTAAAACAGTTGTGTCAGAAGCGGTTACAAATGCAATTATTCATGGGTATGAAGGAAATGCAGAAGGTGTTGTTTATATTTCAGTGATTTTGGAAGAAGCGATGGTGAAACTCACGATTCGAGATGAAGGGATTGGTATCTTTAACTTAGATGAAGCAAGACAACCCCTTTTTACAACTAAACCTGAATTAGAGCGTTCCGGAATGGGATTTACTATCATGGAAAATTTTATGGATGAAGTAGAAGTTATTTCAAACGAATCTTTCGGGACAACAATCCATTTGACAAAATACTTATCAAATAGTAACGCTCTATGCAATTAAGGAGAATAGCCAATGGACATAGAGGTCAGAAATGAGAAGAAGAAACCTCAGTTAAAGGACCACGAGCTAAAAGCGTTAATTCAAAAAAGTCAAGATGGAGATCAACAAGCGAGAGATACAATCGTTCAAAGTAATATGCGTCTCGTATGGTCGGTTGTACAGCGATTTCTTAATCGAGGATACGAACCAGACGATTTATTTCAAATTGGATGTATTGGACTCTTAAAATCGGTAGATAAATTTGATTTATCTTTCGACGTGAAATTTTCAACATATGCAGTTCCAATGATTATCGGTGAAATACAACGATTTTTACGTGACGATGGATCAGTGAAAGTAAGTAGATCTTTAAAAGAAACAGGAAACAAAGTCCGAAAGATGAGAGACGAGCTTTCGAAAGAATTTGGAAGGGCTCCAACGATTAATGAGGTAGCACAGGCTCTTGAACTAACGCCGGAAGAAGTTGTTCTGGCGCAAGAAGCGAGTCGTGCTCCTTCGTCGATACATGAAACTGTGTATGAAAACGACGGAGATCCAATTACTATTTTAGATCAAATTGCAGATCAATCGGAAACGAAATGGTTTGATAAAATTGCTTTAAAAGAAGCAATTAGAGAATTGGATGAACGAGAAAGGCTAATTGTGTATTTGCGCTATTATAAAGACCAAACCCAATCAGAAGTAGCGGAGCGAATAGGCATTTCGCAAGTACAAGTTTCAAGACTTGAAAAGAAAATATTAAAACAGATGAAAGATCGAATAGATGAATAGCTATCTATTCGATTTTTTTTTATTGTCACGAAAAGGAGAAGATTCCAACTATCGCTGAAATTTACAGAATTTATTGATAATTTAGTTAATTTAAACTATAATCCAAGTATGAACTTGTCACAAAGGGGGAAGGAAACATGGAAACGAGGCAACAATGGGGAACGAGGGCTGGATTTATTTTTGCAGCAATCGGTTCCGCTGTTGGACTAGGGAATATATGGCGTTTTCCTTATACAGCGTATGAAAACGGGGGAGGCGCATTCTTTTTACCGTACTTATTTGCATTATTAACGACTGGTATTTCATTGTTAGCTTTCGAGTTTGCTCTTGGGCATCGTCATCGTGGTTCGGCGCCACTTACATTCTTCCGTATTCATCGACGTGCTGAATTTATTGGATGGTGGCAAATGTGTGTGACATTTATTGTTTCAACATATTACGCCGTAATCATTGCTTGGTCTATTTCGTATACGTACTTTGCAATTACTGGAGCATGGGGGAAAGACACGCAATCATTTTTATTTAAAGAATATTTACATGTTGCAGATAAGCCAGGACAATTCGGGGGGCTCGTACCAGAAGTATTAATTCCGTTAGCTCTCGTTTGGATTATTGTGCTTGGTGTTGCGTTTAAAGGAGTTAAAAAAGGAATCGAAGTTGTTAACCGTATTTTTATTCCTTTACTAGTTGTTATGTTCCTTATTATCGTTGTTCGTGCAGTGACGATGGAAGGGGCGATGCAGGGGCTAGATGCATTTTTTAAACCAGATTGGAGTCGTATTTTTGATGGGAAAGTATGGCTTGCTGCTTACGGTCAAATTTTCTTTAGTTTATCTTTAGCATTCGGAATTATGATTACGTATTCTAGTTATTTACCGAAAAACTCAGATACAACAAATAATGCTTTTATTACAGGATTTGCAAATTCAGGATTTGAATTATTGGCAGGTATTGGTGTCTTTGCAGCTCTTGGATTTATGGCGAATAACATGGGGGTACCGGTTGATAAAGTAGCTAGTGCTGGTGTAGGACTTGCATTTGTAGTATTCCCGCAAATTATTAATGAGTTACCGATGTCGCCGTTATTTGGTGTATTATTCTTCTTATCTCTAACTGTTGCTGGAATTACATCACTCATTTCACTTGCAGAAGTATGCTTTGCCGCTGTATCTGAAAAATTCAGCTTGAGTCGTCAAAAGACGATTGGAATTATGGGAACGCTATTAGTATTAGTTTCTCTTGTTTTTGCAACACGTGGTGGACTTATGTTCCTAGATGTTGTTGATTACTTCGCTAACAATTTTGGATTGATTACAATTGCACTCGTTGAAGTAGTTACAATAGGACTAATCTTGCGCCGTTTACCAGTTTATCAAAATCATGCAAACTTTGTATCTGATATAAAGTTAGGAACGTTTTGGAGAGTGAGTTTACTCGTTATTACTCCACTTATGTTAGGGTATATGTTAATTGATGGTACAATCCAAAACATTAAAAAGAACTACGGAGGTTATCCAACAGAGTTTGTTGTAACGTATGGTTGGTCGATAGCGGCAGCATTCCTTCTAGTCGCGTTAGTTATTGGTCTGAAAAAATGGAATGCACAAATACATTCAGACTCTGTCCAGCTTGAAAAAGAATGGAAGGACCGAGGTGTTTCATGATGAGTGGATCAGCGATTATGATGATGGTTATAGGTATGGTAGTCATTTGGGGAGGACTTGCATTAAGTATTGCAAATTTATTTAAGAAAAAGGCATAAGCTAAAAACATCTGTACCGAAATGGTACAGATGTTTTTTTATGAAAAAATTGTATTAGAAAAAATTCCAATAACCATACTACAACTACGAGGAAGAGTGAAGGGGTGAATGAAAATTGGAACAAACGATTTATATTAAAATGCGCAATCGCTTAAAAGTGTCTCCTACGTATGAAGTAAAGCTGAGCGATGTTGCTCAACTTGCCGGAGATTCTTTTGTAGTTGAGTTGTTACAAAATGAAATAGTCTACAAAATAACAGCGCATGATAAAACACATGTTGTAATTGATGTTATGAAAGTGATTGAGATTATTCAACAAAAAGCGGCTCACATACAAATTAATTTACTTGGTTCTGGACAAACTCTTGTTGAAATTATATACGAAAAAAAGAAAGTGCATCCGGTTTTCTTCGGACTTGTATGGTTGTTACTTTTCATTGGAGCGGCCCTTGCGATCATTTATTTCCATGAGGATGTAAGTATGCAACAAGTACACCAACGGTTATATTACATGATTACTGGAGAATTTAAGGCGCAACCACTCTTATTTCAAATTCCTTATTCATTAGGTCTTTGATTAGGTATGGTCTTATTTTTTAATCATGTATTTCAAAAGAGAATTAATGAAGAGCCGAGCCCGTTAGAAGTTGAGATGTTTCAATATCAGCAGTCGCTTGATCAATATGTAATTGTTCACGAAAACAAGGATAATATGAAACAGATTGCTGATGATTGAGTGTGCATTTGTTGTATTAATTGGCTTAGCTGGAGGGATTGCAGTAGGTAGCGGATATGTCGCGTTTTTAGCTGTACTTGGTATAATCCCTCGTTTAGCTCAATTAACGAGAAGTGGAAAGCATATTCAATACTTTGAGTGGGCGGTCATTGCAGGTACTTTAACAGGGGCTTGGTGTAGTTTGAAAAATATTACATTTCAAACGTCACAATATTGGCTCGTTATATTAGGGATATTTTGTGGCACATTCATTGGAATGCTCGCTGCGGCGTTAACGGAAGTGTTAAACGTTTTACCTATTTTAGCGAAACGAGTAAGGGTAGAGGAGAAAATTATTGTTTTACTCGTTGCTCTTGTACTTGGGAAAGTAATAGGCTCGTTGTTTCACTGGATTTATTTCGTAAAGTAGGAGGCAACATATATGGCAGGGCGAAAATTGAAGGACGATTACATAAATAAAGTGAAGGAGTACCATCCAAAACCGAACTATTTCATAAATTGTGTGAAGGCATTTCTTGTTGGTGGACTCATTTGTACGGTGGGAGAAGTGTTGATGAAATTTTATATACATTACTTTCACTTTAGTGAGAAAGAGGCAGGAAACCCTACAGTTGCAACTCTTGTTTTACTATCAGCGATTTTAACAGGGTGTGGCGTATATGATAAAATCGGGCAGTTTTCTGGAGCGGGATCAGCAGTACCAGTTACTGGATTTGCGAATTCTATGGCGAGTGCCGCACTAGAGCATAGGAGTGAAGGGATTGTTCTAGGAATCGCTACTAACATGTTTAAGCTTGCAGGAAGTGTCATTGTATTTGGAGTCGTCGGTGCATACATTATCGGGTTAATAAGATATACATTTCAAATTTTAATGTCTTAAAGGAGGGGTGGGTATGAGATTGACAGGAAAACAAACGTGGGTATTTCAAAATGATATCTTCGTGAATGCAACTGGTACTGCTGTCGGTCCGAAAGAAGCTGAAGGCCCTCTTGGAAAGGATTTTGATATTTCATATTCTGACTTACATTGTGGAGAGGAAAACTGGGAACTTGCTGAACGAAGGTTAATGTCAGACTCAATTCAACAAGCGATGCAAAAAGGGAATATAAAAAAATCGCAAATTGATTTCTTTTTAGCGGGAGATTTATTAAACCAAACAGTGACAGCAAATTATGTTGCTCGTGAGTATGGTATTCCTTTTTTAGGGATGTTCAGCGCTTGTGCGACGTCAATGGAAACTTTGGCGATTGGATCAGCTTTTATAGATGGTGGATTTGCGAATCGTATTTTAGCTACAGTAAGTAGTCATAATGCGACGGCTGAAAGACAATTTCGTTCCCCAACAGAATACGGAGGACAAAAGCCAGGGACAGCAAACTCAACTGTTACCGGAGCAGGGTCAATATTAATTAGCAATGAGGAGAGTGCAATTAAAATAACAGCAGCAACAATTGGTAAAGTGCAAGATTTAGGAATTGCTAATCCTTTAGATATGGGATCAGCGATGGCACCAGCTGCTGCTCATACAATTCAACAACATTTTGAAGATTTGAGAAGAAGTGCAGCTGATTATGATCTTATTGTTACTGGTGATTTATCGGCTGTTGGGACACCAATTGCGAAACAACTTTTACTTGAGGAAGGGTATGATTTGGGGAATGTATACAATGATTGTGGATTAATGATTTACAATTCAAATCAAGAAGAAGTGTTTGCAGGGGGCAGTGGTTGTGCTTGTTCAGCTGTTGTAACATACGGCCATTTATTGAGTGAAATGCAAAAAGGGAATTTACAAAGAATTTTTGTTGTTGCAACTGGAGCTCTATTAAGCCCCATGATGATACAACAGAAGGAAACGATTCCAACGATTGCGCATGGTGTTGTGTTTGAAAGCGTTAAAGGAGAGTGAATTGTGGATTTTATATATGCATTTCTTGTAGGAGGAGCTATTTGTGTAATTGGACAAGTGTTGCTAGATTTCGCAAAGTTAACACCGGCACATTTAATGGCAACTTTTGTAGTCGCCGGAGCTATTTTAGACGGATTCGGATTGTACGATAAGCTTATAAAATTTGCAGGTGCTGGGGCAACAGTCCCTATTACAAGTTTTGGACACTCACTATTGCACGGGGCAATGCATGCGGCAGAAAAACATGGATATTTAGGAATTGGAATCGGTATGTTTAGCTTAACGTCTGCGGGGATTTCAGCAGCGATATTATTTTCATTTTTTGTTGCACTTATATGTAAACCGAAAGGATAAATCAAATGAGACGAAGGGTTGTTTTGGTCACAGATGGAGATGAATATGCAAAGCGGACAATTGAGCTGTTAACAAAGGAATTTGGGGGGAGGTGTATTTCAGCATCGCAAAGTAATCCGACCAAATTGACAGGGAAGAAAGTTGTTGAGCTTATTATGCAAACGCCATATGACCCTGTATTTGTCATGTTTGATGACAGCGGATTTATAGGAGAAGGATCTGGTGAAAAGGCGTTAAAGTATGTCGCAACACATAAACAAGTTGATGTACTCGGTATTTTAGCAGTAGCATCTAATACACATCATTGGGAATGGGCGCGTGTAGATGTAAGTGTAGATCGGAATGGGAATTTGACAGAATATGGCGTTGATAAATTTGGACTCCCAGATGGTGAAATTGGCAGGATTAGTGGGGATACGATTTATTGTTTAGATGGTCTGAATGTTCCTGTCATAGTGGGGGTCGGTGATATTGGCAAGATGTGCGGAAATGATGAATGGGAGAGAGGATCACCTATTACTAGAAAAGCGATTCAATTAATTTTGGAAAGGAGTGGGTTTTATGACGAAGCCTAAAAAAGTGAATATCCCGATTTCATCTTTTTTAAGTGATAATGAAAATTATTTAAAGCAAACAGTTGGACTTGGTGTTACATACGATGTTGGTATTCGTAAATTTCAAATTTTAAATAAAGAAATTGGTGTGTTATTTGTAAATGGACTTTGTGATACGAATTATATTATCCCTATTTTAGAAGAAGCGGTGGATACAAATGAAATAAGGGATGTAGAAGAAGATACAGTAAAGCTTTTAGAGAATCGTTTAATTCATCAACAAGTAAGTAAAGTAAAAACGATGGATGATGTAATGCTCCAAGTATTATCAGGACTCATTGTTATATTTGTGGAAGGTGAAACTGAAGCGTTCGCAATAGATGTTCGTAGTTATCCGGGCCGGACACCGACAGAACCAGATACAGAAAAGGTAGTGCGTGGTGCAAGGGATGGCTTTGTTGAAAATATCGTTGTAAATACAGCGTTAATTCGTAGAAGAATACGCGATCCACGTCTTCGAAATGAAATGATTCGAGTAGGGGATAGATCGCAAACGGATATTTGTATTACATACGTTCAAGATGTTGCAAATCCGGATTTAGTGAAGATTATAAAACAAGAATTAAATAATATTGAAGTAGATGGGATTACGATGGCGGATAAAACGGTAGAAGAATTTGTAGTGAAACAAGGTTATAATCCATTCCCGCTTATCCGATACACAGAGAGACCAGATGTAGCAGCAAATCATCTGTTAGAAGGACATGTGTTAGTACTCGTTGATACATCACCAAGTGCTATGATCACTCCAACAACATATTTTCACCACTTACAGCATGCAGAAGAGTTTAGACAAAATCCAGCTGTAGGTACATTTTTACGTTGGGTACGTTTTTTAGGTGTTATATTTTCGCTATTCTTACTGCCATTTTGGCTAGTTTTTGTTTTTGATCCGACTCTTTTACCGGAAAGTCTTGCTTTCATTGGACCAAATAAGATGACGCATTTACCGATTTTATTACAAATTTTGATGGCGGAAGTCGGACTCGAATTTTTAAGAATGGCCGCCATTCATACACCGACATCATTGTCGTCGGCAGCAGGATTAATTTCTGCCATATTAATTGGTCAAATTGCAATTGATGTAGGCTTGTTTGTACCAGAAGTTATTTTGTACGTAGCAGTTTCTATGATTGGAGCATACGCTACGCCAAGTTATGAGTTAGGGCTTGGGAATAAGATTGGAAAATTGTTTGTCATTATTTTAACAGGCATATTTCATGAAATGGGATTTGTCATTGGAATGACGATATTGATTCTATTTTTAACATCTATAAAAAGCTTGCAAACACCGTATTTATGGCCGTTTTTACCGTTTGATTGGGGCGCGTTAACGAAAATTTTACTTCGTCCAACTATGTCTAGTTTAAAGGTTCGTCCAAGTATTGTAAGACCTCAAAATGTGCGAAGACAAAAATAAGCGGGATTATGCTCCGCTTATTTTTTATTGAAAATTTATTCTTTTTTTAACAAAAATCAAACATTTTTTTTGTACAATTAGAGTAGATATTGTGTATGGAAGGGGAAGAGGACATGATTAAACTATTTGTAAGTGATTTAGATGATACACTCGTTTACAATATGAATGATATGCAAAAAGAAGATGAACGAGCGCTTTGTTGGCTAGCTGAAAACGGGACAAATATTTGTTTTGCCTCTGGCCGTTTTACTCACCGAATTGATGAGGCGGTAAAACGGTTTTCGTTCCCGTATTACACAACTAGTTTAAATGGAGCGACAATGATACTACCGGATGGAAAAGTATTTCATGAATCGAGTTTTGAAGATGGGGTTGCCCAGGAAATATATCGATATATACATAAAAAGGGACTAGCAGATATTGTTTGTGCAAATGAGCAGCGATATACAAAAAGGAAGAATGAACATCACCATACTTTTGAAGAGTATATGGGAGTGCATATTGCTGAAATCGAAGAGTTAGAAGAGGAATTTGGGAAGACTGTACATCCTGCGAAATTATTTGTTTTTGGCGAAGAAGAAAAAATTGTAGCATTAGATCAAGAGTTGAGAGATACATTTCATAGCGAAGCGGAAGTCTTTATATCGGGTAAGCGATATGTTGACATTATGCCAAGAGGTGTAAGTAAAGGAAGCGCTCTGAAGCGATTAATGGAACATTTACAAATTGAAGCAAATGAAGTTGCATGTATTGGAGATTCTTTCAATGATATTTCTATGTTTGAAGTAACCCCGCACTCCTTCACCCTCCATCATGCTCATCCGTATGTGAAGGAGAAAGCAAATCATGTTGTCCGTTCGGTTGAAGAAGCTATTATGAAATTACCGTTACTTGTATAAAAAAGAAGCTCGTCACTGGCGAGCTTCTTTTTTACTTGAATAAAGATTTAACGAAATCAATGATACTAGAGAAGAAATCTTTTACTTTATCTAGGAAACTTTGCCCTTCTTCAGATCCTAAGAAGGCAGACACATGGTCTTTTGCTTTCTCTAATTGGCTACCAACTTGGTTCCAATCGATATTAAGATTTTTCATTTTATCAAATAACGATACTAAGTTATCCAACTGTTCATCTGTTAATGTAATGCCAAGTTGATCAGCAATTTTTTTAATTAATGAACGTAAATCTTCAGTTGTTTTTGGCTGTTCTTTTGCAATTTCTTCTTTAATTTTTGCAAAAAGTTGAACTGCTTTTTCTTCGCCGATTTTATCACCAAGTTGTGCTGTTTGTACCATTTCTTCATTGGCTACTTTTTTTACTTCTTCAGGAATGGCTTTGTTTGATGTTGTTTCATAGGCCTTCATTAAACCTGTTAAAGCAGCAGTTCCTGAAACTTTAAATGGTGCAGTAATTTGAATCTCTGCATCTTTCACACCTGCTGTAATAAGTGCATTTGTGTACATTGCATCTGTTATCGAATTAATGTTTTTTGAGCGTACAATGAGACCAGATCCTGGTTTTGTGTATGTAATCATAGAAGAGGAAATTGCTCTTGTACCAATTTGTGCTTTTGGAACAATTCCTTCTAGAAATTTATGTTCTTCCGCATTAGACACAGTGATGATTGTAGCATCTTTTGGTGCTTTCATTTCTTTTAACAGCTCTTGTTTTTGTTGTTCAGATAAGTTTTCTCCTAGTGTAACAATTGATTCTCCCTCAATGATGTCTGCAAATGAAGCTGTTGGCATAATAAATACGGCTACAGCTAATAGCAGAGCTAGTAATTTCGCTTTCACGAAAAATCGCTCCCTTTCTCTTTCTGAAATTTTCGGGCAACACAGTTATTATAGTATATTTTTCTTATTTGTCACCTAGCTTCTTCCACATTTCAAAAAAGAAGTATGCAGATTGTCGGATTCTTTTTGTTTCTCGTCATGAATATGGTAATATAGTGCTGAGATAGTTGAAAGGAGACATATACATATGAAAACTTTAGGATACATATTAATGGAAAATGGCGAAAAAATCGATTTAGAATTTTTCCCAGAAGAGGCACCAAAAACAGTAGAAAACTTTAAAAAATTAGCAGAGCAAGGATTTTATGATGGTGTGACATTCCACCGCGTTATTCCTGGATTCGTAAGCCAAGGTGGAGACCCAACAGGCACAGGAGCAGGTGGCCCAGGTTACTCTATCCCATGTGAAACTGATGGAAATCCGCATAGACATCTTGTTGGCTCACTTTCTATGGCACATGCTGGCCGTAATACAGGTGGTAGCCAATTCTTTGTTGTTCATGAGCCACAACCGCATTTAGATGGCGTACATACTGTATTCGGTAAAGCAACAAGCGGTATTGAAACAGTATTAAACATGCGTCAAGGCGATGTAATGAAAGAAGTTAAAGTTTGGGAAGAATAAGTTACGAGAAAAGGAGAGCGATTTTGCTCTCTTTTTTTATTTCCTATAAACAGGAATTGGTATATATTTCAAAGTATATGACACAAATAGGACGGCTACTAACGTTAAATTATATTGTTCATGAGAACACACTTTTAACAAAATACATAGGATAGAGTACGAATTATATGCTTCAATAAATGTATTTCTCTTAACATATTGCTTTTGGTAGAACTACTTTGTTCAAAAGTGGTTAATAAGTGAAATGTGATGAGAAAGGGATTTTCCTTTTAGTTCCTATATAGTATTGTCTCTTTTTTGAGCGGTGTAATAGAAAGAAATAGCGTGGAAACATATATTTGACTTTCTTCTTAACGCTTTGTATGATTATCAAGTTATTTCAGCCCCTTCTCACTCTGGTAAAAATATTGTAGAATGAATGTGATATGAAAAGAGTGATTGAGGGGATAAATAGTTTGTAACTTTTGTAAGAAGGGATAAGGGTTATGTTAATTCGTTTTAAAAAAAGTTATGAAAAAATTGCAATGGGGCTTCTTTCATTTATGCCAACTGAAAAAGATGTGAAAACATTACAATTGACAATGAAAGAGTATGAGGCGAAAGAGGATTGGCAATTGTATTTGTGGAAACAAAATGAAGATTTTGTTGGGATAATGGGGATTATAAAAAAAGAAGATCAGGTATTGGAAATTCAGCATTTGAGCGTGAATCCGTCTCACCGTCATATGGGGATTGGGACGAAGATGGTTCAAGAGCTTAAGAGTAAATTTCTTGAGTTTACAATTTGCGGAAATGAGCAAACAGCAAGTTTTTGCAAAAAGTGTAAAGAGCTTGAACAAAATATACATTCATGAAAGCAGGGATAAGTAGTTTATTATCTCTGCTTTCTTTTTTGTAGTTGCTCGTGTCGCTCAGAAATGACTTCTGTTCGATCACGCAATGTGTGCTTACTTATGATGTATTCACCAGGAATGACGTTCACATCTTTCCAAGAGAGGTTTTGTTTCTTACATAACTGTATGCATTGTTTTTCTAACGATACGTCTAACAATGGTAAAAATAACGGCGCAAAAATTTCCTTTTTGTGGATAGAGTGTAATCTTTCATTTAATAAGAACATAAGTTGTTTATGATCTATTCCTAATTGATGTAAAGATGTACTGTTCTTTTCTAAAAGTGCTATTGCGCTTTTTATCATCTTCTCTGCACCATTCCAGTTGGATCGTCTGTGATGGTATAAGGAAACAGCAATTTGAATGAGACCGACTAAGTAATTGTCGCGTTCTCCTCTAGGTTTTAATTTCCAATACTCTTCTAATATTTCATGACATTCAAAATAATCATAGTCTCCGTGAAAATGAATTAAAAATTGTATGTACTCGGTAGGATACATTTTATTCGCTCCTGTCTAACGGTTATATGTACAGTTTATCATAGAAATATTAACAATAAGCGACTAGGGAAATATCCCTAGTCGCTTTATTGCGTCCTATTAGCAGAAGCAAGCTGCTCCTACAATGATTAGTAAAATGAACAGTACAACAAGTAATGCGAACCCACCGCTAAAACCGCAATCAACGTGACCCATAGTTTTTTGACCTCCTACATTGTTCTTACTACATTGTTATCATATGAAGCGGTGGGCATTATGACATGGGCATAGGTCTATTTTTAATTAAATTTCTTAAAAAGGTTGGATAGAACATGAGTATGCTCTATACTTATGGTGTTATAGAAAAAATGTGGTGGGATGCTTTGTGCAGTATAATTTTAAAGTAGAGGCTTTTGAAGGGCCTTTAGATCTATTGTTACACTTAATAAATCGTTACGAAATTGATATATATAATATTCCTGTAGCGAAAATTACAGAGCAATATCTATCTTATGTCCATACGATGAAAGAATTACAATTAGATGTTGCCAGTGAGTATTTAGTAATGGCTGCAACGTTATTACAAATTAAAAGTAAAATGTTGTTACCGAAACAAGAAGAAGATGTACCTGATAACGGTGAAGACTTTATAGATGATCCTCGTCAAGAATTGATGGAGAGGTTAATTGAATATAAGAAATATAAGCAAGTTGCTACTGAGTTAAAAGAAAGAGAACAAGAAAGAGCACAGCTATATACACGTCCGCCAATTGATTTTACATCATTTCAACAAGAAGAGGAGACAAGCTTACCTCTTGATGTTACGTTATATGATATGTTAGCGGCATTTCAAAAGCTAATGCGTCGTAAAAAAGCAAAAACCCCCGTAACAACGCGAATTACTCGCCAAGAAATACCAATTGCACAGCGAATGACTGATATTCTACAACAGTTAGAAGTAAGAGGCGGTCGTCAAAGCTTTTATGATTTGTTTGCTGATGAAGAACGTGAAATAATGGTTGTAACATTTTTAGCGGTTCTTGAGCTAATGAAAAATCAACAAATCATAATTGAGCAGGAACATAATTTTGATGAAATTTTCGTATCAAGCTCTAATAAATCCGTATAGAGTTGATGTGAAGATGGGATAGAAATATTTTATCTCATGTTAGGTTTTAATGTATCGTTTGGAACGAGAGAAGAAATATTGAACCGAACGCATTTACTGTGATTCGGTTTTTTTATGTGTGTTTTTTATGGGAAATAGGAGAAAGGAGTTCGTAAAATGGATAGAAAAGAACAAAAATCGATTATTGAAGGGCTTTTATTTGTTGCAGGTGACGAAGGGATTTATCCGGAACAGATAGCTAAAGTTCTGGAAGTTGAAGTGGAAGAAGTAATAAACAGTATAGAGGAAATGCAAAAAGAATGCGAAGGATCGAATCGCGGTTTGCAAATTGTACAATATGCAAAAGTGTATCGTTTTGCAACAAAGAAAGAACATGCTTCGTACTATCAAAAATTAATAGATACTCCAACCGCGGCTTCACTTTCTCAAGCAGCTCTTGAAACGTTGGCAATCGTTGCGTACCGTCAACCGATTACAAGGACAGAAATGGAAGAGATTAGAGGTGTGAAAACGGATAAGGCATTACAAACGTTAGTTTCACACTTACTTATAAAAGAAACGGGAAGAGCGGAAGGACCAGGGCGCCCTATTTTATACGGAACGACGAAAGAATTTTTAGATACGTTTGGATTGAAAACATTAGATGATTTACCACCTCTTTCGGAAGAAAATGAACAAATGAATGAAGCAGATTTATTCTTTGGTTCTTTACAGGAATTATCAAAATAAAAGCTTAGCATTTTGCTAAGCTTTTTTTGTATATCAATTACAGAGCGTGCCATACTAAATGAAAAAAGGAGACGAGTTATGAAAGGTGTACGGAGTATTCTATTGTTGGTTTCTGTTTTATTATGTTTTTCGTTAAACAGCGCATCGGCTAAAAGATATATGATGTCTATTCATACTGCGTCTTCTATACATATGCAGCGGCAACATTTCGGTAAAATGAAAGTGAGTTTTTTAAAAGTTGGACAAGGTGATGCGACACTTATTACATTGCCAAATGGTCAAACGATGTTAATAGATGGGGGTCCTTATGAAGCGGGAGAGGTCATTATTCAAAAACTAATTGAAAAAAGAATTAATCATTTAGATGTGATTGTAAGTACTCATCCTGATATGGACCATATAGGAGGACTTATTCCAATTGTAGAGCAAATGCCAGTTTCCCTTGTATTAGATAGCGGGAAAACATATAGTTCATTTACTTATCATACGTATCGAAATAACATTAAAAAAAGGGGCATTCCTTTCATTTCAGTGAAGGAAGGACAATACATACCGCTAGATCCACATGTTTCTATACAAGTATTAAACAATGGTAAATCGAAAGACGAGAATAACGAGTCCTCAATTGTGTTAAAGATTCGATATGGTAAAGCGGACTTTTTATTAATGGGTGATGCTGATATACGGACGGAAAATGAAATATTAAAGCAATTTGATGTACATGCAGATGTATTAAAAGTTGGGCATCATGGCTCGTATACTTCAACGAGTGAAACATTCTTAAAAAAAGTAGATCCACAATTCGCTATTCTTTCGTACGGGAGTAGAAATCCATATGGGCATCCTCATCAGAGTGTAGTAAGACGATTAAAACAGCGTGGTATAATGATATATGGAACAAACAAGCGAACTGTGGAAATAGAAACAGATGGTGAACATATTACTATGGGGGCAAGCGGTCTTATGCCATTACTTAAGTAACTAATTATATAAGAGGTTATTATCCATTTTGGTAAAAATGGATAATATATATTAGAATGAAAAAGAAATCAATTTCCTTTTTTCGCTGAACGAAGAGGAAATTTCATTAGAATGTATAGACAACTACTTGTGTGTATATTAAGATGGAATTAGGCGAATAAGGTAATAATAATAAGTAGGTATTTCATGGGAAAGGGTCGATGAAAATGAAAACGCAAGTTGTCATCAATGCCGAAATTTATACAGGTAAAGAAGTAGTGGAAAACGGATTTATTCGTTACACAGAAACAGTTAAAGAAATTGGTTTGATGGCTCAATATGTATCACAAGAAAATGAAACTGTGTTAGATGTGGCAGGAAAGATTGTGATTCCAGGTATGATTGATGTTCATATTCATGGTGGATACGATATTGATGCGATGGATGCAAATAGCGATGGATTAGTAACTCTTGGTAAAGAAATGTTAAAAGAAGGAGTTACAACTTACTTCCCAACAACAATGACACAAGCTCCAGAAGCGATTGAAGCGGCGCTAAGTGCTGCGAAGGAAGCGAAAGACAAAGGAGCACATTTCGAATATATTCACTTAGAAGGACCATATGTTTCAAAAAAACGTGCGGGTGCACAACCACTTGAACATATTGTTCCTGCGAGTATCGAGCAATTTAAACAATGGCAGGAAGCAAGCGGTAATTTAATTAAATTAGTAACATATGCACCGGAAGAAGAAGGTGCGTTAGAGTTTGAACAGTATCTTGCTGAAACAGGTGTTGTTGGCACAATGGGGCATACAGATGCAATTGATGCACAACTGAAAAATAGAAAAATTACACATGCAACACATTTATACAATCAAATGCGTGGATTACATCATCGTGAACCAGGAGTTGTTGGTCATGTGTTATTAAATCCAGATGTAATGGTTGAAGTAATTACAGATGGTATTCACATTCACCCTGATATGGTGAAATTAGCATATAAATTAAAAGGACCGAAAAAAGTAAGTGTCATTACAGATGCAATGCGTGCAAAAGGTCTTGAAGAAGGATTATATGAGCTTGGCGGACAGCCAGTACATGTAAAAGATGGCAGTGCCCGATTAGAAGATGGAACGTTAGCTGGTAGTATTTTAAAAATGGATCAAGCTTTCCGAAATGTAATTGAATTTACAGGATGTTCAATCGAGGAGGCAGTGTTAATGACATCAGTTAACCAAGCAGAAGAATTTGGATTAAATAATAAAGGCGCGTTAGCGGTAGGTAAAGATGCAGACTTTGTTGTTATGACTGAAGAATTACATGTATATGATACGGTTCGTTTAGGAATTCATATGAAGGAAGGGAAGTAATTAGATGAATATTCTAGTTGTAAAAACTCCAGAAGAATTAGCAGAAGCAGGTTATAAGTTAATTAAAGAGGTTGTAAAATCAAAAGAAAATCCAACTTTAGGAATGGCTACAGGAAGCTCTCCATTAGGTATTTATGCAGAAATGCGAAAAAATAAACTTGATACAAGTCATGCAACCACTGTAAACTTAGATGAGTACGTAAATTTACCACACGAAGATAAAAACAGCTATCACTATTTCATGCAAGAACAGTTGTTTGATCATCTTCCATTTAAACAAACTTATGTACCGAATGGGATGGCAAGTGATTTAGAGGAAGAGTGCAAGCGTTATGAAGGCATTCTAGTAGCTAACCCAGTTGACTTACAGATTCTTGGAATCGGTGAAAACGGTCACATCGGATTTAATGAGCCAGGAACACCATTTAATTCTCCAACTAACATTGTAGAATTAACAGAATCTACACGCCAAGCAAACCTTCGCTTCTTTGAAAATGAAGAAGATGTGCCGACTCATGCGATTACAATGGGAATTGGAAGTATTATGAAAGCGAAACAAATTCTACTTGTTGCTATGGGATCTAAAAAGGCAGAAGCTATTAAAGAATTATTGCAAGGTGAATATAGTGAGGCGTGTCCTGCTACAGTTTTACAACGTCATCCGAATGTAACCGTAATCGCAGATCCAGAAGCTCTATCTTTATGCAGTGAGGCGATTGCTGATGAACATCGACAAGTATTCACCATTTCCGATTTATTATCAGATTCAAGAGTGGGTGAAACAGCTAATTGAGGAAGGCGAATGGAAGCCGGGAGATAAAATTCCGTCTGAGAATGAACTTTGTGATAAGTTCGAAGTGAGTCGTATGACAATCAGACAGGCGATTAATAACTTAGTGGAACAAGGTTATTTATACCGGAAACGTGGGATTGGAACGTTCGTCCAACTTCCGAAAGTGGAGCAAAAGTTGCAAGGAATGACGGGATTCACAGAAGATATGATATCTCGTGGTATGAAACCGAGCAGCCAGTTATTAAGTTTCCGCCTAGTTCCAGCTACTGCTAAAATAGCAGACCGGCTGAGAATACAAGAGGGAGAATCGGTTTATGAAGTGAGGCGTACGCGCTTAGCTGATGACGAACCGATTGCATTTGAGACGACATATTTGTCGCCAACTCTTGTGAAAGATATTAACGAAGAAATATTACAACAATCTTTATATGAACATTTAGAGAAAAAACTGGGCTTTAAGCTTGTTCGCGCTACTCAATCAATTGAAGCTTCAATTGCAACGGATAATGAAGCTGAACATCTGCATATTCCTAAAAAGGCGCCTGTACTTGTAATGCGTCAATGGTCATATTCAGAAGGTGAGTTACCGTTAGAGTATGTGAAATGTATTTATCGTGGGGATCGTTACAAGTTTATTACGAACATCGCACGTAACAAGTAATATATTTCAGTTTGTGAAGTACAGTGAACTTTGATGTTTTCAACATGTAAAGAAATAAAAATACGACTCATCCTTATAAGGATCGAGTCGTATTTTTATTTGCTTCTTCATTATAAACAAGTACTTGGTTAACGGCATCTTTGACAGTATCTACTACATAGTGAGCGTGCTCTTTTACCGCATCATCAGCTTGAGACATAGCAAAACTATGGGGAGTTAAGGAAAACATTGGAATATCATTGTAAGAATCCCCTATGCACGCAACCTCCTCTGGTTGTATTTGAAACTCTTGTAATAAAACAGAAATAGCAGAACCTTTACTAATATTTGGTGGCATTACATCTAAACATTGTTCAGCTGAAATGAAAGTACTAACTTTTCCATGGAATTTTTCATCGATCTTTTTTTGAAGGAGTTGTAAGTTTTCCTTTGTTCCACCGATAGAAATTTTATTTGGAAAAATTGTATCATCGATTTTCTGTAATAAATTTGGTTCTTCAACAGAAGTCATTGCTACTTGTTTTTCGAGTTCATGAATAAAAGGTGTCTTTTCTTCAATATAGTAATTATGCTCATCACTTACATAACGGAAATAAGGGTCTTGATTTGTCATAGCTAGTAAATCAGGAAGAATGCTGGAATCAAAATTTGCGGATAATAGTTGCTTATTTTCATTAGTGTATACAAACACACCATTTACACTAATACGATGGAAATTTGTATTTACAGCTTTCATTAAGTCTGCGATTTCATTATCAAGTCGTCCAGAAGCGAAGCAAAGAATAACATTTTGCTCAGCAAGACTGCGAAGTGCCGCAACATCCTGTTCATCAATCAGACCTCCATGCTGCATCATTGTACCGTCAATATCACTTACAAACATTTTAATCATGTTGCTATCTCCTTTCTATGTACAGTTGCTCTTACATTATACGCATCATATACAAACATGTCTAAAAAATGAATTTTTATCAAATGGTAGATGTTTTACATTGACGACAAAGAAGAATGTTCTGTAACATAAAAGTAGGCTATTTAAGTACGAGGGTGGTGTTATATGAGTAATTATCTAGAAATTAAAAAAGTTTTAAATAATAATGTCATCATTGCTAGCCATCCTGAACACGAGGAAGTAGTAGTGATCGGTAAAGGAATTGGATTTGGAAAAAAGGCTGAAGATGTGTTGGAGCAAGAACAAATTGAGAAAATGTTTGTTTTAAAAAATGAACGTGATCGAGAACAATACAAACTTTTAGTGCCGCATGTGAGTGAAAAGCTAATTGAATTGATGAATGATATTATGTTATACATTCAAGAAAAAGCGGAGTCTCCATTAAATGAACATATTCATATCGCTTTAACAGATCATATTTCTTTTGCAATTAAAAGGCTGAAACAAGGACTTACAATAGATAATCCTTTTTTAGTTGAAACGAAAATGCTATATCCAGAGGAATATGAAATTGCTGAAGGAGTTGTGAAACTTTTAAATTCTCGTTTGCAAATTACATTGCCAGAAGGAGAAGTTGGCTTTATCGCACTCCATATTTATAGCTCGCTTACAAACTCTGATTTATCTTCTGTTAATCAAAATTCTCGTCTTATTGCACAACTTGTGTCTTTAATTGAGACAAACCTACAAATTACATTAGACCAAGAAAGCATTCATTATTTACGCCTTATTCGCCATTTACAATATGCTATTGAACGGGTGAAAAAAGGAGAAAAAGTAGAAGAAGCACAAAGTTTTGCTGATTTATTAAAATTAGAATATCCAGTTTGTTACAATTTGGCGTGGAAGCTAGTCAAAGTAATGCAGAACGAATTACAACTTCCTGTTTATGAAGCGGAGAGTATTTATTTAACGATGCATTTACAACGATTAGTGAAAGCAGAACATGTGTAAAAAGACATATATTTTTGTCTAAAATGAAAACGTTAAAAAAAATGATTGAATCGCTTACAATAGTTATGTATAATAACTATTGCAAAGTTATACAAAATTCGACAAACACATTAAGGTAAATAACGAAAACGTTTGCTTTAATTATAGTGAACTTATACGTAATCCTATTTTTGACACGTGTTACTGATTCGATCAGGCATGAGTGGAGAAAAGTTGGGAATGTAAGCTAAAGAAAGGGACATACTACCCTTTGTATAGCTATCGTTCTATCTTTTTTTTCCTCATGCCTTTTTGGCGTTTGTCGAAAAGTATCAATATAGATAAGAGAGGAAGGGTTTCCATGTTTAAGAAGATCTTTGGTGTTCTTCAAAAAGTCGGAAAAGCGCTTATGCTTCCAGTAGCGATTTTACCGGCAGCAGGTATTTTACTTGGATTTGGTAATGCATTTCAAAATCCACAACTAACAAATGTTATCCCTGCTTTAAAAGCAGATTGGTTCGTAATGGTTGCAAAAATTATGGAACAATCTGGCGATATTATTTTCGCTAACCTTGCGCTATTATTCGCAGTTGGGGTAGCGATCGGTTTAGCTGGTGGAGACGGAGTAGCTGGTTTAGCAGCGTTCGTCGGATACTTAATTATGAACAAAACGATGAGTGTATTCTTAGAAGTAGATAAACTAGTGAAAGTAACAAGCACTGGAACAGATCCAGTAAAAATTGGATTTTCAGATCCAGCATATGCAAACGTATTAGGAATTCCAACGCTGCAAACAGGAGTGTTTGGTGGTATTATCGTCGGGATAGTAGCGGCATATTGTTATAATAAATACTTCAACATTGAATTACCATCATACTTAGGTTTCTTTGCAGGTAAGCGTTTCGTACCAATCGCAACTGCAACATTCTCTTTAGTGGTAGGTATTATCATGTGCTTCATTTGGCCATACATTCAGGGTGGCTTAAATACGTTCTCACATCAAATGATTGATGCAAATAGAACGATAGCAGCATTTATATTCGGTTTAATCGAACGTTCATTAATTCCATTTGGATTACATCATATTTTCTATTCACCGTTCTGGTTCGAATTCGGTCAGTATACAAATGCAGCTGGCGAATTAATCCGTGGTGACCAAAAAATCTTTATGGCACAGTTAAAAGACGGCGTAGAATTAACAGCAGGTACATTTACAACTGGTAAGTATCCGTTCATGATGTTCGGTCTTCCAGCAGCAGCTTTAGCAATGTACCATGAAGCACGTCCGGAAAATAAAAAATTAGCAGCTGGTATTTTAGGATCTGCTGCATTAACATCTTTCTTAACAGGTATTACAGAACCGCTTGAATTTTCATTCTTATTCGTAGCACCAGTATTATTCGGAATTCATGCAGTATTCGCTGGTCTATCATTTATGACAATGCAAATTTTAGGTGTTAAAATTGGTATGACATTCTCTGGTGGTTTAATTGACTTCATATTATTCGGTGTACTACCAGGTCGTACGGCATGGTGGTGGGTAATTATTGTTGGTCTTGTACTAGCAGTTATTTACTACTTCGGATTCCGTTTCGCAATCCGTAAATGGAACTTAAAAACACCTGGTCGTGAAGTAGCGAATGCTAATGAAGGCGCAGGGAAAACAGAAGCAGGAGAACTTCCACGTGAAGTATTAGTAGCACTTGGTGGTAAAGAAAACATTGCTTCGTTAGATGCTTGTATTACTCGTTTACGCGTTCAAGTTAACGAACAAAAAAATGTAAATAAAGACCGTTTAAAAGAGCTTGGAGCAGCCGGTGTACTTGAAGTTGGAAATAACATTCAAGCTATTTTCGGACCGAAATCTGACACGTTAAAATCACAAATTCATGATATTATGTCGGGTCGTACACCTCATGTGGAAAAAGAAGCGCCTGTAAAAGTGGAAGAAGCTCCTCAACAGGTTGATGAAAATGAAACAATCGTTTCACCAATTGAAGGGAAAATCTTACCGATTACAGAAGTACCTGACCAAGTATTCTCAGGGAAAATGATGGGAGATGGATTTGCGATTGAGCCAACAGAAGGAACAGTAGTTTCTCCGGTTAATGGTGAGATTGTAAATGTATTCCCTACAAAACATGCGATTGGTATTCAGTCTGAAGGCGGAAAAGAAATTTTAATCCACTTCGGTATTGATACTGTAAAATTAAATGGTGAAGGCTTTGAAGCGCTTGTAGCACAAGGTGATAAAGTGAAGCAAGGACAACCATTATTAAAAGTAGATCTTGCATTTGTAAAAGAAAATGCACCATCTATTATTACACCAATCGTCTTTACGAATTTACAACAAGGGCAACAAGTCGAATTGAAAAAAGATGGAAATGTTAAGAAGGGCGAAAACGCTATTATTGACATTCAGTAGGAATTTGACGCAAAATGTTTATAATTATAATAGGCGATGTGGTTGACCGAACATCGCCTATTATATACAATAGATGATGTAGTACTCACGTCTATACAACTAAAAAAATACTGTATTTGAAGGAGATAAATTATCATGGAAAAAATCTTTAAAGTAACTAGCGACTCAGGAATTCATGCTCGTCCAGCAACTCTACTTGTAAACACTGCAAGCAAATTTGGTTCTGACATCAACTTAGAGTATAACGGAAAAAACGTTAACTTAAAATCAATCATGGGTGTTATGTCTTTAGGAATTCAACAAGGCGCGGAAATTAAGGTCACTGCAAATGGTGATGATGCAGCTCAAGCACTAGCAGCTATCGAAGAAACTATGAAAAACGAAGGATTAGGAGAATAATGACTCTTAACATTCAAGGGATCGCTGCATCAAGTGGGATTGCTATTGCAAAGGCTTTCAGACTTGAGAATCCTGAATTTAACATTGAAAAGAAATCAATTACAGACGAAGCTGCTGAAATTGCACGCTTAGACGCTGCGCTTGAGAAAGCAAAATCTGAACTAGAAGCTATTAAGGACCATGCTTTTGCTGAGCTAGGTGCTGATAAAGCTGCTATCTTTGAAGCACATTTATTAGTATTAAATGATCCGGAATTAGTAAATCCAGTAAAAGATAAAGTAAATGGCGAAAAAGTAAATGCTGAATTTGCAATGGATGAAGTTGCATCAATGTTTATTTCTATGTTTGAAAACATGGATAACGAATACATGAAAGAACGTGCTGCGGATATTCGCGACGTAACAAAACGTGTTCTTGCACATTTACTAGGAATTAACTTCTCAAACCCTGGTACAATTTCTGAAGAAGTAATCATCATTGCTGAAGATTTAACACCATCTGATACAGCTCAGTTAAACCGTAAGTATGCAAAAGGTTTCACAACTGATATCGGTGGACGTACATCTCACTCTGCAATTATGGCTCGTTCTATGGAAATTCCAGCTGTTGTTGGTACGAAAGTTGTTATGGAGAAAATCCAAAACGGCGATATCGTAATCATTGACGGTTTAGATGGAGAAGTAATTGTAAACCCATCTGAAGAAACTCTTCGTTCTTTTGAAGAAAAGAAAGCGAAATTTGAAGAGCAAAAAGTTGTATGGGCAAAATTAAAAGACCAAGCAACTGTAACAAGTGATGGACATCACGTTGAGCTTGTTGCTAATATCGGAACACCAAATGATGTACAAGGTATTATCGATAATGGCGGAGAAGGCGTTGGTTTATACCGCACAGAATTCTTATACATGGGCCGTGACAATCTTCCAACAGAAGAAGAGCAGTTCGAAGCGTATAAAGCAGTTCTTGAAGGTGTAAAAGAAGATCAACCAGTCGTTGTTCGTACACTTGACATCGGTGGAGATAAAGAACTTCCATACTTACATTTACCAAAAGAAATGAACCCATTCTTAGGATACCGTGCAATTCGCTTATGTCTTGATGAGCAAGATGTGTTCCGTACACAACTTCGTGCATTACTTCGTGCTAGCGTATACGGTAACTTGAAAATTATGTTCCCAATGATTGCAACTCTTGATGAGTTCCGTCAAGCGAAAGCAATCTTATTAGAAGAGAAAGCAAAACTTGTAGAAGCGGGTACAACTGTTTCTGATTCTATTGAAGTTGGTATGATGGTTGAAATTCCAGCTTCAGCAGTATTAGCAGATCAATTCGCCAAAGAAGTTGATTTCTTCTCTATCGGAACAAATGACTTAATCCAATACACAATGGCTGCAGACCGTATGAACGAACAAGTAGCTTACTTATACCAACCATATAACCCATCTATTTTACGTCTTGTAAAAATGGTTATCGATGCTGCTCATAAAGAGGGCAAATGGGCTGGTATGTGTGGTGAGATGGCGGGAGATTCACTTGCTATCCCATTATTATTAGGATTAGGCTTAGATGAGTTCAGTATGAGTGCAACATCTATCCTTCCTGCAAGAACACAACTAAGCAAGTTGTCAAAAGCAGAAATGGAAACATTAGCAGAAAAAGCATTAACAATGTCAACTGCTGAAGAAGTTGTTGAATTAGTTAAAAGCATATAATAGTAAAAAAACCTGAGTCGATTTGAAATCGGTCTCAGGTTTTTTCTATGAGAAAAGTAAATCTTATTTTCTTACTATAGAGGATAAGGAACAGAATTAGATAGCGATTGCAACGATATCAGTTGGGCATACACGTAAAATACCAGTAAAAGTATTTCGATTTTGATTGTTCTTATCGTCTTTATCGTTATCTTTGTCGTCTTTGTTATTACGAGCTAAAGCAGAGAAAAGAGCAACGCCGTTAGCGAAACCTTCAAAAATTACATTGTTGAATGTTCCGTTACCTCTAATGCTTAAAAGAGAAAGTTCTGTTCCAACTGAAATGCTAGCAAGTACGTTACATACAGCTGTTTGTTGTGGTTTTACCTCTTTCTCTTTCTCGCGATGATCGCGATGGTCACACTCTCTTTCACGATGATGACAGTCTCTAAAGTTATCACAGCATCCAAATGATCCAAACATAATCCTCATCACCCCCTTCACACTTATAATCTATGTAAGTTCGGTAGTTAGTGACTGGACAGATAATGGAAATTTTTCTAGGGGATTTTCTCATTTTAAATGACTAGATGGGTATTTAGTATGGAATGATGTTTAAAATAGGGGAAATGTCACAAAAAAATGTAAAGACCACCGAAATGAATGAATTAGGTAGCCTTTACACTTTTTTGCTTTTATATAAAACGATGATATATACAGGAAGAGCTAAGAGTAGTGGTGCAATGGATCGTGCAGTATGTTTTTCTGCTTCTAATTGTAACGCTTCTTCTTTAGGGAATTGTAACACTGATATGTTTGCAGCATCGCCAATAAAATATAGCAGTAGTACAGTTACTATGTAACTCAAAAGTGCGATAAAGCTTCCGTATGAACTCAATGAAAATCCCTCTCTTGTTATCTATTTGTTATCATTGTATCACAATTGTAACAAAAATACACGGTTATATTTCAATACTTTAACAAATTTCGACACAAAACGCCATATTTGTTTATGGTGATAGCGTAAAAATTACAATTTCTCTATGTGTAGATGTCGAATAATACATTGTAATATTACGGATGTGTGACAGAATATAAAAAAACGAAGGTAATGAAATTACCTTCGTTTTTATTATTTCGCCCATTCACTTACTTGTTCTACGCTCATGCGCGGTGCAGGGTGACCTTTTAAAGTGGATTCACCAATTGTAATAAGCATAATTGGTACGTAACGAGATGAAACATTAAATTCTTCCATTAGTGCTTGTGGGTTGAAACCACCAATTGCGCAAGTATCCCAGCCAGTTGCTTTAGCAGCAAGCATAAGTTGCATTGCTGCTAAAGCAGCATTTGAAAAGGCAGCATCTCGTGGGTATTGCTCACGAGTATATGCAGATTCAATATTTTTAGCTAAGCGCTCTTTTGCGTCTGCTTTCATAAATCCTTGTTCTACAATTGGACCGTAAACAGGTTCAACATTTTTATATGCCTCTAAATCACCTAAAATAGCGACTACGGCAGAAGCATCAAGAATTTGTTGTTGGTTATAAGCAATTGGGTGTAATCGTTTTTGTACATCTTCGCCTTGGAAAACAAGGAATTTCCAGTGTTGCAAGTTCCAAGCAGAAGGTGCTTGCGCAGCTGCTTTTAAAATTTCATGTAACTCTGTAGATGAAATTTCTTTTTCAGGGTTGAATGCACGTGTAGATGTGCGTTCATATAAAACGTTAAAAAAGTCATTGTTTGTCATTATATATCCTCCAAATTACATATCAACTTAATATAAAATAAATGTAATATACTCTACTTACATTTTGTAAGTTATTGAATTTAAGAATATAATACCTTTATTTTAATTGTCAAGTTTTAAATAGTAAGGCAGGGCATTCATACAAACGATACAATTCATATAATCATACACTAAAAAAGGAATTTCCAGAGCAGATAAGCGAAGATAACATTCTCAATTAGCTTGTTAATATGAGTTCCTCACAATTCTTTATAAAATGATTGTGAGGAATTCAGTAAAACAAGATATATGAAGTGAGTGAAGACTAGTGATGAACATACTACATTTTTTATTAGAGAATACTGTTTTCCAAAATGTATTACAAGATCTTCAGTTGAATGTCCTTTATATAGAAGATGGATGTACACATCAACAAACGATAGAAAACGTCCATCCAAAATGTATGTTTATAGCAAATAGTTTTGAAGAAGGAGAAATATTGTTTCATAGAACTAGACCACATATTGTAATTATGTACGTAACAGATTTCGCTCAAATAAAATATATAAAGAATATATATAATTCACAGAGCACATTTATTATCATTTGGGATCAACAGATAGATAATCAGTTTGCAGATTTACTACTGTTAGGAATACGTAATATTGTTATAGCACCAGTAACTCCACAAGTGGTACTAGAGGAAGTGAATAAGAGTTTATATCAACTTTCTTTAGTGCGGCAAGTAGGTTTACAACAAGAATTGCTTCAAACGATGTTTGATTTTCAAAATGATTTATTATTTATAGTAGAAGATGATGAGATTGTTGATTGTAATACGAATTTTTTACAATTCTTCGGACATGATAATTTATTTACGTATCGTGAACAACATTTAGTGTTTGCAGAACATCTTATTAGAGAGAACGGATATTATTCGACGACTCACGATATAACATGGCTGGATGATACTTTATCAAATGGAAGAAGAATTAAAATGTACAATTATGAAGGAGAAGCATTTACTTTTCTATTACGTGCGACACCATTACCAGAAGACTTATCGCGATTTATAGTAAAATGCACAGAGATTACAGAATTAGATGAAATCTATCAAGAGCAAGAAAGATTGGCTATGATAGATTCATTGACAGAAATATATAATCGCTTGAAATTCCAACAAATATTGGAGACAGAGTGGGAGAATGTATTACGTAATGATGAAAAAGTTGCACTTATTTTGTTTGATATAGATAATTTTAAATCAGTAAATGACACATATGGTCATGATTTTGGCGATTTAGCATTAGTACAACTTGCAGATCTTATGAAATCTAAAGTTGAAGATCAACATGTATTTGCAAGATGGGGAGGAGAGGAATTTATAATATTAGTGACAAATACGGTAGAAAAAGAAGCGTTTCAAGTTGCGGAATCATTGCGATTTTTCATTGAAACAAAGCATTTCTCTGGAATTTCGAAATTAACAGCGAGTTTTGGAGTTGCGTTATATGAGCAAGGGATTACAAGAGAAGAGTTAATGCAAAGAGCGGATATTGCGTTATATGAAGCGAAAAAAAATGGGAAAAATCAAGTATGTATATATAGAAAAGAAAAAATGTGATTTTTCGCAACAAATTGTTGCGATTTTTTTTTATTACTTGATAATAGAATATGGGGGACCATTTTAACCGAGAAGCTCCCACTTCAAGTAAGCTCGCAAGAGAGACTAAGTGGTGGGTAGTTCACATGAAGTAATTACGGAGGAACAATATGATAAAAAAAATAACGGTTATGGCTTCACTGTCTGCTGTAGTTTGCGGCGGAGTATACTATTTTCTCTATAGTCCCGATCCAAAGGAACAAGCAGTATTAACAACAAAGGTAACTCCTGCTATTGAGTCAGAGGTACAGGATAATATAGAAGAAGTACAAAAAATTGATTATGCTAGTATATCTCAAAAGTTAGATCAGTATTTAGTAGGAAAGCAATTTAATGGGACAGTTTTGGTGACAGATAAAGAGCATGTTATATTGAATAAAGGATATGGATATGCTGATGTTCAAAATAAAATAGAAAATACGCCTCAAACAAAATATCGTATCGGTTCTATTACGAAAACAGTTGTTGCTACATCCATTCTACAGTTACAAGAACAAGGGAAGTTAAATATCCAAGATAATGTAAATAAATACATTCCTTCATTTCCAGCAGATAAACACATCACGTTATATCACTTATTAACGCATACATCTGGTTTACCGGAAAATGGGGAAGGGAAGGTTAATGTAGCTTCACGTATAAATTTAGTAACTTGGATTGGAAGTCAAAAATTAGAGTTTCCACCAGGAACAGGTTGGAAGTATACGGATTATAATTATATGGTGCTCGCTTATATTATAGAAAATATAACGAAAAAGCCTTTAGGAGACTATGTAAAAGAAAATATATTTACAAAGGCCGAGATGCATGAATCAGGTATGGGAAATATGGTGCCTGGAGATAAAAACTTCACGAAGGGGTATGTGAAGAAAGATCAAGAGCTTGTACTAGCACAAAAATTAGGGATGGACTGGTTATATGGATCGGGTGAGATGTATACGACAGTAGGGGATATGAAAAAATTAGATGAAGCGATTATAAATGGAAAGCTTCTTTCTGAACAAAGTATACAAGCGATGTTTATACCTTCACAAGAAAGAAAATATGCATTTAGCTTTTACATATATCCAGATTATTTCCATAACCATGGTGTACTATCTGGTTGGAACACTTTCAATAATTTTAATAAAGAAAAAGGAACTTTTGTTATTTTATTTTCAAATGTGAAAAATAGTATGGATGATGATTTTAATAAAGAGTTCCGAAAGATGGTAAATGATTTATTAGAACAAAGGGGATGAGAAGATGGAAAATAAAAATTTATCAATAGGTTTCATTGGTATTGGTGTAATGGGAAAAAGTATGGTACATCATTTAATGCAAGGCGGTCATAAAGTATATGTATATAATAGAACGAAAGCGAAGGCAGCTTCTTTAGTGCAAGAGGGTGCGACTTGGTGTGATACACCGAAAGCGTTAGTAAAGCAAGTTGATGTTGTTATGACGATGGTTGGTTATCCTCATGATGTAGAAGAAGTGTACTTTGGGATTGATGGAATTTTAGAACATGCAAATGAAGGTACGATAGCAATTGACTTTACAACATCTACACCAACATTGGCAAAACGTATTAATGAAGTTGCGAAAAGCAAGAATATATATACATTAGATGCACCAGTATCTGGCGGGGACATTGGGGCTAAAGAAGCAAGACTAGCAATTATGGTCGGTGGAGAGAACAGAATATATGATATTTGCTTACCTCTATTTGAAAAACTAGGAACAAATATTCAGTTGCAAGGCCCTGCTGGGAGTGGACAACATACAAAAATGTGCAATCAAATAGCAATTGCTTCTAACATGATAGGAGTATGTGAAGCGGTAGCATATGCGAAAAAGGCTGGACTTAATGCAGATAAAGTATTAGAGAGTATTTCGACAGGAGCAGCAGGTAGCTGGTCATTAAGTAATTTAGCTCCTCGAATGTTAAAAGGAGATTTTGAACCTGGCTTTTATGTAAAGCATTTTATGAAAGATATGAAGATTGCTTTAGATGAAGCTGAAAAATTACAATTACCAGTACCGGGCTTAACCCTAGCGAAGGAATTGTATGAAGAGCTAATCGCAGATGGAAAAGAGAATAGCGGAACACAAGTATTATACAAAAAGTATATAAGGGGGTAAATGGAATGGATCTCCAAAAGTTTGACGAGATGATTGATGCTGTGCAGCGAGCAACTTGTGTACAGATTAATGATAAGCAAAAAGAAGCTTTTAAACAAAAATACGATTTTGGACCAGATTTTGAATATGGAAGAGATGAGAAAGGGCATTATGTTATCCGAAGCTCGAAAAAGATGTTAGAGGAAATGGAGTTTTATTTGGCATTGAAATATGATCGAGATGGAATTGTCCTTTATATGCATGCTGAGATTGAAGGGACATGTCATGTATCCGTTAGCTACAGTGAAGATGCACTTCATTTGCAAGAATTGTTTCAATTTCTAGAAGAAAATAAATAAAAAGTCCTCATTTGAGGACTTTTTATTTATTTAGGCAGGCATAATATTTAAGTTGGATAATTTATCCCGCTATTTGTGGGCAGTAAAACTCCCACTGATTAAAGTTTCACTTTATAGGCTGGAAGCGCGGCGGCATCGTTCAATTGGGAATGGAATAACTTGGGCAATGTGATTAGGGCCGAGCTGTTTCGCGCGAGCATGGCGTAGTATATAAAATGCGCACAGAATAGAAACAGGAATAGCACCATATAAACCGAAAAATAAAGCGCTTACACATGATGCAACAAAACCTAAAACACCAACTTCTAATTCTTCCATAATAGCTCCTAAAATGACAGGAATAGCTCCGCATGTAACTCCTAGTATAAGTGCGATAAGTAAACTCATGATTATCCCCCTCTGTTTGCAATATTCTTTTCCTTCTTATTAGTTGTAGTATATCATACGTAAAACAGAATTTTCAGAAAAATTTCAAAAAAAGTTCAATAAATGTTCAAAAAAAATTCCGAAATATACTTGATAAAGTGGAATTGTGATTCGAGATATTTGATTTAAACAAACGAAAGGGAAAAATCATTTTAGTAAATAAAAAATCAGGCTTACTTCAATGTTATGAAATAAGCCTGGTCCATAGGAGGATGTATATATGTAGAGTGAATAAAAGGTTGGAAAAGGGGTTCCAAGTTCTTTTATTCAACTAGCTACCTTAATAAATTGGAACCCAACCTTCTGTTGTAACAAAAATACGAATAGCTACAACTTGGCGATCATCTTGTAAGGTGAAATAGTGTCTTGCATTTTCAGGCACAGATATAAGATCACCAGGCTCGAGTTCAACGTCAAAGAATCGACCATCTTTTCCTTCAATAGCGAAGATGCCATGACCGCTGACAATAAAGCGAACTTCATCGTCAGTATGATGGTGTTCTTTTTGGAAATTAATTAATAACTCGTCAAGGTTAGGTGTGCTATTTGAAAGTGAAATCACATCATATGCTTTATAACCTCTGCGCTCTGAAACATCAGCAATTTCTTTTGAAAACAACGTTAATATTTCAGCTTTGTTTTCATCTGTTAAGGAGTAATTTTCTTTTAAATGAGTAGGAAGTTTAGAAATATTCCATTTCTCATATAAAACATCTTCTCCTTGTAGAAAGTTTGATACTGCTACTTCATTTTCAATACGAGTATTTTCCTCATGAATACGAATTTGCGCCATTAGAAACGCCTCCTTGAATTGATAATAATTTTATATGAAATTGGAATAAAAACTCATAAGCTTCTAATCTTTTTTTTGCATCAAAGCTATCACGGCCCCATACGGTAATGCCATGGTTTCGAATTAATACTGCTCCTGAATCTCCTTGTATATGCTTTCGGAATTTCTCTCCAAGCGTCGGGATATGAGCATCATTTTCGATAATAGGAATGTTAATCGTTGCACCTTCTTCCCAAATATCAAGAGCTTTAATAATCTCTTGATTTTGAAGGGTGACTGCATCACTATACAAATTTGTGATGACATTGTTATCAGTTGTATGAACATGAAGTACGCACCCGGCGTTCGTATTGTTATAAATATGTGTATGCAATATTGTTTCTGCCGAAGGGCGTAACTCAGTTTCTAAAACGGGAACTCCTTGATGATTTACTAATAAAAAATCATCTGGAGTGGTTTTGGTTTTATCTTTGCCACTTGCTGTAATAAGAAAAGTAAGGGGATCATGACTGACTTTTATAGAAATATTTCCACTCGTTGCTGGAAACCAATTCCGAGTTGTTAATTCTTTTTTAATTTCACTTAAGTCATACCATTGACGAAAAAGTTGTTTCATAATTTCACCTCCAACAAATGTTTTAGTTCAGCTAGAACATCGTGAAATGTTTCAAACGGTGTATAAGCAATACGATTTTCTTCACACTTTGTAATAAGGAAGTCACGGGCGAATACTTTATCTGCTTGTTTTGTTGCTTGTAAATCAGTAATAGAATCTCCAATCACAATACGAAAATCATCTTTAGAGCTTAGTTTACGAATTAATGATGATTTACAGAGACCACAACTATGCTGACATTGCTCGTCACAAGGGTGCGGCCATTTCACTTCAACAAATTCTCCTGAAAAGTCAGTTGCATTACAATAAATTTGTTCTTTAGGGATTATTTCTTGTAAGAGTGGATAGACGAAGAAATCCATTCCACCTGATATAACGTAAAAGGAAATGTTATTTTCATTAATGAATTGTATGAATTCATGAAAACCTGTACGGATTTCAGCAGTTTCTTGTAAAAACTGAATAATATCATCGTGTAGATTAATAGGTATTAATCGAAATAATTGAGAAACACCTTCTTGAATAGAAAGTTCTTGCGATAAAATTTTTTGCTTTATTTCCTCTGCTTCTGGTGGTGCGAATTTCTCCATAATGGACATGATATTATCGTTATTTGTAATCGTACCATCGAAATCACAAAATACTTGAATACTCATAATTTCACCTCATGAGAAGGATTTCCCCATATTTGTAGTGCGCTATGCAAATTTATTTCATCCACTTCATGGAGTGGTTTACCTTGTAAAGTAGCTTCAATTGCAGCACGGAAAGCTTTGCCACCACCTTGAGCTCCATTTGGATGCCCATGAATCCCGCCGCCGGCATTAATAACAACATCCTTACCAAAATCTCGTAAAATAAAGGGAACGAAACCAGGATGAATTCCAGCAGATGGAACAGAAAAACTTTTCTTGAAATAGTGGTCTTCCTCAGTTAATGCTTCTGTAATGAGAAGAGCTTCCTCTTTTTCTAATGCAACGTTGCCGTATGGTGATGGGAATAAAGAGAAATCAGCACCAGCGTAACGTAGTAGTTTTCCAAGTAGTAATGGAGAAGAGAAACCGTATAGTTTCGATGATGAATATGCGCCACTTACAGCAGGGTGTGCCATAATAGGAATTGGAATTTCATCGTCTTCTACAAGTGCCTGCAGTACATCTAATCCATAAGAAAATACATTAAATAAAAGAATGTCTGCTCCAGCTACCACCGCACGTTTCGCGTTTTCTTTTAAATCATAAGTTCGACCTGTTAAATTTACTGCGTATAAAGTTTTATGCCCGTAAGTTTCGTATACAGATTGTAAAACTTCTTTCCCAGATTCAATTCTTTTTATAAGTGGTGTTAATGAGTTTTCGAATAAAATTTCATCATCTTTTACAATATCTACGCCTCCAATTGCCTGATCGCGTAGTTGAGTTTTTAAATATCCAATATTCCGTCCTATCATCCCTTTGAAAATACTCATTAGAAGAGGTCGATCTTGAACTTGTAAAAGGTTTCGGATGCTTTCAATTCCAAATTTTGGTCCAGGGAACTGTTTCTTTAATTCGTCTGAGAATGTTAAATCAATTAGTTTAATTTCTCCATCTAACGAAAGTTTTCCAAATGTTGTTGTCAAAATGGCTGGTAAGTCAGGGCTAAAGTTCAGCGATGGATAATGAATTTTAATGAGTCCACGTGATACTTTTTTGCCAAGGTAAGAGTTAATATGTTCTTGTTCGTCTAACGCTTCAATATGAATGACATTGCCTTTATGTTGTTTTAATTGTTCTTGTAATAAGTGTGGTAAATGAGTCCATGAACCAATTGTTAAACCGATTGCAATTTGTTCTGCTTTCTTTTCTAAGTTGTGAGAATCATCGTGGATTAAATATGTCGCTATAATTCCGCTCATTGTTATACCCTCCTAGTTAAATAAAAAAACCTCTCAGCTAAGGAGAGGTTTTTTTACAACCAGCTCCTTATCTGTCAGCGTAACGCTGCGAGAATTAGCACCGTGTCTACAATTGTAGATCGGTTGCCGGGTTTCGTCGGGCTCGTCCCTCCACCTGCTCTTGATAAGAAGTATTTAGAAATGTTTAAATTTTTAAGATAACTGAATTTTGTCAGATATTTTTTATGTTGTCAATGACTTTTTGAAAAAATTTAATTTATCAATTCGATTAATTGCTTCTCGTAATCTATCTTCTGTATGCAAGAGACCAACACGGACATACCCTTCGCCGTGCTCACCAAATCCAACACCAGGAGCAACTGCAACGTGTGCTTTTTCTAGTAAAATGTCAGAAAATTGCTCAGATGTATATCCTTTTGGAACAGAAAGCCATGCAAAGAATGATCCTGTTGGAATGTTTACTTTCCAACCAATTGAGTGACAAGCTGAAATAAGAGCATTTCTCCGAGATTCATAACTATTAACAAGATCTACCACACAAGACTGCGAGCCTAATAGTGCTTCGCGGGCAGCATCTTGAACTGCACCAAAAATACTAACATACATATGATCTTGCAATAGGTTAATAGTTTCGATGACACTTTCATTTCCTACTGCAAAAGCAATACGCCATCCAGCCATATTGAAAGTTTTCGATAAAGTGTAAATCTCAATACCTGTATCTTTAGCGCCGTCTGCTTGCAAGAAACTAACAGGCTTTTGACCATCGAATCCGATAGCACCGTAAGCAAAATCGTGAACAACTAATATATTATGTTTATTAGCAAAATGAATGGTTGCATCAAAAAAATCTTTTGATGCAGTAGCGCCGGTAGGGTTATTTGGATAGTTTAAAAACATTAACTTTGCTCGCTCCGCAACAGAGTCATCAATTTTTGTATAATCCGGTAAAAAATTATTTTCTGCAATAAGCGGCATTGTTTCAAATTGTGCTTTTGCTAAAGCAACTCCTGATAAATAATCTGGATAGCCTGGATCTGGAACGAGAATAGTATCACCAGGGTTTGTAAAACAAACTGGTAATTCTACTAATCCAGCCTTTCCGCCAAACAAAATAGCAACTTCAGTTTTTGGATTTACTACTACATCATATTCACGTTGATAGAATGTTGCCACGGCTTCTTTTAAGCTTTCGTGTCCGCGAAATGGCGGATATTTATGATGAATGGTCTTTTCAGCAGCATCTTGTAAAGCTTTAACGATATGCTGCGGTGTTGGTTGATCTGGATTACCTTGACCTAGATTAATAACATCGTGACCAGCTGCAACGACTTTGTTAACTTTTGCAACAAGTGAAGCGAAAAATTGTGTTGGCAATGATGTTACTATCTCAGAAGGTTGAAATAATTTCATACTTTCCACCTCTTTTGAAAGTTGTTACAATTCTAGTGACAAATGATATAATCTTTCCAGTATTTTGTAAAGAAAAAAATGAGAATGGGGCTGAAAAAATGAAAGTCGCATGTATTCAAATGGATATTGTCTTTGGAGATGTAGAAAAAAATATTGAGAACGCTAAAAAAAAAATAAGTGAAGCGATGAAAGAAAGACCAGATGTTATCGTCTTACCAGAACTATGGACAACAGGATATGATTTAACGAGACTTTCTGAAATTGCAGATACGGATGGATTAGAAACGAAAGAAAAGTTGAAAGAATGGTCGAAGCAATATGGTGTACATATTGTTGGTGGTTCCATAGCAAAGCAAACAGAGCAAGGGGTTACAAATACAATGTATGTTGTAAACAATGAAGGGAATCTAGTCAATGAATATAGTAAAGTACATTTATTTCAGCTGATGGATGAACATAAATATTTAGTTGCTGGTAATGAGACAGGTGAATTTAAGTTAGATGATGTAGAGTGTGCTGGTACAATTTGTTATGATATTCGTTTTCCAGAGTGGATGCGCGTTCATACTGCTAAAGGTGCAAAAGTTTTATTTGTTGTAGCAGAATGGCCATTAGTACGTTTAGCACATTGGCGTTTGCTTTTACAGGCGAGAGCAGTTGAAAATCAGTGTTATGTTGTTGCGTGCAATAGAGCAGGAAAGGATCCGAATAATGAGTTTGCAGGTCATTCTCTAATTGTGGATCCTTGGGGTGAAGTTGTGGTAGAGGCAAATGAAGAGGAATCAATTTTATTTGGAGAACTTAAATTCGAGAAAATTAAAGAGGTACGTAAAGGAATTCCAGTTTTTGCAGATCGTCGTCCAGAATTATACAAATAAAATGTTGACAAGTGATTTTTATTCTTGGTATAGTCTTCATCATAAAGTTAAAAATTCTAAAAATTATAAAACTCTTATCAAGAGCAGGTGGAGGGATTTGGCCCGATGAAGCCCAGCAACCGACCGTAATACCATTGTGAAATGGGGCGTTTATGACGCCAAAAGGCACGGTGCTAATTCCAGCAGAAAGTAAACTTTCTGGCAGATAAGAGGGGAGAAGATAAACTTCAAACCTCTTTCTTTGTGGAAAGGGGTTTTTCTATTTTAGAAAAACCTCTGAATGAAAAGGAGGAGAAGACGATGGGATATTATTCATTAACTGAAACAACAGCTATACAATATGCGAAAGAACACGGTTATTTTGAAAAGAAAGCAAATGTAGTTTGTCATGAAATTGGAGATGGAAATTTAAATTACGTGTTCAAATTAGATGATGGAGAGAAGTCTATTATAATAAAACAAGCACTGCCATATGCGAAAGTAGTTGGTGAGAGCTGGCCACTGTCTATAAAAAGAGCGACGATTGAAAGTAAAGCATTACAAATTTTTGCGAAGTATGTGCCAGATTATGTTCCGGTAGTGTACAGTCATGATGAAGAGTTAGCAGTTACAGTAATAGAAGACTTATCAAGACTAACAATTACAAGAAAAGGATTAATAGATGGAGAAGGATATCCACTTTTATCCCAGCATATCGGTCGTTTTCTAGCACATGTTTTGTTTTATACTTCAGATTTCGGTTTACAGTCAGAAGAGAAAAGGGTACTAGAAGGTACATTTGTAAATCCAGACCTTAGTAAAATTACAGAAGATTTAGTTTTTACGGATCCATTTGGACATTATGATACGAATGATTATGAGTCAGATTTACAGTCAGTGATTGATGAACTTTGGAGTGACAAAACTTTAAAACTAAAAGTAGCACAATGTAAATATAAGTTTTTAACGAGAAAAGAAGCGCTTATTCATGGTGATTTACATACTGGTAGTATTTTTTCATCACCTTCTGAAACGAAAGTGATCGATCCAGAATTTGCAACGTACGGTCCATTTGGGTTTGATATCGGTCAATTTATTGCAAATCTATTATTAAATGCTTTATCTAGAGAAGAAGAAAAGAGAAGTGTACTATTTTTCCATATAGAAAAGACATGGAGTTATTTTGTAGAAAACTTTACGAAGTTATGGATTGGAGAAGGTGTAGAAGCATATACGAAAGAAAAACAATGGTTACCAATTATTTTGCAAAATATCTTTACTGATGCCGTCGGATTTGCCGGATGTGAACTGATTCGTAGAACAATTGGCTTAGCTCATGTAGCGGATTTAGATGGGATAGCAAATAAAGAAAATAGAATTCAAGCTAAAAAACAAGCGTTATCCTTAGGTAGAGAACTAATAAAATATGAAGCCAAGGGTGCTGATATTCAACTGTTTCGAACATTATTTCAACAGACAGTTGGAGGCGTAAAAGCATGAGTACAATTATTACTATTCCGAGATCTGTAAGTTGGAAAGGCGATGCAATTGCAGTATTAAATCAAACAAAGTTGCCGCATGTCACTGAATTCAAAACATTAACGAATATTGAAGATGTATGGAAAAGTATCATTATGTTAGAAGTACGAGGAGCGCCTGCAATTGGAATTGTAGCTGCGTTTGGTTTGGCGCTTGCGGCAAAGAAATACGATGCTATAAATATCTATGAGTTTCAGAAGAAGTTTAATAGAGATTGTAACTATTTAGGAACATCACGCCCGACAGCAGTCAATTTATTTTGGGCAATCGATCGTATGAGAGAATCTATTCGAGAGATTACTACAATAAAAGAAGCTCAAAAAATATTAGAAGAAGAAGCGCTTCATATTCAGCAAGAGGATGAAATGGTGTGCCGAAGTATTGGAGAACATGCTTTAACATGTTTTAAAGACGGTGATAAAATTTTAACAATTTGTAACGCTGGAAGTATTGCAACTGCTAGATATGGAACAGCATTAGCCCCATTTTATATTGGGAAAGAGAAGGGTGTGCGTTTACATGCGTATACGTGTGAAACGAGGCCGGTTTTACAAGGTGGCCGTTTAACGACATGGGAATTGAAACAAGCAGACATTGATGTAACGCTTATTACGGATAATACTGCAGCACATGCAATTCGAACGAAAGAAATTAATGCGATTATCGTAGGGGCAGATCGAATCGTTGAAAACGGTGATACTGCTAATAAAATAGGAACATTAAATTTAGCTATATTAGCAAAGTATTTCGGTATCCCATTTTACGTTGCAGCACCGTTATCTACATTTGATACTACGAAACAAACAGGTGCTGAAATTGTCATTGAAGAAAGAGATGAAACAGAAGTTACGAAAATTTTTGGGAAACAAGTGGCGCCACTTGGAACGCCTGTATTTAACCCTGCATTTGATGTAACACCGCATGAATTAATTACGGGGATTATTACTGAGAAAGGTATTTTACGTGGAGATTATAAGCAAAAAATTACATCATTATTTGAAAAAATAAGCTAACTGCTCAGTCGCTATATAAAAAAACGGTAGAAAAGCATGTTTTTAAATGGTCGAGAGGGACTGGTTATGTATAGGAGCGGTAAGTGCCTGTTCCTACCACGCGCAACGTTTTAAAACAAAGAAAGGTAGCAAGGTGTAGGACCATTTGTATCTTCATGGTAGCAATCTATATGCTGAAAAATGAAATGTATGGCTGAGTAGTTAAAAAACAAGCTAATAAAAAATAGCTTGTTTTTTATGCCTTAAGTCTTCGTTTCCTCTTATTTATGTAATGAAGGGAGGAGAGAAAGATGGAAGAGTGGATCGGGATGATAGGTAATGTGGGCTTTCCAATTGTTGTAACGCTATATTTACTACATCGCATTGAAAGTAAATTAGACGGAGTGATTGTAGCAATTGAGAAGCTCCCTAAACAATTACTAAAGTAGGAAGATCCTCGCGATAGAAAGTAAAATAAAGTTTGCTCGCGAAGAGCAAACTTTATTTTTTATCCCGCATTAACGGGCAGTAAAAGCCCGATTGGTGAAGGCTAATAATTAGTGGGGATGAACAAAACCCCCACTGATTAAAGTTTCACTTTATTGAGCAGTATAACCACCATCGATAACGACAGCTTGACCAGTTATACCTTTTGCTTTTTCACTCGCTAAAAACATAGCATAATCAGCAATTTCTTGTACTTGTAGCAAACGCTTCTGTGGTACAAGAGGATAAATGACATCTTCTAAAACATTTTCAAGTGGTACATTTCGCGTAGTTGCTAAGTCTTGTAGTTGATTTCGTACAAGAGGGGTATCAACATATCCGGGACAAAGAGCATTTACAGTAATTCCATGAGTTGCTCCCTCTAAAGCAGCAACTTTTGTTAATCCAATTACACCATGTTTCGCACTATTATAGGCAGCTTTTCCAGCGAATCCAACAAGTCCGTTAATCGAAGCAACATTAATAATACGACCATATTTTTGCTTTTTCATAATCGGAAAGGCATGTTTGATGGCGATAAATGGAGCGATTTGCATAATTTTAATAAGAAGCTCGAATTTATCAGTTGGAAAATCTTCAATCGGTGAAACATGTTGCATTCCTGCGTTGTTAATTAATACATCTAATGAACCGAAATGACGAACTGTTTGAGAAAGTGTTGCTGTAATTTCTTCTTCAGATGTAACGTCACATTTTAAACCAATGGCTTGATAGCCTTCTTTTTGCAATTGTTCAGCAGCTTCTTTTGCACGATCTTCAAGGCGATCACTAATGACAACTTTCGCACCTTCTTTTGCGAAAGCACTTCCCATTTCATAACCAATACCGCTCGCAGCACCTGTTAAAAAGACAACTCGATTTGTAACCATGATGAAAAACACTCCTTCATAATAAAAGTTCTCTTATTGCTCTATTTAGAGAGGTGATAATAAAATCCCTGCAAACATTTGGAAAAATATCTTTAGCTATCTTGTTTTGCAAAATAGTCTCTGCTATACTATTTTGTAAAGCAAGGTACTTACGCTTATCTATCTTGTAAAACAAGATAGCAGGAGGATTTCAATTATGTCGACAAGTCAAATGCTGAAAGGGATTTTAGAAGGATGCTTACTTGCTATTATTTCTGAAGGTGAAATATACGGTTATGAAATGAGTGAAAGATTAGCGAAGTATGGTTTTACAATGGCGAGTGAGGGAAGTATTTATCCGTTATTAATACGAATGCACAAGGAAGGGTTAATAACAAGTGTAATGAAGGAATCTCCATCTGGCCCAAAGCGAAAATATTATACATTAACAGAAAAAGGCGAGGAAGCACTGGATGAATTTATGGATCGCTGGGAAGCGATGCAAAGTAGTGTAGAGCGTCTACTTGAAGGGAAGGGGAGAAAAAAATAATGTTATCAAATGAAGCGCGAAATTTTTTATTAGATATGAGATTATTTTTAACTGCAAAGAGTGTGAAAGAAAGCGATATTGAAAGCTTTTTAGAAGATGCAGAGTTGCATTTAATAGAAGGTGAGGGTGAAGGGAAAAGTGTAGAAGATATTTTCGGAAGTTCACCGAAAGAATATGCGAATGAACTTGTAAAAGTGATGGAAAGGGATAGAAAGGAAAATTGGAAGCAAATTGGTTTTACGGTAATGAATATCGTATCGTTTTGGTTTATTGCTTCTATCTTAATAGTGAATAACGGAATTCTACAGATTTCACTTATTCAGTGCATTGGCTATAGCTTTACATTGATCGTAGCTGTAATGGGTCCAAATTTTCTGCTTCGTAAAATGACATTTGTAACAAGTTTTACAAAAACGTGGTTTTCCATGTGGTTTTTAGTCATGATTGCGCCAATGTTTTTATTAGGAGCAGTTCCGATATTAGATATGATATATCCTACAACGATGTTTACGTTGACTCTAGTCCAAAGTTATATATTAGCTGGAGGGATCTTTATCCTCACGGTAGCTATAAATATATATTTTGAAGGATGGTTTAAAAATTTATATTTAATTATTCCGCTTTCTATTATGTTAGTTTTTAAAACGTTCACATCGGAAGATCTCGTGCCAATGTTATTTCAAATTATATGTTTATACGGAAGTTTGTTTATTTTAATCTTCCTTGAAATTATGATGAAGGCGAATAGAAGAGAAACGGTTAAATAAGGGAGGGGGGAATGGGATGCTTTCTCAAGAGTCACGAGATTTTCTGGCAAATACAAGTACTTATTTAACAGCAAAAGGGATAAGTGAAAAAGATATTGAATCCTTTTTAGAAGATGCAGAATTGCATTTAACTGAAGGTGAAAAAAGGGGCAAGAGTGTAGAGGATATATTTGGTGATTCACCAAAGGAATATGCAAATCAACTTGTAAAAGAAATGCAAGTTGATTATAAACGGAATTTAGGATGGCTAGCTACAGCTATTATGAGCATATTATGCTATTGGGCTGTTCCAGATCTTTTATTTCGAAATTTAAATGAGCCTTATACCATTTCTTTAATAGGGTTGATTGGATATCCGATTATCTTAGTGTTAATGATTGTGGGAGGAATTTTATTTTTAAGAGGTGCTAGTTTTCAAAGGAGTATGTTGAAAAAGGGTTTACTGCTATTTGGAGCAGTAATACTTACTTATTTACCAGTATTAATAATGTTTTTAAAAGATTGGTATAGTTTTCCTTCCTATGAAGTCCCTCAATTAGGAAGATATTTAATTGGAGGGGTTATGCTAGTGATAACAACGATTGTGAATGTTCGGTCTCTTGGTTGGAGTGGTTTGTTTGTGTTAGGAATTCCAATTTTTATGATAGTGATGGTTGAACAACTAGTAAGAGTATTTTTCTAATGAGAAGCTCTAGAAATAAAAGAAGAGGATGAGCATATATGTAAATCATACTTATATGTATATTAACTATTATGTTTCTAGGATTAATGACTTTAGGAATTTATACTGCCTTCACCAAAAGAGCATAATGAATATTTTAAACATCACGATATATTTTATTCTTCAGTTTAATAGGAAAGTGGCTGCTCTGGATATACAAAAAATTATTTCCAAAGAAATACTATATTTTGATTTTTAGAAGGATTATGCTTAGGTGTATAGTGTATCCTTTGCAGCCGAAATCTGGTTTGTTTATTTGAATATATTCTTTTAAACAGTAACAATATCGTTACTGTTTTTTTCTTTGTAATAAAGGACTTTGTAAAGAGAGCGCTTTTTGTTCATTTGTTAATAATGAATTGATGTGAACGTTATTAGGGCTAGGGACTATAGGGTACATAAGGTTCGATGGTGAATGGTGATGTTCAGAACCGGTTGGAGAGTGGGGATCTGCGTGCGTAAGTTTTCCATGAATTCGTCTTGTAAATAAAATATGACCAATTTCGTGAGCGAGGGTGTATATATTTTTCATTGGAGCAGCTGAGTTTGTTAAAACGATGTAACCAGTAAGTTGTTGTTGTTGTTGTTGTTGTTGTTGTTGTTTCGCTAGAGAGTAAGCGCAAGCGATTACTGCGGTTTCTTTGAAATAATCACTACCAATATAACAAATATAAAGGTCGCATTCAGGAGCTTCGTTAACACAAGTTTGAAAAAAAGATGATAATTTTTCCTGACTTTGAATGGAGTTTTTATAACTAATTTCCCGATTAGAAAAACGGAAAAGCTCGTTTAGTACAATTACTTCTTTAATTTTAAATGTAATGGGATGCCAAATTGATTCTGCAACTGCTAAATCTTTTGCAATACGGTCGTCAGAAATATCGGCGCCTGGAGTAATGCAAACACATATATTAACGTATGAATTCATAAGGAACACCTCAAATGAAAAAATTCTTTCTATAATATATGTGGGGGAAAGGTCCTATGTATGGATAAACGCCTTGTTTATTACACGAATATATAGACTATAAGTCGAAAAAAATTCATAGTTCTATAACGTAGTATGGTCTGCTTTTTGATATAGTAAAGAAAAGGGGGAGAATATATGTATACATTAAAAATCGTTTCAGACAGAGAAGCTCTGTATCAATTTGCGAGCTATGTAAGAGTTGTGCAAGGGGTTGAAGATGTATATGTGGAGGTGGGAGAACCTTTATATGAACATCCATTAATGAAGTTTTATGTACATATTACAATTGAAGAAACATATGATCAGCATAAAGCATTGCAAGAAATAGCTAGGTTAGTAGAATTAGGGCGTTTTACATATGTCCATTATCATAATGAGGAAATTGAAGAAGCTTTTGAAGTTGTAAAATACGAAAGCTTTAAGAAATAAAGTGAAACTTTAATCAGTGGGGGCTTTGTTCATCGCCCACTGATTATCAGCCCTCACCAATAGGGCTTTTATGGGCAGCCCGATCCCCACCTAACTTCTTTACTTTCGCTGAATTTTGAGGTAGGGGTCTTACCGCCCGCAAATAGCAGGATAACGGTAAAAAAAGGAAGTGGAAGCTTCCTTTTTTATTGAAAATTACAGCAACAAAAGAAAGAGAATTTTGTTATGATAAGGAAGGGTGAGGAAAGGGGAGTTTACATATTGGGGTATATTGAAGAGTTACGCAAAGTAGTTGGTACGAGACCACTTATTTTAGTAGGATCAGCAATTATTATATTAAATGATAATCAAGAAGTATTGCTTCAATATCGTTCAGATACATATGATTGGGGCGTACCTGGTGGGGCAATGGAACTGGGAGAAACGACAGAAGAAACTGCTCGTAGAGAATTATTCGAGGAGACGGGACTAAACGCGAAAATTATGCAATTTCTTGGCGTTCTTTCAGGAAAGGAAGTTTATTTCCGTTATCCAAATGGAGATGAAATTTTTAATGTGATTCATCTGTATCAGGCACATCATGTAAGCGGAGAATTAAAGCTCGATCATGAAGGGTTAGAACTTCAATATTTTCCAGTAGATAAGTTACCAAAATTGAATGAAACGACAGAGAAGATATTACAAAAGTTCTTATACGCATTGACAGAATAGAAGGTTAATTCCTTCTATTTTTATTATATTAAATATTTTGATTTTTTGGTATGTTTATAGTATGATAATTTTAGACATACAACTTATGGAATTTCACCTACAAACTTACTAGGGTACATAAGAGAGGGGCAAGTACAAAATGCATAATGTTGTCATTACAGCTGCAGTTCGTTCACCAATTGGAACTTTCGGAGGAGCACTAAAAAATATAACACCAGTAGAATTAGCTGTTCCTGTACTTCAGGAAGCTGTAAAAAGAGGCGGAGTAGAGCCACATGAAGTTGATGAAGTAATTTTAGGTCATTGTATTCAAAGAACTGATGAAGCAAATACGGCAAGAACAGCTGCATTAGCGGCAGGATTTCCTGACACAGTTACTGGTTATACAATTCAACGTCAATGTTCTTCAGGTATGCAAGCAATTATGTCTGCTGCAATGCAAATCCAATTAGGTGTAAGTGATATTGTTGTTGCAGGTGGAGTAGAAGCAATGAGCTCGAGCCCTTATGCATTAAAACAACACCGCTGGGGACAACGTCTACAGCACGGAGAAATTCGTGATACGGTGTGGGAAGTTTTAGAAGATCCGATTCACCATATTATGATGGGTGAAACAGCGGAAAATTTAGTTGAACAATATGAAATTACAAGAGAGGAACAAGATGAAGTTGCGCTTCGTAGTCATACATTAGCGTTGCAAGCGATGGAGTCTGGATACTTTGACGATCAAATTGTTCCTATTACAATAAAAGAACGTAGAAAAGAAGTTGTATTTGCGAAGGATGAACATCCACGTGCAGATATTACAGCTGAAAAATTAGCAGGATTAAAACCAGCTTTCCGTAAAGACGGATCAGTAACTGCAGGGAATTCATCTGGTCTTAATGACGGAAGTGCAGTTCTAGTATTAATGAGCGAAGAAAAAGCAAAAGAAAAAGGCTTACAACCGTTAGCTCGAATTGTTGGATACTCAGTAGCGGGTGTAGATCCGAAAATTATGGGTATTGGACCAGCACCAGCAATTCGTAAAGGATTAGAAAAAGTAGATTGGTCATTAGAAGATGCAGATTTACTTGAAATTAATGAAGCTTTCGCTGCACAATATTTAGCTGTAGAGAAAGAGTTAGGGTTAGACCGTGAGAAAGTGAATGTAAACGGTAGTGGTGTAGGACTTGGACATCCAATTGGTTGTACAGGAGCTCGTATTACGGTAAGTTTAATTCACGAATTAAAAAGACGTGGATTAGAGAAAGGTATTGCCTCTCTATGCGTTGGAGGCGGTATTGGAGTAGCTTTATTTATAGAAGCATTATAAAAAAGAGGCAGCGATTGCTGCCTCTTTTTTTATGACTCAAATAAGTGATGAAATAATCGATCGCGATTTTCAAAGAAAAGTTTCGTCGTTTGGTAATGCTCCGTTTCTTCTAATGTCGATTCGTGAATCCCTTCTTGAGTTAAAGAGTATATAGTAGATTCAGGATAAGCCATTAAAATGGGAGAATGCGTTGCGATAACAAATTGTGAACCTTGTTCAGCTAGTTCGTGCATGCGAATGAGCATTGAAAGTTGTCTCATTGGGGATAAAGCTGCCTCAGGCTCATCTAAAATGTATAAACCTTGTCCTGAAAAACGATTCATAAATAATGAGAAGAAGGATTCGCCGTGTGATTGTTCGTGAAGTGAAACGCCGCCATAAGATTTTACAGCATCTATTTCATCGATATAAGAAGCAACGTTATAAAATGATTCAGCGCGAAGAAAGAAACCGTCGTTTGGTGTATTGAAACTTTTTGAAATTCGAAGGTATTCATGTAAAGATGAATGTGAATCGTACGTGTTAAAACGGAAGTTCTTCGTTCCACCTTCTGCATTAAAACCTAAAGCAACTGCAATCGCTTCGAGTAATGTTGATTTACCCGTTCCGTTTTCTCCAATAATGAATGTTACATTCGGATGGAAAAGGAGTGATTGTAATGTTCGTATAGCCGGTAAGCAGTATGGATATGCGGAAAAGCTAGGGATATTTTCTTTTTGTAATGAGACGCTTTTTAAAAAGGGTGTTTCAATCAATATATAAACCTCAATTCATAACGGATTTTGTTTCTAAAAAAGCAGCGAATACAAGTGTAATACAACTTGCTAGTAATATTGTATATTAAAGTGCGCCAAAACCGAGCCCTTCCCAGTCGAAAGTCATTCTCTTCCATATGAAAATGAAAAGAACGCTCATAAAGCCAAAGAGAGCAGGCATATATTTTATAATTTTCAAGTGCTTCCATAGAAAGAAGCCAATGTATGTACTTAAAAACAAGGTAGACAGAACAAGAAAAAATACAAGTGTTAACGACACGTGATCCCCCCTTATTTTCTGAATATTTTATGTGAATTATAACATTTAAACTATCATATTCCAATGTGAAAATAAATATTGCATAGAGATTATTCATGTCGTTATGATAGTATGTATTCTATTGGAAATATGAAGAGGAGTATTAATATGCCGTTTACATTCCCACATCCAGCAGCTGTTCTCCCTTTTGCTAAGAAACATTCTAGTTATATTTCGGTGACGGCTCTTATATTGGGTAGTATGGCACCTGATTTTGAATATTTTTTATATTTTAGGCCATACGGTATTATTGGCCATACATGGGTTGGTTTCTTCTATTTGAATTTACCACTCGTTTTTTTATTAGCATATGCATATCATCGTATTTTAAAAGGACCGTTTATAACACATTTACCTAAGCCTTTTGCTAGTTACTATAAATATGTAGTAGATGCGAAGTGGGGGCTGTATACTTGGAAGAATTTTTTTGTATTTTGCTATTCTGCTTTATTCGGTATGGTGACTCATGTCGTTTGGGATGCTTTTACTCATAAGACAGGCTATTTTGTTATGGAAATGCCGCTGTTACAGCAAGAAGTATATAGTATTCCAATTTATAAATTTTTACAGCATGGGAGTACATGTTTTGGTCTACTATTACTAATATATGTACTATGGAAATATAGGAGGGAAACTGATCAAGATACTAGTTTAACTGCGGAAAAAAAGAAATATTGGGCTTCATCTATCGTTGTGGCGGCCATTATATTTATCGTTCACGCGTTATTAGACCCCTATTTTCATATTTTCCAAATAGGAGGTATAATAGTATCTGGACTGACAAGTTCGTTTTGTGGACTTCTTATTGTTTCTATAGTTTACAAATCAAGGGACTAATTTATATTAATGAATGATAGTGTTAGGAGAAATTAAATGATGAAAGCATGGAAAAGTATTTTTGTTTTATGCAGTTTTCTTCTTATGTTAAGTGGTTGCTTCCAGCAAGAAGAAAAGAAGGCAGAACCTAAAAAGAAAGAATCTATTCCAGAAACAAAAGAGTATGGTGGGCGTGAGCTTAAAAAAGTAGGACAAAAAGTGAAAGAAAAAGGGTGGGGGACATTTGAATTAGAACAGATTCATTCTGTGAATCAGACATTTGAAGTAGCCCCAATGAAAATTCACGTACAAGATGTTAAAGTTATCTCATTATCACAAATGAGCAAAGAGGCAAAAAATACATTGAAAGTGTATACTGCATTAACTCCTGAAGAAGTAAAGCGTAGATTGGGAGATAAAGTGAGTCAAGAAGATGCTGAATTATATGCATCGTTAAGTGGAACAGAGATTAGCGATACGATTCGGTATGTTGAAATTACATATAAGGTAGAGAATAGTGGAGATAAGAACATGCAATTTTTCTCTATGAATGGTGTTGCTATAAATGACAAACAACATTTTAATGTAGCGACTCAAAACTTTTTATATGATGAAGATACGCTCGTTGGTACAAAGAGTGTTTCAAGGGAAGATTATAGGCCTGGTGAGACACGAGAAGGAATTATCGGTTTAATACTTGATGATGGAAAAGAAAAAGTAAAGGATATTAAGTTTACGACAGATGATTTAGCAGCAGGAGACACAAATGAAGCTGTTAAAGAACCGCAAACTTTTAATATTTCACTCTCTAAATAAAGTGTCTTTATAATAATTTAAGCAAAAACAGTCAGCATAAAAAGTTATGCTGACTGTTTTTTTAGCTCTTTCACATATGAATCTACACTTTGAAAAGGCACTGTAATTTTAAAAGCATCTTTTTGCTCGTTAAATTGTTTTTCATTATAAGGACCAAATCGTTTATTATGCTTTACATCGATAATCCAATAATGTTCAATTTTTTTATTTGTAATTGCTGCGTCAGGATTGTTTGGATCTGATTTTTCCTCAATTTGCTTTGTGATAATGTATTTATCGTCCCAAGCAATTTCTGTAATTTTTGCAGGGATGTATTGTGTAGCATATACAGCATCCTGCGATGGGAAAAGTTCAAATGCATCTCCAGAAGTATGTATGAGTTCATATTCATCGTTAATTGTATAGGTTAAATGGTTTGTATTGCCTGTGCAACCTGTTAATAAGAGTGCGGCAAATAGGATTATCCATCTTTTCAATATGGGAACCTCCTTTATAATGCTGTTGTAACACATTGTACAAGAAAAGTAAGCGAAACGCCAGTTTACAATGTTTTTTAGAAGTGGTACGATGAAACGGGTAAAGAAGGATATGAAGGAGTCGACACAAAATGAAGTTAAAGATGCATCGTCCAGCGCTTGTAATGAATCGCATAGGTGCTTCCCTTATTGACATGTTTTTAATCTCGGTTACGTACGGTGCAGTAGTAGCTATTATTACAGGAAACTATAGTGCTATTTTTAATCGTTTTAATATAAGTTTAGGTGACTATAGATATGACCTTACACTTGTTTTCGTATTAATGGCTATAAATTTTATTCTGTTACCTTTTCTTTGGAACGGTTCTACACTTGGTAAAAAGGTAACAAGAACAAAAATAATCTCGTTAACAAGTGAAAAACTAACGTTACAAACATTAATAATACGATTTTTGGTAGTATTATTACCAAGCATATTATTACTTGGAGTTCCATTAATATGCAATGTATATATGATGTTATTCCGCAAAGATAATTGTGGCTTCCATGATTTAATTGCAAAGACAAAAGTGATGAGTCTTGTATAATTAATATTTAGAGTATACGTGCTACTAATGAAATAAGACTTTTTATTGTTTGTATATAAAAAGTCTTATTTTTAATTTCATGAAAAATTCCATAAATGGAATTGATATAGGGCGGATATTTCCTATATAATACCCTCCATATTATTGATGGATGTTTAAAGAAGCGGTAGCTAATTCAAACATCCTATTTTCGTTTTAAATAGATTGAAAATTAAGAGAATGTTATAATGGGTATAAATAATATCGTTATATAACAAAGGGGGATTTGGAATGACTGGAGGTAGCTTAATATTTTGGGGAATTCTTATTTTTATTGGTTTAACCTTCGATCAATATAATAGTAAGAAAAAAAAAGAAACAAAAAAGTAATCGCTTACAAGCTGTAGAGTGAACTTTTCCTGCTTGCAGACTAATCTAATAAAGGAGTATACTGAATGACGGTAAGACTTATAGAAGGGGTAATGAAAATGAAGCTTGCAGGAAAGGTTGCCATTGTAACTGGTGGTGGCATCGGTATTGGACGTAGTACAGCTCTTTTGTTGGCTAAGCAAGGCGCAAAAGTAATTGTGACGGACATTGATCAAGAAAGTGGACAAGCAACAGCTGAGGAAATTACGGATTTAGGCGGAGAAGCACTTTTTGTATCCTACGATATGGGGAAACAAGGAGATTGGCAACGTGTTATTAGTTTTGCTATGGAGGCATACAGTCGTATTGATATGCTTTTTCAAAATGCTGGTCTATATAAAATAGATTCTATTTTTTCTCGCCAACAAGAGAACGATTCCAATGTACTTTGTATTAATGACGTTTGGATAGAGATAAAACAATTAACGTCATCTTTTATGAAACAGCAAGAAGAAGTGGTGCTTAGTGATTTACCTGTTTTTGGTATTATTAGCACGAGAGGACAATCATTTCATACAATAGAAGCCCTAGTATAATAATGGAAAACCGCCCCCAGTATATATGTGGACGGTTTTTTTGTATGTTCTATTATAGAACTTTATTTTTTAACGAATACGTTGTTCGGTTTGGCTATCAAAGAAATGTGCTTTATTCATATCAAAAGCAAGTTTAATTTGGTCACCAGGTGAAAAAGTATGTCTTGCATCAACACGTGCTGCAAAATCTTGATTTCCAAGTTTCATATATAAAATGGATTCAGCCCCTAACAACTCTGCAACTTCAATTTTTGTTGTGAAAGTAGTAGATTGTGAAGCTTCTAAAAATAATAGTTCATCATGAATATCTTCTGGACGAATACCTAAAACAATTTCTTTATTTACATAGCCTTGTTCGCGTAATAACTTCATTTTTCCTTCAGATACTTTAAACTTTAGTGAACTGTCTATAACGAAATCGGTTTCAGTTAATTTTCCACGGAAGAAATTCATTGCGGGTGAACCGATAAAACCACCAACGAAAATATTTTCAGGTGTTTCATATACTTCTTTTGGAGTTCCAATTTGTTGGATTTTGCCGTCTTTCATAACAACAAGGCGTGAAGCCATTGTCATTGCCTCAGTTTGATCATGTGTTACATAAATTGTCGTTGTGCCAAGGCGGTGGTGTAATTTAGAAATTTCTGATCGCATTGCAACACGTAGTTTAGCGTCTAAGTTTGATAATGGTTCATCCATTAAGAAGACTTTTGCGTCTCGAACAATTGCTCTACCTAATGCAACACGTTGACGTTGTCCACCTGATAAAGCTTTCGGTTTTCTATCTAAATATTGTTCAAGCCCTAAAATTTGAGCTGCATGTTTCACTCGACGGTCGATTTCATCTTTCGGTATTTTTCGAAGTTTTAATCCAAATGCCATATTATCATACACACTCATATGTGGATAAAGAGCGTAGTTTTGGAAGACCATTGCGATATCTCGATCTTTTGGAGGAACATCGTTCATTAGCTTACCATCAATTGAAAATTCTCCTTTTGAAATATCTTCAAGTCCAGCTACCATTCGTAGTGTTGTAGATTTTCCGCATCCAGAAGGACCAACGAATACGATAAATTCTTTATCTTGAATGTGTAAGTTAAAATCTGTTACGGCTGTTACGTTATTATCATATATTTTATAAATATTTTCTAATTTAAGTTCTGCCATGATATTTCCCCCTAGAAAGTTTATGCAAACGTTTTCTTTGAATTTATTATAAACGAATAGATTCAAAAAAGAAATAAAAACACTATAAAAAAATAAAACGTTTTCATTATCCCTATGAATATATAATAAGTTCCACATGTTTTATTAGAAAAAGAAAATAAATATTGTAAGCGCTATTTTAAATTTGGATAGAATCTGTTATCATTCAGTAATGAAAACGTTTGCGCCTTGAAAAAAAGAAAAAAGAATCAATAGTATAGATGAAATGGGGTAGCATAATGGGAAAACAATGGTGGAAAGAAAGTGTAGTATATCAAATTTATCCTCGTAGTTTTATGGATAGTAATGGTGATGGTATAGGTGATCTTCGTGGTATTCTTGCGAAGCTAGACTACTTAAAAGAATTAGGTATTGATGTAATTTGGTTATCACCAGTCTATGAATCTCCAAACGATGATAATGGTTACGATATAAGTGATTATTGTAAAATTATGAACGAGTTCGGAACAATGGAAGATTGGGATGAACTATTACATGAAATGCATAAACGTAATATGAAACTTATGATGGACTTAGTTGTTAATCATACTTCAGATGAACATAATTGGTTTATTGAATCATGTAAATCGAAAGATAATAAATATAGAGACTATTATATATGGCGCCCTGGAAAAGAAGGGAAAGAGCCGAATAACTGGGGAGCAGCATTTAGTGGATCTGCATGGCAATATGATGAAATGACAGATGAATATTATTTGCATCTGTTTTCTAAAAAACAGCCAGATTTAAACTGGGATAATGAAAAGGTAAGACAAGATGTTTATGACATGATGAAGTTTTGGTTAGAAAAAGGAATTGATGGGTTCCGTATGGATGTTATTAATTTTATTTCTAAAGAAGATGGCTTACCATCTGTTGAAACGGATGAAGAAGGATATGTTTCAGGGCATAAACATTTTATGAACGGTCCGAATACTCATAAGTATTTGCATGAAATGAATGAAGACGTATTGTCTCAGTATGACATTATGACGGTTGGGGAAATGCCTGGTGTAACGACAGAAGAGGCTAAATTGTATACAGGGGAAGCTAGAAAAGAACTGCAAATGGTATTCCAATTTGAACATATGGATTTAGATTCCGGAGAAGGCGGGAAATGGGATGTAAAACCATGCTCACTTCTTACTTTGAAACAAAATTTAACAAAGTGGCAAAAAGCATTAGAACAAACAGGATGGAATAGCCTTTATTGGAATAACCATGACCAGCCTCGCGTTGTATCTCGTTTTGGTAATGATGGAGCTTATCATACTGAATCAGCAAAAATGTTAGCGACAGTACTTCATATGATGAAAGGGACACCATATATTTATCAAGGAGAAGAAATCGGAATGACCAATGTTCGATTTGAATCAATTGATGAATACCGAGATATTGAAACACTAAATATGTATAAAGAAAAAGTTATAGAGCGCGGCGAAGATATAGATAAAGTGATGCAGTCTATATATATAAAGGGCCGAGATAATGCTAGAACTCCGATGCAGTGGGATGATAGAGAACATGCTGGATTCACAACGGGTGAGCCTTGGATTGCGGTAAATCCTAACTACAAAGAGATTAATGTGAAACAGGCAATCCAAGATGAAGAATCAATTTTTTATTACTATAAAAAATTGATTGAATTACGTAAAAACAATGAAATAGTTGTGTATGGAACATATGATTTAATATTAGAAAATAACCCTTCTATTTTTGCTTATGTAAGAACATATGGAGAAGAAAAGCTTCTGGTGATTGCAAACTTTACTGCAGATGAATGTGTATTTGAATTGCCTGAGGACATTATTTATAGTGAAGCAGAGTTATTAATACACAATTATGATGTAGAAAATGTATTGATAGAAAACATTACATTACGACCGTATGAAGCAATGGTATTTAAATTGAAATAAGAAAAGCCTTATGCCACCCTGGCATAAGGCTTTTACTATTACCATTTTAAAATAGAGAATCCATACGGTGGAAGTGTAACTTGTAATACACTTGCTTCCGCTGAAAATTCTTCGTTTGTATAAATGTTAATTATTTTCTTCCTGGTAATATGAAGAGGGAGTGAAGTTGTAACTTCACTGTTAGTAGGATTTAAAACGAAAAAGATAGTTTCATCTTCATATGTTTTTGTATAAGAAATATAATTATGTTCATCATTTGCCTCAATGAATTGAAAAGTACCATTTCCTCCAAATGCTTTATGTTGTTTCCGTAATGAAATTAATGTTTGTATATGTGTAAATAAAAGAGTATCTTGTTCTTTTTCATCCCATATCATACATTTGCGGCAGTCAGGATCCATTCCACCATCCATACCGATTTCATCGCCGTAATAAATACAAGGAGAACCGATGAAAGAAAGGTGAAATACATAGAGTAACTTTAACTTATTTTTATCCCCGTTACATGTTGCTAAAATTCTAGGTGTGTCATGACTGTCTAATAAATGAAATGCCGCTTCATTTACATTCATAGAGTAGGAATGTAGAGAATCGGTAATTTGTTTCATAAATTCACTTGCATGAATGGATTCGTTAGCAAAGTAAGAAAGTAGAGCGTTTGTAACAGGATAGCTCATTACAGCATCAAATTGGTCACCTTGTAGCCATGGGAGTGCATCGTGCCAAATTTCACCTAAAATATATACTTCAGGATTTAATGCTTTTATTTCACTTCGGAATTCTCTCCAAAAACTGTGATCGACTTCATTTGCTACATCAAGGCGCCAACCGTCTATATTGAATTCTCTTACCCAATAACGCCCTACTTCAAGTAAATATTCTTTTACATCTGGGTGTGCTGTATTTAATTTAGGCATATACGGTGTAAATGCGAAAGTATCATAATTGGGAAGTGGCTCGGTTATAATTGGAAATTCATGAATATGGAACCAATCTTTATAGGTGGAATTTTCACCTTGTTCCAGCACGTCTTGAAATTTATCAAAGAAGTACCCGCTATGATTAAAAACAGCGTCGAGCATTACTTTTATACCATGTTTATGACACTCCTGAACGAGTTCTTTGAAAGTTTCTTTCGTCCCAAATTGTGGATCGATTTCCATGTAATCAATTGTGTCATATTTATGATTCGAATGAGCTTTGAAAATAGGAGTGAAATATATTCCGGAAATTCCAAGCTTCACAAGGTAATCAAGGTTTTGAATAATACCAGCAAAATCTCCGCCGAAAAAATTAGTTGGAGTTGGTTCGTTACTTCCCCAAGGGAGGGTGTTTGCTGGATTTAATGTGTTATCCCCGTTAGCGAATCGTTCCGGGAAAATTTGATACCATACTGTGTCTTTAATCCAGGATGGTGCCCTGAAAACGTCTTTTGCATGAACAAATGGAAAGCAGAAAAAGTTACCGACATCGTCATTTGGGATATTAGAAAAAAATCCTCGTTCTGTATAAATAAAAGTTTCTACGTCGTTTTTTAATTCGAATCCATAACGTAAGCGTTTAAATTTTGGTTTGATTGAAACGGACCAATAATCAAATAACTCAGTAGATCCAGTTTTTTTCATCGGTGTACTCGCTGTAATCCATTTCCCGTCCTGCCATTCGTACGGGTCACCGTAGATGAGAGCGGCGTTGTGAACATCATCTCTTTTTGTGTGTATTCGGATGTGAATTGTTTTTTCGTCGTAAGCGTATGCATAATTATCTTTTGGCCTATGATAGATCGCTTCTTTAAGCATATAGAAAATCCCCCTTTAATATCTCTATACATATAGTTCCCTTAAACGAAATAATAAAGATTATGTTGCAAACGATTGCCTTCCACATAACTTTAATATTGCTTATAAGAGTAGTATTCATTTTATGTAAAGTCAATGAATAAAGAGTATGATAAGATTATTTTGAAAATTAATATTTGCAAAATGAATAAAAGGATGTATAATGATAGACAAATAGCGCAAACGTTTTCATAGATTTAGATATTGTTTGCGCTTCTATTAAACAATCAAATGCAAACGTTTTCAATTAAAGAGGTACATAGACAATTTAGGGAGGTTTTTGGGATGAAGAAAGCATTATCACTATTAACGATTTCAGCATTGTCAATTGGCATGTTATCTGCATGTGGACCGAAAGATTCAGGAAAAAAAGAGGAAAGTAAAGCGAAGAAAGACTATGATCTTCTCGTTTGGGAAGATGATAAAAAAGGTGTTGGTTTAGAACCAGCAGTGAAAAGCTTTGAGGAAAAATATAAAGTAAAAGTAAAAGTTGTTGAAATGCAAATGACAGATCAAGTGAAAAAGTTACGTCTTGATGGACCAGCGGGGACGGGACCAGATGTTGTAACATTGCCACACGATCAAATCGGAAATGCAGTAACAGAAGGCTTAATTTCTGAAGTAAAAGCAGATGATGCTGTGAAGAGTAAATTTACTGACTTATCAATAAAGGCACAAACATACAACGGGAAATTATATGGTTTACCAAAAGCAATTGAAACACCAATTTTTATTTACAATAAAAAATTAATGCAAAAAGCTCCAGAAACGATGGACGAGCTATTTAACTTCTCAAAAGACTTTACGAAGGATGGCAAGTACGGATTTTTAACATTAGGAGATAACTTCTACTTTGCTAACGCGTTTATGGCAGGTATGGGCGGATATGTATTTGGTGAGAAAGACGGAAAGCCAAATGCAAGTGATGTTGGATTAAATAATAGCGGAGCAGTACAAGGTGCTGAATATCTTCAAAAATGGTACAAAGAAAAGTTATTCCCGAAAGGTATTATCGGTGAATCTGGTGGACCTGCTGCTGACGGATTATTCAATGAAGGAAAAGCAGCATCTATTATGAATGGACCGTGGGCGTTCCAAGCGATGGAAAAGAACGGAATTGATTATGGTGTTGCTCCAATGCCGAAATTACCAAATGGTCAACCGATGAAAACATTTGTTGGGGTAAAAGGATGGCATGTAACAAGCTTCTCTAAACAAAATGATTTAGCTACAAAGTTCACTGAGTGGGTAACAAATGAAGAAAATGCAAAAATTCGATTTGAGAAGACAAAAGAGATTCCTCCAGTAAAATCAGTAATGGAAGATCCAATTATTAAAGATAATGAAGCTGCAAAAGCAGTTGCAACTCAATCAGAAAATGGAATTCCAATGCCGAATATTCCAGAAATGCAAGAAGTATGGAAACCAGCTGGAGACGCTCTTCAGTTAGTTGTTACAGAAAAAGAGGCACCAAAATCCGCGCTTGATAGTGCAGTGAAACAAATTAAAGGAAATATTGAGGCAAATCATAGTAAGAAAAAATAAGGTGAAATTCGTGCCTCTAATAGGAGAGGCACGAATTCTCTCCCTTCCAAGTAGGAAGAAAAAAGGGGGAAGGAACATGCAAACATCTATGGAACCAATGAAAGATATGAATGGTTCGAAACATAGGAAAATGGCGACCATGTTATCTATTATTCCAGGCATGGGCCAAATATATAATAAACAATTTGTAAAAGGTCTTATTTTTCTAGTATTAACAGGTTCATTTATTGTAGCATTTGCTGATTTGTTAAATATGGGATTATGGGGAATTGTAACGCTCGGTACAGAAGTTCCACGTGACCATTCTGTCTTTCTATTAGTAGAAGGGATTTTGGCACTTATCGTCATAGTGTTTGGACTCGGAATATATGGATTTAACTTATATGATGCATACCAAAATGGGAAGAAACGTGATATAGGAACATCATTAAATTCAGTAAAAGAGCAATACCGTAACTTATTAGATCAAGGTTTTCCATATTTAATGGTTTCACCAGGATTTCTATTACTAATCTTTGTAGTTGTATTTCCAATCATTTTTGTAATCTTAATTGGATTTACGAACTATGACTTATATCACTCTCCTCCAGCTAAATTAGTAGATTGGGTGGGCTTTAAAAACTTTATTGATATTTTCACATTACCAATGTGGAGAGAGACATTTTTAAGTGTATTTTCTTGGACTGTCATTTGGACATTTGTTGCAACAACATTACAAGTTGCACTTGGTATTTTCTTAGCGATTATCGTAAATCAGCCTGGTATTAAAGGTAAGGCAATTATTCGAACAATCTTCATTTTACCGTGGGCTGTTCCAGCATTCGTATCTATTCTTGTCTTCTCGGGTATGTTTAATGAAACATTTGGAGCAATTAATAATCAAGTATTAGCTTTATTCGGGATTGAAAAGATTGCTTGGATGACAGATCCGTTTTGGGCGAAGATTGCTTTAATTATGATCCAAACGTGGCTCGGTTTCCCATTCGTATTTGCAATGACAACAGGTATATTGCAATCGATTCCAGGAGAATTATATGAAGCGGCTACAGTAGATGGAGCAACTGCTTGGCAACAGTTCCGCAAAATTACATTGCCACTTGTTTTATACGCAACAGCACCAATTTTAATTACACAATATACGTTTAACTTTAATAACTTTAGTATCATTTATCTATTTAACGGCGGAGGTCCTGCTGTAGCGGGGCAAGATGCAGGTGGAACGGATATTTTAATTTCATGGATTTATAAGTTAACGATGACTTCAGCGCAGTACGGAAAAGCAGCAGCTCTTACAATGATTTTATCGTTAATCGTTATTACAGTTGCGTTATGGCAATTTAAGAGAACAAAATCATTCCAAGAAGAGGATATGATGTAAATGAATATTAAACGACAAAAGATGTTACGTCTTTCATTAAGTTATTTGGTTATCTTTATAATGTGTGCGATTATTTTCTATCCATTACTATGGATTATTGGTTCATCGTTTAATCCAGGAGATAGTTTGTCTGGTTCTAGCATTATTCCAAAAAATGCTACGTTAGATCATTATCGTAAGCTACTTGATCTTGATTCAAGTAATTACTTACTTTGGTATAAAAATACGTTAAAAGTTAGTGTTATGACGATGATTTTTTCGGTGTTAGCAATTAGCTTTACTGCTTATGCATTTTCGAGATATCGTTTTGTCGGAAGAAAAAATGGTTTATTAACATTTTTAATTCTACAAATGATTCCGAACTTTGCAGCGTTAATCGCACTATATGTATTAGCGCAGTTAACAGGATTAATTGATACACATCTTGCATTAATTTTAATTTATGTAGGTGGAGCAATTCCAATGAATACTTGGCTTATGAAAGGGTATTTTGATACGATTCCGAAAGAGTTGGATGAGTCAGCCCGCATGGATGGAGCAGGACACTTCCGTATTTTTTGGCAAATCATTATGCCGCTTGCAAAGCCAATCGTAGCGGTTGTAGCATTATTCACTTTCATCGGTCCATTTACAGATTTCATTTTAGCAAGTATTATTTTACGCACGCCGGAAAATTACACTTTAGCAGTTGGACTCTATGAAATGGTAGCGAAGAAATTTGGTAATGAATTTACGACGTTTGCGGCTGGTTCCGTATTAATTGCAATCCCGATTTCGATTTTATTCTTATCACTACAAAAATACTTTATTTCTGGTTTAACAGCTGGAGGTACGAAAGGATGAGAAATGGGACATTATGTCCCATTTTTCTTTTCATCTCTCTATAAAAAAATTATAGAGAGATGAAAAGAGATTTGACATCGCATATGAAAAGAAGTGAAATAAATAGTATATTATAGTATAGGAAAAAAGAGCTATATCCCTTACAATACATGGAGAGGGAGAATATGATAAGTTTTGCAAGATAGAATAAATAAATGACAGTTTATGACTTCTCCTATGACTTGCAACGGGTGCAAGATAAAATATATGAAAATGGCAGAGAAGTGAAAGGAGGGGATTTTTATGACAGTTACAATTAAAGATGTGGCGAAGAAGGCGAACGTAGCACCATCAACTGTTTCTCGTGTAATTGCTGATAATCCAAGTATAAGTGAAAAGACAAAGCGCCGTGTTCGAAAAGTAATGAGTGAATTAGGGTATCATCCAAATTTAAATGCAAGAAACCTTGCGAACCAAACGACGAAGACACTTGGTCTTGTTATGCCGAGTTCTGCAAGTAAAGCTTTTCAAAATCCATTTTTCCCAGAAGTTATAAGAGGAATTAGTTCATTTGCACATGTGGAAGGGTATGCGCTTTATATGTCGACTGGTGAAACGGAAGATGAAATTTTTAATGGTGTTGTAAAAATGGTACAAGGGCGTCAAATCGGTGGTATTATTCTTTTATATTCAAGAGAGAACGATCGGATTATTCAATACTTGCATGACCAAAACTTCCCGTTTGTTTTAATTGGAAAACCATATGATCGAAAAGATGAAATTACATATGTAGATAATGACAATTATACAGCTGCAAGAGAAGTAGCGGAATATTTGATTTCATTAGGCCATAAACAAATCGCATTTATCGGCGGTGGATCAGATTTACTTGTAACGAGAGATCGTTTGGCGGGGATGAGTGATGCTTTGAAACTAGCAGATATTCTATTGCCGAAAGAGTATATTTTACACTTTGATTTTTCAAGAGAGAGTGGTCAACAGGCTGTTGAGGAATTAATGGGACTAAAGCAACCACCGACGGCAATTATGGCAACGGATGATTTAATTGGACTTGGCGTGTTAAGTGCGCTTTCTAAAAAAGGATTTGTTGTACCGAAAGATGTTTCGATTGTAAGCTTTAACAATGCTTTATTATCAGAAATTGCTAGTCCACCACTTTCGACAGTTGATGTGAATATTTATCAATTAGGGTATGAAGCGGCAAAAGCTTTAGTTGATAAGGTGGAGCATTCTGAATCTACTTCAAAATGCATTATTATTCCGCATAAATTATTGAAGCGTCAAACTTGTGATCATTATGCAACAAAAAGCTAAGAGTTTAACTCTTAGCTTTTTTCTTTAGAAAGGCTTCTAAACGGTCACAGCCTTCTTTTAAAGTTTCAATACTGTAAGCATAGGAAAGGCGAAGGTAGCCTTCACCGTATTCGGAAAATGCGGTTCCAGGAACAACGGCTAGCCCAGCCTCTTTTACAAGATCAAGTGCAAAATCAAATGATGAAGATGTTAAATGTCCAACATATGGGAATAAATAAAATGCACCTGTTGGCTTCTCAACCGTTAAACCCATTTGAATGAGTCTATTATATACGTAATCACAGCGTTTTTTGTATTGATAGCGCATCATCTTCGGGGCATCTTTAGCAGCTGTTAAAGCTTCGATTGCAGCATACTGAGCGATTGAAGTAGCGCATGTAACATTGTATTGATGAACTTTTAATATGTGTTTTGCTAAATATTCTGGAGCAAATAAAAGTCCGATACGCCAGCCGGTCATAGAATGTGATTTTGATAAGCCGTTAATGACAATCGTCTTATCACGCATTTCTGGGAAATGAGCGATAGATGTGTGTTTTTCTTCATGTACAAGTTCACTATAAATTTCATCAGAAAGAACGAAAATATTTTTATCTTTTAAGACAGATACAATATCTTCTAATTCTTCTTTTGATAAGGTAACACCAGTTGGATTAGAAGGATACGGTAAAACGACGCATCTTGTTCGTTCTGTAATTGCATGTTGCAATGCTTCAGCTGTTAAACGAAATCCAGTTTCGCGAACATCTATAAAAATAGGAGTTGCACCACATAGTCGAATAATCGGCTCGTAACCAGGGTAAATAGGAGCAGGTAAAATTACTTCCGTTCCTGGTTCTAAAATAGTTCGGAATGCAACATCGATCGCTTCACTAGCACCGATTGTAACAATGGTTTCGTTTTCAGGTGAATAATGTAAATTGTAGTTGTCCTTTACAAAGTTACAAGCTGCCTTGCGTAATTCTAGTAAACCAGCGTTATGTGTATAGCTTGTATAATTTTCTGTAATGGCCCGTTTAGCTGCTTCTTTTACTAGAGAAGGTGTAGGGAAATCGGGTTGCCCAATTGTTAAAGAGATAAGATTATCATAGTTTTGAATCATATTAGAGAACTGACGGATTCCAGAAATTTGGATGTCCTTCACTCTAGGATTAATGAATTGTTCCATTGTATCTCCCTTTCTTCCGTTTGAAAATTAAGTTCATTTTATCATATTTTCAACTATTACGCTTTGTTTATAAAATTTCCCCCGCTATTTGTGAAAGATAAGAATCGTATCTTAAAATTCAGTGGAAGTAAGAAATTATGTGAGGGTTCAAATGTCTATAAGAGTATAAGCTGTGTGAGTTAATTAAAGTTTCACTTAAGCATAAACACAAAAAAAGCCGCTGCAAGCGACTTTTTAATAACCGTATTCCCAATCTATTTCATCTTCGTTCCAAAGTACGGAAGATACTTTGCCAAGATGGACAACGGATTCATTTACAGCACATGTACAGTCTTCGTCCCCTGCTTTATGTTGCAATTCTTCGTATACTGATTTTTCAACGTTTTCTAGCACAACCAAATTTTCTTCTTTTAAAACAAGCGTAGTACCCGCCATATTTATCTTCCTCCTACTAAAGTAATGATCACTTATTTGTAAACATAGATAGTATGGATTATATGCTGTATTTTGCGATAGTTGTCCGTCTAGTGAAGTGTTTTTTATTTTCTTTGTAATCCGTATTCATTGTATACTGCACGAAGGAAATTTGGTACAGGGTTTACAATCATTTCAGAAATTTGTAACATTTATTATTAGTTGTTAACAAATAATTAACAAAGATGTTAAGAAAAATCAAAATTTTGAAACAAATAGACTTATAAAATGATATAATCATATCAAAATACATATAGGGGATGAGAGGCTATGGAGCTGATTCGTGATTTAATGATCCAAATTGCCATCATTATTTTACCACTATTTTTATATGAAGCGATTCGTTTAAATCGTTATCAAGGAATGCTTCCGAAGCCTAATCGCTACTTTATTATGTTTTTATCTAGCGTTACACTCGTTCTCTCCATGACATACTCTATTTGTTTTGGTACCGTTTGCGGATACAATTTTCATCCAGTCCCAATTGTTAGTGGTTTTTTATATGGTGGGATTGTTGGGCTCATCCCTGCCATTATTTATGTTGCATATGAATGGATTTTTAAGGGGCTTAGTTGGTTGCCTATGGTAGAAGTTATATTTCTTTCGATAATTCCATTATTTTTGTCAAAGAAATGGTCTCTTTTTTCAAGAGATAAGAAGCTAATATTAGCTTTTATGATTGCATCATTTTATGTTCTTGTTTCATTAGTAGTCGGGATGTTGAATGTCCTTTTAGAAACAGGTTTTACACCGTACATATCTAATCTATATAGTGGGTATATATTTGCATCACTTATTATGGTTATGACAATGGTATTTCAAGTGTATTTGACTGAGTATTTAAACGAAAATGCATTATTGCGTACAGAAATGCAAAAATCAGAAAAACTTAATATTGTAAGTGAGTTAGCTGCAAGTGTTGCACATGAAGTTCGAAACCCTCTCACTGTTGTACGAGGGTTTATTCAATTGCTAGAGAGTACGGAAGACGTAAAAAACAAAGATTATATGCGTCTCGTATTAGCTGAACTGGATCGTGCTGAACAGATTATTTCAGATTATTTAAATTTAGCAAGGCCTCAAATTGAAAAAAAAGAACATATTTGTTTATCAGCACAATTAATTGAAATGACAACTCTTATGTCATCATTTGCAGCGATGCAGGGCGTTTATTTGCAAGTTGAGATTTCTGAGAGCCTTTATACTATCGGCGATAAGACGAAATTGAAGCAAGCTATTATGAATGTTGTTAAAAACGGTATTGAAGCAATTCAAGGAAACAAAGGGTATTTAAAAGTAACAGCTATTCAAAAAGATGAATTGATAATAATAAGAGTTAAAGATAGTGGTGTTGGAATGACAAAAGAACAGTTAGTAAGGCTTGGACAACCGTATTATTCTTTAAAAGAAAAAGGAACAGGATTAGGACTTATGGTAACATTTAGTATTTTACAAGCGCATAATGGCACATTGGAATATAAAAGTGAAAGCGGAAAAGGAACTGAAGCTATTATTATATTGCCAGCTGTACGATATAAGGAATAAAAGTTACCGATAGAAGGTAACTTTTTATTTTATCGTGCATTAGAAAAAGATACAAAATTTCATTCATTTATTTTTTCTTGTTTTGTTCGAACGAATAAACTTTTAAATGATTGAAAGAAGCTTTGCTCTTTTGAGGCGGCGACTAATCTTTTTGTTTCTTGAATTTCGCGAATAACTTGCATAAGTTGTGTATCACGGTTGCTATCTTTATTGTAAATTTGATTGACAAGTTTATTCATTTTTTCTTCTTGTTTGGATTCTCGCTTATACATATGATTCATTAATAAGTCCATCTTTTCTTTTTGGAGTGCATCTGTTTGAGCGGCGTGAACAACTAGATCTTGTAACATTTTTTCTTGTGAGCCTTCTTTTACATAAACTTGTTGCATTAGTTCATCTAATTTCTCGTCTTTTAAACGATTTTGTGTAATGAGAGTAGAGTTTTGATGAATAATTGCTTCATTTAATTGAGCAAGCATTTCAAGTTTTAGCATGAACTCCTCAAAGTTACGCCCATCTTCTTTTGGTTGCACTTCTTGCTTATCTTGAATAACAGGTACAGGTGGGGCCTCTTTTTCTTTTAAAATAATAGGTATTGTTTCTGAAATGTCCTCTTGTAATGTAGCAGCTCTTTCATGTATAGATTTCAATAGTTTTAAATCATCCAATTTATAAATACGAGCATCAGCTGTTTTTGAAATGATATAACCGTGTTCCTCTAAGAGTTGGCTATATTTTCGGACTATATGTTTTGGGATACCTGTTTTATTTGTAACATCTTTCGTTTTATAAATAGCTTCCATGATAGTTCCTCCCCAAAAAGTATCGTATATATCATTTCAACCTTTTATGTGGACTTCCTTTGAAAAAGAATGTCGGAAGGTTATTAGTTTTCTACAGCATTAGTGAAAAGATGAAGAAAAATGAATGTTTTTGGCGGAATGGAGAGGAAGAGCTAAAATAATGTCTGAAAACATACATAGAAGAAGTTTGTTATAATAACTGAGGAAAAGAAATTGGTAGGAACACGGAGGTACACATGAAGCAATTTAAAGGTATTATCATTTCAATTATTGCAATTCTTTCTCTTTTGGTAGCGGTATATGAAGTACTTGTGCCAGAGGAGACAAGTACTAAAAAAACAACTACGTATGATCAAATTCTAGAGTTCCCGAAAGAACGATATCCAGAGACCGGGAAACATATAACGGATGCTATAAAAGAAGGACATTCGGAAATGTGTACAATTGATCGTAATGGTGCAGCGGATAGAAGGAAATTATCGTTAGCGCCATATCCGACGAAGAAAGGTTATGATCGTGATGAATGGCCGATGGCGATGTGTAAGGAAGGCGGAAAAGGAGCTCATATTGAATATATAAGTCCAGCAGATAACCGCGGTGCAGGTTCTTGGGTAGGGAATAAGCTAGACAAATATCCAGATGGTACGCGTGTGAAATTTGAAGTGAAATAGTAATTGGCATACATTTCATAGTGGAGAGAGGGATAGTTATGGAATTAACAATTTCATATTCGCAATTAATGATAATGAACTATGATGGTCAGCAGCCTTATGTAGATTGGACTCCTGAAGATTTTGAAAGAGGCTATGCTGAGGTGGATGGAGCTATTATTTTTGAAGCAATCTCTGACTATACTTGTGAAGTGGAAGTTACTTGTGGAAATCATATTGAGAAAGAAGAAGTGGTTAGAACGATATCAGTTCCTTTCACAGTGAAGAATGAAGAAGTATATATAACAAGTATTCTTTCTAATAAATATCATATTCCTATTCCGAACGGGGAATATATGATAGTCTTGCAGGCAACTCCTCTTGAAGAGCCATCAGACGATGAATTGTATAAAGTACAATACGACTTCTATTTTGAGAGTGTAGAATAAAAAAACGTGTTATCCTTTTTGAAGGATAACACGTTTTTTTATTATGCGTTTGTTTTTAGGAGAGAACGAGCGTCTTTTGCTGCCTGAACCATGTGCTCTAAAGCAGGTATAACTTCCTCAGTTCTTCGTGTTTTTAAACCACAGTCTGGATTAATCCAGAAATATTTAGGGTCACATACTTGTAAAGATTGTTCTACGATTGTGAACATTTCATCTTTACTTGGGACACGTGGGCTATGAATATCATATACCCCTAGACCAATTCCTTTTTCATATGTTGTATGCTTTAATGTATTAATAAATTCTCCATGACTTCTTGATGTTTCGATAGAAATAACATCTGCGTCTAACGCTCGAATTGCATCTACAATATCTTCGAAGTTACTATAACACATATGAGTATGAATTTGTGTTTCATTTTCTACAGAAGATGTTGCTAAAAGGAATGATTGAACTGCCCATGTAATGTATGCATCCCAATCTTTTTCTTTTAACGGCATACCTTCACGAAGTGCAGGTTCATCGACTTGGATTACTCTAATTCCGGAAGATTCAAGTAACTCAATTTCATGACGAAGTGCTAATGCAATTTGATATGAAACTTCTTTTCTTGAAATATCATTTCGAACGAATGACCAATTTAAAATAGTGACAGGTCCAGTTAGCATACCTTTTACTACTTTCTCTGTTAAGCTTTGTGCATATACAGTTTCTTTAATAGTCATTCCACTTATAAAGGCAACATCACCATAAATAACAGGTGGTTTTACGCAACGAGAACCGTATGATTGTACCCATCCGTTTTTAGTAAAGGAGAAACCAGCAAGTCTTTCTCCAAAATATTCCACCATGTCAGTTCTTTCGAATTCACCATGTACTAGTACATCAAGACCAATATCTTCTTGGTAACGAATCCACTTTGCAGTTTCTTTTTCAATGAATTGATTATATTGTTCATTTGTAATATCGCCGTTACGCCACTGTTTACGTGTTTGACGAACTTCAGATGTTTGCGGGAAGCTACCAATAGTTGTTGTTGGTAACAACGGTAATTGTAAAGCTACTTGCTGTAGTTCATATCGTTTTTCAAATGGAAGAGGACGTGAGAAATCATCTTCTTTAAGTGATGTACGTGCCACTTTTACATCTTCACGATTACGTGCAGCTGATGAGCGGATTGCATGATGTGCATTACGATATGTTGTTAAATCGCTACTGATGCTTTCTACACCTTTAGTAAGAGCAGAATGGATAAGGACTAGTTCTTCTAATTTTTGATTAGCAAATGCAAGTGCATCAAATAATTCACTTGTTAAGTGCGTTTCTTCCGTTTTATCAATTGGAGTATGCAATAAGCTACAAGAAGGTTGAACAATTAAACCTTTTGCTGTGATTTGATTTTGTAATGTTGTAAATAAAGAAAGTACATCATCAAGATCAGCTCTCCAAATGTTACGGCCATCTATACAACCGATAGCTAAAATTTTATCAGCTGGGAATCCGTATTTTGAAATAGCATTTACATTACCTTCTTTGCCATGAACAAAGTCTAATCCAATACCAGAAACAGGGAATGCAATAATTTCTTCATAGTTCTCTTCTACACTGTCAAAATATGTTTGTAGAAGAAGATTAGCATTTGGAACCTCTTTATGAATAGCTTCGTAAAGTTCTTTCGCTTGATTAATTTCATCTTTTGTTAAAGAGGCGAAGATTGGTTCGTCAACTTGAATAATTTGTGCTCCAGCTGCGTGTAATTCAGAGAATAATTGTACATAAGGTGCAACTAGCTCTTTTAAAATAGTGGCAAATTGCTCTTCGTTATAACCTTTTGCTAGTTTTAGGAATGTATAAGGGCCTAAAATAACTGGTTTTCCATCAACGCCTAACTCTTTTTTCGCTTCTTCATATAAACGAAGAGGACGATTGTCTTTTAAAGAGATTTGTAATCCTTCTTCATATTCAGGAACAATGTAATGATAGTTTGTGTTAAACCATTTTGTCATTTCAGAAGCAACGTGATCTTTAGAGCCGCGTGCCATTGCAAAATATACATCAAGGTAAGAGGTAAACTCTGAAAAACGTGACGGGATGAATCCTAACATGTAGGCCGTATCCAGAACGTGGTCATAATATGTAAAATCGCCAACTGGAATTAATTCAATTCCCTTTTCTTGCTGTACTTTGACGTGTTGAAGGCGAATTTCTTTCATTGTCGTTAAAAATTGTTCTTCATCAATTTTATTGGACCAAAAAGCTTCCAATGTTTTTTTCCACTCTCGTTGTAGTCCGATACGTGGATAACCTAAGTTACTTGTTTGAATTGCCATTTTAAATTCCTCCCTAATTGAAAGTAAGCATTTCCGTTTACTCGGAAATACCTATAACAAAAAGCATAAAGGCATAGAAAAATAAGCCTTCCTTTTTGTTCTTAACACCTCATCATCATCCGTGAGTCTATCAGTGTTGTTAAAATAGGCAGGTATCCTGACTTATGCTTCATATAATTTCTTTCACCTTCCCGTTTTCACAGTGGCACAAAAAAGAAATCTCAGCATTTACAGTGGCGGGACCGTGTTGGAGTTTCACCAAACTTCCCTTTTAAACACGAAGTGAAATATTCGTGTACCTATTTTCCTTTTGAAAGGAATTTAACAAGCGATATGATATTGAAACAAATTCTAACACAATTTTCGGAATTTTGTCCACTGTTTTAAAATAAGAAAATTCTAAAGTTTTTCATTTCTTTTTATTCGGAAAATTAAGTTTTTTTAATGTTTATTTATTATTAAAATGAGGGTGTTTTGAGTTGCGAGGAATAATTATAGTGTTAAGTTTTTCTAGAAGAGGAGGCACCTCTTTTAGAAAAACTTAATCATTATCTACACCTATTTCTGAAAGACGACCTGCAGTTGCATCTTGTAAGAGCGTGTTTAGCCAACGTAATTCAACATTAATATGCTCAATGACGCTTTGTAGAATATATAGTTGAGCACGAGGAACTAGTTGTTTATTATGATCGTATATCGTTTGCATTGTATGTAAATAGAGCATTGTATCATCTCTCTTTTTTTTCAAAATAGGAACTAGAGCTTGTTCGTCGCTAAAGTGAGCGAAAGAGAGCGCTGAATAAATAGGTTTATATATTTGGTTTTTCGCTTCAAATTGTTTTAATAATAAGGTGTGGAAAAGGGCTTTTCCTTCCTCTGTTATATGGAAGATTGTTTTATCTGGTCTATTCGTATCTCTAACAATATTGGTAATGCTAATCGCACCTTGTTTTTCTAATTGCTCGAAGGCGTAGTATAGCGATCCCTTGGCATATTTAATATAACAATCCATTTGTCTTTCTTTCATTATGTGCTGCACTTCATAGGGATGTTTATCTCCTTCGAGTAACAAGCCGAGAATGACTAACTTCATGCTCATGCTGTCTCAACTCCTGTATATAGAAACTTTATATATATTATAAACGGTATATCCTCTTTCATAAAGGGATATACCGTTTCGTTTTTCTATATTAGCTTACTTGTTTTTGTTTTTGCTTTGTTTTTGGTCCTGTTAAAAGACGTTCATTTCCCATAAGTAAAATACAAATTATACTTAGCGTAGCTGGGATAAGTGCCCAGAAAAATGTATTAGCAATAGATGTTGCAAGAGCCTCTTTAATTCCGCTCAGTACTTCAGGAGGTAGCTTTTCAGTAGCATTTGGTGATAATAAAAAGCTTGTGTCTCCACCTTTAGGAGCCATTTTTTCTAGTTCAGGAGGGAAGACTGCTTTTAATTTATCAGTGAAAACATGATTTTGAATCGTACCGAAAATCGTGACGCCAAGGGTCATTCCAAGTGAACGGAAGAATGAGTTCGTGGATGTAGCAGAACCGCGATCTCTCATTTCTAATTTGTGGATAGATGCCATACTTAAAACTGAGAAGGAGAATCCAACTCCAAGTCCAGCAAGCACCATAAACATTGTTACGAGTGTACGAGGTGTTTCCATAGTTAAAGTACTTAGTAAATAAATACCAAGAACGAAGAAAACTCCAGATACTGTCATGATGTTACGATAACTTGTTCGTGAAGCTAATTGTCCACCAGTTTGACTTCCGATTACAGATCCTACCATCATAGGTGTCAAAATTAACCCAGCATTTGAGGCTGAACCACCGAGAACACCTTGAACGAAGATTGGAATATAAACTGTACAGATGATAAAAGCTGCGCCATAGAAAAAGGCAACACCTTGGCTAGCTGCAAATAAAGGTTTTTTAAATAAATGGAAAGAAATAATAGGTTCGGTTGCGTTTCTTTCTACGAAGAAGAAAATAATAAGCAGAATAACAACAGTTGAAAATAAACCAATAATCACATTAGAGTCCCATGCATATTCTTTACCACCAAGTTCTAAAGCAAACATTAAGCAAACGATACTAATGACAAGCGTAATAGCACCAGCCCAGTCAATTTTTTGTTTTCGATATTCTAGAGACTCGCTATAGTATTTAGTAATGAAGAAGAAGGAAATAAGTCCTAACGGAATATTAATATAGAAGACCCAGTGCCAACTTATATAATCTGTAATGTAAGCACCTAATAAAGGTCCGAAAACACTAGATGTTCCGAAAACAGCACCAAATAGTCCGGTCATTTTTCCTCGTTTTTCAGGCGGGAATATATCATACATAATTGTAAATGCGATAGGCATAAGAGCGCCGCCACCAATTCCTTGAATGGCTCTATAAATACTTAGTTGTTCAATACTTGATGCTGTCCCGCAAAGTGCAGAACCAAATAAGAAGAGAATTAATCCGCCAATAAAAAAGCGTTTCCGTCCGTACATATCAGACAGCTTACCGAAAATAGGCATTCCGGCCATTGTTGCTACCATGTAGGCGGATGTGACCCAAACGAATTTGTCGAACCCTCCTAAGTCTCCGACAATCGTTGCCATCGCAGTTGCGACGATTGTGTTATCCATTGCTGCCATTAGAATACCAAGTAGTAAACCAGCAACAACAAATTTTGTTTTACTTGAATCGTTTTTTGATAGTTGTGCTTCCAAAAGTAGCCCTCCTTTAATAAAAATTAAACTAACTTAAGTTTTTTAGTGCAATGCATAAAAAAACTTTATGTACAGTTTGTATAGTTCCTCTTCATTTTATAAAAAATTGCACTGACATGATATAAAGGATGGAAATCATAAATTATATTATAGTCAAATTTGACTAAAAGGCAAATGTTTTCTACCGCCAAATTATTTTATCCCGCTTTAACTGCCCGTTAAAGCCCGATTGGTAAAAGCTAATAATCAGTGGGGGATGGACAAAACCCCCACTGATTAAAGTTTCACTTTATTATATTGACCAAAAGAGAGTAAGAATTTATTTTGTTATGTAGTCAAGGAAGGAAATTGTAAAAAAATATTTAATAAAGTATAACCTGTGTCAACCTATTAAAAATGGTTTTTTCTTTATATTGTCGAATAGGATAAAAGGAAAAGAAAAATTTAATATGATTTGTAACAAGCTAAATATTTTTTCTAAGTGTAGTTCATTGCATCGAGAGGCAGAATACAGTTGTATAGATGATATATCTGGAATGAGGTGAATATATTATGAAAATATGGAAACGAATTTCGGATCAAGGAAGGTATTCTATACCGTTACAGCCGGTTTTGTGGATTGATGGTTCTAAAAAGGACACGGAAGCATCCGATGTAGCAGTCACATTGCAAATCCGTAGTATGTATAAAGAAAAATTTTCGTATGAGATGATCTATGATGTTAATGACATACTAATTATTCGACTTGAAGTTGAAAATAAAGGCGTTGAAATGATTTCGCGAGTAGTTGTAAGTCATATGATTCGTGATTATTTCGCGTATATCCCAAACTCTTTAAAAGCAGATAAGGGAATAAGTGAGTTTTTATTTCAGCTTGTAAGGTGGCGAATCGATAATTTATCACCGAATGAAAAGGTAGAATTAATTTGTCAAATAAAAGCAAATAAAGATAAAGCTCCTCCCAATTCATTATTTCAGGCTACATATACATTTCAATATAAAGGTGTATCATATGGACCGCTACAAACAAATGAAGTGGTTGTCAGAAAATGATAAGAAGGAACCTGTGCGAAAGGTTCCTTCTTTAATGAAGATTGTGCTTCTTGAGTAATTTCTTTTGTTCCACTCCCTTTTTTCCAATATAGTTATTTTTGTATCCAAAATATAGAATGAATAGAAATGAAATAACATTTACTATAGCGTCAATTTGATCGTTTGTAATGAAGTTTATTCCGAAAGAGTTAAATAGTAATTTTAATGATAACAAAAAGCCAGCTAGTAAGCGCATAATATCTAATAGATTTTCTTTTTGAGGCATATAGGTCACTCCTTCCTAAAAACGATATATAGTATATATATGAAATAAAATAGAAAAGGTATACAAGCTTAAGTAGAAATGTACATTAAATATGTACATTTTTTATTTTATAGAAAAACATTATTGTTATAGAAACATATATTGGTATAAAAGGGGGAGAGTATGAAACATAAAGGGAAAATTAGTGGATTATTACTTGGGAACACAGTTGCGGTTACAGAATGGATTGCACTTCAGGATGTAATTGCTAAGCTAGATTCGAGATCATTTTTAACCGTCTTTATTATTTATATATTGCAAATGATACTAAGCTATTATTTTGGACATTGGTACGATAAAAGAACGAATACGCGTGTAAATATTGAAGTAGGAGGAATGACGAATAACGATTTTGTCGTTGATTTTTTTGGAAAAGTAGCTGCTTTATCAGAAAGAGATTCTCGTAATATTACAGTGTATATTCTTTCCGTAAAAGAATGGGATGTATTAAAAGACACAGTGCAAGAAAAAAAGTTAGATGAGCTAGTCCAAAGAGTAGAACGTACAATTGTAAAGACAATTCGAAAAGGCGATGTAGTTACGAGGTGGGATGAAAATAAATATGTTATCGTAGCTGTTGATAATGGCTATGAAAAGTCAACAATAACAAGTAGATTAATCAAAAATATTCAAAATGAAATAGCGAATGATTTATTAAGTGTCACACTATTATTTGGGGCTGCAAGTTATCCTATAGAAGGGAAAACTTTTGAAGATTTGTTTAGAAAGGCACAAAATCAATTGTATAATTATAGAAACTTGCAAAGTCATGAATGAAACTTTGATTTAAAGAAGTATGATATAAAGATTTTTTGTAACATTTTTTTGTCTTTTGTTACAAGAAAACTTTTTTTTGTAACAAAAGTCTTTAAAAATATATGAAATCAGCATATAATTGTGTGTGGATGTGTCAATGCATTTTGCACAATGTTTTCAGTTTAAAAGTGTAGAGGAAAACATGCTCTACACTTTTCCTTTTTAAGAAATTAAAAGAATCTTTGTAAGAGTTGCGAGGTCCCCTTTGCACTATGTAAAATGGACAAAGAGGTTATTTGATAGAAAGTGAGAAAGGGAATGATAGACGTGAGAGGTCAACGATCATCTTTTATCAGGTGAAACATTATAGTGTTTCTTGCAGTAGGTAAGATTAAGGAAAATACCTTTATGTTTTAAGACATTACATAATTTTAAGTACGAAAATTGTACAAGCAGTATAAATAATTATTGATGATCTTCGTAAAAAGATGCGAGCGTGAAATAGCTAACGAAGTTACATGTTTTTCATGGGATTTTTGGCACGATGGTCGTTTATTAATAGGGGGAAAAGATGTTGAAATATAATAAATTAGCAATTGTAACTGCATTATCAATGACTTTACTAGCTGGTTGTTTTGGCCCAAAACCAGAAGAGGAGCTATATGTTGCATTTGAAAATGCTGCCAAGCAAGAAAAAACAATGTTTGAAGATGCGAAAAAATTAGAGTCATTAGAGAAAGAGGGTCAAGTATTATATAATCAAATTGTCCAAGAAGGAAAAGATAATAATCAGGCTGTTAAGGATAAGCTTGATCAAGCGGTGAAAAATACAGCTGAACGAGAAAAAGTTCTTATTAAAGAAAAAGAGGCGTTAAATAAAGCGCAAGAAGAAGTGAAGTCAGCTGATAAGCATGTGAAGAAAATTGAAGATAATAAATTAAAAGAACAGGCTGATAGAGTAAAGAGTACTTATGAGAAACGACATGATTCATTCCAAAAGATGTACGATAGCTATAATAAATCTTTAAAGCAAGAAAAAGAATTATATACAATGCTACAAGATAAAGGTACAAAATTAAAAGATATTAGCGAGAAAGTAAAGGTAGTAAACCAAGCATATAAAGATATTGAGACAGAAAAAGATAAGTTTAATGAATATACGAAATCATATAATACAGAAAAAGTTGCATTCTATAAACAAGCTAATATTAAAATTAAGGAAGATAAAAAATAAAACAGTTTGGCCTAATATTAGGCCAAACTGTTTTATTTTTTTGTATAGGTACGGCTATACCATGGAACTGGTTCGCTTAATTTTTTTTCCTGTTTTAATGCTTCAGGACCAATATAATCTTGAAGTGTTTTTTTTGCTATTGTTAAAGATAAGGTTGTTTTCGGATTTCGATAGGAGGATTCAAGGTGACCAAGATGCGGTAGGGTGCGAAAATCATCTTTCGTAGGAGGGATATGGAAAAAATAATCACCTAAACGTATAAGAACATCGGATTGTTGTTGACTAAAACGTGGATTTCTAGAAAAATGTAATCCTTCTTTGATAGCCTTTTTTTCAGTAATTAAGCGTTCTAAAGCAGTCTTTTTTAACCAATATAAGTACTTAGGGTTAGTTGCAGCTTTAGCATGACGATTCACAACGAAAATAGATTGAGCTAGTCTATTAATAGAATGTTGATTATGCAATGGAGATTGTGGTTGTGAAGGTTTCATATTGACTCTCCTTTCAATTTTTCCTTATTATAGCATAAATAAAATGGGTTTTTATTATATGCAAAAAGTAATTGTATATATTTTCAATATTAAAGCAATATTGTTACAAAAAACAACTATTTTGTATAATAGTGATAGAATATGTTTCAGAAATTTGATAATGAAAGAGTGAGAAGTTTGAAAGAAATATTAAAATTACAATATGCCATTATAGATATTGGATCTAATACAATGCGTTTAGTTATTTATGAAAAGCAAAATGGAGGTTTTTATAAAGAAATTGAAAATACGAAAGTGGTTGCTCGGTTAAGAAATTATTTAATCGATGGTGTTTTGAATGAAGAAGGTAAAGAAGTATTGTTACAAACATTATTTCAATTTCAAGAAAGTACAAAATTCCATCAGTTGCATCATGTACTTTGTGTTGCAACGGCAACAATTAGACAGGCTGAGAATCAAGAGGAGATTAAAAAACTTGTTGAAGGACAAACAGACTTTACTCTTAGAGTATTATCAGAATATGAGGAAGCACGTTACGGCTATTTAGCAGTTATGAATTCTACTTCGTTTTCGGAAGGAATAACAGTAGATATTGGTGGCGGAAGTACGGAAGTTACATATATTAAAAATAGAGAGATTTTAGAGTACCATAGTTTTCCTTTTGGTGCGCTTTCTTTAAAACATCTATTTATTAAAGGTGATATTCCTACTAAAGATGAATTAGAGGAAATTCGAGAGTATTTAGAGTGTCAATTTCGAACGTTACCATGGTTAATTGATAAGAAATTGCCTCTTATTGCAATTGGTGGTAGTGCGAGAAACTTAGCGAAAATCCACCAAAATTTAACAAACTATCCTATAGCGGGAGTACATTTATACAAAATGAAAGAAGAAGATATTGAAAATGTAAAAGGTGCATTGGAAAAACAATCGTTTATCGAACTTCAGAAAATGGAAGGATTGGCAAAAGATCGAGCTGATACAATTATTCCAGCGGTTGAAGTATTTCATAAACTTGTAAATATTATAGAAGCAACGGCATTTGTATTAAGCAAAAAAGGATTAAGAGAAGGTGTTTTCTATGAAGAGTTGACGAAAGATTTAGGGATTTCATATTATCCGAATGTAGTTGAAGAAAGCTTACATTTGTTATCACACGAATATGAAATGGATATGGAATTTGTCATTCAACTTATTAAACATGGAAGATTGATTTGTAAACAACTCGAAGAAATGGGACTGATTTCTGTTTCAATAAAAGACTGGGAAGCATTCCATCAAGCAGCGAAAGTATTTAATATTGGAAAATATATAGACGAAGAAGCGAGTCGTTTACACACGTTTTATTTATTGGCAAATAAAACAATTGACGGCATGATGCATAAAGATCGAGTGAGGTTAGCGCTTATTGCATCTTATAAATCAAAAATGCTATTTAAACAACATTTATCTCCATTTGAAGGTTGGTTTGATAAAAGCGAACAAAAAAAAATCCGCCTATTAGGCGCTGTTTTACAATTTTCAGCTGCTTTAAATGTAAGACAAAGATCGCTTGTTGATACGATATCCATAACAGAAAATAAAGAAGGATTAACGTTTAGAATTTTATGTGAGCAATCGGCATTAGCAGAAAAAGTACAAGCTGAAAAACAAAAAAAGCAGCTAGAAAGAGTATTGAAAACAAATATTCACTTATCATTCGAATCAAAACGTTAAGTTGTACGGATGTCTTTACAGAAAATTAACACTTTGGAATATTGTAATTTGATAAAATGAAAGTAACTAAATTATAGTGAAAAAGTTTCAAAGGGAAGTGTGAAGAGAATGGAATTGCTAAAGGGGAATTTAGTAAATTTAAATGATACAGCGTATTATAATAATCGTGAATTAAGCTGGCTAGCATTTAATGAACGTGTATTACAAGAAGCGCAAGATGAAAATAATCCACTATTAGAAAGACTAAAGTTTATTAGTATTTTTAGTTCGAATTTAGATGAATTTTTTATGGTGCGCGTAGCAGGTTTGAAAGATCAAGTAAGTGCGGGATTTAATCAGCCAGAAAATAAAGCAGGTTTAACACCAAAGAAACAGTTAAATAAGATTGCGATAAAATCGCATGAGTTAATGACTGTGCAGTATGAAACGTTTAAAAATTATGTATTGCCAGCGCTTGAACTAGAGGGGATTGAGCGTTTAACATTCCATGATTTGACGAAAGAGCAAAGGGAATTTATCGAGGAGTATTTTGATGAACAAATATTTCCGGTTTTAACCCCTGTATCTATTGATGCGTATCGTCCATTTCCAATGTTATTAAATAAAAGTTTGAATTTAGCTACTATTTTATATGATGAGCAACAGGCTGAGGAAGAAAATCGTACGAAGTTAGGAATTGTACAAGTGCCTTCATTACTGGAGCGTTTCATATTTTTACCGAGTGAAGGGCAAAAACATAAATTTATTTTATTAGAAGATGTAATTAGTGGTTTTACTCATAAACTATTCACAGGATATAACGTATCACCTGTTACTCGTTTCCGTATTACACGTAATGCGGATTTAACGATCCATGAAGAAGGTGCACGCGATTTATTAAAAGTAATTGAAAAAGAATTGAAAAAGCGTAAGTGGGGAGCTGCCGTTCGTTTAGAAGTTGGTAAAGAACACATTGATGAAAGAGTGTTAGCGTTATTGTATGATGTGTTAGAAGTAAAAGATGAAGATGTGTACATGATGGATGGACCGTTAGATTTAACATGTTTATTCTCCTTATAAAAAAAATTAGCGCCTTTATATGAACATCTAGTATATCCGGCTCTTATTCCTCAACCTCCTCAAGATTTAGGTGATGAGGAAGATGTATTTGAAAAAGCGATAGAACATGATATTTTATTACACCATCCCTTTGAGTCGTTTCAGCCAGTCGTTGATTTTGTCCGTGATGCGGCAGATGACTCGAATGTACTTGCGATCAAACAAACATTATATCGTGTAAGTGGAGATTCTCCAATAATTCAGGCGCTGAAGGTAGCAGCTGAAAAAGGAAAACAAGTGACGGTATTGGTTGAGTTAAAGGCAAGGTTTGATGAAGAGAATAATGTTCATTGGGCTAAAGAATTGGAACAGGCCGGATGTCACGTTATTTACGGAGTAAGTCACTTGAAAACGCATAGTAAAATTACGTTAGTTGTAAGAAGAAGAAACGGAAAAATTGAAAGGTTTGTACATCTTGGAACCGGAAATTATAATGATGCAACAGCGAAGTTGTATACCGATTTTGGATATATTACATCGCGAAAAGACTTTGGTGTAGATGCAACAAATTTCTTTAATTATTTGAGTGGTTATACAAAAAAACCGCATTTTCATCATTTATCTGTTGCCCCGTTTGATATAAGAGAGCAGTTTATGGAGTTAATAGATGAGGAAATCCGTTATCATAGACAATATGGAAATGGATATATTATCGCTAAAATGAATTCGTTAACAGATAAACCGTTAATAAAAAAAATGTATGAAGCATCACAAGCTGGGGTAAGGGTAGAGCTCATCGTTAGAGGGACATGTTGTTTAAGACCTGGGATTCCGAATGTAAGTGAAAATATTCGTGTAGTTAGTGTTGTTGGAAGATATTTAGAACATAGTCGTATTTATTATTTCCATCATAATGGAGATGAAAAAATATATTTATCTTCAGCTGATTTGATGACGCGGAATATGGAAAAACGAGTAGAAATATCCTTCCCAATTTTAGATATTGAAATGAAAGCGAGAATAAAGGCAATTTTACAGCTGGTTTTAGCTGATAATGTGAAAACACGTGAACAAAATAAAGATGGTGACTATTATTATATAATTAATAGTAGTATAGAAGAAATTGATAGCCAAGTGAATTTATTTAAGATGGCGTATCAAAATACAGACGCTGAATAGTGTGAAAAAAGTAAAAACCTCTTATTGAATTTAAGAGGTTTTTACTTTTTTTCTCTACTCATATATTCTCAAAATGGAAGGATGAGTAGAGAGAATAGTTTTTATTATAGGCGTGTGATGAGTCGGTTCGTTGAGAGAAAAACATTAGAAGAATGGTTGGTTTAAATTAATAATAGTATGGTTGTTGACAAGGCCCTCCGTAACAAGGAAAAGGTGCTGGTGGTGGGAAAGGCGGTGGATAAGGCGGATAAAACGGTCTAGGCCCGAAAGCTAATGCTCCACCGAGCAATCCTCCAGCAATTCCAGCTAGAAATGGAACACCGAAAAATGGAAAGAAGCGTGAGTCGCCTGCTGGGCCAAAAGGTGCTGAACGAACTGGGATCGGTTGATAATATGGATACATGAACAAACCTCCTTTACTGGACTCATTTTTATCATATGGTGGACCAAGCGTGGATGAGCGCGTACAAGGAAGGATATGTAAGGAAATAGGCGAATTGTTACGAATGTTGTAGGATGAAGAGTGTAATTTCAGGTTTTGACATAAAGCGGAATGGGACACGTGTTCTTCCAATACCTCGATTGACATAGAGAGTCAAACCTTGAATGTTATAGAAACCTTCAATATATTCTTTTGCAAGCGACGGGGTAATAATAGCACCTAAAAAAGGAATTTGTACTTGTCCCCCATGGCTATGACCAGAAAGTTGAAGATTGATTGGATATGTAGCGATTTGTGGCGCGATATCTGGTTCGTGAACGAGAACAATTGTATAAATATTTTGTTTTGCATGTTGTAAAGTTTCCGCTATTTTTGGTTTACCCAGTAGCATATCATCGAGTCCGAAAATAGAAATTTCACTATTATCCAGTAAACGAATTCGCTTTTCGCTATTTTGCAAAAGTTCAAATCCAGATTCGCGCATGATGTGATCATAGTATTCAGTTCCATATCCACCATGGTCGTGGTTACCATAAATGGAAAATTTACCAAAGGGTGCCTGTATATTCTTTAAAATGGATGCAACAAAAGAAGCCTCGGTATATGTTTGGTAATCATCAATGAGATCACCAGTAAAAAGGACAATATCTGGCTTTTCAGCATTAATCTTGGAAACGATTTGAGATAAATGTTGGAGAGAGAAATAGTATCCTAGATGTAAATCGCTAAATTGAAGGATCTTCATACCATGAAAACCTTTTGGTATGAGCGGTGATTTAAGTGTGTGTTGCGTAAAAGAAAGCAAATAGGGCTCTATATATTTAGCATAATAATAGCCGATACTTGCGGTTATAAATGAATATAGACAAGTGCGTATTCCAGATTTTAAAAAATTTCTTCTTGTAATTTTCTTCATATACAGGTTACTCGAACCTCCCTTCAGTTTTTTAAAAATATATTTTAAATACTAAAGAAGTAGTATAGATTACGAAAAAAATGAACGAAAAGAAACCTCTTTACGTTAAAATATCAGAAAAATTGAAAAATATAAAGATTTCTATCAAATAAAGTGATAAAATGAATGTGTATTCATTTTTTGGAGGGGATGTATGTGAAAGAGAAGGTAGTTATTATAACAGGTGGATCAAGTGGAATGGGAAAAGGGATGGCGATTCGTTTTGCGAAAGAAGGGGCACGTGTTGTTATTACAGGGCGTACAAAAGAAAAGCTAGAAGAAGCAAAGTTAGAAATTGAACAGTTTCCAGGGCAAGTATTATCTGTACAAATGGATGTACGAAATACTGATGATATTCAAAAAATGATTGAACATATTGATGAGAAGTTTGGACGAATTGATATTTTAATAAATAATGCAGCTGGAAACTTTATTTGTCCAGCAGAGGACTTATCTGTGAATGGCTGGAATTCGGTAATTAATATTGTATTAAATGGTACATTTTATTGTAGTCAGGCTATTGGGAAATATTGGATTGAAAAAGGTGTAAAAGGAAATATTATTAACATGGTGGCAACATATGCATGGGATGCAGGCCCAGGGGTTATCCATTCGGCAGCAGCTAAAGCTGGTGTACTAGCGATGACAAAAACTCTTGCTGTTGAGTGGGGACGTAAATATGGAATACGAGTTAACGCTATCGCACCAGGACCAATTGAGCGTACAGGTGGTGCCGATAAATTATGGATTTCAGAAGAAATGGCTAAGCGTACATTGCAAAGTGTTCCACTTGGTAGAATGGGTACACCAGAAGAAATTGCGGGTCTAGCTTATTATTTATGTTCAGATGAAGCTGCATACATAAATGGAACTTGTATGACAATGGATGGTGGCCAGCATTTGCATCAATATCCATTTTAAAAGGAAAGAAAAATGAATGATTCATTAATTTTTCTTTGGTGAAATGTGACGAAGTTGTGACACGTGAGAGAAATGTGTTTACAAAGGGGAATATATAGGTTATATTTAAGACCTCTTTTTTCTTCATAGTAGAATTGCTAATTCCCCTTAGCATTTTACCCCTCTAATCCCTTCAGGAAAACTGAAGGGATTTTTTATTATTTTTCCGTAAATATCGTGTTATAATTTTTGAAAAGTAAAGGGAGGGAAGCACGTTGATAGATGCATTAGATGTAATGAGTAACTTGGATAAAGTCCTTCCTTATTATCAAGCTATTTTTAGTGCTGATGAGCATACAGTAATTGGATATGAAGTTGTAGGACGTATTCAAACAGAAGAGGGCATACAAAGTTTAGCATCTTTCTTCCATGATGATTCTATTCCGAGTGAGTTCCAACTTGAAGCGGATAACATCATCGTAGAAAAAGCGTTAAATAGGTATTTAGAAACGGATCAAAAATTATTATTATTTATACATCGGAATGCTAATGTATTAATGAATGATGAAGATGAAAGTTTACTTCAACTTTTGCTGATGTATGAAGAACAAGGTTTGAACTTACAACGCATTGTTCTGGAAATAACAGAACATGAATGTAAAGAAGATATAGAACAATTTAATCATTTACTCATGTATTATCGTACATATGGTATTCAAATTTCGATTAATAAAGTCGGAACGGGTACAAGTAATTTAGAGCGTATTAGCGTGTTAGCACCGGATATTTTAAAAGTAGATTTAACAAATTTAAGGCAAACTGCACTTTTACAATCTTATCAAGATATTTTATATTCCTTATCTTTACTTGCTAGAAGAATTGGTGCGACATTGTTATATGAAGAAATTGATGCTTTTTATCAACTACAATATGCTTGGAAAAACGGTGGTAGATATTATCAAGGTAATTATTTGAAAGAATGTTTACCTGATTTTATTGAAACGAATGTTTTAAAAGAGCGACTTGGTAATGAATGTCATCAATTTATTCTGCATGAGAAGAAGAAGTTGCAAAAAATTTATAATTTAACAGAGATGTTACGTGATCGAATTGGTGATGTTCTGTCAAAACAAAAAAAGAATGAAGATATAAATGATTGGTTATTACAATTTAGCCAAAGCATATCACAATATAGTTTTCGGATATTTATTTGTAATGAAGATGGTTTTCAACAATCGGGTAATATTATGAAAAAAGATGGTGGATGGATCATTATGCCAGAGTATTATATGAAGAACTGGAGCTGGCGCCCGTATTTTCTAGAAAATATAATGAAAATGCGTTTTGAGAATAAGGCAAGACTTTCAGATTTATATGCTGATATCGAAACTGGTGAAATGGTACGAACATTTTCATTCCCGATTGATGATGAAAACTTTTTATTTATAGATTTATCGTACGAATATTTATATGAAGAAGATGTTTTATTTTAATGCACGAAGAAATTCGTGTATTTTTTTGTTTGTTTTTATCATAAATTGGTAATAGTGAAAATGATGATGAAAATGCTGTCTATCGTTGTAAAGATTTTACGAACGAAATCATCCCTTTCTTTGCATAATCATTGTTACAATGAATACTACAAAGACAAGCTCTTTTAAAAGGAAGGTGAAAAAATGAAGAAATATGGAATATGGTTTGTTCTATTTATATGTGTTGCCTTTCTAGTTGGCTATAGTGTCACAACTGTTTTAGGAAAAGAAGAAGTGAAAGTGGATCGGAAAGAAGTGTTTACAACGATACAAAAAGGTTATGAGACGCAATTTTCAATCCGCGGGAAGCAAATACCTACGAATAAGATGATAGAGACGTTATCACCATATTTTACAAATAATTTCCTTCAAGTTTTTACAGATGAAAACAGTAGAAATGAAAAACAAAGTGGTGAATATTTACTTCCAGCAAAAGAAGCTCCATTTTCTTTTAATTCAGAAACAAAAATGTCTTATGATGAAGAACATAAAAATTTATATGTCTATGAGCGGACAAAGAGTGGACAATATCAAATTGTGACATTGCAAAAGGATAATGGAAAATGGAAATTAGCAGGGTATCATGAAAGTCAGGAACTGTTGACTGAAATAAAAAGGTTACAACAATTATGAGAATAGGAATAGGTGTCGCCTATTCCTATTCTATACCGAGTAGCTGTTGTAATTTTTCAATTTGAAAACCTGCCACAACTTCTTCGTCAATTACAACTGTTGGAGTTGAATAGGATTCATAGTCATATAAAAGACGATTGCGTGCAGCAGCGTCTTTTTTTATGTCAAATTCTTCATATACAACGTTATTATGTTTTAAAAATTCTTTTACAATGGTACAAGGCGGACAATCAGGTTGTGTATAAACCTCAATTTTTTTCATTGTAATTCCTCCCTTTTTCTGTTGTTTATTATATTCTGCCAGTATAAAAAGCGCAATAAAGAAGTAAAAAGATGCTCTTTCATCTTTTTACTTCTTATTTCGACAAATTTTAGTTGAGTTTCTTGCCAAGAACCTTTATCCTAGATTGTGGAACGTTTTTTCTGTTATGACGGATAGAATGAGTATAGCTGTAAAACCTATTGGTAGGAAGATCAGAGAAAGGAGAGATTTCATGTCTCTACTCCAAGGAATTTTAACTCGACTTGTTAGTCTACAAGAACAAGCTGAAAGCGGTGAAGTAGCACAACGCTATTTTGAAGTGAACGGTGAGCGCAAATGTAGCGTGAAATTTTTCGATAAAAGTGAAATGTATGAGTTAGAAGTGTATCAACAAGGTGAAAAACCTCAAGTGTATCAATTCGATAACATCGATATGGTTGCAATTGAGATTTACGATATCATTTCTTGATACATATAAAAAAGGTACTGCCAAATGGCGGTACCTTTTTTAGTTATATTAATTAATGGGCTATATAGGTAGTAGAAGTTTCAATTTAAGTCGCGATTAAATAAAAGAGTTTTTATAAATGTATATGTATAGGAATTTTTCATTTTTCCTACAATGATAGTAAATATTAATAGGAGGTGCAAAGGATGGAACGCTTACCGATTGTTATTTGTCCTAATTGTCACAGTCATGCTGAAATTAATCACGTATTAACCGCCCAATCTAATCAAAATGTAATATATACATGTAGGTTTTGTAATTATGTAATTCGAAATATTGAAACGAATAAAGGGTAGTAAGTTATAATTTTTGTTTTTGTCCCATACAATGAGAATACGAAAAGTCTGTCTAATTGAAAGGACGTGACTATGTGGACGGTGAGCATACATTTTATAATGTTTCAGAGAGACATTTGAATTTTGATATGGTATTTAACCGTATTTGTAGTTTCATTGAAAAGGATCCGCGAAATTTATATCGATTATCTATTGGGACAGACTCACAAGCGCATCAAAAGGATACGAGGTTTATTACAGCGATACATATTCATCGTGTTGGAAAAGGAGCATGGGGATGTTTGCATCATAAATCAGTGAAAAATAAGCCAGCAACGTTGCGAGAGAAAATATATTTAGAAACACAGTTTAGTCAAGAAATCGCCTATCTATTTACTCCCAATCATATACAAGCGATATGGGATTTATTGCACCCATACGCTCAAGATGGAGCAGGATTCATAATGGAGATTCATTTAGATATCGGGAATGATGGTTTAACAAAAGAATTTATTTTAGATATGACGATGAAAATTCAAGCAATGGGATTAACAGCAAAAATTAAACCAGATGCTTATGCGGCATTTAGTTACGCAAACAGATATACAAAATAATGTGAAATGATGTCTATATATTCGCAGTCGTTAAGTATTTCTAACAAAAACTGAATATTACATCTGTTAAATAGACTGAAAAATTTATATAATGAGAGTGATGATGCGAGTGCAAGGAGAGGAGCATATGGAAAAGGAATTTGTTTTAACAAGAGAAGAAGAAAATTTATTGTTGGATATTCTGTTTCAGCAAAATTACGCGAGCGAAATTTTAGCGGTGGAGCTTACAGACATTGAGAATGGTTTAAAACAGATAGATGTGACGCAATATAAAAAAATCACAAGATTGTTTTACCGATTAAAAAATAAAGGGTATTAAGCACTACCGGAATGGTAGTCTTTTTTTTATGTTATATGCTAAAATAGTTATGTATTTTTATTAGAAGAATGTCAGGACAAAATAATAATATGAAAACGCTATCATAAAATGTGAATAGGACCGGAGAATATTAGCAGGAAAAAGGGAAAATGGGGGATGTAACATGATTAGTATTCCGAAAGACGAGTTTCAACAAATTCTTGTGAAGGATTTAATGATTTCATCAGATAAAGTAGCACATGTACAAATAGGGAATGGTCTAGAACATGCTTTACTCGTTCTTGTGAAATCTGGATATTCGGCGATTCCTGTTTTAGACCCTATGTATAAATTACATGGGTTAATTAGTACTGCTATGATTTTAGATGGTATTTTAGGATTAGAGCGCATTGAGTTTGAAAGACTTGAGAATATGAAAGTGGAACAAGTGATGAAGGAAGAGATTCCAGTTCTTATGTTAGAAGATTCTTTTGCAAAAGCTTTAGAAATGACAATTGATCATCCTTTTATTTGCGCTGTCAATGAAGAAGGTTACTTCGAGGGTATTTTAACACGGCGGGCTATTTTAAAATTGTTGAATAAAAAAGTGAGACAGCATAATCGATAACGTAGGGAAAGTGACTTCACAGAAAAGGCGAAGTCACTTTTTTTCGTGCATATCAGTTGTGTATGTATTATATTTAAAAAGACATAAAGCATAAGAAAAGTTTGAACTAACAAACCGTTCTAATGTATAAAAGTATGCAATTAAATTAAGGATGAAATACTTATTAAAATTAGGTGTATGGAAGCTAAGGAAAGAGGGAGAAAGTTGCAAATTGATGATTTTCAAATGATGGTTGTGTTAGCTCAGGAATCAAATATGAGAAAAGCGGCGGAACGTTTATTTGTTTCCCAACCTGCGCTTAGTCAACGATTACAATCTATGGAGAAACAATGGGGAATGAAATTTTTTATTCGTTCACAAAAAGGATTAACAATTACACCTGAAGGGGAAAAAGTTGCAAATTATGCAAAAGAAATGTTACAACGGGAAGAGGGTATTAAAAGTGAACTGGCTCTTTTTAGAACCGAAACATACGGTACGTTAAAAATAGCTGTTGCATCAGTCATTGGGCAATATTGGCTTCCACCTGTTTTGAAAAAATTTGTGCATAAGTATCCTTCTGTGAAGATATCTCTGTTTACTGGCTGGAGTAGTGAAGTGCAAAAGCAATTTTATGAAGGAGACGTTCATGTTGCTATACTGAGAGGATCACAAGAATACAAAGGGCAGAAACAACAATTATTTGAAGATGAATTATATTTAGTTGATAAAGAAATAAAAGATATTTCGATGTTAAAAGAGACAAATAGACCATTTATTCAATTTAAAAGTGATTCGACCTACTATGGACAAATACAAAATTGGTGGTATGGATTATTTTCAAATCCACCTAAGCGAACGATTGTAGTTGACCAAATTGAAACGTGCAAACAGCTTGTTTTAAATGGAATAGGTTATGCTCTTTTACCTTCGACTGTTTTAAAAGAAGTGCAGGAAAATATGTATAAAACACCTGTTCAATTAACGAGAGAAACATGGTTATTGACGAGTGACTCGGCAAGGCAGTTGAAGCAAGTACAAGCATTTTTAGAAATTATAGAAGAAATTCAAATGGGAAAATAAGATTATTGTCTTGCTACTCGCTCTATCGTTTGGTAGAGTAACATTATAAATGGATTTAGGAGGCAACAAGAATGAAAATGATGGACGCTAACGAAATTATTTCGTTTATTCAAAACAGTGAAAAGAAAACTCCTGTAAAGGTATACATAAAAGGGGATTTAAAAGAGGTAACATTCCCTGAAACAGTACAAGCATTTGTAAATAAAAAATCTGGTGTATTATTCGGAGAATGGTCTGAAATTAAGACAATTCTTGATGAAAATAGCAAGCACATTGTTGACTATGTAGTTGAGAATGACCGTCGTAATTCTGCAATTCCAATGCTTGATTTAAAAGGTATTAAAGCTCGTATTGAGCCAGGCGCGATTATTCGTGACCATGTAGAAATTGGTGACAACGCTGTTATCATGATGAATGCAACAATTAACATCGGTGCTGTAATTGGTGAAGGTACTATGATCGACATGAACGCAGTGCTTGGTGGACGTGCAACAGTTGGTAAGAACTGTCACGTAGGTGCAGGTGCTGTACTTGCCGGTGTTATTGAGCCACCTTCTGCAAAACCAGTTATCGTTGAAGATGATGTTGTAATTGGTGCAAATGTAGTTGTTCTAGAAGGCGTTACAGTAGGTAAAGGTGCAGTTGTAGCAGCAGGAGCTGTTGTAACAGAAGATGTGCCTCCATATACAGTTGTTGCGGGAACTCCGGCACGTGTAATTAAAGAAATTGATGAGAAGACAAAAGCAAAAACTGAAATTAAACAAGAGCTTCGTCAATTAAACCCAGAGAAATAAAAAATAAAAAGCGTAAGAGCATGAATGTGCTCTTACGCTTTTTATAGATAGAGGTGCAAAAATGACAGTAAGCAAATTTGTCCAAGTTCGTAGAGATTTACATAAAATTCCGGAGATTGGATTTAAAGAGTGGAAAACACAACAGTATATTTTAGATTATATAGGAACGCTTCCTAATGAATATTTGGAAGTGAAAACATGGAAAACAGGTGTAATTGTTAAAGTAAATGGAAAAAATCCAGAAAAAATAATAGGTTATCGTGCAGATATAGACGGTCTACCAATTACAGAGGAAACTGGATATGAATTCTCTTCTGTCCATGAAGGAATGATGCATGCATGTGGACATGATTTGCATGCAACAATCGGTTTAGGACTTCTAACAGCGGCTGTAAGCGAAAGAATAGATGATGATCTTGTGTTTATATTCCAACCAGCTGAAGAAGGTCCAGGTGGTGCACTTCCTATGTTAGAAAGCGATGAGTTAAAAGAATGGAAGCCTAATATGATTCTTGGACTTCATATTGCGCCTGAATACTCTGTGGGAACAATCGCGACAAAAGAAGGTTTATTATTTGCGAATACATCAGAGCTATACGTTGATTTAAAAGGAAAAGGTGGACATGCTGCATATCCGCATACAGCAAATGATATGATTGTTGCAGCGAGTCATCTCGTTACACAACTTCAATCAGTTATTAGTCGTAATGTGAACCCTCTTGACAGTGCGGTAATTACAATTGGGAAAATTACAGGTGGTACAGTTCAAAACATTATCGCAGAAAAGTCTCGTTTAGAAGGAACAATTCGAACGCTATCAGTGGAATCAATGAAACGTGTTAAAAGCCGAATTGAGGCAATTGTTGCGGGAATAGAAGCTTCTTTTCAATGTGAAGCTGTTATTGACTACGGAGCGATGTATCATCAAGTGTATAACCATGAGGAGCTAACGAGAGAGTTTATGCAATTTACACGTGAACAAACGACTATGGACGTAATTACGTGTACGGAGGCAATGACAGGTGAAGACTTTGGTTATATGCTTCGAGAGATACCTGGATTTATGTTTTGGCTTGGAGTAAATTCAGAATATGGTTTACATCATGCGAAATTAAAACCAGACGAAGAGGTTATTGAGAAAGCAATTGTATTTTTAAATCAATATGTGAAGTGGAAGGGAAATAGAAAGTGAACTTACTCGCTAATTGTGCAATAGTTTAGAGTGGGGACTTCTTAGTTCAGAGACGAAAACATCTTTCGTATTCGTTAGTGTTAGACATCTTCATACAAATGAGTAAAGTTAAATTTGACGTCTTAATAATGAGCAGGGGGTTTTTAGCCACTGCTCATTATTAATTATTGCTAATAGGGAAGATAATTATTTAACTACCCTATTATATGTTTACTTTTAGTATGAAAAGTGTGTAAAATCAATGTGATACATAGAAAAAAGGGTGGGGAATTACGTGCAAATTAGCAGTGCGATTTTATGTTTCGTCTTATATGCATATGTTATTATTGCGGCGGTTTATTTTGGGATAAGTTTTTACGCCTATCGTTTAGCAAATAATAGTGAATATGAAGAAACATACAAATGGGTGAAAAGATATTTGTCACCTGTACTAGAAATTATGAATGGATTTGTTCTTTTTTTATTTATTGGATTAATTGCTTTCTCAACGAGTTTAGTAGGGAATAAGACTACGTTATTTGTACTAGGTATCATTATTTTTATGCTATTAGGAATTCGGATTGGTAATACGGTGTTTTGGAACGAAAGGAAAATAGATGGTTGGACAGGGATGTTTATTCCATGTATGTTAGCTGCAATTGTGACGAATATAGAACATGAATATTATCAATTACATTTTTGGCTTATCATTGTTTTAACAATCCTCTCTGTTTTGTATATAAGTACTGTCGTGCTAACATACATCGCAAATGAAAAAGGAGATGCAAAAGGTGCGCACTTCTTTAGAGGGCGTGCATTATTATGGAGTGTGCCGACGATGGCAGTTATAGGAATTATTGCGATATTAGTAAATGGATATCAATTTACTAATTGGCAATTGTTTTTAGAAACTTGGTGGATCTTCATTGTTTCGCTTGTAGCTTTTTTAGGCGCAACACATTATTTATTCCATCAACATCATTACATATTGGCACTGTTATTCGCATTTACACAACTTTTATTTGCTTTTTTCGGACAAGAAACGCTATTGTTCGTTTTTGAAACATTTAGTTCATTTGGAAATATATTTGTATTTGGTATGTTAATTTTCGGTATCGCGTTTTATTTACAACAGTATTTTTATATGCAAAAACAAAAATAAGAAGTATATACAGGTTTTTGTAGCGAATTTAAAGTATGTTACAATAAAAGTACATAGTATTTGATGTTATTGGAGGAATTCCTGTGGGCGAAAAAGAGAAAGAATTTGCTGTTATTGGGCTTGGCCGTTTTGGTGGAAGTATTTGCCGTGAATTAGCTCAATTAGGTATGGAAGTAATGGCAATTGACTCAGATGAGGATAAAATTAATGAGTTTGCAAATATAGCTTCGCATGCTGTAATTGCAGATTCAACAGATGAGATGGTATTAAAAAGTCTTGGTATTCGTAATTTTGATCATGTAGTCGTTGCTATTGGAGATAATTTGAATTCAAGTATTTTAACAACGTTAATTTTGAAAGAATTAGGTGTGAAAAATATTACTGTAAAAGCTCAAAATGACTATCATGAAAAAGTGTTAAGTAAAATAGGGGCAGATCATATTGTGCATCCAGAACGAGATATGGGAAAAAGGATTGCTAATAATATCGCATCAAGTAATGTGTTAGATTATCTAGAGCTTTCAGATGAGCATAGTATTGTAGAGATTATCGCAAATAAAAAAATTGATGGGCACTCTTTAATTGAATTAGATATTCGTGCGAAGTTTGGTTTGAACATTGTAGCAATTAAACGTGGAAAAGAAGTTATCGTATCTCCTCGAGCTACAGAAAATGTTCAGGCGGGAGATATATTAATTGTAATTGGTCATGACGATGAAGTAGATCGTTTTAAGCATTTTTTAAGATAAGAGAAAAGGACAATGCCGAGGAGGCATTGTCCTTTTTCTTATATTTCCATAATGATTGGTAAAATCATTGGACGACGTTTCGTTTTTTCGTATAGGAATGGTGCTAATGTGTCTGTAATCTCATTTTTAATTTCAGACCATTGTGTTGTTTTTCGCTCCATTACTTTTTCTAAATGTGTTGTAATTAATGTTTGAGCATCGTTGATTAAATCGCTGCTTTCACGCATATAAACGAAACCACGCGAGATGATATCAGGTCCTGCTGCAACTTTAAATTCTTTCATATCAATGCTTACAACTACAATAACAAGTCCTTCTTCAGAAAGAATGCGACGATCACGTAATACGATATTACCGATATCTCCAATACCATTTCCATCGATATAGACAGAGCCAGATGGGATTTTCCCAGCTACGCTTGCTTCATCAGAACGTAAAGCAAGAACATCTCCATTATCCATAATGAAACAATTTTCTTCTGGAATACCACAATCATTCGCTAATTTCATATGCATACGTTGCATACGATATTCACCATGAATTGGCATGAAATATTTCGGCTTAATAAGACGTAGCATTAACTTTTGTTCTTCTTGTCCACCGTGTCCACTCGTATGAATATTTGAGAGTTTACCATGGATTACATCAGCGCCAGCGCGGTACAACATGTTAATTGTACGACTTACACTAATTGTATTGCCTGGGATTGGTGAAGAAGAGAAAACAACTGTATCGCCAGGGATAATTTGAATTTGACGATGTGTACCATTGGCAATACGTGAAAGTGCTGCCATCGGTTCCCCTTGACTACCTGTACATAACATAACAACTTTATTAGCCGGTAGGCGGTTTAGCTGAGATGTGTCTATGAATGTATCCTTTGGACACCGGATATAACCAAGGTTTTGTCCGATTTCAATAGCCGCTTCCATACTTCGACCGAATACAGCTACTTTACGATTGTTTTCAACAGCAGCCTCAACAACTTGTTGTAAGCGATGGATATTCGATGCAAAGGTTGCGAATATAATACGACCGTCTACTTTGCGGAATATATCTTGAATACTATCACCAACGCGGCGCTCAGACATCGTAAAGTTTGGCACTTCACTGTTTGTACTATCAGATAAGAGACAAAGTACACCGTCTTTTCCGATTTCGGCCATTTTTGTTAAATCTGCTGGCTCACCTACTGGTGTGAAATCAAATTTGAAATCACCTGTATGAACGACTTGTCCTTGAGGTGTTTTCACAACAACTCCGTATGAATCCGGAATACTGTGAGTTGTACGGAAGAAGGAAACAGATGTCTTTTTAAATTTAATAACATCATCTTCTTGAATTTCATAAAGTTTTGCTTTACGAAGTAATCCGTGCTCTTCTAATTTGTTTTTTATTAGGGCAATTGCTAATTTTCCGCCGTAAATTGGAATGTTTACTTGACGTAATAGATAAGGAATTCCACCGATATGATCTTCGTGACCATGTGTAATGAATAACCCTTTAATTTTATCTTCGTTTCGCACAAAATAAGTGTAATCTGGTATTACATAATCGATCCCGAGGAGTTCGTCTTCTGGAAATTTAATTCCAGCATCAATTATAATAATTTCATCTTGAAATTGAACAGCATATGTATTTTTACCGATTTCACCAAGACCACCGAGGGCAAAAACGGCAGCTTGATCATTTTTTAGGAATTTCATATGACTATACGATCTCCGCTAATATTAAATCAGCGTTTTGTTTTTCATATTCAAGATGAGCACCAGTAACAGACTGAACGAACTCGATATTATATGCGAACTTATTTAATTTTTTACGAACATCCTTTTGAGACGTAGCCTCTAAATATAAAACTTTTGTATTTTCACGTACTGGGACCTCAGTTAATTTTTCTTGATAAAATACTTTAAAAATCATTGGGAAAACCTCTCCTTGTCTATGTTTTGCATTATCTGTTACTTATTATAAAGCAAACAGTCACGATTTTCATGTTTTTTCGAATGAGAATGAAGAAAAAGCCCGAAATGGGCACAATTTAAGCGATTGTCTTCTTACGGACTAAATCGTTTAAATAACGCTTGAGCTTTTTCTTCAGCTTCTTCAGCATGATTACTCCTTCCTTTCCTTATTTAAAACATGCATATTACTAATGATAACTCTGTCTCCCATACAAGAAAGAAGATTAGAAGTGAATAGTGAATCTTGTTCTTTTTAGTATAGTGTAAGTTATCTTGTAGTAACGATTAGTAGCCGTTAGTTATAGATATAGTATGAGGAAGAATAGAAAAGAAAATTCATTCGAACAAGTATCCACATTTTTTCACTAATAGTATATGCACATTTCATAAATAAGGTCAGAAAGTGAACGCTTTCTTCACAGATGTTTAATATGTTATACTTTTTTTGAAATTTGAAAAGTGATAATCAAAATAGGAATATAGAGTGCCAGAAAGGATTTTGACAAATGAATGATAAAATTGTCTTTTTTGATATTGATGGAACATTATTAGATCATGATAAGAAAATTCCGCAATCTACAAGAGATGCAGTAAGAGATTTACAAGAAAAAGGTGTGCATGTAGCGATTGCGACAGGGCGTGCGCCATTTATGTTTGAAGATATTCGTGAGGAACTCAATATACATAATTATGTTAGTTTTAACGGGCAGTATGTTGTATTTGAGGATGAGGTATTATTTAATAATCCATTACATCCTGATGCTCTACATAAGTTTACTCAGTTTGCAAAACAAGAAGGATATCCACTTGTATATCTTGACCATCAAGAAATGAGAGCGTCAGTGGAATATCATGATTATGTAAAAGAAGGTTTTGGAAGCTTACAATTCGATCATCCGGCATATGAACCTGATTTTTATGAGAAACGCGATATTTATCAAACGCTTCTTTTTTGTGAAGTAAACGAAGAAGAAAAGTTTATTCATCATTATCCAGATTTTCATTTTATACGCTGGCATGCATATTCAATGGATATTATCCCTAATGGTGGTTCTAAGGCAAAAGGGATTGAGAAGTTTATTGAGAAAATAGGATTTAATCGTGAACAAGTATATGCATTTGGGGACGGATTAAATGATTTAGAAATGATTGAAGCAGTAGGAACGGGCATTGTGATGGGGAATGGTCATGAGGATTTGAAAAAACTTGCTAATTATGTGACAAAAGATGTTAATGAAGACGGTATTTATCACGGATTAAAGTGGGCTGGCTTGTTATAAGTAAGTGTGGAACCCATTTCATATAATAAAAAGGCGGAAGGTTAACTTCCGCCTTTTTATTATTATCGCTCGAGAGGTTTTGAATCATCGGGAGCCACAAATGGATTGTCTTTATTAATATGGTCATAGAACATAACACCGTTTAAATGGTCGATTTCATGTTGGAATACAATTGCTGGTAAACCTTTTAATCGCAGTTTTACGTCTTCACCGTTAATCGTTGTTGCCTTTACTGTAATTCTCGTGTAACGAGGGACATAACCAGGTACTTCACGGTCTACAGATAGACAGCCTTCACCATTTTGTAAATATGTACGTTCAACAGAATGACTAATGATTTTTGGGTTAAATAATGCGTAGCTATATAACGTATCGTTCGTATCAGTTACATGAACCGCAATCATTTTCTTTGAAATACCGATTTGCGGAGCCGCTAATCCGATTCCGGGGCGTAAATTATATTTTTCAGCCATTTCAGGGTCCTGGCTATTTATTACAAATTCAATCATTTCTTTAAGAGTATTTGTATCTTCCTCGCTAGCAGGTAAGGAGACCTCTTCTGCGACGTCGCGCAAAATAGGATTTCCTTCACGAATTACCTCATTCATTGTAAGCATATGTAATCTCTCCTTTCTCCTTTAGTCTACCAAAGGAGATAAAAAAAGTCATCGACAAGTAAGGAAGAGCTACTTGGAAACAAATCTTCTACAGATAAGTTATGTAATAAAAAGAAAAGACGGCAAAGCCGTCTGTTTCTTTCCATAGTTGTTTCATTTTACATTAATTAGCGAATGCAAGCAGCACCAACGATAATTAAAAGGATAAACAACACAACGATTAAGGCGAAGCCGCTTCCAGATCCGCCACAAGAACCGCCATAACCGTAGGAAGGATATGAACAAGTTGTTGGATAGCAATATGAGTATCCGTACATGAGATGACCTCCTTTATCATTTCCCGCTAATACTGCGGTTACTATAATGTATGGAGGAATGATCAGAAATGTATAGGTATTTACCTATAAAAGGAAGAAGTGTTTGTATAATTTTCTTGAGAAGAGAGAAAAACTAAGGAGAATTAAATCGTTTACATATTATTCTAAGAGAAAAAATAAGTTAAAAAGGGAATAATATAACAGCAGGTTATTGCTTACTAATACAGATGTGAAAAATAAAAACACGTTTGTGTAGAGGAAACCGGCATATTATTTATAAAAAAACGTATTCAAAGTAATTGACATCGTAATTAGAATAGTTGTAAACTAAAAAACGTGATCAAGATTGTATTAATATGTTTTTGAAAAAACATTAGTACAGATTGTTAGGTACACAAAATTATTCTCAACCGACAAACAAATTTGTTGGTTTACATTGTTGCGCTTTCAGTCTAGCTAATAGATAGTGAAAGCGTTTCAGAATATGGTTCAAGAGAGGAAGAGGTGAACGGAATGGGTACTAAAACAAAAAAGACCCTATTTAATGTTGATGAGCAAATGAAAGCTATCGCAGCTCAATTTGAAACATTACAAATTTTAAATGAAAAAGGCGAAGTTGTGAATGAAGCAGCTATGCCTGAATTATCTGATGATCAATTAAAAGAATTAATGCGCCGTATGGTGTATACTCGCGTACTAGATCAACGTTCTATTTCTTTAAACCGTCAAGGACGTTTAGGTTTCTACGCACCAACTGCTGGACAAGAGGCTTCTCAATTAGCAAGTCATTTCGCACTTGAAGCAGAAGATTTCATCTTACCAGGATATCGTGACGTTCCACAATTAGTGTGGCACGGTCTACCATTATACCAAGCATTCTTATTCTCTCGTGGACATTTCATGGGTAACCAAATGCCTGAGAATGTAAATGCACTTGCTCCACAAATCATTATCGGTGCGCAAATCATCCAAACTGCTGGTGTTGCGTTAGGTATGAAATTACGTGGTAAAAAATCTGTTGCAATTACTTACACTGGTGACGGTGGTGCTTCACAAGGTGACTTCTACGAAGGTATGAACTTTGCGGGTGCATTCAAAGCTCCAGCAATCTTCGTTGTACAAAACAACCGTTATGCAATCTCTACTCCAGTAGAAAAGCAATCTGCAGCTAAAACTGTAGCACAAAAAGCAGTAGCAGCAGGTATTTACGGAATTCAAGTAGACGGTATGGATCCATTAGCTGTATACGCAGCAACTGCTTTCGCTCGTGAGCGCGCAGTAAATGGCGAAGGTCCTACTTTAATCGAGACTTTAACATTCCGTTATGGTCCACATACAATGGCTGGTGATGACCCAACTCGTTACCGTACAAAAGATATCGAAAACGAATGGGAACAAAAAGATCCAATCGTACGCTTCCGTGCATTCTTAGAAAACAAAGGCCTATGGTCTCAAGAAGTTGAAGAGAAAGTTATCGAAGAAGCAAAAGAAGATATCAAACAAGCAATTGCTAAGGCTGACCAAGCTCCAAAACAAAAAGTTACTGATTTAATGGAAATCATGTACGAAAAAATGCCTTACAACTTAGCTGAACAATATGAAATTTACAAAGAAAAGGAGTCGAAGTAAGCCATGGCTCAAATGACAATGATTCAAGCAATCACTGATGCTTTACGCGTTGAAATGAAAAATGATCCTAACGTACTTGTGTTTGGTGAAGACGTTGGTGTAAACGGCGGAGTATTCCGTGCTACTGAAGGTTTACAAGCTGAATTCGGTGAAGATCGTGTAATGGATACTCCACTTGCAGAGTCTGGTATTGGTGGACTTGCAGTTGGACTTGCACTTGAAGGCTTCCGTCCAGTTCCAGAAATCCAATTCTTCGGTTTCATTTTTGAAGTAATGGATTCAGTTTCTGGTCAATTAGCTCGTATGCGTTACCGTTCTGGTGGACGTTGGACTGCTCCAGTAACAATTCGTTCTCCATTCGGTGGTGGTGTTCATACTCCTGAACTACATGCTGATAGCTTAGAAGGATTAGTGGCACAACAACCTGGTCTAAAAGTTGTTATTCCATCTACTCCATACGATGCAAAAGGTCTTTTAATCTCTGCGATTCGTGACAACGATCCAGTTATCTACTTAGAGCATATGAAATTGTACCGTTCATTCCGTCAAGATGTACCAGAAGGTGATTACACAATTGATTTAGGCAAAGCTGACATCAAACGTGAAGGTACAGATGTATCTGTTATCGCTTATGGTGCTATGGTTCATGCTGCATTAAAAGCTGCTGAAGAACTTGAAAAAGAAGGTATCTCTTTAGAGGTTGTTGACTTACGTACAGTTCAACCATTAGATATCGAAACAATCATCGCTTCTGTTGAAAAAACAGGCCGCGTAGTTGTAGTTCAAGAAGCTCAAAAACAAGCTGGTATTGCAGCTAACGTTGTAGCGGAAATTAACGACCGTGCAATCTTAAACTTAGAAGCTCCAGTTGTACGTGTTGCAGCTGCTGATACAGTATTCCCATTCTCTCAAGCTGAGAGCGTATGGTTACCAAACCATAAAGATATTGTTGAAGCTGTTAACAAAGTAATGAACTTCTAATTTTTAGTTTTTCATGTGCAAAAGAAATCAGCACATGCTGGTTTCTTTTGTACATATTCCATAATAATGAAATGAATCAGGGGGCTGAATTCCGTGGCATTTGAATTTAAACTACCAGATATCGGTGAAGGTATCCACGAAGGTGAAATCGTAAAATGGTTTATTAAACCAGGCGATGAAGTAAATGAAGACGATGTACTTCTTGAAGTGCAAAATGATAAAGCAGTAGTAGAAATCCCTTCTCCTGTTAAAGGTAAAGTACTTGAAGTACTTGTAGAAGAAGGAACAGTTGCAATTGTAGGAGATACATTAATTAAATTTGATGCTCCTGGATACGAAAACCTTAAATTTAAAGGTGACGATCATGATGAAGCTCCAAAAGCTGAAGAAGCAGCAGTAGAAGCTCCAGCAGCGGAAACTACTCCAGCAGCAACTGCAGAAGTAGTAAATGAGCGTGTAATCGCTATGCCATCTGTTCGTAAATATGCTCGTGAAAAAGGTGTAGATATTCATAAAGTAGCTGGTTCTGGTAAGAACGGCCGTGTTGTGAAAACTGACATCGATGCATTTGCAAATGGTGGACAAACTGTAGCAGCAACTGAGGCTCCAGCAGCAGTAGAAGCTACTCCAGCAGCAGCAGCGAAAGAAGAAGCACCAAAAGCACAACCAATCCCAGCTGGTGAATATCCAGAAACTCGTGAGAAAATGAGTGGTATCCGTAAAGCGATTGCGAAAGCAATGGTTAACTCTAAGCATACAGCTCCTCACGTAACATTAATGGATGAAGTAGATGTAACAGAACTTGTTGCTCACCGTAAGAAGTTCAAAGCTGTTGCAGCTGACAAAGGTATTAAATTAACTTACCTTCCATACGTTGTAAAAGCTTTAACATCTGCATTACGTGAATTCCCAATGTTGAATACTGCTTTAGACGATGCTTCTCAAGAAATCGTTCATAAACATTACTTCAACATCGGTATCGCAGCTGATACAGACAAAGGTCTATTAGTACCAGTTGTTAAAGATACAGATCGTAAATCTATCTTTACTATCTCTAACGAGATCAATGAACTTGCTGGTAAAGCACGTGATGGTCGTTTAGCTCCAACTGAAATGAAAGGTGCTTCTTGCACAATTACAAACATTGGTTCTGCAGGTGGACAATGGTTCACTCCAGTTATCAATCACCCAGAAGTAGCAATCCTTGGTATTGGCCGTATCGCTGAGAAACCAGTTGTGAAAAACGGTGAAATCGTTGCAGCTCCAGTATTAGCATTATCTCTAAGCTTTGACCATCGTTTAATTGACGGCGCAACTGCTCAAAAAGCATTAAACCAAATTAAACGTCTATTGAATGACCCACAATTATTAGTAATGGAGGCGTAATAACAATGGTAGTAGGAGATTTCCCAATTGAATTAGATACAGTCGTTGTTGGTGCAGGTCCTGGTGGATACGTTGCGGCAATTCGTGCAGCACAATTAGGTCAAAAGGTAGCGATTATTGAAAAATCTAACCTTGGTGGCGTATGCTTAAACGTTGGATGTATTCCTTCAAAAGCGTTAATCAATGCAGGTCATCGTTATGAGAATGCAATGCATTCTGATGACATGGGTATCACTGCAGAGAACGTAAAAGTTGACTTTACAAAAGTTCAAGAATGGAAAAACGGCGTAGTTAAGAAATTAACTGGCGGTGTTGAAGGCCTTCTTAAAGGTAACAAAGTTGAAATCATTCGCGGTGAAGCTTACTTCGTAGATGCTAACACATTACGCGTAATGACTGAAGATGCAGCACAAACTTATACGTTTAAAAATGCTGTTCTTGCAACTGGTTCTACACCAATCGAAATTCCAGGATTCAAATACTCTAAACGTGTTATCAACTCTACAGGCGCTTTAAGCTTACCTGAAATTCCTAAAAAACTTGTTGTAATCGGCGGCGGTTACATCGGTATGGAATTAGGTACTGCATATGCTAACTTCGGTACAGAAGTTACTGTAGTAGAAGCTGGCGACGAAATCTTAGCTGGTTTCGAAAAAGCTATGAGCTCTGTTGTTAAACGTGCTCTACAGAAAAAAGGTAACGTAAATATCCATACAAAAGCTATGGCTAAAGGCGTTGAAGAAACAGAAACTGGCGTAAAAGTTAGCTTTGAAGTTAACGGTGAAATCCAAACTGTAGAAGCAGATTACGTATTAGTAACTGTAGGTCGTCGTCCAAACACTCAAGAAATCGGTCTTGAGCAAGTTGGAATTAAAATGACTGACCGTGGCATTATCGAAATTGATGAGCAATGCCGTACAAATATTTCAAACATCTATGCAATCGGTGATATCGTTCCTGGACCACCATTAGCTCACAAAGCTTCTTACGAAGGTAAAGTAGCTGTTGAAGTAATTAGTGGCCATGCATCAGCAATCGATTACATCGGAATTCCTGCAGTATGCTTCACTGATCCAGAATTAGCATCTGTTGGTTACACTAAGAAACAAGCTGAAGAAGCAGGAATGACAGTAGCTGTATCTAAGTTCCCATTCGCTGCAAACGGTCGTGCGTTATCATTAAACAGCACTGACGGTTTCTTACAACTTGTAACGCGTAAAGAAGATGGTCTTCTTGTAGGTGCACAAGTTGCAGGTGCAGGTGCTTCTGATATTATCTCTGAGATTGGTTTAGCTATCGAAGCTGGAATGACAGCTGAAGATATCGCTCAAACAATCCATGCTCACCCAACATTAGGTGAAATCACAATGGAAGCAGCTGAAGTTGCTCTTGGAATGCCAATTCACATTGTAAAATAATTTAAGTAATGTAAATACCCCATCTCTTATTTAAAGAGATGGGGTATTTTTATTTTCATAAAATGACTTGCAAGGTCTTTATATGTACTTGTCGAATGAATATATAATACTTTAAATGAACCGTTAGCATATATGCCGTTATATAATATGTAATTGATTCAAACTTAATCCCATATATTAATAAAATAGAGCATGTCAAAGGAGAAGGTTCCATGAGAATATTACATGTTATATTTTATCATTTTCTATTATGGAGTGGTTTTTCCATTGTATTAACATTATCGAATGGTGATAAGTTTCATTATAAAGTAATTCTCTTTTTCGTATTTCTTTATTTGGCATATGTGATTGCATGTTTTGTATTACACGTAAGAAAGCAGGCATTATTCCTTACGTGTTCAAATTGCATACTTTTTTTAATCATATTCTCTATTTTTTAAATTAACGTTTATAGAAATACATTGTTCTTCCATTAAATAGTTGTAACTCTCCTTCTAATTTCTTCGCTAGAAAACGGCTAAATTCATTTGCTTTTCCTTTATCACCAAATGTTGCTGTAGTAGGCAAAGAAACCTGAATAAAAGATTGTTCCTTTTCTATTCCAATCCCAACATAAATAGAATCATATCGATCGTGACTCGATTGGAGTTTTAATGTTGTTGCTGATGTATCTAATATTTCATAAGGAAAAGCTGTATTTGTATAAGCATAATTAATTTGATCACCAGTCTTGGAAGTAACGGTTTTATAGTTATGAAAAAGGTGTTTAACATCTTCTATTGAAACAGATTGTTGATTGGATTTAGGTACAAGTGTGATAAAGGCGTGTTGCATACAAATTCCCCCTTAGCTTAGTAGAATAATATCATTCTACATCCTACTGAATTTTTTGACAATTAAAAGGAGTATTACTTTTTTTGTTTAATATATTAATGAGTAGGAAGTGTTATTTAGAAAGGTGGAAACTCATGTTTGAAAAATTGTATGATGAGCATGAAAGTGTGAAGGTACGATTTTTAGGATTTATGACGCATGATACATGTTATGATTTTGGAGTTATTTATACAAATATGTTTTTTGGAAAGCCACTTATTGTTTGTATGCAAACAGGGAGATCTACTTTGCTTGGGAGAGATGATGTAGAAAATGTTCCATATATACAGGAAACTTTTAAGTTAGGATCGGAAGAGGAGGCGGAGGAGTTAGCTCAGTTTTTTAAATTTCTTGTTCCGTCTACTTCTTTGCATGCGAAGTATGAAGAATAATTAACAAGAAACAGTCGTACGTATGAGATATGGCTGTTTTTTTGTGTTAATATCGCATACTAATTTAATTTTAAAATATTTAATGTGTTATACTAAAAACCTATTGACGTAAAAAGTATAACATATTAAAATAAAGACAGAAAGTTAAGCGGTTACAAAAGTTTTTGGGATTATAAACTTAGGGGGAAATGAAAAATGGGAACAATCGTATGTCAAGATTGTGAAGGTACAATTGCACACTTCGAGGATGAGAAAGTAACGGTACTTTACGGGAAATGTGGATCTTGCGGATGTGATCACACAGAACATACAAAAGCCCAATAATTGATAGGAAATTGACAGCTAAAAGTTTTTAGGACCATAAACTTAGGGGGAAATGAAAAATGGGAACAATCGTATGCCAAGTTTGTGAAGGAACAATCGGACATTTTGAAGATGAGAAAACGACAGTACTTTATGGGAAATGTGGTTCCAATTGTGACTGTGCTAGTAGAGAAAATGCGAAAGCTTAATCATATATAAGTAGATTATTCTTTAAACTCAGGGGGAAATGAAAATGGGAACAATCGTATGCCAAGTTTGTGAAGGAACAATCGCACATTTTGAAGATGAAAAATCAACAGTACTTTATGGGAAATGTGGATCTCATTGCGAATGTGACCATACAGAACATACAAAAGCTTAATAATTAAGAAAAAACGCCTACACATGTAGGCGTTTTTTTAATAGATTGTAGTTGTATGCCCGACTGTTGCAACAATTGCATCATCTCTAATAGGAATAAATCCTATTGATGTTTGTGGCGTGTTAGGAGGGGCATATTGACTCATCATACGGCTATCAATACGAGTAATAAAATCGGTTAAATAAGCTGAAATAAAAGCATAAGGGATCCTTCGTTCATTTAATGAATAAATAATTTCCTCTTTCGTTTTTACGCCTACGCCATGTCCGTAAAAAAAGAAGTTTCCTAGATAGATTGTATTTTCTCCTTGCCACTCAATCGTAGCTGGATTAACTTGTGGGTTTTTAAAGTAAACGAGGTCACCTGGAACGATATCGCCACTCGTTTTTGTTATGAGCTTTAAGTCGCGATCGTAGTCCCATGTATAAAGTAAGAGGTTTGCGAATAGACGGTTGAAAGTTTTTTCCTCATATAATGATAGTAATGCTTTGTAAAAAATGATAATCATTGCGGTGGCACATTCAGTTCCATATAGTTTTCCGTTTTTAAAAATATCTTGGATGGCAATGGAAGGGGCTATGTTTGGAAGTAGTTGAAATCCGCCAAGTGATGTTCTTTCCCAAAACTGAGGATTGCAAAAAGATTGTTGAAACGTACGAAACTGAAATCCACTTTGAAAAAGTTCTAGCGCGGAAGTAATAATATTAACTCGTAAATTAAGATCAAAGCTGAGTTCATCGGCTGTTCGGAAGGAATAAACTTCTTGATTTCCCGCCATTATGGATAAAATCTGTTGTTTTTCAGCTGCAAATGGCTCATATTCATTTGTGATATAAGGGTGTACAATAGAACGGCCTATCACAATCATAATGGTATCCCCACCTATACGTTACAGATTTCGCGATACGGGAAAGCCTATATTGGACTTTAGACATAGGATGAAAGTATCGCTTTTTCATAGAAAAACATTTATCCCGCTATTTGCGGGCAGTAAGAATTCCACCTCAAAATTCGGCTGGAGCCCTGCTACCCGTAAACGCCCGATTGGTGAAGGCTAATAATCAGTGGGGATGAACAAAACCCCACTGATTAAAGTTTCACTTTATATTTTGGTAGACTTTAACTACAGACAAGTACAAGTCTTTAAAACGCCAATGTGTTCTTTGAAAAAAGATAGCATAGGGAGTTCGATAGCCGAATTCAAGCTATCGGTAAAATGATATGTGTCGTCAAGAACAAGACGCTAAAACACCTGAACACGAATCTGTACGGTATGGTATAAGTACCGTAGCTCACGAACCTATACGATTTGTTGTGAGAGTGGTGATGGCACACCGCAATCTTGCACGTCAGCGATACCAGAAATGGACTTCGCCTTAGGTAGCAAGAATCCCACTGATGTTAGTCAGCTTGCCCCATTAGGGTGGGAATGTCAAATTCTTTAGTATCGTATGAAAAAAAGAGAAAAAAGGTGAAAGAAAAGCCTATCAACTGATAGGCTTGTACTCTTTAATAACACGTAATGTTTGTAATGTCATATCTTCAGGACCTTGTACAGGTAACCCAGCTTCTAAATTTTTAAGAATATACTCTAAGTTATCTTGTGTAATAATTTCCCCCGGAGTAAAGATTGGAATCCCTGGCGGATAAACCATAACAAAATCAGCTATAATACGACCTGCTGCGTTTTCAAATGGAATGACTTCTGTTTCTGAATAAAAAGCATCTCTAGGAGAAAGTGCTAGCACAGGTATTTCAGGTATTTCTACTTGTACTTGAACACCTTTGTCTGCTCTATTTCTATATGTTGCTGCTAAATCTTGTAATGCTGTAATAAGTGTATCTGTTTCACTTTCTGTATCTCCAAATGTGATAAGACAAAGTATGTTATATAAATCAGAGAGTTCTACTTCAATGTTGTAATGTTCTCTAAGCCATACTTCAGCCTGATGGCCTGTAATACCTAAATCTTTTACAGATACAATTATCTTTGTAGGATCATAGTTAAAAGTAGCATCTGTTCCTAGCATTTCTTTTCCAGGACAATAAAGATGCTCAATAACATTTATAGCATCACGAACATGCTCAGCTAATTGTATTGTTTGTTCTATGAGAGCTGTTCCTTCTGTAGCAAGACGTTTTCTAGCAACATCAAGGGATGCTAACAAAATGTAAGAAGTTGATGTAGTCGTAAGCATGCTAATAATGGATTGGACATGCTTTACGTTCACAAGACCTTCTTTTACATTAAGAATAGAGCTTTGGGTTAAAGACCCACCTAATTTGTGAACACTTGTTGCTGCCATATCTGCACCTGCTTGCATAGCTGATATTGGTAGTTCATCATGAAAATGGATATGAACACCGTGAGCCTCATCAACAAGTACAGGAATATCGTAAGAATGAGCTAATTCTACAATCTGCTCTAAATCTGCAGCAAACCCAAAATATGTTGGATTTATAACAAGTAAGCCTTTCGCATCTGAGTGCTCTTCAAGAGCCTTTTTGACAGATTGAATTGTGATCCCATGTGAAATACCGAGCTTCGGATCAATCTCAGGATGCATGAAAATTGGTTTTGCACCTGAGAAAATAATAGCTGACATTACTGATTTATGCACATTCCGTGGCACGAGGATTTTATCCCCAGGACCGCACACGCTCATCACCATTGTCATAATTGCACCACTTGTACCTTGAATAGAAAAGAACGTATGATCTGCACCGAAAGCAGCGGCTGCTAAATCCTGTGCTTCTTTAATCATACCTTTTGGATGATGTAAATCATCGAGCGGCGCAATATTAATTAAATCAATTGCTAATGCATTATGCCCAATAAATTCGCGAAATGTAGGATCCATGCCCTGTCCTTTTTTATGACCAGGAATATGGAATTGAACTGGATTTCGCTTACTGTGCTCAACTAAAGCGGTAAACAATGGTGTTTCGTATTGGGACAATCTATACACCCCTTCTTCTTCGTAATATTTATTAGAGTTTGTTTTATATGATTTCATCTCATTCTAAAAGGAAATTAAGATGACAAACTTTTAGAACTTGACTTGTTTTTCTGCCATTCGCAAAAGCCTTTTTGGGGATGGTAGTCTCACTTTATTCTCTATAAAACAAAAGCATTATATCACCAATAATTATAGATGTATAGAAAAATCGCATTTTCAAGGTGAGTATGTTTAATAGTTATATTTTAAATACTGCAAAGAGGAAGACAATTCCATTGAAATGGATAAATGGTGTATAATGCAGAGTGGCTATAGTGAAGAATAAAAGGTTGTCTTAAAGGTAGCATAATAGAAAAAGAAAGAATACTGAATGAGGTGCAAAAATGGAATATCAATATCCACTTGATTACAATTGGTCAAATGAAGAAATGGTAGCAGTTGTAAAGTTTTATGAAGCGATTGAAAAGGTATACGAAAAAGGAGTTTTGAGAGAAGATTTGATGGAATTATATCGTCGTTTTAAAGAGATTGTGCCATCGAAGGCAGCGGAGAAAAAAATTGATAAAGAATTTCAAGAAGTAAGTGGATATTCTATATATCGTACGATTCAAAGAGCAAAAGAAGTAGCGGAAAAAAAGATTGTAAAAATGTAAAAATATTTTGAAAATTAAAATGCAAAGTGCTATAATGTGATAACAACTAAAAACGGACAATATAAATTGTCCGTTTTCTACTATCGATTACAAAGTGCATATAAAGGAAGGAGTGGTTGCATCGTAGATTCAATCTTAGCAAGGAATTGTTCGTTGGTCATTGCTGAAAACTCCTCTGGTGATATATGAATACCGACTAATAACTCTGCTTTTTTCACAGTAGCTAAACGTTCAATCATCTTTTGTAAGTCTTCCGTTTCAAGCGTTTTATGCAGTTTTACACCTGGTTTAGTATGGTCAATGGACCAAACGAAGTCATTTGGAATATTTGTTTTTAAATCATTTAAATGTTCTAAGAAGGCGTGAGCCGTCTCCACTTTTTGTGGACACTCATAGATTAAACCAAAGTATATGAAGGCGTGAGTACCCCATAAACCAATTTGAAAGTGTGGTAACATTTTATATCCACGTTTATTTGTTGAAAAAGCAACCCAAGTATCGTTTGGTGGATTGACTTTGCGGCGTGCATGTTTTGCTACATGGTAGAAAAAGTTTTCATCAGTTTGTTGTGATAAATATTCTGCAAATTGTTCCCCTAAAGCTTCTAGCTTAGGATGAATATTCGTTTTAATTGCGCTCATTCGTTCTTCAAGACCATCAACAGTAAAGACTTCAAAATCAGTTGATGTGAATGTTTGTAGTGTCATGATTGTTCCTCCAACTCCTATTTTGTTTTAATTTTAGCATAGCTTGTACTATTCATAAAAAAAACATCACAAAAAAATTTAAATAAAAAAATATAATTTTGTTGCATAGATGATTTATCCAACATAGTATAGTATAAAACAAAAAATCAGAAAATTGAATCAATTCTAGTCCGAGGGCAGACGAATATTGGGAGGAGGCAAAAAAATGAGACAGGTGATTAATGCGTTAAAGAGAACAGATGCTGAAAAGAGAATTCCGGTGCTACGTTTGGAGCTAGATTATGAATTAGCAACTTTATATGATGCGATGATGGATAACGACAAACAGAAAAAAGAAGAGTGCGTACAAAAATTAGAAGTGTTAAGACTTGAAATGATCCGTTTAGAAGCGTAATAATAGTATATGTATAAATAATTAGTTGGTGCGAACCTTATAAAGGGTTCGTTTTTTCTGTGAACAGTATAGATCGGAGTGTTTAAACATGCAAGAAGTATGGAAAGACATCGATACACACGCGAAACAGTGGATTCGAGAAGCCGGAGAACAATTAATGGCGTCACTGAAAAAAACACTTATTATAGAAACAAAGTCAAATGCAGCTGATCTAGTAACAAATATGGACCGAGAAACGGAGCAGTTTTTAATTGGGAAAATTAAAGAAACATTCCCGGCTCATAATATTTTAGGAGAAGAAGGCTATGGAGATGAGATTACCTCTTCTAATGGGGTTGTTTGGTTAATTGATCCAATTGATGGCACGATGAACTTTGTTCATCAAAAAAGAAATTTCGCAATCTCAATCGGGATTTATGAGAACGGTATCGGAAAGATTGGTCTTATTTATGATCCAGTTCATGACGAACTATATCATGCGGTAAAGGGAGAAGGGGCTTTTTGCAATGATTTAGCTATTCCCATGTTGGAAAAAGGAACGGTAGAGCATGGAGTTATAGCTTTGAATGCGATATGGCTTACTGATAATCCATTGCTTAATATGGAAAAAATGATGATGCTCGTTAAGAAGGCAAGAGGTACGAGGTCATATGGTTGTGCAGCGTTAGAAATGGTATATGTTGCCACGGGAAGATTAGACGCATATGTAACACCGCGCTTATCGCCATGGGACTTTGGCGGGGGACAGATTATTGTAGAGGAAGTTGGCGGTAAAGTGACAACGTTCTTGGGAACGCCTCTTTCTATTGTAGAGAAAAGCAGTGTGTTAGTTGCAAAACCAGGAGTATACGAAGAATTATTACCATTTGTATCGCAATAATGAAAAAAAGTAAGAGGCATAAAGAAGCTTCTTACTTTTTAATGTTATTGCGATTTACGCATTTTTCTTTTTGTTACAAAACCGTATCCAACTGTAACAAATGTGCCGATAATGCAAATAATAATGCCGATGGGACTATTTTCAGCAATCATAATTCCGATACCAATTAAGAAGATAACACCGATAATTGCTGTTAATAAAAAGCGATATTGAATGTGTTCCATTTCTTCACCCTCCAATCTTATTTTACTTTCACAAAAGTAAGAATACAACTATATTTTCATTCTTGATTTTATTTTGATTGCCATTGTATCCCCTTCGCTCTTATAATAGAGAAGGATTAAAAAGACATTAGGAGTTGGACATGTTGAAAAAACGACAAGATTTACGAAATATAGCAATTATTGCCCACGTTGACCATGGTAAAACAACACTTGTTGACCAGTTATTACGTCAAGCGGGGACGTTCCGTGCGAATGAACATATTGAAGAACGCGCAATGGACTCAAATGATCTAGAAAGAGAACGTGGTATTACAATTTTAGCGAAGAATACTGCGATTCACTATGAAGATAAAAGAATTAACATTTTAGATACACCTGGTCACGCTGACTTCGGTGGAGAAGTAGAACGTATCATGAAAATGGTTGATGGTGTTCTACTTGTAGTTGATGCATATGAAGGTTGTATGCCACAAACACGATTTGTTTTAAAGAAAGCTCTTGAGCAAAACTTAACTCCAATCGTTGTTGTAAACAAAATTGACCGTGACTTCGCTCGCCCTGATGAAGTAGTTGATGAAGTAGTTGACTTATTCATCGAACTTGGTGCAAACGAAGATCAATTAGAGTTCCCAGTTGTATTTGCATCAGCAATGAACGGAACAGCAAGCTTAGATTCAAATCCAGCAAATCAAGAAGAGAATATGAAATCATTGTTTGACACAATCATTGAACATATTCCAGCACCAATTGATAACAGCGAAGAGCCACTTCAATTCCAAGTAGCACTTCTTGATTACAATGACTATGTTGGTCGTATTGGGGTTGGACGCGTATTCCGCGGTACAATGAAAGTAGGACAACAAGTTGCATTAATGAAAGTTGACGGAAGTGTAAAACAATTCCGTGTAACTAAATTATTTGGTTACATTGGATTAAAACGTCAAGAAATTGAAGAAGCAAAAGCTGGAGATTTAGTAGCTGTTTCAGGTATGGAAGACATTAACGTAGGTGAAACGGTATGTCCGGTTGAGCATGAAGAGGCTTTACCATTATTACGTATTGATGAGCCAACATTACAAATGACATTCCTTGTAAATAACAGCCCATTTGCAGGTCGTGAAGGTAAATTCATTACTTCTCGTAAAATTGAAGAGCGTCTTCGTTCACAATTAGAGACAGATGTAAGTTTACGTGTAGATAATACAGATTCTCCTGATGCATGGATCGTATCTGGACGCGGAGAGTTACATTTATCTATCTTAATTGAAAACATGCGTCGTGAAGGTTATGAACTACAAGTATCTAAGCCTGAAGTAATTATTAAAGATGTCGATGGCGTAAGAAGTGAGCCTGTAGAGCGCGTACAAATCGATGTTCCTGAAGAATACACTGGTTCTATTATGGAATCAATGGGCGCACGTAAAGGTGAAATGTTAGATATGGTGAATAACGGAAACGGTCAAGTTCGCCTTACTTTCATGGTTCCAGCACGTGGGTTAATTGGTTACACAACAGAATTCCTAACATTAACTCGTGGTTATGGTATTTTAAACCATACATTTGATTGCTACCAACCAGTACATGCTGGACAAGTGGGTGGACGTCGTCAAGGTGTTCTAGTTTCACTTGAAGCAGGAAAAGCATCACAATACGGTATTATGCAAGTTGAAGACCGTGGTGTAATCTTCGTTGAACCAGGTACAGAAGTATATGCTGGTATGATCGTTGGAGAACATACACGTGAGAATGATTTAACAGTTAACGTTGTAAAAATGAAACAACAAACGAACATTCGTTCTGCAACGAAAGATCAAACTTCAACAATGAAAAAACCACGCTTAATGACTTTAGAAGAGTCATTAGAGTACTTAAACGATGATGAGTTCTGTGAAGTAACTCCAGAATCAATTCGTCTACGTAAAAAGATTCTTGATAAGAGTGAGCGCGAAAGAGCTGCTAAGAAAAAGAAATCTGTAGAAGCGTAAAAATAAAAAACAACTACCTTTATAAAAGGTAGTTGTTTTTTTATTTTGTTTATTTTTAGAATATTTATTCTTTTTTGTGGACAGTATTTTTTTTGCGAGTTACTCTTGTATTAAGTACATAAAGAAAATTTGTTTTTATGAGAAGGGAGGAAAGATAGTGTTAGAAAGAATGTCATTTTTCGCGAAATTATGCAAAGTTGATGAAAATCCAGAACTAGGGATGTGGTTACTTTATGGAACAATTATTATATTGAGTGCACTTGTATATAATTTAGGATTTGCAAGGAAGCTATCAGTGCTAAAAAATATAGTAATATACATATCTTTAGCAATTGGATGCACGGTATTAACTTTCTTTGCAGTTTTTTTACCAGTTGGAGAGGGGCTCGTTGTAGCGGCGATTGTACTTGGAATTTATAGATTACGTTTACGTCAAGCGAAACAACAAAAGGCAGGGTGAAAAGGGGGAGTTTCATGCGCTCGGTACAAGATGCACTATATAATTGGTTAACAATTAAAACTGTTGCGGAAGCGCGTCCAGATGATAGCGCTGCACAAGAAACGTATGTATTATTTCGAAATATGATATATGAAGAGCATAAATTACGAAATGTAGAAGTGGAAAAGAACGAGGAAATGTATTTAATTACATATGAAATTGATGGAGAAATAAGGTGTGCAAGATTTCCAGTAGAAGCAATTGATTGTTTTTTGGATCAGATGAATCGTGAACCAGAAAAATACAAATAAGTCCTTATCTATATGATTAAGGACTTATTTACGGTTTACCAATCGTCTTCTACTTTTTTATCACGATATAATCGGAAATTACCACTTGCATGGCGTTCCATAGTACGCTCTGCAATGCGTTCCGTACATTCCATGCACATATATGTATGAATAGGGCGATTACGCAGTTTTTTTGCCATAGGATTTTCGTCATCTAACATATCTTTTTTATCACAAATCATACATCTGACTCTCATTTCGTCACCTCAATACGAATTCTATCAGTATAAGTATATCATGGAAGCATAATGTTTTTGAATAATAGCGGGAAAAAATAATATTTTCGCAATTCGAAAAATAGGTTATGATAAGGATATATAAATAATATTTGGAGGTGGAAATATGGCGAATGTAGTTGAGCCTACATTGACAGGTGATTTAGTACAATCTTTGCGTAAAGAGTGTATCGTTATGATAGCAACAACAGATTTCGAAAAACAAATTCCTAACGTAAGTGCTATTTCTTGGGTATATGCAGTGAGTGAAACTAGTATTCGATTTGCGGTAGATCAACGCTCACGTATTGTGGGGAATATACGGCATAGTGCAGGGGTTGTATTGACTATAATGGCGAATGAATCCGTATTTTCCATAAGTGGTGAAAGTGAAATTTTAACAGATAGAATGGAAGGGATTCCTCTAAAATTAACGGTAGTAGAAGTGAATGTACAAGAAGTTCGTGATGTTATGTTTTATGGTGCGAAACTTGCTACTGAACCAACATATGAAAAAACATATGATCTTCGAGCAGCTAAAAAGCTTGATAACCAAGTATTAGTAGGAATGAAAGAATTATAAAGAAGATGAATAGGAACAACGTTCATAAACTTTTACAAGTGAGTATTGTGATTTAATGTGAAAAATTATAATAAAAAGTAATATATTGAATAGAAATGAATAAAAAATAAAGAAAAGGTTTAATTTCTATGAGTTTCGATTCTACCTCGTTTTTACGGTACATATAATTATAACAATGGTTCGTCCATATTTTATGGATGAAACCCTTGTTCTACAAATTTAAAAGTGGAGTCAGGGGGTAACAGGTTGGATAAAATTTATGTGTTAGATACGAATGTACTTTTGCAGGATCCTTTATCTATTTTTTCATTTGCAACAAATGAAGTAGTGATTCCAGCAGTTGTATTAGAAGAGGTTGATTCGAAAAAACGTTATATGGATGAAGTAGGACGAAATGCTCGCTATGTATCTAAGTTAATCGACAAATTTCGCGAAATAGGAAAGCTGCATGAAAGTATTCCGTTAGAAAACGGCGGTACATTTCGTATTGAATTAAATCATCGCTCATTTGTTCAACTGCAAGATATTTTTGTAGAAAAAACAAATGATAATCGAATTTTAGCGGTAGCGAAAAACCTCTCTTTAGAAGAACAAGAAAAAGAGGACGGGAAATCAGTTATTTTAGTAAGTAAAGATGTACTCGTAAGGGTAAAAGCTGATGCAATCGGATTGCAGGCCGAAGATTATTTAAGTGACCGAGTAATCGAAGTGGAAAATATATATTCAGGATTTTTAGAAGGGTATATATCAAAAGAACAGTTAGATTATTTTTATGAAAAAGGTGAACTGCCTTTATCTGAAATCGCAAATCATCCTTTTTATCCAAATCAGTTTGTTGTAATGAAAGATGCACTAGGGGGTTCTAGTTCTGCACTTGGGATTGTGGATCATTTAGGTAAGAAGGTAAAAAAACTTATTTTTCACAATGAACAAGTGTGGGGGATACGCCCACGAAACGTGCAGCAAATTATGGGATTAGAATTGCTACTTCGGGAAGATATTCCACTTGTAACGTTAACAGGGAAAGCCGGTACAGGAAAAACGTTACTTGCATTAGCTTCGGGACTAATGCAAACGGAAGATTTAGGGTTATATAAAAAACTACTTGTCGCGAGACCAATTGTACCGGTAGGGAAAGATATAGGCTATTTACCAGGAGAGAAAGAGGAAAAATTAAGACCGTGGATGCAGCCGATTTTTGATAATCTAGAGTATTTATTCAATACGAAAAAGCCTGGGGAGCTAGATGCTATTTTAGCTGGAATGGGTTCGATTGAAGTAGAAGCGCTTACCTATATACGCGGGAGAAGTATTCCAGACCAGTTCATTATAATTGACGAGGCACAAAATTTAACGAAGCATGAAGTAAAGACGATATTAACAAGGGTAGGCGAAAAAAGTAAGATTGTATTAATGGGGGATCCTCAGCAAATTGATCATCCGTATTTAGATGAATATAATAACGGTTTAACATATGTTGTAGAGAAGTTTAAAGAACAACGTATTAGTGGTCATGTAAAGTTTGTTAAAGGAGAGCGTTCTAATTTAGCACAACTAGCAGCGGATTTATTATAAAAAGGAGTGAGCTTAAGCTCACTCCTTTTTTGCCTTTTAATTATACAATTTAAATGATTGTAAATTTACGGATGTTACGAATCGGATTTTGTCTATTAGATCCATCATGGAAATATAGATGAACAGGCCCGTCTTCTCGTAATGGTTTACCTTCTTTTGAAAAACCGAGAATAGCTTTATGGGCTGTTTCTAACGGAAGTGTAATTGTATTGTCTGTGGTTTCAATTTCGACATGAGTAGCATCTTCTAAAATTTCAGCATTTTTTAGAAATGGATGAAGTGGTATGCCAAATGTCCCGTTAATAAGCTGTTCTTTTTTATATTTCTTTACACTTTGTTGTATTGGCGGGAAGGCAGCACCATCACGGATTTCGCGATCCCAATGCTCTGAAGTATGTTTTAAGTATGTTTCTAATTCGGATGAGTCTTCTCTAGTTTCATCAAAGTAAGTTGTCAAATCTATTTTTCGATCATCGAAAATCCATACAGTTGGATCGATAGTGATTGGAAAACGAACTTTTCCATTAATAAATAAAATTTCGTTCATTGTTGTTCCCCCATTTGTGTTATACTCCCACTTTTCAGTATAATAGTATTAGGCACTGTTGTCACAAAAAATGTTTCTATTGCAATTTATTAAAACTATCGCTAATATTAATAGATATGAGAGAGTAGGACGGAAACGGAGGGAATCAATTTGGCGTCTGAGACAGTATCAAATCATCAGGAAAAGGCACTAGCCCTTCTACAAGCGGATGCAGAGAAGATTTTAAGACTTATTAAGGTACAAATGGACAATCTTACAATGCCGCAATGTCCATTATATGAAGAAGTTTTAGACACACAAATGTTTGGACTATCCCGCGAGGTCGATTTTGCGGTTCGCCTTGATCTTATTGGAGAAGAACAAGGGAAAGCAATGTTAGGAGAGCTCGAACGTGAGTTGTCTGCACTTCATGAAGCATTTACAAACAAACAACAATAACGGGTTCAAATAAGGGGGCTCAAACTGAAATAGTTTGGGCTTTTTATTTGTATAATAAAGAAGGAAGAACCTATATACATATGGAATACAACAATAATTAAATTGAAACAGAAAGAGGAAATGAAATGAAAAAAGTATGGAAATCGATGGATTATTCCTTATTACTTCCTCTTGTTATCTTATGTGTGTTGGGAGTTATAATGGTATATAGTTCTAGTTCCATTGTTGCGATTTCGTCGAGACATAACTGGCCAGCAGATTACTTTTTTAAAAAACAATTATTTGCTCTAGCTGTTGGAACGATAATGTTAGCGATTATAGTTGCCATTCCTTATAAGTTGTGGAGAAAGCGAATAGTTTTGATCGCAATGGGAATAGGGAGTATTGGTCTATTAGCAGCAGCCTTTCTTTTCGGTCAGGTCATAAATGGTGCAAAAGGATGGATATTAGGTATACAACCAGCTGAGTTTGTGAAAATAACGGTTATTATTACGCTAGCAAACTTTTTTGCTAAGAAACAAGAAACGCAAACAGCTTTTGTACAAGGGATAATTCCTCCTCTAGCTGTTGTCGGTGGAGCGATGGGATTAATTTTACTTCAAAATGACTTAGGGACCGATATACTAATAGGTGGAACTGTACTGATTATGTTCTTTTGTTCAGGAGTTAATGTTAATTTAAGTATAAAGCGATTCCTCTTAACGTCTATAATATGGATTCCAGCGTTATATTTTATTGGGAACTATAAGTTAAGTCAGTACCAAAAAGCTCGGTTTTCAGTTTTTCTTGATCCATTTAACGATCCTCAAAATGATGGGTTCCAATTAATAAATTCTTTTATTGGAATTGCTTCAGGAGGGCTAAATGGTCGAGGGTTAGGGAACAGTGTGCAAAAATATGGATACTTACCAGAACCGCAAACAGATTTTATTATGGCAATTATATCTGAAGAACTTGGATTTATAGGCGTAGCTGTCATTTTAATCTGTTTACTACTTATTATTATTCGGGCATTTAGGGTTGCACAAAAGTGCAGAGATCCGTTTGGAAGTTTAATAGCAATTGGAATTGCAAGTTTGTTTGGAGTTCAAACTTTTATAAATGTTGGTGGTATGTCTGGGTTAATACCGCTTACAGGGGTACCATTACCGTTTGTAAGTTATGGTGGTAGTTCTTTATTGGCTAATTTACTTGCAATGGGTATACTGTTAAATATTGCTAGTTATGTAAAACGACAAGAGAAACAACAAAACAAATTGACTAACGAAATAGAACAAGGTGGACCGCATCTTGTTGTTGTAAAATAAAAAACACATTGAGCTCTAGAGTTCAATGTGTTTTTTATTTTGTTAGATTTTAAATGTGATACAATATTGATTGTTTTAAAATGAAAAGTATATTACATTTAAGGGAATGTGATATACAATATTGTTGTTAGAAAAGGAAGAGGTATGCTATACTATTTTTGTGAAACAAATCGATCAGAAAACTTATCATTTGTTGAAAAATAAGGTATGATGGATAAAAATAAAGTGAAGCTTTCTAAGTATAATATAATGTAGAAAGTGAAGAACTTCACGCTCTTTAGAGTGTGTATGTATTTTATCTCTAGAGTGGTAGGAAAATAGAGGGGGAAAATCATGACAAAGCTGCAACGTATTCAAAAAGTATTGGTAGCTAACCGTGGAGAGATAGCAATTCGTGTGTTCCGAGCATGTTCAGAACTTGGATTAAACACAGTTGCGATCTATTCTAAAGAGGATAGCGGTTCTTATCATCGCTATAAAGCCGATGAGTCCTATTTAGTTGGGGAAGGGAAAAAGCCAATTGATGCTTATCTAGATATTGAAGGCATTATTGAGATTGCGAAAAGTAATCATGTAGATGCAATCCACCCTGGATATGGTTTCTTGTCAGAAAATATTCAATTTGCAAAACGTTGTGAAGAAGAAGGGATTATCTTTATCGGTCCAAAAAGTAAGCATTTAGACATGTTTGGAGATAAAGTTAAAGCAAGAACACAAGCGCAGCTAGCGCAAATTCCAATTATTCCTGGTAGTGATGGTCCAGTAAATTCAATAGAAGAAGTTGAAGAATTTGCTGAAAAGTATGATTACCCGATTATTATTAAAGCATCCCTTGGTGGCGGCGGTCGCGGTATGCGTATTGTACGTGCTAGTGAAGAATTAAGAGAATCGTATAATCGCGCGAAATCAGAAGCAAAGGCAGCCTTTGGTAATGATGAAGTGTACGTTGAAAAATTCGTTGAAAAACCTAAACATATAGAAGTACAAATTTTAGCAGATGAAGAAGGTAATGTTGTTCATTTGTATGAGCGTGATTGCTCTGTACAACGACGCCATCAAAAAGTAGTTGAAATTGCACCGAGCGTGTCGCTTTCAGATGATTTGCGTCAGCGTATTTGTGATGCTGCAGTAAAGTTAACGAAAAATGTAAATTATTTAAATGCTGGAACGGTAGAATTCCTTGTAAAAGGTGATGAGTTTTACTTCATTGAAGTAAACCCACGTGTTCAAGTTGAACATACGATTACAGAGATGATTACAGGAGTGGATATCGTTCAATCGCAAATTTTAATAGCTGATGGACATGCATTACATAGCAAAATGGTAGGTGTTCCTAAGCAAGAGGAAGTGGTTGTGCATGGATTTGCAATCCAATCTCGTGTAACGACAGAAGACCCACTTAATAACTTTATGCCTGATACAGGAAAGATTATGGCGTACCGATCAGGCGGTGGTTTTGGTGTTCGTCTTGATACAGGTAATAGTTTCCAAGGTGCAGTTATTACACCGTACTACGATTCTTTACTTGTAAAAGTTACTACTTGGGCACTTACTTTTGAACAAGCCGCTGCAAAAATGGAACGTAACTTAAAAGAATTCCGTATTCGTGGTATTAAAACAAATATTCCATTCCTAGAGAATGTAGTAAAACATAAAAACTTCTTATCAGGAGAATATGACACTTCATTTATTGACGCGTCACCTGAACTATTCTTGTTCCCGAAACGTAAAGACCGCGGAACAAAAATGTTAAATTATATTGGTACAGTAACAGTAAATGGCTTCCCTGGAGTAGGGAAAAAAGAGAAACCAATTTTCCCAGATGCTCGTATACCAAATGTGATACACTCAGAGCCAATGCAAAATGGAACGAAACAAATTTTGGATGAGCGTGGAGCGGATGGATTAGTAAAGTGGGTACAAGATCAAAAGCGTGTACTTTTAACGGATACAACATTCCGTGATGCACATCAGTCATTACTTGCAACTCGTGTTCGTACAAAAGATTTACATCACATTGCAGAGCCGACAGCGAGAATGTTACCAAACTTATTCTCAGCAGAAATGTGGGGCGGTGCAACGTTTGATGTTGCGTATCGTTTCTTGAAAGAAGATCCATGGGAACGATTACTAGATCTTCGTGAAAAAATGCCAAACGTTTTATTCCAAATGTTACTTCGCTCTTCAAACGCAGTAGGTTACAAAAACTATCCAGATAATTTAATTCAAAAATTTGTGGAATGTTCCGCGCAAGCTGGAATTGATGTGTTCCGTATTTTTGATAGCTTAAACTGGGTAGAAGGCATGAGAGTTGCAATTGATGCTGTACGAGATACTGGTAAAATTGCAGAAGCGACAATGTGTTACACAGGAGATATTCATGACCCGTTACGTAGTAAATATGATTTAAATTATTATAAAAATTTAGCAAAAGAGTTGGAAGCATCAGGAGCTCATATTTTAGGAATTAAAGATATGGCGGGCTTATTAAAACCAAACGCAGCATATGATTTAGTTTCAGCACTAAAAGAGACGGTGTCGATTCCAATTCACCTGCATACACACGATACGAGCGGAAATGGTATTTTAACGTATACGAAGGCAATTGAAGCAGGTGTTGATATTGTCGATGTAGCGGTGAGTTCAATGGCTGGTCAAACGTCACAACCAAGTGCGAATACACTATACTATGCGTTGGGTGGAAACGAAAGACAACCAGATGTTAATATAGACTCATTAGAAAAACTATCTCATTATTGGGAAGATGTACGAAAATACTATGCTCCATTTGAAAGTGGTATGAATGCTCCTCACACAGAGGTATATATGCATGAAATGCCGGGTGGACAGTATAGTAATCTTCAACAACAAGCAAAAGCGGTTGGCTTAGGAGATCGCTTTGATGAAGTTAAAGTGATGTATCGCCGTGTTAATGATATGTTTGGCGATATTGTAAAAGTAACACCATCATCTAAAGTTGTCGGTGATATGGCATTATTTATGGTTCAAAATCACCTCACAGAACAAGATATTTTAGAACGTGGACATGCTATGGACTTCCCAGGATCTGTTGTTGAAATGTTCTCTGGAGATTTAGGACAACCATATGGTGGTTTCCCGAAAGAATTACAAAAAATTATTTTAAAAGGGAAAGAGCCATTAACAGTAAGACCGGGTGAATTATTAGAACCAGTAGATTTCGATGCTTTAAAAGAAGAGTTATTCCACAAACTTGGACGCGAAGTAACAATTTTTGATGTAGTCGCATATGCATTGTATCCAAAAGTATTTATGGACTACGAAAAAGTTGCTGGGATTTATGGAAATGTATCTGTGCTTGATACACCGACATTCTTCTATGGTATGAGACTTGGTGAAGAAATTGATGTGGAAATCGAGCAAGGTAAAACATTGATGGTTAAACTAGTTTCCATTGGGGAGCCACAGCCAGATGGAAATCGTGTGCTTTACCTGGAGTTTAATGGACAACCGCGTGAAATCGTAGTGAAAGATGAAAACGTGAAATCAACTGTTGCACAGCGTGTGAAGGGGAATCGTGAAAATCCAAATCATATTAGCGCAACGATGCCGGGAACTGTTATTAAAGTAGTTGTAAAAGAAGGCGATGAAGTGAAAAAAGGTGATTCCATGGCAATTACAGAAGCTATGAAAATGGAAACGACGGTTCAAGCGCCATTTAGTGGTAAAGTGAAAAAAGTATATGTAAATGATGGGGATGCAATTCAAACGGGAGATTTACTCATTGAATTAGATCATTAAAATAAAGAAAAAGAGCTGTGCGAAAGCAGCTCTTTTTTGTGTGTAAATAATACCTTGCCGAATTGGCAAGGTATTAAAGTTTTACTTTATTTTGTTTGCTTAGAAGTTGATTCAGTTTCTTTTGCATTGACTGTACTTCTTGTACCTATCATAACTAAATAGCATAGTACAGCAAACAGGCAAGAAATGAAGAGCGAATGTAATAATGCCATTGCTAAACTAGCATTTGTAAATACGACTAAAATCCCTACTATAGCTTGAAGTGTAACAAGGATAAATGAAATAATCCATCCCCAGTATACTACACGCTGCTGCTTGTAATGGCGAATAGCGATAATCATCGCATATAGTATCCAAGCGAAAATTAACATCGCTGCAACTCTATGTCCCATTTGAACCCACTCATGTAGTTGAGTTGGCATAGGTCTATTTTTGCTACATAAAGGGAAGTCTGGACAGGCTAAGGTAGCTCGCTCGTGACGTACTAAAGCTCCTGTGTAGACAACGATATAACTGTAAATTGTTACACCATAAATATGAAATTTCATTTTTTTGTCCATAATAAGTGAACGTGCATCAAATTTCTTATCAATTTCAAAAATAAGACACGTTAACAAGATGACAGAAGCAAATGAAATTAAGGAAATACCGAAATGAATAGCTAATACAGCAGGCATTTGACCCCAAACAACCGCCGCCGCCCCCATTAATGCTTGTGCAACTAAAAATACGAAGGATAAAATTGCTAACGTCTTTGTTTCGCGCACATGTTTATAATATTTCCAGGACAAGATACAAAGAAGAGTAACAAGGATTCCTGCTGATCCAGATGTTAAGCGGTGACTTAGCTCAATAATAGTCTCCATTGATAAATTAGATGGAACAAATTCACCGTTACAAAGAGGCCATGATTTGCCACATCCTTGGCCTGAACCCGTTTTTGTAACTAAAGCGCCTCCTAGTAAAACTACTAATAAATCGAGACTTGTAATGACTGCTAACCATTTAATAAAGCGTTGCAATCTCTTTCACCATCTTTCTGCTATGAAGTTATTGCGAAATATTTTCATTCCATTATGTATAGAATAAAACGTGCTACAGTCCTATGATATATAAAAAATAATAAAATAGCAAAGAAATGGAGGGCGAGGACAACGTACGTATTATAAAGAAAAAAATGGGATTTAAAATACATATTTTAGGAGGAATTCAGGCTATTTTGAAAAGAAATGGGGAGAATACATGCTAAATATGACAAAATAGTTTATTATAGAAGATAACATCATGTTATGATAAGGATAAATTAGAATAAAGTTTTTTAATGTTTGACACAAAAAGTTCATGTTTTCTTCACAAAATGTTCGGGAAATGTGATTTAATATATTGGAGTATGGGCGTAGATTAGTAGTAGAATGGGTTAACAATATTTCTACTGTAATAATATTGCTATATAGAAGCGAAATATTTCACATGAAATATATGCTTAGAAAGATGATAGGTTTAAGAGGGGGTTAAAGTGATGAACCATGCAACAAGTGAGCTGCATGATGAGTCAGCTGTTTCAATTGTACCGGAAACAACTCGGTTACAAGATTTATCAGCGCTCGTTAAAATGGGGATTGTAAACTCAAATACACTTACTGTATTTACAGGATTTTGGTTGGCTTTACATTTTAATGGATTGAGTGTTATGGACAATCTAGATAAGTTATTTTTCACAATCGTTGGTTCGGCATTAATTATGGCAGGGGTATGTTGTTTAAATAACTACATTGACCGAGATATCGATCCATTAATGGAAAGAACAAAAAACCGTCCAACGGTAACAGGTAAATATAAACCTGGCTTTGCACTTGCATTTGGACTTGTAATTTTACTTCTTGGCTTTGCATTTTTATTACTTACTACACCGATGGCAGTGTTAATCTCATTTATTGGTGCCTTCACATATGTTGTTTTATATACGTTATGGACGAAGAGAAAATATACGTTAAATACTGTTGTAGGTAGTATATCAGGAGCAGTTCCACCTTTAATTGGATGGGCGGCAATTGATCCGTCTTTAAATCATCCAATTGCTTGGATGTTATTTTTAATTATGTTTATTTGGCAAATCCCACATTTCCTCGCATTAGCGATGAAGCGTGTTGATGAATATCGAAATGCAGGAATCCCAATGCTTCCTGTTGTACAGGGATTTGATATTACGAAACGTCAGATTATGATTTGGACAGTATGTTTATTACCACTACCATTTTATATGAGTGGACTTGGAATAACATTCATGGTAATTGCAACATTGCTTAACATCGGATGGATCGCATTAGGGCTTTATGGCTTCCGTCAGCAAGATGACATCAAGTGGTCCGTAAAAATGTTTGTTTATTCCCTGAATTACTTAACAATCTTATTTGTGTCAATGATTGTAGTTACATTCTTCTAAGACAACGACATGATTGGATTTCTTTACGTTGAGATTTACTTTACTTAACTATAAAGTACAATCTAATTCACAAAGAAAGTGGGGGTTGTTAGTATGAAGAAACAGTGGCGACTGCTTTCGTTCGTTTCACTGCTGGCTTTACTGTTAGGGGGATGCGGTAAAGCTTTTCAGTCTACTTTAATTCCGCAAGGGGAAGTAGCAAAAATGCAATATGATTTGCTCTTGCTAGCGAGTGCAATCATGGTAGGAGTAGTACTTGTAGTTACTATTATTTTCTTATATGTAATTGTGCGTTTCCGACAAAAAAAGGGTGAGGAAGATTATATTCCAGAGCAAGTTGAAGGAAATCACAAACTAGAAATTATATGGACAGTCATTCCGATTATTCTTTTGTTAATCTTGGCTGTTCCGACTGTTACATATACATTCAAGCTTGCTGATGTAAGTGCGATGGAGAAAAAGAATATTGATAAAGATACTATCGTTGTTGATGTAACAGCGAATCTTTATTGGTGGGAATTTTCTTATAAATCAGAAAAAATAGTAACTTCTCAAGATTTAGTTATCCCCACAGGTAAGAAAGTGTATTTGAATTTGAAGGGTGCCGATATTAAACATTCGTTTTGGGTTCCATCTTTAGCTGGGAAAATGGATACAAATACAGATAATGTAAACAAAATGTGGTTAAAGGCAGATAAATCGGGCACTTATAATGGTTTTTGTACAGAATTTTGTGGCCCATCACATTCTTTAATGCAGTTCAAAGTGAAAGCTCTGGATGAAAGCGAGTACAAAAAGTGGCTTGCTGACATGAAGAAGATTGATGGAAAAAAAGAAGTAGCTTCTACAAAGGCGCAAGAGGGTCAAGAAATATTTAATAAAAGCTGTATTGGTTGTCATGCAGTTGGATCAAATGATAGTAGACCACCTTCTGCTCGTATCGCACCGAACTTAGCAAACTTCGCAGATCGCGATATGGTTGCTGGTATTGCCGAAAATAATGAAGAGAACTTAAAAAAATGGCTCAAAGATCCTGAAAATATGAAACCAGGTAATAAAATGACTGGTAAATATGGCAACTTAACGGATGATCAAATTAATGCATTAAATGCATATTTACAAACGTTAAAGATTGAAAAATAAAGAGGGATCATTTGCGAAGGGGAGGTTGAAAACGTGAGTTCTGTAGCAAAAAAACAGGGGATGGGTGCTGTCATATGGGATTATTTAACGACAGTAGACCATAAAAAGATTGCCATTCTCTATTTAATTGCAGGTGGATTGTTTTTTGTAATAGGTGGAATAGAAGCACTATTTATTCGCCTGCAGTTAGCGATTCCTAACAATGCTTTTCTTGTTGGGGATGCTTATAATCAAGTATTAACGATGCACGGTACAACAATGATTTTCCTCGCAGCTATGCCACTCGTGTTTGCATTTATGAACGCCGCTGTACCACTTCAAATTGGAGCACGTGATGTGGCGTTCCCGTTTTTGAATTCGCTCGGATTTTGGTTATTTTTCTTTGGTGGATTATTTTTAAATTTAAGTTGGTTTTTAGGAGGAGCGCCTGATGCAGGGTGGACATCGTATGCATCTTTAGCTTTAGCCTCTAAAGGACATGGTGTTGATTTTTATGTACTCGGCTTGCAAATATCAGGTATTGGTACATTAATTGGAGGTATTAACTTCCTTGTTACAATTATTAATATGCGCGCGCCAGGGATGACGTACATGCGCATGCCGATGTTTACATGGACAACATTTGTAACATCTTCACTTATTTTATTTGCATTTCCACCATTAACTGTAGGATTAGGACTTTTAATGTTAGATCGTTTATTTGGCACAAGTTTCTTTAATCCGGCACTAGGTGGGAACACGATTATATGGGAGCATTTATTCTGGATCTTCGGTCATCCGGAAGTATACATTCTTATACTCCCAGCTTTCGGAATATTCTCAGAAATCTTCGCCACATTTTCGAAAAAACGATTATTCGGTTATTCCTCTATGGTGTTCGCGACAGTATTAATAGGGTTTTTAGGATTTATGGTATGGGCGCATCATATGTTTACTGTTGGTCTTGGGCCTGTTGCAAATGCTATCTTCTCGGTTGCAACAATGGCGATTGCAGTTCCAACGGGTATTAAAATATTTAACTGGCTCTTTACAATGTGGGGTGGAAGTATTAGGTTTACAACACCAATGATGTGGGCGGTAGCTTTTATTCCATCCTTCGTTATGGGTGGAGTTACAGGTGTTATGCTTGCTTCTGCACCAGCTGATTATCAGTTTCATGATAATTATTTCGTAGTAGCACACTTTCATTATGTAATTGTTGGTGGTGTTGTATTTGGTTTACTTGCAGGTGCGCATTATTATTGGCCACTTATGTTTAATAAAGTATTAAATGAAACATTAGGTAAGATAACATTTTGGTTATTCTTTATCGGTTTCCATTTAACATTCTTTATTCAGCATTTCCTAGGTCTAATCGGTATGCCACGTCGTTACTACACATATCTTGAGGGCCAAGGGTTGGAAATGGGGAATATGATTAGTTCTATCGGAGCTGTGTTTATGGCTCTTGGAACGATTGTTCTTTTATTCAATGTAATAAAAACAACGGTATCAAAAGAGAAGGCTGGCCGTGATCCATGGGATGGACGTACATTAGAATGGACAATGCCAGCACCTACACCGGAATACAATTTTAAACAATTGCCATTTGTTCGCGGGTTAGATCCGTTTTGGATTGAAAAACGTGAAGGTAATAAAGAGATGACAGCAGCGGAACCAGTTGGTGATATTCATATGCCAAATGCTTCATTTTCACCATTTATCATTTCTCTAGGCTTATTCATAGCAGCATTCGGTGCGATGTATATGCAGGGTGGCAAAGATAAATTTTGGTTATTAGTAGCGATTATCGGTTTAATCATTACGTTTGGTACAATGTTCCTTCGTTCAGTAATTGATGATCATGGATATCATATTCATAAGGAAGATTTAGATGATAAGGGGGGCAAGGCGTAATGCATGTAGATGAGAAATTAACGAATGAAACATTTCCAGCAGAGCCTGAAAAAGCAACCCTTGAGGGGAAAAATAAGTTTGTTGGTTTTTGGTTATTTCTTGGAGGCGAAACAGTGTTGTTCGCTTCCTTATTTGGCACATATTTAGCGTTAAAGAACTCTACAAATGGTGGACCAACATCTCAAGAGATGTTTCAAATGCCACTCGTTTTCATTATGACGATGCTTTTGTTAACAAGTAGTTTAACGAGTGTATACGCAATGTATCATATGAAAAATTTTAACTTTAAGAAAATGCTACTTTGGTTACTTGTAACAGTGTTGCTTGGCTTAGGATTTTTGGGGTTTGAAATATATGAGTTTTATCATTATACGCATGAATTTAAGCATACTATGAGAAGTAGTGCATTTGGTTCTGCATTTTATGCTCTTGTTGGTACACACGGGCTCCACGTGTTGTTTGGATTATGTTGGATTTTAACATTAATCTTTAGAAACGCGAAGAGAGGCTTAAATTTATACAACGCACCAAAGTTTTATGTTGCATCAATTTATTGGCACTTTATTGACGTAGTTTGGGTGTTTATTTTCACTGTAGTATATTTGATGGGAATGGTGGGATAAACAATGGCGGTTAAGCAAACGAATAATCCTAAGGTGGATCTTGTTTATCGGAAGAGAAAAAGTGCAGAGGAAATGAAGCACCAAGTTGTTACATTTTCACTAATGATTTTTTTAACATTAGTTGCATTTGCAGCGGTGGCATATCCGAAAACATTTAGCCCGATTTTTTCGGTTCCATTTATATTATTGTTAGCAGTCATTCAAGTTATATTTCAGTTATATTATTTCATGCATATGAGTCATAAAGGGCATGAAGCGGCGAGTTTCTTCTTGTACTCTGGATTGTTAATTGGTTTATTAACAATATTAGCCTTTATGACAATTGTGTGGATTTAAACAGTGATAGTAGGGGGCTGTGATATATCAAAGCCCTCTTTTTATATGAAATATAAGAATTTTGAAAAGGTAGGTGTGGAAATGGAAAACTTATGGGTATTTGGTTTTCAAGCTTTATGGAGTCCAATTTTTTTATTATTTATGATCTCGATTCTTATTAGTTATTTTTTAATTATTGGACCGTATAGAACGCGATTTGAAAATGCGACGAAGGTAAGTAAGAAGCAAATTTTTTATTTTACGACCGGGATTGTTCTTTTGTATGTTGTAAAGGGAGGACCTATTGATTTAATTGGTCATATCATATTTAGTGCACATATGTTTGAGATGGCAGTAATGTATATTGCGGTGCCTCCGTTATTACTGCTTGGTATACCTGTTTGGTTATATCGTTATATTACTTCTTTTAAGTTCGTTCAAATTGTGATAAAGTTTTTTGCTAAGCCGCTTATTGCATTGTTTGTATTTAATGGCCTGTTTTCCTTTTATCATTTGCCAATTGTTTTTGATGCAGTAAAACAAAGTCAAATAGCGCATCCTATTTGCCTTGCTATATTGTTTTTTGCAGCAATGATGATGTGGTGGCCGATGTTAAATCCACTGCCAGAATATCAAACTTTAAGTGATATTAAGAAGCTTGGTTACATGTTTGCTAATGGTATTTTATTAACGCCAGCTTGTGCGTTAATAATTTTTGCGACTGCACCATTATTTGCAACATATACAGATCCGGCCGCTTGGATGAAGGCAATGGAACTCTGTGTACCGGCGGGTACTTTATCAGATTTAAATATAACTGGACCAGAATTTTTACATTGGATGCCGGTAGTACAAGACCAGCAAACAGGTGGTATTATTATGAAAATTGTCCAGGAAATAGTGTACGGTACGATTATCGGTTATGTGTTCTTTAAATGGGCACGTAGAGAGCGTGAAAAGGATAAAGAGCAGCTGCAAGAGTTACCTCCTTATTTACAGACGAAATAAAAACTAGCGCATCGTGTTAATGCGCTAGTTTTTTTGTTATTCAATAATTTGAAATTCTTTTAACTCTTTTTCAATATTTTGTAGGAGTTGTTCGCTTTTTTGAAGTACATTCGTTGGAAAAATCTCATCATCTCCATATTCAACGCCATGAGGATAATAATGTTTTCCTAATAAGGGTGGCAATAGTTTTACTTGAGCGTGTCTGCCGCCGATGTCACCTTCAACAGCAAATCCTTGTACACGTAAATAATAAATATCCTTTAATATTTCAAATTTATAATCATATGTAACGCGTTCGTAATCCCATTGTCCAGCAAGTACAAAATGATTGTTTTCCATAATCTCAGTTAAAAGAGTTAGATCAACGACTGCATCAGTAAAGTTTGTATTTGTAAATTGCATAGAATACCTCCTTATTTTAATGTTAGTTCATTATTTTTATAATAGTACGAATAATAAGAAAGTGCAATTCGTATTGCGAGAAAAGGGATAATCCAGACTTTTTTCGTGAAAATATGATATAGTGAAAAGAGTACGGTACACACAAAAAAGGAAATAAAAGGATTTGTGTATATCTCGATTTTATGCTTTGTTCAGGAGGTATATCGTTTGAAGAAATTATTGCGTATCGTAATGATTACATTTTTAATTTTAGCTGTTGATTTATACGGGAAGTTACTCGTGTCACAATATATATTAACCCCATCTCACTCTAAGCAAGAAAATAAAATTGTGAAAAAGAAGAAGCAAGTAAATGAAGAATCCACAGACACTGTTTTAAATATGATTGGCGGGGACTCTGAGAATTTATTAGCGAAGTGGGGCGAACCATCTCGAATAGAGCCGTCTGCTTATGGATATGAATGGTGGGTGTATAATCAAGATTTAGCTCAGTATGTTCAATTTGGAGTTGCTGAACGTAAAGTTGTAACGGCGTATGTTGCTGGTGAGCAAGTTAAGGTGGCTCCCTATTATATAAATGAAAAGTATGAAGAGGTATATAAAAAGAATCCACTTTCACATGAGATTTCATTAAAAAGAGGAAAAAATAGTTATCAATTTGAGTTATCTGATACGGAAGTAATGGAACAACCGCTAGTGCCTGTAGAAGATGGATGGGCACAATTATACTTTGATCACTTTACACATGAGCTTGTTGGTCTTCGTTATATGGATGATGAAACGTTATTACGACAAAGACCATATCAACTTGTTTATTCTGGTGAATTAATAGCGGAACAGCCGCTGACGCCAGAAAAAATGAAGCAAGTAGAAAATGGAAATATGCAACAAATTCTCGATTTAACAAATATTATTCGGAGTCGTCATCAATTACCGTTGTTAACATTGGATCAACAAACTGCAGATGTTGCATTTGGCCATAGTAAAGATATGAAGGATAATAATTATTTTTCGCACGATTCACCTACTTTTGGTACGTTAGGAGATCGCTTGCAACGTGGGCAAGTGGCTTTTCAACTTGCTGGTGAGAATATAGCGGCGCAACATAGTGATGGAATTGCGGCGGTACAGGGTTGGTTAAATAGTGAGGGGCATAGAAAGAATTTATTAAACGAACAATTTACTGGATTAGGTGTTGGGGTATATGATAAATTTTATACTCAAAACTTTATCCGAAAATAAAATGAAACTTTAATCAGTCGGGGCATCCTTCATTGATTATTAGTCTTCACCAATCGGGCTTTAATTGTCCACAAATAGGAAGATAAAAAGGTGCATGAATCGTCTAAAAATAGGCGAACCATGTGCCTTTTTTTTCTTACAATATAGTAGATATACATGAAGAGGTGAGGATTATGCCAACAACAAAAGGGCCGTTACATCCATCGGTTCAACAGTTTAAAGAGTTTGTAAACCATCACCCTAAAATGGTTCATGAGGTTAGAGGTGGTCAAAAAACTTGGCAGCAATTTTATGAAGAATGGTACTTACTTGGTGAAGAAGATCAAATATGGACAGCATATAGACCTGATGGAGCACCTGCTTTTTCTTCGGTAAAAGAAAATAAAGAAGAAAAAGAAAATCGAACAGAAGAGGAAAAAACTGCTGATGTGATGGGGCAAATGCTTTCTTTCTTTAAAAAGCTAGACGTAGAACAAATGCAACATCATTTAGCAAATGTAACGAGTGCGATTGGTAGCGTGCAACAAGTTATTCAACAATTTCAAGGAAACCGTGCGCAGCAAGAACAAAGTACTTCTGAAAATAATCCTTTTTTCTTTCAAAAGGATTAGGGGGAAAGAGAATGAGAGCAGAGCTTATGGAGTTTATAAAAGCTGATGAGGATTTAGCTCGCTATATTCGGGAACAGCCATACTGGTACCGGAAATTGACGCGTAACCCAGAAGAAAAAGAAGCTTTTGAGTTAGCTGCCATGCAGCATTTCAAAAAAACGATACCAGATAAAGTGGAAAAATTTCAAAATCAATTGGCCGTTGCTTCAATTATGATTGATATGTTCCAGTATATGAAGCAGCAAAATACGACGTAATTGGAAGGGAAAACTATGTCCGTTATGCAAAACTTTTGTTACAATAGAATCGGATTATTTAAAAAAGGAGTTGCAGCATGACGGAAATTTGTTTAGTACGACATGGACAAACTGATTGGAACTTTCAAGAGATTATTCAAGGGCGCGAAGATATTCCACTCAATGAAGTTGGGAAGAAGCAAGCGAGTCAAAGTGCAGCTGCCTTGCAAGCGGAATCGTGGGATATAATTATAAGTAGCCCGTTAATTAGAGCGCAAGAAACTGCTAAGGAAATTGCTGGGGCTATTGGATTACCATCTATTTTATTAGATGAGCGATTTATGGAACGTAATTTTGGGGAAGCTTCTGGGAAACCAGTTGCGGCCGTTAGAGAGTTAATTACAGAAGGTAATGTAGAAGGAATGGAACAGGATGAAGAAATCGTAGAGCGCTGTTTTACGGCTTTACAACAGGTTGCAGCAGCACATGGAGATAAACGTATTATCATTGTTGCGCATTCACATGCAATAAAAGCTATTTTACACGCAATTGCACCAAATGAAATTACATTTAAAACGCCGTTAAAAAACGCATGTATTAGCTACGTGAAAGAGAATAGCGGGAAATGGGATGTTCTTAAATATAATATTGCGGAGCATATTAGTGTATAAGAGTGCAAGGAGATTGTATGAAAAGTAATTAGAATCATATCTTTCTTTTAGGTGAGACACTTCAATTAGTAGTTCTGTTCCAAATGTGTTATGATGAATACTCGGAGGTGTCTCTCATGATTGTAGCGACGCTGGAAAGCGTATTGATTTTAGATAAGGCAGAGCAGCTTGCAAAAGCGATCATCTGTTCAGATATAGCAGAAGATTACCGTAAGTATTATAAGGATTTACAAGAAGATATAGAAGTCCAGACGCTAATTCAGCAATTTACAGCGATGAAAGAGCGATACGAAGAAGTGCAACGTTTTGGTAAATATCATCCTGATTATACTTTCGTTTCGACGAAAATGAGGGAATTAAAGCGTTCTGTAGATATGCATGATAAGGTTGCAACTTTTAAAAGAGCAGAAACAGCTTTACAGAAGTTATTAGATGAAGTTAGTGTAGCAATTGGTTCTGAGGTATCTTCTTCCGTTAAAGTTCCAACAGGAAATCCGTTTTTTGATGCGGGTGGCTGTGGCGGTGGTTGTGGTACCGGAGGCGGTTGTGGTTGTAAAAAAACGGGGTAATTTACCCCGTTTTTTAGAATATAGAAGAAAACGTATACAGAGTTTGTTCTTTAATGTCATAAATTTATGATTGGTTTTCATAAAATATAAGAATATAAGTTTTTAAAAGGAGAAGATGGAGAAGATTATGTTCGGGCAACGACAAAGTATGATTGTTTATTTACATTCATTGAAACATGCCAAGATTTTAAGGAAATATGGTAACATTCATTACATATCAAAACGTTTGAAATATGCCGTTGTATATTGTGATATGGAACAAATTGAGCATATGATGCAAAAATTGAATAAACTTCCTTTTGTAAAAAAAGTAGAACAGTCGTATCGCCCATTTTTAAAAACGGAATTCGAAAATTCGCGTCCTGATCGGGCAAAAGAATACGATTATAGCTAAGTAAAAAAATCCCCTGCTAAATTTAGCAGGGGATTTTTCACTTGAAATAACGTGTTATTTCATTGGAGGAATGAAATTGTTCATTCGTAAAATACCAATTAGATGATTAAAAAATAGTTCTTTTTCAGGGAAAGTTGTTGATGGTTTTACAGTAAAGGGAGTAACTTTTTTCCCTATTTGTTCCGCCATTTCTTCAAATAAAACGACACGTTTACTTTTTTTATTTTCAAGTACAGGAATGCCTTCACGACATATGTATAATGGTTGGAAATCACCAGTAGTTGTCGGTTTTAGTATTACAACAAGTGAACACACTTTTTTTTCGTTTTTTACAGTTTCGAATTGTAACATATGTGTTACACGTTCTTGGTTTGTTTTGGCAATTTCAAGTAATTCATATAAGTCAGAGTAGCCTTCTCCGAGTTCTATAAAGCGTTGAATCATATTTTTTCCTCCTCTTTCTTTTACTGTACCACCTCACTTTTTAAATGAAAAGTAGACAAATAAAAAAACCCTGCAAAGCAGGGCCCTTCTAATACTAGTATGTACTACTAGTAAGAAGGCAAAGGGAGAGGAGAAACCGGAGGAAGAACTTATGGGGAAACGTAAGTCTTCTCCGCGGTTGGCAACAACATCGAAAATGATGTTGTTATATTTATTTATGTCCAATCTAAAATGAAGATATACATAATGAAATTAAAATTTATGTTAGGCTTTTTATTTTTCTTTTTTTTATTTTATGATAGGATAAAAAAGGTAAAGTGGAACTGATGTACATAGAGGGTTGTTGCTTGCAAATAGTGAAATGGATATGAAAGAAATAGCGAGCGATTATTTTAACTGAGGTTTTCAATTAGTTAAATAACAGATTAATGAAAAAATGTATGAAATAGTATGAATCGGTAGCGGTTACCGAATTGAAATGAATTTGCTGTAATCGCTCTATAGATTGAAATAAAGGTAGTGACAACAGATGAGAGTAGTTTCAGGGAAATGTAAAGGGCACCCACTTAAAGCGGTACCTGGTAATACAACGCGTCCAACGACAGATAAAGTGAAAGAATCTATTTTTAATATGATAGGTCCTTATTATGATGGTGGTATCGCTCTTGATTTATTTGGTGGTAGCGGTGGTCTTGGAATTGAGGCCATAAGTAGAGGGATTGATAAAGCGATTTTTGTTGACCGAGATAGTAAAGCGATAAAAGTCATTCATCAAAATTTAGAAAGCTGTAGACTACAAGAACAAGCTGAAGTGTACCGAAATGATGCAGAGCGTGCGGTAAAGGCGCTTATAAAGCGTGAAATCTCATTCGATCTTATACTAATAGACCCTCCATATAAAGCTCAAAAAATTGTGTCTTTAGTTAGTGTAATGGATCAACATGGATTGTTAAATAAAGATGGCATCATTATGGCAGAGCATGGGGATGACGTGGTTTTACCTGATTCTATAGGAGAACTTGTAAAAGTACGGGCAGAAAACTACGGGATTACAGCAATTTCGATTTATAAGTATGAAGGTGAGGGGACAGAATGACAAGTATAGCTATTTCTTCAGGGAGTTTTGATCCAATTACCCTTGGACATTTGGATATTATTAAAAGGGGAGCAAAAGTATTTGATGAAGTATATGTAGTTGTTTTAAACAATTCATCAAAAAAACCATTCTTTTCGGTAGAAGAACGCCTAGAGTTAATTCGAGAGGCGACAAAGGATATTCCGAATGTAAAAGTTGATTCACATAGTGGATTATTGGTGGAATATGCAAAAATGCGTAATGCAAATGCAATATTACGTGGTTTACGAGCAGTTTCTGATTTTGAATATGAGATGCAAATTACTTCAATGAATCGAAAACTAGACGAAAGTATCGAAACCTTCTTCATTATGACAAATAATCAATATTCATTTTTAAGTTCAAGTATTGTGAAAGAAGTTGCGAGATATGGTGGGAGTGTAGTAGACCTTGTTCCTCCGATTGTAGAGCGTGCTTTAAAAGAAAAGTTTAAAACCCCGTTAAAGTGAACGGGGTTTTTCTTTATGAATGCGTAAAAACAATAAGATGACATACAAATATAAACAAAATAAGGTGAAGATTGGTCCGTAGTGTATAAATGATGTCCAAATATCAGTTAGTGTATAAGAATGATTCAATAAAAATACGGGAAGATCTTCTTGCGTAGGCGAGAAAGAATGAACTTTTTCATAAAATGGTCCCCAAAATATAAAAGTGAAAATAGGAGCGAGAATACTTTGGATAATTCGAGCTAAAAAATATGGTTTAAAGCGGATATCTGTCTCCGCTAATATGCTTGCTACTTGTGCCTGAATAGAAAGACCGCTAAATGCTAAAATGAAGCTTGTTACCATCGCTTGTTGAAGAAGTGTTGATTCATTAATTTGACTAATCATTTGGCTTCCAAGCGTCATTTCAAAAATACCGGATAATATCGGAATACTAAATTGGGATGTAAGTTGGAAGAATGATAAAATATGTTGCATAATAAAAGAAAGCGCTTCTGTAATTTTGAAAACAGTAATCATTTTATTTAAAACAGAGAATAAAATAATAAACCCACCAATCATGAGCAATGTTTGAATAGAAGAAACGATAGCGTCACCGAGTAGTTTTCCGATTGGTCTTTTTTCTTGCATACGTGTTTGGTGGAGGATGGAAAAAGGGTTTTGAAAGGCACGCTTTTGATTCGTATGTTTGTCTTTTATGTAAGTATCGTTATTACCATAAAAGCGCATAAGTAATCCGACGATAAAGTTACTTATATAATGTGCTGCTGCTAATACGAGTCCTAATTTCGGATTATTGAAAAAACCAATAGAAACCGCTCCGAAAATAAAAAGTGGATTAGAAGAATTTGTGAAAGATACGAGTCGTTCCGCTTCAATTTGTGTTAGTTGATTGCTCTTGCGTAGTCTAGCGCTTAATTTGGCGCCAGCGGGGAATCCTGAAGCCATTCCCATTGCCCAAACAAATCCGCCTACCCCTGGAACACGAAACAGTGGACGCATTAGTGGTTCTAATATAACACCGATAAATTTTACAATACCAATACTGATTAGAAGTTCCGCAATGATGAAAAACGGTAGTAGTGAAGGGAATACAACTTCCCACCATATATTTAACCCGCGAATTGAAGCTTGCAAAGCATCTTGGGGGTGAAGTACAAGAGAAAAGGTTAAAAACAACATTGATATGGTAAGAAAAGCAGTTTTCCATTTTTCGTACATGTAAGAAAATCCCCCTTTGTCCCAAAAACGTTCATTTCAGTATACGTGGATATGTGGTGAATTTAGACCATAAGTATGAAAAAGGAATGAAAAAAATTAAAGGGTGAGAAAAATGAAGGAACCAAAAATCGGTTTAGCGCTTGGATCCGGAGGTGCAAAAGGTTTTGCTCACATAGGGGTAATAAAAGTGTTAAGGGAAGCTGGCATCCCTATTCACATGATAGCAGGTAGTAGTATAGGAGCGTTAATTGGTACATTTTATGCAGCGAGTTGTGACGTTGAAAGACTGTATAGATTGGCCGCTGTTTTTAAAAGGAAATATTATTTGGATTTTACAGTTCCTAAAATGGGATTTATTGCTGGAAAACGTATTAAAGATATGATTAAAATGTTTACATATAATAAAAATTTAGAAGAGTTAGATATCCCGACAGCTGTTGTGGCTACTGACATTTTGAAGGGGGAGAAAGTTGTTTTTACAAGTGGTCCGATTGCGGAGGCGGTTCGAGCTAGTATATCTGTACCAGGGGTGTTTGTTCCAGAAAAAATAGATGGCCGCTTATTAGTGGATGGAGGGGTAATTGACCGTATTCCCGTATCGGTTGTAAAAGATTTAGGTGCTGATATTGTTATTGCTGTTGATGTATCTCCAATTAAGGTGAATGGAGAGGTTACATCGATTTATGATGTAATTATGCAAAGTATTGAAATTATGCAACATGAACTTGTGATGAATCGGCAAATAGCATCAGATTTAATGATGCGGCCAGCAGTGGAACAATTTAGTTCGCGTGCTTTTACACATATTGAAGACATTATTAGGGTCGGAGAAGTGGAAGCGGAACAACATATTTCAAACATTTATTTACTAATTGAGCAGTGGAAGGAGAAACATAATGTTTAAGCGTTTTCGGTTTATATATGCAATTTTAATAGGGGTTATATTGGCGATGCTACTTGTTTATGTGCGCTTGCCGTATTATGTGACAAAACCAGGTATGGCCGCGAAATTAGCGCCGTACGTGCAAGTTGACGGTGGAACTAAAGAGTCTGGTGATTTCATGCTTGTCACTGTCTCAATGGGACCTGCTAATGTGGTGAACTTAATAGCCGCGCAATTTAATAAATATACACACGTTTCGAAGGCGGAAGAAATATTGCAAAAAGGCGAGAGTGATGAAGAATATCAATTTCGCCAAAATTATGCAATGAAAGATTCGCAAAATGCAGCAATCTATAATGCTTATAAACGTGCAAATCGCTCTGTTTCTTTTGAAAATAAAGGTGTACTAGTTGCTGGTGTAGCAAAGGGTATGCCGTCAGAGGGAAAGCTTAAGCTTGGAGATGTTATTATAGCTGTCGATGGAAAAATATTCGACAAGACGGAACAATTTATTGAGTATATGACAGGGAAAAAAGAAGGGGACACAGTAAATATTGAATACAAGCGGGGCGGAAAACAGTTTAAAGAAAATTTAAATGTAAAGACGATCCCTAATGGGAATGGACGCGTCGGTATAGGGGTCTCTATCGTTACGGAAAGAGAGTTAGTAGTAGACCCGAAAGTGAAAATCGATTCCCATGAAATCGGCGGTCCATCAGCGGGGTTAATGTTTACACTAGAAATTTATAATCAGCTCGTTGAAGAAGATTTAACAAACGGACATGAAATAGCTGGAACAGGTACAATCAATGATAAAGGAGAAATTGGTCCAATTGGTGGTATTCAGCAAAAAGTAGTAGCTGCTAGTGATGCGGGAGCTGAAGTGTTTTTTGCGCCAAATGAAAAAGGTGTAGAGAAATCGAATTATAAAGATGCTCTTGAAGCTGCGAAAGATATTAAAACGAAGATGAAAATTGTACCAGTGGACACACTGGATGATGCATTAACTTATTTGGAAAAAATGGGTAAAACAAAGTGAACCTCTCTGAAGAAGAGAGGTTTTTCTTATAGGAATTTTTTCGTTATTTCATCATAACGAATTGGATGATGCGTTGCGTCTTGTTTTAGCAGTTGTGTCCGCAAAGGTTCTTGCATTATGGAGAAATATACAGCATTTGATTTTCGTTCTATGTCTAAAGTTGGATGTTCGAATGTTTTTGTATGAGTAAGGATTGGGAGTTCTATTTTTTTCTTATTTCTAGAAAGATAAGTTTGTCCTTTTTGTGACATTCCGAGAAGACGGATATACGGCGCATGTTGCTCTATATTTGCTTTGTGTATTTCTTCCTTCGTTGTATTTGTTAAAATATGTGTACAAGCTCTTTGCAATCTAGTCCATGTATAACGTTTTGTTTTTAATGCTTCCATGAATGAATAGAAAGATGAACTGTTTTGTATTTTTGATAAAATACGATGCTCTAAACCTTCTTCCATTTCATATATATGTTGTAAGTCCTCTGAAGACATCGTCATAAGTTTGTATTTAAAAAATGAAAAGTATTTTTCCCAGTTATGTAACGTCCCGTAGTTTTGCTTGTAGTTTTCTAAAAGAGAAGCAGTCATTTTCGGGATAAAAGGCTCAATAGTTGTAGAGGAACTGTTTTCATTAAATAGCTGTTTGCGAATACTTGTTGCACTTGCAATATGTTGATCGTGAAATGTTTCATCATGATAATGAGAGGCGAATCTTTTTATAGTTTGTGCTTGCATCGAACTGTTTTGTAAGAGAATTGCTTTAATGTACTGTAAGCCTAAAATGTTATTTGGTTGTGACATATCTACGTTTTTTTCGGGTGGTAAGATGTGTAGAAAGGCTTCAGATGTAGCTTTCGCATAACTATTACCTGCATTCATAAATTGCTTCACAAGACGATTAAAAGTCTCTTCTTCATTTTTTTGTATAGCGATGGTATTGTAGAAATTTTCAGCTTGTCCATCTTCACTACCGAAACAAATTTCAGAAACACCAAGGGCGTTTAAAATCGAAATTGCGCCATTTGCGAAAGTTTCGGCCTTTTGTGTTGCGAATGCATATGGAAGCTCTACAACGAGGTCTACGCCGTTTGTTAAGGCCATTTTGGTACGATACCATTTGGAGATGAGTGCGGGCTCACCACGCTGCAAAAAAGGACCACTCATAACGGCGATAATAATATCAGACTGTGTTAACTTTTTTGTTTGTTGCACATGATAAGCATGACCGTTATGAAAAGGGTTATATTCAACAACAATACCACTGGATTTTATGGTAATCTCTCCTTTCGATGTAGCATCTTTTTGGAAAACGTGATAGTCTATATATTATTTCCTATGATGACTTCATTATAGTGTAAAGAAAAAACATTGACAAATATAAAATGGCTAGCTATAATTTTGTTTGTTGCCTTGAGGTGATATGATATGAAATGGTCCATCCATCAATTGAATAAATTGAGAAATAAAGGATTGACATTAAATGAAATGGTAGATGTAAGTGAGCTAAAAGAGGTCGAGAAAGATATTCGTGAAATTAATCCTGCTCATGTAACAGGAAGAGTTGATTTTGGCTCCGGTAAGTTTACGTTTCATCTACATATAACTGGAAGCATGGTTTTACCATGTTCTCGCTCTTTAGTAGATGTGACATTACCATTTGACATTAAAACAACTGAGGTGTTCCAAACTTCGGAAGAAGAATTTGAAACAGAAGCTGAAATTCATTGTTTAGAAGGAGAAGTACTTGACTTACTGCCCGTAATCAAGGAAAATATACTTTTGGAGATTCCAATGCAAATTTTCAGTGATGATGTTTCTGGTGGAGCACCGATGCAAGGTCAAGACTGGCAAGTGATTTCGGAAGAAAACAAAGAAAAGACTGTTGATCCACGATTAGCAGGACTTGCAAAGTTTTTTGACAAATAATCGGAAGACTGGTTTAGGCCTTCATATGAAAATAACTATTTCTTTTAAGGAGGTGGGAAGAATGGCTGTACCTTTTAGAAGAACTTCTAAAACAGTAAAAAGAAAGCGTCGTACGCATTTCAAATTATCAGTACCTGGTATGGTAGAGTGCCCAAGCTGTGGTGAAGCGAAATTAGCTCACCGTGTATGTAAAGCATGCGGTACTTACAAAGGTAAAGAAGTAATCAGCAAGTAATTGCGGGAAAATAAACGTAGAAGATATCTTCTACGTTTATTTTTTTTTGTCTTATTCTTTATTTGTTGTATTCTATCTTTTCTAGTAACTGCATATGCTTAATAAAAAATGCATAGGGAGGACTAGAGAGATGGCGACAACAAGACAAGATGCTTGGACTGATGATGAAGATTTGCTTCTGGCAGAAGTAGTACTCCGGCATATTCAAGAAGGTGGAACACAACTTTCTGCCTTTAAAGAAGTGGGGAGACATTTGTCTCGCACACCAGCAGCATGTGGATTTAGGTGGAATTCTTATGTTAGAAAGCAATACAAAGAACGTATTGAAGAAGCAAAGCAACTTCGTAAAGTAGAAAATTATGAAGTGAAAGAGACAAAGGTATTAGAGCCTACATCAATTACATTGAATGATGTTATTGAATTCTTGCGAAATTATAAAGATGAAAGCTCTTTAATGGTGTTGCAACAACAAATTGAATCGTTACAAACAGAGAAAGAACGTCTTCTGGAGCGATTATCAGTATATGAGGAAGAATATAGAACATTACTTGATTATATCGATCAAAAAAGAAGTGTAATGGTAGCGGAAAGAAATGGCGCTCGCTCGAATGGAGAATTAGAAAAATTAAAGAAATAAAAACAGCTGCGTAACAGCTGTTTTTTTTGTTTCTTATGCAGATTCTTCGTTTGTAATCGCATTCGAATTTGTTTCTGGATGCCAAATATAAAAATCACCATCAGTTACTGATACTGGCTGGAAACTTAATTTATCCCAAAAACCAGATGACTGGATACGTGCTATCGTTTTAATTGGGAATTGTAGTTGTTTCGCATAATTAACAAGCATTTGTCCGAATCCTTGTTTTTGAAAAGTCGGCAATACTTCAAGTTTATAAAGTTCTAGGTAAGTACCTGTAATTTCAAATGGTTCTCCACCGTTCCTTTTCATATATAGACTCATACGTGCGATTAGCGATCCACCATAATAAATACCGTAAAATGGAGACTCACTATCATTTTCAATAATGTTTGCTTGTAATTCTTCCAACATGGATAGTTCTTGAGCTCCGCACCCTTTAAATTTTTTAAATTCATCTAATGTTTTATAATTGATGAGCAAGCGTTCAACTTTTGGGAATCCCATTACATCACGTCCTTTTCTTATCTTGTTGAATGCAGAAAAGTTAAAATATTTATAATAATATTATAACTCATTTTTAAATTTTTATGAAGAAGATAGAATATTTCTTTCATTATTTTTTTGAGGATTTGCTAAACTAAGAATAGAACTATGTATATAGGTAGTATATACGTAGTGAAAGAAGAGGTTGCATTTGTTAAAAGGTAATTGAATCCTCAACTATATAATTGTAATTTAATAAGATATAAAGGGGGAAAGGCAAGGGAACTTATATCACTTGTTAATATGAGTTCTTTGTGTGAAGATGAAAATTGGAATTGTTGGACCGGGAGCTATTGGTCTCCTATATACATTTTATTTACAAAAAAGTAATCAAGATGTTACGTTGTTTACAAGAAACGATAAGCAAGCAGAAGAATTAAACTTAACGGGTGTAACTTGTATTAGGAATGGAGAACGTGAAACGGTATTTCCATCTATTTTACCGATAGAAAGTATGCTGGATAAACAGTTAGATTATATATTTATTGCTGTAAAGCAATATCATGTAACTGATATATTACCTTTTGTGCAGGGAGAATCGTCATTAATCTTTTTGCAAAATGGAATGTCACATCTTCACGTTATGCGAAAAATAGGAAATGAACGTATAGCAGTCGGGATTGTGGAGCATGGTGCAAAAAAAGAGGATGGACATACAGTTCGTCATACTGGAATAGGTGTTACAAAGTTTGGTGTAGTGCGTGGTCAATCTAGTTGTTTTAAAAAGGTATTTAATTGTTTTCCTTTTGATTATTTTCCGATTCAGATAGAAGATGATTGGAAGGGGATTATGCGTAATAAATTAGTAGTCAATGTATGTATTAATCCGTTGACGGCATTATTGCGGGTTGAGAACGGGGAGTTAATTTCAAACCCGCTTTTTTATCAAATGATGGAGCAAGTATTTCAGGAAGTTGCATTTCTTGTTAAAGAAGAAGATAAGGAAATGCTATGGAAAATGGTATGCCAAGTATGTGAAAAAACATCCCATAATACTTCATCTATGTTAGCGGACGTAAGAGCGAATAGACAAACGGAAGTTAACGCGATTGTTGGATATGTATTAGAAGAAGCTAAGGAACAACAACAATCTGTTCCGACACTTCGATTTTTGTTCAATGCAATAAAAGGAATGGAATTATAAGTGTTTTTCTTTGCTTTTACGTGAAACATTGAATACAATGTGGGTTGGTGAGAGAACAGGATACGAAAGGAAGAATTATATGGAGATAAAAGAAATCTCTGTTCCACTACAAGGTGTTGTAGCGGACTATATGAACGGTAAAAAAGAGATACAGTCATGTTTTGATTATCTGTTAACAGAGGATGCTTTTAAACAGCGTTTACATGATTTACGTGAGAGAGAGTTTTTCCGTCAAGATTTAGTAACGCATTTATTAGAATATAATACACAATTGCAAGCGGGAGAATTTACAATTCAAAATATAAAAGCGCTTGAAGATGAAAATACATATGTAGTTATAGCTGGACAACAAGCTGGGTTATTAACTGGTCCGCTTTATACAGTTCATAAGATCATTTCAATTTTACAGCTTGCAAAAGAAAAAGAAGAGAGCTTAGGGGTTCGGGTTGTTCCTGTCTTTTGGATTGCTGGTGAAGACCATGATATGGATGAAATTAATCATACATTTGTAACGAAAAATAAAAAAATAAAAAAGACCATTTTTCATGATCGTTATCCGAAAAAGGCGAGTGCTTCTGAGTCTGAGTTTTCTATTGAAGACTGTAGAAAATGGGTCGAAGAGATTTTTAAAACATATCCGGAAACGAATTTTACAAAGGATGTATTACAATTTGTTGATGATGCTTTAGGTAAATCGCATACATATGTAGATTTCTTTGCGCACCTTATTACGAAAATGTTCGCAAATTCTGGTTTAATTCTTGTAGATTCACATCATCCTGCATTAAGAAAATTAGAAGTGCCGTTTTTACAACAAATTATAAGTAAATATAAAGAAATTCAAGTAGGGCTTCGTAATCAACAGGAAGTACTTAAGGAATTAGGATTTAAACCGATTATTGAAACGAAGACAAATGCAGTGCATATATTTATGGAAATTGATAATGAGCGAGTATTGCTTGAAGAGAATCAAGGGAAGTTTATTGGAAAAGATGGAGTGCATTCATTTTCGTATGAAGAATTGATGGAAGAGATGGAAAGAAGTCCAGAACGTTTTAGTAATAATGTTGTAACGCGACCTCTTATGCAAGAATATGTGTTTCCTACGTTAGCGTTTATTGGCGGTCCAGGGGAGTTAGCTTATTGGAGTGAATTGCAACAAGTGTTTCATACGGCAGGTTTCCAAATGCCACCTGTTGTTCCGCGGCTTACAATTACTTATATGGAGCGAGATATAGCGACAGATTTATATGATTTAGATTTGCAAGAAATTGATCCATTTCTAAATAATATAGATAATCTGCGTGACAATTGGCTTTCTAATCAAATAGAGGAACCGATAGACGAGCGATTTATAGAAGCGAAAAAAGAAATAATGGATATTCATACATCATTACAACAATTCGTGAAAAAAATAGATCCAGGGTTAAATGAGTTTGCGGGGAAAAATGAACTGAAAATTAATGAGCAAATTGAACTGTTAGAAAAAATGTTGAAAAGAAATGTTGAGAAGAAACATGAGGTTCAACTGAATAAATTCCGCCGTTTACAATTCGCGCTTCGTCCATTAGGAGCACCGCAAGAACGTGTGTGGAATGTGTGTTATTATTTAAATCAGTTCGGCCTTGATTTTGTTGACCGGGTAATGGAACAATCTTTTTCGTGGGATGGAAAACATCATGTAATAAAACTATAGAATCTTGCTCTTTTGAGCAGGATTTTATTTTTATTCTGTTGAATTAACTGTGAAGTGAAATATTTCTGAATTATCCATCTTATGTTAATGTAATGAATCGCTATGTATCAGGTATATATATATGACAAAATAGCACAAAATGTAAACGGATTAATATCTTTTTCGACAGGTTTTTGTTTAAATTCCCGCAAAAAATGATAAAAATTAGTATATAATAAAATAAAATAGCGATTTGTATAGCGTACTACCTTGTTGGAAGTTAAATGAGTCGTTCTTTAGTAGCATTTCATCCTCTAGTAGTAAATTGTGTTTGTAGAGTGAGAAATGTATTTAACATAATTAATTGGAAAAAGAGTAGGTGCAGCAATGTTCAAACACGTAACAGTACTTTTGAAAGAAACAGTAGATGGCTTAGATATAAAACCGAGTGGTACATATGTAGATTGTACACTGGGTGGAGGAGGACATAGTTCTTATTTATTATCTCAGCTAACAGATGGTGGAAAGTTAATAGCATTTGATCAAGATGAAATAGCGATTCAAAATGCGAAGGAAAAATTTTCTTCTTATGGTGAACAATTTGTAACAGTGAAGAGCAACTTCCGTTATTTATCTGAAAAACTACATGAATTAGGTATCACAGAAGTAGACGGGATTTTATTCGATTTAGGTGTTTCATCCCCACAATTAGATACACCAGAGCGTGGCTTTAGTTATCATCATGATGCACCGTTAGATATGCGGATGGATCAAGATGCCCCATTAACAGCATATGATGTTGTGAACAGCTGGTCATATGAACAACTCGTAAGAATTTTCTTCCAATACGGAGAAGAAAAATTTTCAAAGCAAATAACAAGGAAAATTGAAGCTTATCGCGAGAATAAGGCTATTGAAACGACAGGAGAATTAGTGGAATTAATTAAAGAAGGTATTCCAGCTCCGGCACGTAGAACAGGTGGACATCCTGCGAAGCGAGTATTTCAAGCGATTCGTATTGCTGTAAATGATGAATTAAAAGTATTTGAAGAAGCGTTGGAATCTGCAATTGATATGGTCAAGCCTGGTGGAAGAGTTAGTGTTATAACATTCCATTCTTTAGAAGATCGTATTTGTAAAACGACGTTTAAGCGAAATAGCACAACGCCGCAATTACCACAGGGACTACCGATTATTCCGGATGAATTTAAGCCGAAATTAAAGCTTATTACAAGGAAACCGATTTTACCTTCTGACATTGAATTAGAAGAAAATAATCGAGCGCGTTCTGCGAAGTTGAGAATCGCTGAAAAACGATAAAAAGGAGAGAGAGGTATGACTAATTTAGCTGTAAAGTATAAACAACAGGCGCAAGAAGAGGTACAAATTCAAGCGCCGCCACAGCAGATGGTTAAGCCAAAAGTTAAAACGAAAATTACAAGAATTGAAAAGCTATTGTACGTAACGTTTATTGGGTTTTTATTATATGCTTGTGTAGCTTTTATTGGGAATAAAGCGGGTCTATATCAAGTTAATGTAGAAGCAGCGACGATAGAAGAACAAATTGTGAAAAAACAAAAGGAAAATCAAGAATTGCAGGCTGAAGTAGAGAAGTTAAGTCGTTATGAACGTATCGCTGAAGTTGCAAAAAAACACGGGCTAGAAATTAATGCGAATAATGTGAAAGGCCTAAAGTAAGGCAAATAGGTGTGAAGAAAAGATGAAGAGAAATATGACCAAATTTCATACCAATAAGGGAGCAGGTTATTTTATGATATTTTTCCTCCTGCTCTTTTTGCTGTTATTAGCCCGATTTTTTTACATACAAGTAACAGGAACAGTGGACAATCATGATTTGAAGAAACTTGCTGAGCAGAAACATAGTAAAAAAGGAGTTCTCGAAGCGAATCGAGGAACAATTTATGATCAAAATGGTCATGTGCTAGCACAAGACGCAAATTCCTATAGAATGGTAGCGGAATTAAAAGGTGCTAAGCCTGTTGAGGATAAAGAGGATACTGCAAAGAAAATCGCTGGAGTACTCGGAACGGGCGAAGACGCGATCTTAGCCGCTTTAAATAAAGATAGAAGTCAAGTGGAATTTGGAACATTGGGTAAGGGCTTGACGAAAGAAAAGAAAGAACAAATAGAAGCATTGAAATTGCCGGGAATAACTTTTATTACCGAAAATGCGAGAGTGTATCCAAACGGTGATTTCGCATCTTACGTCATAGGTCATGCCAGACCTGATGATAATGGAATCGCAGTAGGTGAATTTGGCTTAGAAAAGAGTTTGGATAAGTATTTAGGGGCTTCTAATGGTGAGGTAGCTTATACAGGTGACCGTAAAGGAGTATCTCTTGACGGCGGGAAAGTGAATGTAAAGGCACCTAAAAATGGAGATAATGTGTATTTAACGCTTGACCAACGTATTCAAAGTTATTTAGAAGACGCAATGAAAGAAGCGAGTAAACATTATGAACCAGAAAGTTTAATAGGAATTGTTGCAGACCCCAAAACAGGGAAAATATTAGCGATGTCTAGTAAACCTAGTTATGATCCGAACCAAGAGAATAATAAATATTTTTATAATGATGCCATTGCAAATGCATTTGAACCAGGATCAACAATGAAGATTTTCACATTAGCAGCGGCCATTAATGAAGGTGTATACAAGGGACAAGACTTTTATCAGTCTGGTACATATCAAGTAGGTAATCGCAAAATAAAAGATCATAACGGCGGCGCTGGATGGGGTTCTATTACTTTTGACGAAGGGGTAGAGCGCTCTTCAAACGTAGCGTTTGCAATTTTAGGTGATCAAAAGCTTGGTCCAGATCGTTTCCGGAAATATATTCATAATTTTGGATTAGATGAAAAAACAAACATTGATTTACTTGGTGAAGGGTCAAATACAATTTTATTTGATCAACAAATACAACAAGTAACAACAGCGTTTGGACAAGGTTCTACAGTTACACCAATTCAACTTGTACAAGCTGCAACAGCGATTGCAAATGATGGGAAAATGATGAAACCTTATACAATTGATAAAATTGTGGATCCAATAACAGGTAAAGTACAGCTAGAGCATAAGCCAGAAGAAGTAGGAAAACCTGTTTCCAAAGAGACAGCAGCGCAAGTAAGGCAATTACTAGAACGTGTTGTTACATCACCGAAAGGAACAGGAACTGCATATAAAGTTGATGGGTATTCAGTCGGGGGGAAAACAGGTACAGCACAAATTCCTGACGGGAAAGGTGGCTATATGACGGGAAGAGAGAATTATATATTCTCATTCTTAGGTATGGCACCGATGGACGATCCGCAACTTGTTGTGTATGTGTCCGTTAAACAACCGAAATTAAAAGATGATGAAAACGGGGCTAAACCTTTAGCAGATATCTTTAAATATGTAACGAAAAATAGCTTAGAGTATTTAAAGATTAAGCCGAATGAAGTAAAAGACCCGAAAAAATATGTGAAAGAACAACAAACTGTCGTTCCAGATGTAACCGGAAAAACGATGGAAGAAGCGAAAAAAACAATTGATAAAGCAAAACTTCGTCCAATCGTATTAGGTGAAGGTAAAGTGCAGCAGCAAGTGCCAAAAGCAACTGAACAAACATTAAAGGGTGATCGAGTCTTCTTAGTAGGAGATAAACCTACAATGCCAAATATACAGGGATGGGCACTGCGTGATGTTATGAATTTAGCAAAAACATTAAAGCTTAACTTAAAACCTTCTGGTACAGGATATGTAACTGAGCAAAGTGTAGCGGAAGGGACATTGTTGCAACCTGGTACAGAATTAGGTGTAACACTCGTACCACCACTTGAACCGCAGCAAGAAGCAGAAAAGCCATAATGGTAATAGGGAAGAAGTTCTAATTAAATAAGTACAAGCATATATTGGAACAAGCTAGGCGTAAGGGAGGCTTGTTCCAATATGCGTGTATCAAATGTAACAGTTAGAAAACGACTTATTTTTATACTTATATCGGGTATACTCATTTTTACCATTATCGATATTCGTCTTGGATATGTGCAATTTTTTCTTGGAAATATGTTAACGGATCGTGCGAAGGATTCATGGAGTCGTAATATTACTTTTGAACCAGAGCGAGGGAAAATTTTAGATCGAAATGGTGTGGAGCTTGCTACGAATAAAAGTGCACCGACCGTCTTTGTTGTGCCGAGGCAAATTGAAAAACCAGCAGAGACTGCAGAGAAGTTAGCTGCAGTATTAGGTGTGGAAAAAGATGATGTTTATAAGCGGATTACAAAAAAAGAATCGATTGTAAGGCTTGATAAAGGCGGAAGGAAAATATCGCATGACAAAGCGAAAGAAGTACGCGGATTAAGTTTAAAGGGTGTGTACATCGCAGAGGATTCTATCCGGTACTATCCATTCGGTAATTTTTTATCACACGTATTAGGATTTGCGGGCAGTGATAATCAAGGGCTTATGGGACTAGAGAAATATTATGATAAAGAGCTAAATGGTGATAAAGGTCATGTGCGATTTTTTGCAGACGCGAAAGGACAGAGAATGCCTAACGTTGGAGATGATTTCAAAAAACCAGAAGCCGGCTTGAATTTAGGATTAACAATTGATTCACGCATTACGAGGATTATGGAAAGAGAAATGAATATTGCGGAATCAACGTATAATCCTGACGGTATGATAGCAATTGCAATGAATCCGAAAAATGGTGAAATTTTAGGTATGTCAAGTCGACCAAGTTTTGATCCAGCAGATTTCCAAAGTGTTTCTCCGGAAGTATATAACAGAAACTTACCTGTATGGAGTACGTATGAGCCGGGGTCAACATTTAAGATTATTACATTAGCTGCAGCCTTGAATGAAAATTTAGTAGACTTAGAGAAAGATACATTTTATGATGATGGGGCAGCTGAAGTTGGTGGAGCTAGATTGCGGTGTTGGAAAGCTGGCGGCCATGGTAGCCAAACGTTTTTAGAGGTAGTTCAAAACTCTTGTAACCCAGGATTTATTGAACTCGGTGATCGTCTTGGTAAAGATCGATTGTTTAAATACATTCGCAATTTCGGGTTTGGACAGAAGACCGGAATTGATTTACAAGGTGAAGGTAGCGGGATTTTATTTAATTTAGATAAAGTTGGTCCAGTCGAGCAAGCGACGACTTCATTTGGGCAAGGTGTTTCTGTTACACCGATTCAACAAGTAGCAGCTGTAGCGGCCGCTGTAAATGGTGGAACTTTGTATCAGCCATATATAGCGAAGGAATTTATTGATCCGAAGAATAATCAAGTTGTCAGCAAAAAGACACCTGTTGCGAAAAGGGAAGTTATTTCCAAGGAAACTTCAGAGAAAGTTCGTTACGCATTAGAGAATGTTGTAGCGAAAGGTTCGGGTAAAGGGGCTTATATTGATGGATATCGTGTAGGTGGAAAAACTGGAACTGCTCAAAAGGTGAAAGATGGAAAATATTTAGATAATAACTATATTGTATCATTTATCGGTTTTGCTCCAGCTGACGATCCGCAAATTGTTGTTTATGTAGCAGTGGATAATCCAAAAGGAGTCACTCAATTTGGTGGAGTTGTAGCAGCACCTATTGTTGGGAATATTCTTCGTGACGCACTTCCTGTAATGGGAGTGGAACCGAGAAAAGAGCAAGTTGAGAAAGAATATAAATGGGGCGATACACCAACTGTGGAAGTTCCGAATTTAATTGGTATGAAAAAGAAAGATTTACAAACGCAACTTGTAGACTTGAAGCTTGATATAAGTGGTGATGGTGGGAAAGTAATTAAACAATCACCAGAAGCAGGAGCTAAAGTAAAAGAGGGTTCAAAAGTTAGAATTTACTTCGGGAATTAAAGGTAACTGATTGTGTTTTATGGTACAATTGGTGGAAGTGAGTTCTTTATAGAAAAATTGCTTTACTTGAGACGATAAGTGTCTCATTAATAAATAAATCTATTGATTAGACTATAGTAGCACTTACCTCCTATTTTTATATAACTAGGAGGTAACGTGTTACTTGCTAAAATAAGAGATAAATAAACAATGTAGAGAGGGTTTAGTGAAATGAAGTTGCATACACTTGTATCATGTTTGCATGATTTTCCAGTTGTTCCAACAGAAAATCCAGAAATAACATCTATTGAAGCGGATTCACGTAAAGTGAAAGAGGGAAGCTTATTTATATGTATGAAAGGATATACGGTTGATAGCCATGACTTTGCTAAGCAAGCAGCCGCACAAGGAGCGGCTGCTATTGTTGCGGAAAGACCAATTGATGTTGACGTTCCAGTTGTACTTGTGAAAAATACTTTTCGTTCGCTAGCGGTTTTAGCTGATTATTTTTATGGCCAACCAACACACAAGTTACATTTAATCGGTATTACAGGTACAAATGGAAAGACAACAACATCGCATATTATGGATGAAATTATGCGCGCACATGGTCATAAAACAGGGCTAATTGGAACGATTAATATGAAAATCGGTGATGAAACATTTGAGGTGAAAAATACAACACCAGATGCACTAACACTTCAACAGACATTTTCAAAAATGGTTGAACAAGGTGTGGATAGCACAGTAATGGAAGTTTCGTCTCATGCTTTAGATCTTGGCCGTGTACACGGGTGCGATTATGATGTTGCAGTATTTACGAATTTAACACAAGATCATTTAGACTATCATAAAACGATGGAAGAATATAAACATGCGAAAGGGTTGCTTTTCGCACAGCTTGGCAATAGTTATCATCATAATCGTGAAAAATACGCTATATTAAACAGTGATGATCCAGTAGCAGAAGAGTATATGAGAAGTACAGCAGCTACTGTTGTAACATACGGTATAGATGTTGCAAGCGACATTATGGCACGAGATATCGTAATGACGAGTGGCGGTACAACATTTACACTTGTAACACCGTATGAAACTGTAAATGTTACGATGAAATTAATTGGTAAGTTTAATGTATACAACGTGTTAGCTGCTACAGCAGCAGGTCTTGTTTCAGGAGTGAGCTTACAAACAATTATTGATGTAATTAAAGAGCTTGCTGGCATTCCTGGACGTTTTGAAGTTGTTGATGGTGGACAAAATTACACAGTTATTGTTGACTATGCGCATACACCTGATAGCTTAGAGAACGTACTAAAAACAGCAAAACAGTTTGCAAAAGGCGATGTATATTGTATCGTTGGTTGCGGTGGTGATAGAGATAGAACGAAAAGACCAATAATGGCAAGTGTCGCAACCGAATATGCAACTCACGCAATTTATACATCAGATAATCCAAGAAGTGAAGATCCGAAGGCTATTTTAGATGATATGGTAAATGATGTGAATGGGAATAATTATGAAGTAATTGTCGATCGAAAAGAAGCGATACGTTCCGCTATCTCGAAAGTAAAAGCAGAAGATATTATTATTATTGCTGGTAAAGGGCATGAAACGTATCAAATTATTGGTAAAGAAGTTCATCATTTTGACGATCGTGAAGTTGCTAAAGAAGCAATCACGGAGCGTTTAAACAACGAAGTGTAACAGCATGAGAGGAGGACTACATGTGCTTGAACAAGGTTTATTAGTAACGGCTGGGGTAGCATTCTTAATTTCTGTTGCCCTTTCGCCATTATTTATTCCATTTTTAAGAAAGTTAAAGTTCGGACAGAGTATTCGTGACGAAGGACCGAAGTCACACCAAAAGAAATCAGGGACACCAACGATGGGTGGTATTGTCATATATGTATCTATGATGGTGACTACGCTTATTATGGCGATTAAATTTAACAATTTAGGTGCAGAAGTATCATTGTTATTATTAGTTACATTTGGGTACGGATTAATCGGATTTTTAGATGACTACATAAAAGTAGTAAAGAAAAGAAATCTTGGTTTAACATCAAAACAAAAATTGATTGGTCAGCTTGTAATTGCTATTGCGTTCTTTTTAATTGGAAAAGGGCAAGCATTTCACACTTATATCATGATTCCGGGAACTGATGTTAAATTTGAATTAGGCTGGGCGTATTTTGTTCTCGTATTATTTATGCTTATTGGTGGATCAAATGCGGTTAATTTAACAGATGGTTTAGATGGTTTATTATCAGGAACAGCTGCTATTGCATTCGGAGCATTTAGTATTATTGCTGTAGCTCAAGAACAATTTGGGGTAGCGATTTTCTGTATGGCAGTTGTAGGAGCTGTACTTGGATTTTTAGTATTCAATGCGAATCCAGCGAAAGTATTTATGGGGGATACAGGTTCTCTAGCTTTAGGTGGTGCTATCGCAGCTGTAGCGATTTTGTTAAAACAAGAATTGTTACTCGTTATTATTGGCGGTGTATTCGTAGCGGAAACGTTATCTGTTATTATCCAAGTTATTTCGTTCAAAACAACAGGAAAGCGTGTCTTTAAAATGAGTCCATTACATCATCATTATGAATTATGTGGTTGGTCAGAGTGGCGCGTTGTTGTAACGTTTTGGTCTGTAGGATTTTTATTAGCTGTGCTAGGAATTTATATCGGGGTGTGGATGTAATTGAAAACTGTAACTGAATATCAAAATAAAAATGTTCTTGTATTAGGTATTGCTAAAAGTGGTTATGCAGCAGCTACTTTATTAAAAAAATTAGGGGCAAACGTCATTGTAAATGATGGGAAACCATTAGCGGGTAATGTGCTTGCAGCTGAGTTACAAGCGGAAGGAATGGATGTTGTGTGTGGTGGGCATCCATTAGAATTGCTGGAGAGAAACATTTCACTTGTCGTAAAAAATCCAGGAATTCCATATTCTAATCCACTCTTAGTGGCGGCGAAAGAAAAACAAATTCCAATTGTAACTGAGGTTGAATTAGCATATTCCATTTCAGCAGCACCGTTTGTTGGGATTACGGGATCTAACGGTAAAACAACAACGACAATGTTAACGTTTGAAATGTTAAAAGAAGGACAAAAGCACCCAGTTATTGCGGGGAATATAGGTACTGTAGCTTGTGAAGTTGCACAATTGGCGAAGGAAAATGAAGTTGTCGTTACGGAACTTTCATCGTTTCAATTGATGGGAGTGGAATCGTTCCAACCAAAAATTGCAGCCTTTTTAAATTTATTTGAAGCGCATTTAGATTATCACGGGACGAAGAAAGAGTATGGTTTGGCGAAAGCGAATATTTTCAAAAACCAAACTGAAGCAGATTATAGTATAATTAATGCAGATGATGCAGATGTCATGGCGTTATCGGCATATAGTAAAGGACAGAAAGTATTATTTTCGACGACGAAAGAAATTGAAGATGGTGCGTATATAAAAGATAACGCTCTTTATTTTAAAGGCGAAAAAGTAGTTAAAGTAAGTGATATTGTTTTACCTGGTAAGCACAATTTAGAAAATATTTTAGCAGCAATGAGTATTGCTAAATTACTAGGTGTTTCTAATGAAGCAATTACTGCTGTGTTAAAAAGTTTTACAGGTGTAAAACATCGCTTAGAATATGTAACAACGATTAATAATCGTAAATTTTATAATGATTCAAAAGCGACGAATATGCTAGCGACAGAAAAAGCATTATCTGCATTTACACAACCGATTGTATTATTGGCTGGTGGACTTGATCGTGGTAATGAATTTGATGATTTAATTCCATATTTTAAACATGTCAAAGCGATTGTGACATTTGGACAAACTGCACCAAAATTAGTAAGAGCGGCAGAAAAAGCAGGATTAGATGTAATTGAAAGTGTCGATACTTTAGATGATGCAGTAGTGAAAGCTTATGCTCATTCTACCGATGGTGATGTAATTCTTCTTTCACCAGCATGTGCAAGCTGGGATCAATTTAAAACATTTGAAGAAAGAGGAGACATTTTTATACAAGCTGTGCATAAACTTATATAAAGTAAATCAAAACATCAGTAGGCTAACACCTACTGATGTTTTGTTACATAGGGCAAAGGTTCTGCCCAAAGAGGTGGTGTTCATGGGTAATGAAGAAAACGCCTGATTTTATTCTCATCATCGTTACACTTGCGTTGTTAACAATCGGAATGATTATGGTTTATAGTGCGAGTGCGGTTTGGGCCTCTTATAAAATGGGGGATTCATTCTTTTTTGCAAAAAGACAATTGTTATTTGCAAGTCTTGGGGTAGTAGCTATGTTTTTTCTGATGAAAATTGATTATTGGGTATGGCGTACGTATTCAAAAGTAATTTTACTAGTTTGTTTCGTTCTTCTTATTCTAGTTCTTATTCCTGGAGTAGGTCTCGTTCGTGGAGGGGCGCGAAGTTGGATTGGAATCGGGGCATTTTCTATCCAACCGTCAGAGTTTATGAAATTCGCGATGATTATTTTCTTAGCAAAATTTTTAGCGGAACGACAAAAATTAATTACATCTTTTAAACGAGGTTTACTACCGGCTCTTAGTTTTGTATTTCTTGCTTTTGGGATAATTATGTTACAGCCAGATCTTGGTACGGGAACGGTAATGATTGGGACATGTATTATTATGATATTTATTTCGGGAGCAAGGGTCTTTCACTTTGCAATGTTTGGTTTGCTTGGTGCAGCGGGATTTGTAGGGTTAATTGCATCAGCGCCATATCGAATGAAACGCATCACATCATATTTAGATCCGTGGTCGGATCCGCTCGGAAGTGGATTTCAAATTATCCAATCGTTACTCGCAATTGGACCTGGTGGTTTATTTGGGCTTGGACTTGGACAAAGTAGACAAAAATTCCTTTATTTACCTGAACCACAAACAGACTTTATATTTGCAATCTTATCCGAGGAATTAGGTTTTATTGGTGGTTCATTTGTGTTATTATTATTTAGTCTATTATTATGGCGTGGGATTCGTATAGCATTAGGAGCGCCAGATTTATATGGTACGTTTTTAGCAGTAGGTATTGTGGCGATGATTGCGATTCAAGTAATGATTAATGTTGGTGTTGTAACAGGACTGATGCCTGTTACCGGTATTACTTTGCCATTTTTAAGTTATGGTGGATCAAGTTTGACCTTAATGTTAATGGCAGTAGGTGTATTATTGAATATAAGTCGCCATTCTCGCTATTAAACCCTGTTTAAAAGACAGGGTTTTTCGTGTGTGTGTGAAAATACAATATGTATATAGAAATAAATACGATTGAATAAGAACAGGGAAGTGGAGGAATCAGTAGTGCGAGTATTAGTAAGTGGTGGGGGTACTGGAGGACATATTTATCCAGCTCTTGCTTTAATTAGAGAAATAAAAAAACTAAATCCGGAAGCAAGATTTTTATACATTGGTACAGAGAATGGATTAGAGAGTACCATCGTACCGAAAGCGGGTATTCCGTTCCAATCTATTGCTATAAGTGGATTTAAACGAAAAATATCTCTTGATAATGTAAAAACCGTGATGCGTTTCCTAAAAGGTGTTCAAGATAGTAAACGATATATTCGTCGTTTTAACCCTGATATTGTGATTGGTACGGGTGGATACGTATGTGGGCCAGTTGTATATGCTGCGGCTAAATTAGGTATTCCGACTATTGTCCATGAACAAAATAGTGTACCTGGTGTAACGAATAAATTTTTAAGTCGTTATGTCGATAAAGTTGCAGTTTGTTTTGAAGCAGCTGCAGAACATTTTCCACAGTCAAAAGTGGTTATGACAGGTAATCCACGTGCATCAGAAGTAATGGACCAAAATGGAATGAAAGGAAAACGTTCGGTAGGACTATCCCTTTCTAAAAAATCCGTGCTTATTTTTGGTGGGAGCCGCGGGGCTAGACCGATTAACGATGCTTTTGTAGAAGCGATTGAACAATTTGGGAATAAAAGTTACGAAGTATTATATGTAACAGGCGAAGTACATTATGATAAAGTTATGGAAGCCGTGAAACAAAAAGGGAATCCGAATAATGTTATTATTAAACCTTTTATTCATAATATGCCAGAGGTACTGACGGGTGTAGATCTTGTTGTTTCAAGGGCAGGGGCTACAACGCTTGCAGAATTAACAGCGTTAGGAAAGCCGAGTGTATTAATTCCAAGTCCGTACGTAACAAATAACCATCAAGAAAAAAATGCACGATCAGTTGTTGATAAAGGAGCAGCTAAAATGCTACTTGAAAAAGATTTAACATCTGAAACGCTTATTCGTGACATTGATGAGATTTTATTGGATACACAAACATTACAAAATATGAAACTGGCTACTAAGCAACTTGGTATTCCAGATGCAGCAAATAAGCTATATGAAGTAATGAACAAGCTTATTAAAAAATAACATTAGGTGAACGCCCCGCATATTACTGTAATAAGGAGACTTGATATGGGGGAGATTGTCTATGGAACAATTAGTAAAAGAGCTTTTAGAAGCAAATGTTGGTCGCGTGTTAGTTAATGAACCGTTAGCGCGTTACACGACTATGAAAATAGGCGGACCAGCTGATATTTTAATTGTACCAAAGCATGTTGCTGGTATTGAGAAGACTCTAGAGTTAGTAAAGAAGTACAAGACAAGGTGGACTGCAATTGGTCGTGGTTCAAATCTTCTCGTATCTGATCAAGGTATAGAAGGTGTGGTTATTCGTTTAGGAGAAGGATTAGACCATTTAGAAGTCGAAAAACATAGAGTAAGAGTCGGTGCTGGATATCCCCTTATTAAATTGTCAACTTTACTTAGTCGACAGGGATTAGCGGGCCTGGAATTTGCAAGTGGTATTCCAGGAAGTGTTGGCGGTGCAGTGTATATGAATGCAGGCGCTCATAAGTCCGACATATCGAGTGTATTAACGAAAGCTTGTATTTTGTTTGACAATGGAACAATTAATTGGTTGACGAATACCGAAATGGGCTTTTCTTATCGCACATCTGTATTGCAAATGAAACGCCCTGGTATTGTTTTGGAAGCTGAATTCCAATTGGAGGTAGGCGAACGCGAGGGAATTGTAAGAAGCATGCAAAAGAATAAAGAGTATCGCCGTGAAACGCAGCCTTGGAATCACCCTTGTGCAGGAAGTATATTTCGAAATCCAGTCCCCTATTTTGCAGGAGATTTAATAGAAAAATCAGGGCTTCGTGGTTATACAATAGGTGGAGCTCAAATTTCTGAAATGCATGGGAATTTTATTGTTAATACTGGTGTGGCCTCAGCGCAAGATGTATTAGACTTAATCGCATTGGTAAAGCGTACAATTAAAGATAAATTTGGTGTTGATATGCATACAGAAGTAGAAATAATTGGAAGATAACGGTTGTTCGTTCCGCTCATTATCATTTATGTTATAATAAGAAGATAAGAACGGCATGAGGAACATGCCGTTCTTTATGTTACATAGGGGGATCGTACATGAAAAATAGTAAAGTGATTAAACTACAAGATCGTGTACCAAAATTAAAGAATCAAAATAAAAAAAATAAGAAACCTGTTAATCATCGGTTAATTTTATACATATCGATTTTATTTTTATTAGTACTCTTTTTAATTTATTTTCGGTCTCCGCTTAGTAATATAAAAAAGATAAGTGTCTTTGGAAATCATTATATGACAGATGAACAAGTTATGAAGGAATCAGGTGTGACATATGATACGAGTTATTTCCGAGTAACAGCACATAAAGCAGAAGAAAACTTAACGAAACGAAAAGAAATTAAAGAGGTAAATGTAAAAAAACGTTTCCCAAACAAAATTGATGTTCATATCGAAGAATATTTAACAATTGGCTATATAAACAAAGATGGGAAATTACAACCGTTATTAGAAAATGGGAAAACACTCGATGTACTTCCGAACGGAAAGCTTCCAGTTGCAGCACCAATTTTTGAACCATTTAAAGAGGAAAAAATGAAGGAATTAATTGCAGAACTAGAAAAATTAACGCCAACTATTTTAAGGTCTATTTCTGAAATTCGTTATACACCAACGAACGCAAATGAAGATCATCTTACTTTATATATGAATGAAGGATATGAAGTGAGCACCACTATTCAAAATTTCGCAAAGCGAATGGAAGCTTATCCACTTATTTTAAAAACAATTGAACCTGGTAAGAAGGTTTTAATTGACTTAGAAGTGGGTGCATATACGAAGGAACTAGGTGCTGAAGAAAAGAAAGAATAGAATGATAGTTTTTACTGCGTTATTACGTATGAAATGAAACAAACGTTCTTTTATATGGATGCTAATTTGCAAGAATGCTTAATTTGATGAAAAAAATGTAAATTTTCTTAGATTCATACTAGGATTGGTACAAGTTTCACTTTTCTACAAGTACATCTTAGTGTAGACTTATACTTGGCGGTAATCTTTACACTTGAAATATAATTATTTCAAGATAGAGCAGTTATTCACAGGTTACTGCGATATTCTTAAATGAATGTTAAATAAAAATAAGAAAAATATAGGGTTAAAAAAGGGAAACGTACAAAGACGTTGAATATTTTTCTTATAAATAGTAAAGTTGCGATTGTTGTTCCATATATTGAGTTGTATGGTATAAATAAAGAAGGAGGTGCCAAAGAATGAACAGCAATGAAATATATGTTAGTCTTGACATCGGTACATCCAATGTTAAAGTCATCATTGGTGAAATGGTTAATGATAGCTTAAACATTATTGGTGTTGGAAACGTAAAATCAAATGGTTTGAAAAAGGGATCGATAGTTGATATAGATGAAACTGTTCGATCAATTAAAAAAGCAATTGAACAAGCTGAGCGCATGGTGGGTATCCACATTGAGCAAGTTGTAGTAGGTGTCAATGCAAACCAGGTACAGTTGCTCCCGTGTCACGGAGTAGTCGCTGTTTCAAATGAAGATCGTGAAATCGGGAATGAAGATGTCTTACGCGTTCTAGATGCAGCGCAAGTTGTGTCAATTGCTCCTGAACGTGAATTTATTGATGTGGTACCTCGACAGTTCATTGTAGACGGTCTTGACGAGATTAACGATCCACGCGGGATGATCGGTGTAAGATTAGAAATGGAAGGTACACTTATTACAGGCTCGAGAACTTTACTACATAACCTACTTCGTTGTGTAGAAAAAGCAGGTCTTGAAATTGTTGATATTTGTCTGCAACCTTTAGCGGCAGCGACAGTTGCGTTATCTTCGGATGAAAGAAATAGAGGGGTAGCCCTTGTTGATATGGGCGGAGGATCTACAACCTTATCTATTTTTAAAGATGGAGAGTTGCAAGCAACGAGCGTATTGCCATTAGGTGGAGATCATATAACGAAGGATATAGCGATTGGGCTGAAAACTTCAACAGAAAATGCAGATCAAATTAAGCTGAAATATGGACATGCTTTTTATGATACAGCATCTGAAGAAGAGATGTTTACGGTTCCTATTATGGGAAGCGATCAAACAGAACAATATTCTCAGTTGGAATTATCGGATATAATAGAGGCTCGTGTAGAGGAAATTTTAATGTTTGTTCAAGATGAAGTGCATAAGTTAGGAGTAAAGCAAGCTGCTTCTGGATATGTACTAACTGGTGGGATAGCTTCTATGCCAGGTGTTCTTGATCTTGCATACGATATTTTACATGAAAATGTTCGTATAGCAACTCCTGATTATATTGGTGTTCGTGAGCCTCAATATACAAGTGGAGTTGGATTAATTAAACATTCTTATCAAAAAGCTAAATTACGTGGGAAAAATGTGCAGGAAAAGCAAGAACATTTTGAACCAGTACCAGCACCAATGCCGGTACAACAGCAACCTGCGAAACAAAAAACTCGTAATCAAAACAATACTAATCAAAATGATGACCGCATGATGTCAAAAGTAAAACGTGCATTCCGTTATTTATGGGATTAAAATTGGACACGAAAAATGAGGTTCTAGGGGGATTTCGACATGTTAGAGTTTGATACTACTCAAGATCAATTAGCGAATATAAAAGTTATCGGTGTCGGCGGTGGCGGAAACAACGCTGTAAACCGTATGATTGAACACGGTGTACAAGGTGTAGACTTTATCGCTGTGAATACTGATGCACAAGCATTAAATCTATCAAAAGCTGAAACGAAAATGCAAATTGGTGGAAAATTAACGCGTGGACTTGGTGCAGGCGCAAACCCTGAAGTAGGGAAAAAAGCTGCAGAAGAAAGTAAAGAACAGATTCAAGAAGCGCTTCGTGGCGCGGATATGGTCTTCGTAACTGCTGGTATGGGCGGCGGAACTGGAACTGGTGCAGCTCCAGTTGTTGCTCAAGTTGCAAAAGAACTAGGCGCGTTAACAGTTGGTGTTGTAACACGTCCATTTACATTTGAAGGGCGTAAACGTGCAACTCAAGCTGCATCTGGTATTGCGTCATTTAAAGAAAATGTAGATACACTTATCGTAATTCCAAATGATCGCTTATTAGAGATTGTTGATAAAAATACGCCAATGTTAGAAGCGTTCCGTGAAGCAGATAACGTATTACGTCAAGGTGTTCAAGGTATTTCTGATTTAATTGCTACACCAGGTCTAATTAACTTAGACTTTGCAGACGTAAAAACAATTATGTCTAATAGAGGTTCTGCTTTAATGGGTATCGGTTCTGGTAATGGTGAAAATCGTGCTGCTGAAGCTGCGAAAAAAGCGATTTCTAGTCCATTACTAGAAACATCTATTGATGGAGCTCAAGGTGTTATTATGAACATTACGGGCGGCGCAAACTTAAGTTTATATGAAGTACAAGAAGCAGCAGACATTGTAGCTTCAGCTTCGGATCCAGAAGTAAATATGATCTTCGGTTCTGTTATTAATGAAGGATTAAAAGATGATATCGTTGTCACTGTAATTGCAACTGGTTTTGATGATAGTGCTTCGACACAACCACCAAAACCAATTATCCGTCCGACTGCGAATCACACACAACAGCAACAACAACCAGTAGCTCAACCTTCAAAACAACGTGAAGTTAAGCGTGAAATGAAACGTGAAGAGCCGGTTGTGCATGATCGTCATACAGATTCAGATGACATCGATATTCCAGCATTCTTACGTAACCGTCGTAGACGATAAAAGAAAAGGAGCTTTCATGCTCCTTTTTTTTGTTGTCTAAATGGAAAAGATCTGCTAAGCAGATCTTTTTTTATTATTTTGCATATGGAGAGCCCAGTCCTATTTTTAAGCCATAAGCTGTGATAAATTGAAACTTTAATTAGTCGGGGGTGTTCATCCAAAAATGATTGTTAGCCCGACTCCCACTTAACTTCTGTCCTTTTTTATAGCTGAATTTTGAGGCAGGGTCTTACTGCCCGCAAATAGCAAGATAAACTTTGTATATATATAATTCAATTATTATGTATACAAGTAAAAAATTCATATTATTCTATGAAAAATACACTTTTATTTTTTACCGACAGATTATGTCTAGAAATCACAAAATAACAAAAAAATCCCTCCACCAATTGACACACTTTCCTATTGGATATGCATTATACTAGTCTCAACTTAAAAAAAGAGGTGAATTGTTTGGTTGTTTACGCCGACATTGTCTGGTTGTTAAACGCCTGCATTGATTTTCTTTTACTTTTATTAACAGCCACCGTGTTAAAAAAGAGAATCAAAAGATGGAGGCTTGTGTTAGGGGCATTTATAGGTTCAACTATTGTTATTTTCGCCTTTACGCCTTTTGCTTCTATGATGACACATCCAATTATGAAACTATTGTACTCGTTACTTATTGTGTATACAGCATTTGGGTTTTCGACATTTAGAAATTATACACAAACTGTTTTTACTTTCTATTTTGTAACCTTTATGGTTGGTGGAGGATTAATTGGAACGCATTACTTTTTGCAAACGAACGAAATGGTAAATGGATTAGTTCAATCTAAATCAGTTTCTTACGGTGATCCAATTAGTTGGGTATTTGTTATTTTTGGTTTTCCAGTAATTTATTATTTTTCTAAAAAGCGTATAGAAAGCGTAGAGGTCACAAAGATACACTATGATCAAATCGTGAAAGTGGAAATTCAATTAGCTGGAGAGGAACTAGAATTAGCAGGTCTAATTGATAGTGGGAACCAACTTTATGACCCGTTAACGAAAACACCCGTTATGATTATGCATATTTCATCATTAGAACATTGTTTGCCAGCTTGGTTAACAGAACAAATTTATTCCAAAACAGAAATTCCTCAAATACCAGAAAATGATTCTGGATGGGCGACGAAACTACGTTTAATTCCTTTCCGAGCAGTAGGAGTAGAGAATCAATTTTTATGGGCAATTAAGCCAGATTGTGTGCGAGTTTATCATGAAGGTAGTTCGGTTGTTGTAAACAAAGTACTGATTGGATTAAATACACAACAATTATCTACTAATGGAGAGTATCAATGCATTGTACATCCGAAAATGTTGATTTCGCAAAAGATGGTAATTGCTTAATTATGAGAGGCGGGATAATATGGTGAAATTTAAATTTTATTTGGTATACCTTTGGTATAAAGTATTGCTGAAATTAGGAATTAAGACCGATGAAATTTATTATATTGGTGGAAGTGAAGCGTTGCCACCGCCGTTAACGAAAGAAGAAGAGGCAGTTCTTTTGAATAAATTACCAAATGGAGATCAAGCTGCGAGGTCGATGCTTATTGAACGTAACCTAAGGCTTGTTGTATATATAGCAAGAAAATTTGAAAATACAGGGATCAATATTGAGGATTTGATTAGTATAGGAACAATTGGTCTTATTAAGGCAGTGAATACATTTAATCCAGAAAAGAAAATTAAATTAGCAACATATGCATCTCGTTGTATAGAAAATGAAATTTTAATGCATTTGCGTCGAAATAATAAAAATCGTTCGGAAGTTTCTTTTGATGAACCGCTTAACATTGATTGGGACGGAAATGAACTGTTACTATCAGATGTTTTAGGCACAGATGATGACATTATTACAAAAGATTTAGAAGCTACTGTAGATCGTCATCTTTTAATGAAAGCATTGCATCAATTAAATGACCGTGAAAAACAAATTATGGAGCTTCGGTTTGGACTCGCTGGTGGCGAAGAGAAGACACAAAAAGATGTGGCTGATATGCTTGGAATTTCACAGTCTTATATTTCTCGTTTGGAAAAAAGAATTATAAAAAGATTACGAAAAGAATTTAATAAAATGGTGTGAAGAATAAGACCAGTCGGTATCTAGACTGGTCTTATTCTTTTTTTGTGCATTAGGAAATATGATATTTGTGAAAAATGATGGAAAAACCGTATGCATAAAATCCCCTTCAAAGGAAATACTTTACACTGTACAGCAACTCCCGATAGGAGGGAACACTTTGACGAGAAACAAAGTAGAAATTTGCGGTGTTGATACAGCTAAACTTCCAGTACTAAAAAATGAAGAGATGCGTAAATTATTTCGTGAAATGCAAAGTGGAGAGATAAGCGCCAGAGAGAAATTAGTGAATGGAAACTTACGTCTTGTACTGAGCGTCATCCAAAGATTTAATAACAGAGGAGAATATGTTGATGATTTATTTCAAGTTGGTTGCATTGGACTTATGAAATCCATTGATAACTTTGATTTAGGCCAAAATGTAAAGTTTTCAACGTATGCTGTGCCGATGATTATTGGAGAAATACGCAGATATTTGCGTGATAACAATCCAATTCGTGTATCTCGCTCATTACGAGATATTGCGTATAAAGCGTTGCAAGTAAGAGAAAAATTGATTGCTGAAAATTCAAAAGAACCAACAGCAATGGATATTGCGAAAGTTCTTGAAGTGACACATGAAGAGATTGTTTTTGCACTAGATGCGATTCAAGATCCGGTTTCATTATTTGAACCGATTTATAACGATGGAGGAGATCCTATCTTTGTTATGGATCAATTAAAGGATGAAAAACAAAAGGACGAGCAGTGGGTTGAAGAACTGGCGTTGAAAGAAGGAATGAAGCGTTTAAATGATCGTGAAAAAATGATTATTCGAAAACGTTTCTTTCAAGGAAAGACACAGATGGAAGTTGCCGAAGAAATTGGGATTTCTCAAGCGCAAGTATCACGTTTGGAGAAGTCTGCTATTAAGCAAATGAATAAGACGATTCAAGGATAAGGTCCTCACCAGTTATGGTGAGGTCTTTTTTATATATAATATTTTGCGCTCATAGTAGATTGGGTAGGTTCATATAATGAAAATAAAATGGATGTTCTATTAGTAGCGGTTATATACTGTTTATCCGCTTCGAAATTAGGCTGAAGTAAAAAGTTAGATGGAAGCGGGACTGCCCGTAAAAGTCCGATTGGCATGGGTTAATAATCAGTAGGGATGGGGATAATCCCACTGATTAAGGTTTCACTTTATTTGAGAGCGTACTTACGATTCATGATATAAGGGAGAGGATGAATATGATACGGATTTCGGAGTTTCAAATGAAGGATGTTGTAAATGTTTCAGATGGAAAGAGGCTTGGGAATATTGGAGATATTGATATTGATATAGACACAGGAAAGATTAGGGCGGTTATTATTTCTAAGCAGGCACGAATGCTTGGACTCTTTGGGAAGGAAGTAGAATTTGTGATTCCTTGGGAGCAAATTATGAAAATTGGAGAAGATGTCATACTTGTAAAAGTAGATCATGTTAATTCTGTAACAGAATCAATACAAACACCGACAATTTCATAAAGAATATTACAAATTCCTCTTTTTTTTCTGTTGTCATTATGAAAAAATAAAAGTATGGTAAAATAGACAGGAAGTACCATACTTTTTTCTGTTATTTTAATTAAAAGGAGTCGCTTTATGAGAGAACCATTTAAATATGCGGACGGTATACTGTATTTACAAGCGTGGAAAGAACTTGGAAACATTACTGTTGGATTTACGACAAAAGATGGTGGAGTAAGTACAGGCTCCTTTCATGCGATGAATTTAGGATTACATGTGAATGATATCGTGGAGAATGTTCATGAAAACAGACGCATTTTAGCTAATAAGTTACAAAAACCATTAGAAAAATGGATTTGCTCTGAACAAGTTCATGACCATCATGTTGAGAAAGTAGGACTGCAAGAAAAAGGGAAAGGCGTTTATTCATATGAAGACGGTATTCCAAAAACGGATGGCATTTATACGACTAACAAAGATGTTCTCTTAACATCTTGTTACGCTGATTGTGTTCCGCTCTATTTTTATGCACCATCACATGATATGATAGGACTTGCGCATGCTGGGTGGAAAGGGACTGTAACAGAGATTGCGAAAGAAATGATTCAAAAGTGGAATGCAGAAGGTGTTTCAAGTGATGAAATTCATGTCGCAATTGGTCCTGCAATCGGATCATGTTGTTATGTTGTTGATGATCGTGTATTAACAGCAGCACAGCAAGTAGTAAACGGATCTGTTCCTCATAAAGTAATTTCTGATGGTCAGTATGCAATTAATTTAAAAGAAGTTAATCGTATATTATGTGTACAAGCAGGCATAAAAGAAGAACATATTGTAATGTCATCTCTTTGTACAAGCTGTGAAGAACAATTATTTTTCTCTCATCGTCGTGATCAAGGTAAGACGGGGAGAATGTTGAGTTTCATAGGTTTTAAGGAGGAGTGAAGTAAGTGGCAGTGCAAGGGAATTTAGCAGATGTAAACGAAGTAATTAAAGAATCTTGTGTACGAGCTGGACGTTCGATGAAAGATATTAAGCTCGTTGCAGTTACAAAAACTGTAGGGATTGAAAAAACAAGCGAAGTAATTGAAACAGGAATTATTGATTTAGGTGAAAATAGAAATGAAGGTTTCTTACAAAAATACGAGCATTTCGGTTCAAAAGTGAATTGGCATTTTATTGGATCATTGCAAACGAGAAAAGTAAAAGAAATCATTAATGAGATTGATTATTTACATTCATTAGATCGTCTTTCGCTTGCAAAAGAAATTCAAAAACGTGCTGATAAGAAAGTTAAATGCTTTATTCAAGTGAAAACATCATCTGAAGAATCAAAGCAAGGATTGGCGATAGAAGAAACAATTTCTTTTATTCAAAGTTTGCAAGAATTGGATAAGATTGAAGTGGTAGGATTAATGACAATGGCTCCGTTTACAGGAGAAGAGGAAGAGATTCGTCGCTGCTTTAAGGAATTGCGCATGCTACAAACAGAGGTGCAGGAGCTAGAATTATTACATGCACCATGTAAAGAATTATCAATGGGAATGTCAAATGATTACACGATTGCAATTGAGGAAGGCGCTACATATATTCGTTTGGGAACGGTTTTAGTAGGAAAAGCGTAGGAGGAAGGAGAAAGTTATTATGAGTTGGTCAAAAGTAAAATACTTCTTTTTTGACACACCGGAAGAAAAAGAAGCAGCTCAATATAGTTATGAAAAGGAGCAAACAGACATGAAAAAGCAACAAGATCCCCCAGAACAACAAGATGTTCCGTTTGCGAAAGTGCAACCGAAGCAAAATGTAGTGAGTATTGAAACAGCGAAGCAATCTTCAAAAGTTGTTTTACTAGAACCACGTACATATTCGGAAGCGCAAGGCATTTCGGATCACTTAAAAGGTAGACGAGCTGTTGTAATTAGTTTGCAAAGAATGTCTACAGATCAAGCTGTACGTATCGTTGACTTTTTAAGTGGTACTGTATACGCTATAGGCGGGGATATTCAAAAAATAGGCCCGAAAACATTTATGTGTACACCTGAAAATGTTGATATCGTTGGTGCGATTTCAGAGTTATTCGGTGAAGAAGAAGAGACAAATATAAAGAGGTGGTAATACGCCATGACAACAGTTTTAACAGTGTTACTTACTGCTATCGAGATTTACTCGTGGGCATTAATTATTTACATTCTCCTATCATGGTTTCCTGGCGCAAAGGAATCAGCTTTTGGAGATTTTCTTGCGCGTATTTGCGAACCGTATTTAGAGCCGTTTAGGAGGTTTATTCCACCATTTGGTATGATTGATATTTCTCCACTTGTTGCTATTGTTGCCTTGAAACTTGCTAGAGGTGGTTTAGTGAGTTTATTCAACTATTTTTTATAGTGTGAGGTTAAATACATGAGCATCTATGAGCATTTTAGACCTGATGAAGAGGTCTTTGTGGATAAAGTATTAGAGTGGAAACAGGCTGCTGAGTACCATCAAGTCAAGTTAACAGATTTTCTTGATCCAAGACAGCAACAAATTGTTTCTATGGTAATAGGGCAAGGAGATGTAGCTGTACGGTTTGATGGTGCGATGCCTGAAGCCGAACGGAAAAGAGCACTAATTTATCCAGATTATCTAGAATTAAATGAAGAGGAATTTCAAGTAGAAGTATTAGAAATTGACTATCCTTCCAAGTTTTTTACGCTAGAACATAGGCAAATATTAGGTGCATTCATGTCGCTTGGTTTAACAAGGGAAAAATGTGGTGATATTTTGCTTCAAGAAGACCGTGCCCAAATTGCAGTTGCCAAAGAAGTTGTATCGTATATTGAAATGAACTTACAATCAATAGGGAAAATGAAAGTCACACTCTCTCCTATACAAGTAGAGAAAATTTTGCGTGTAGGTGAAAAATGGGGAGAAAAATCTGGGACTGTTTCGTCACTTCGTCTAGATGTTTTATTAGCCGAAATGCTACATATATCTAGGCAGAAGGTACAGCCTCTTATAAAAGGTGGCTTAGTAAAAGTCAATTGGAAAACAGTAGAGCAAACTTCGTATGAATGTTTTCCGGGGGATGTTTTCTCGGTTAGAGGGTATGGACGAAGTAAATTATTTTCTGTAGAAGGTAAAACGAAGCGCGACAAATGGAGAGTTTTGTATGGTATACTAAAATGATTGGTTTTTTAGAAGGAAATTCTCTTATTTTGTCGAAGAAAAGATATAATTGAAAGAGGAAATTTAGATAACTACTTGGAGGTGGCGTTGTGCCGTTAACACCATTAGATATTCATAACAAAGAATTTGGTCGCGGGTTTCGTGGCTACGATGAAGATCAAGTAAATGAGTTTCTTGATCAAATCATCAAAGATTATGAATTAGTCATTCGTGAGAAAAAAGCTTTAGAAGAAAAGGTTGCACAATTAGAAGGAAAGTTAGATCATTTTTCTAATATTGAAGATACGCTGAACAAATCTATCATTGTCGCACAAGAAGCTGCTGAAGAAGTGAAGCGTAATGCACAAAAAGAAGCAAAATTAATTGTACGTGAAGCAGAAAAAAATGCAGATCGTATCATTAATGAAGCGTTAGTGAAATCAAGAAAAGTTGCTTTTGATATTGAAGAGTTGAAGAAACAAGCGAAAGTATTCCGAACTCGTTTCCGTATGTTATTAGAAACACAACTTGAAATGTTAAACAACGATGATTGGGATAAACTAATTGAATTAGAAGACGAAGTGGACGAACTGTTGAAAAAAGAAGAAACAGTGTAAGCTTGACGTTTTTCTCATTATTACATATAATTTTAAACAGCATATTTATTAAGAAAAACGAAGATAGGGATAAGTACCTTTTTCATACCTTATATAGCGAACTGAGGATGGTGTAAGCTCAGGATAAGGAGATAATGGGAATATCACCCTGGAGTTCCGCGCTGAACAAATTTAGTAAGCGTAGGCGTATATTCGCGTTAAGAATATAAAGAGGACCTTATGCATTTGTATATGGTCTACTAGGGTGGTACCGCGGGAGACTTTCTCGTCCCTTTTTGGGGATGAGAGGTCTCTTTTTTATTCCCTTTTTTAAGGTCTGTCGTTTATATATTTAAGGAGGAATTGAGCATGGAGTACAAAAATACATTACTAATGCCAAAAACAGAATTCCCGATGCGTGGGAATTTACCGAAACGTGAGCCTGCAATGCAAGAAAAATGGGCTGAAATGAATATTTATGAAAAGGTACAAGAACATACGAAAGGCCGTCCTTTATTTGTACTACATGATGGACCTCCATATGCAAATGGTGACATCCATATGGGACACGCACTAAATAAAGTGTTAAAAGACTTTATTGTTCGTTTTAAATCAATGACTGGATACTGTGCACCATATGTACCAGGTTGGGATACACACGGTTTACCAATTGAGCAAGCTTTAACAAATAAAGGTGTAAAGCGTAAAGAAATGACAGTTGCTGAGTTCCGTAAGTTATGTGCAGAGTATGCATATGAGCAAGTGGAACGTCAACGTGAACAATTTAAGCGTTTAGGTGTACGTGCAGATTGGGATAATCCATATATTACTTTAGAGCCAGCTTATGAAGCACAACAAATTAAAGTGTTTGGTGACATGGCGAAAAAAGGTTATATCTATAAAGGACAAAAACCAGTTTACTGGTCTCCAACAAGTGAATCAGCTTTAGCAGAAGCTGAAATTGAATATCAAGATAAAAAATCAGCATCTATTTACGTAGCATTCCCTGTAAAAGATGGAAAGAACGTATTAGAAGGTGATGAGAAATACATTATTTGGACAACAACGCCTTGGACGTTACCTGCAAACTTAGGTATTTCTGTTCACCCAGAACTTGAATATGCTATTGTGAAAGTAAATGATGAGAAATATATCATCGCTTCTGAACTATTTGAGACAGTTGCAAAAACGTTAGAGTGGGAAAATGCTGAAGTTGTGAAAACGGTAAAAGGTAGCGAACTTGAGTATACAGTTGCAAAACATCCATTCTACGATCGTGACTCATTAGTTATGCTAGGAGAGCACGTAACAACAGATGCAGGTACAGGTTGTGTTCATACAGCACCAGGACACGGGGAAGATGACTTCGTTGTTGGTAAAAAGTATGGCTTAGAAGTACTTTGCCCAGTTGATGATAAAGGTGTATTAACAAATGAAGCACCTGGATTTGAAGGCTTATTCTATGATAAAGCTAACAAGCCAATTACGGAAAAATTAGAAGAAGTAGGCGCGTTACTGAAACTAACATTCATTACGCATTCATACCCACATGATTGGAGAACGAAAAAACCAATTATTTTCCGTGCGACAGCGCAGTGGTTTGCATCTATTGAAGCGTTCCGTAAAGAATTATTAGAAGCTGTTGCGGAAACAAAATGGGTACCAGCATGGGGAGAAACTCGTCTTCATAATATGGTTCGTGACCGTGGTGACTGGTGTATTTCTCGTCAGCGTGCATGGGGTGTGCCAATTCCTGTATTCTATGCAGAAAATGGTGATCCAATTATTACAGATGAAACAATTAATCATGTAGCAGATTTATTCCGTGAGCACGGTTCTAACGTATGGTTCGAGCGTGAAGCGAAAGATTTATTACCAGAAGGATTTACACATACAGGTAGCCCAAATGGTGAATTCCGTAAAGAAACAGACATCATGGATGTATGGTTCGATTCAGGTTCTTCTCACCAAGCGGTATTAGAAGAGCGCGAAGACTTACAACGTCCAGCTGATTTATATTTAGAAGGATCTGACCAGTATCGTGGTTGGTTTAACTCTTCATTATCAACAGCAGTTGCTGTAACTGGTAAAGCTCCGTATAAAGGCGTACTAAGCCATGGTTTCGTACTAGATGGTGACGGACGTAAAATGAGTAAGTCGATTGGAAACATCGTCGTACCGAAGAAAATTATGGATCAATTAGGCGGAGACATTTTACGCTTATGGGTATCTTCTGTTGACTATCAATCTGATGTACGTATTTCAGATGATATTTTAAAACAAGTAGCAGAAGTGTATCGTAAAATCCGTAACACATTCCGTTTCTTATTAGGAAACTTAGATGATTTTAATCCAAGTGAAAATACAGTAGCGGTCGCTGAACTTCGTGAAGTAGATCGTTACATGTTAGTGAAGTTAAATGACTTAATTACAAAAGTAAAAGATGCATATGAAACATATGACTTTGCTGCTGTATATCATGCAATTCACAACTTCTGTACAATTGATCTAAGTTCATTCTACTTAGACTTTGCAAAAGACATTTTATACATTGAAGGTGCAGATCACGCGGATCGTCGTGCAATTCAAACTGTATTATATGATGTTCTTGTTGCATTAACGAAACTTGTAACGCCAATCTTACCTCATACAGCTGATGAAGTATGGCCATATGTTCCTGGTGCAGAAGAAGAAAGCGTACAGTTAACTAATATGCCAGAAGCTACAGAAGTAGAGGGTTCAGAAGCGTTAAGAGCAAAATGGGATGCATTTATGACATTACGTGATGACGTTTTAAAAGCGTTAGAAGTAGCTCGTAATGAGAAAGTAATTGGTAAGTCATTAAATGCGAGCATTACGCTATATCCGACTGCAGAAATGAAGGCTATGTTAGAGTCTATTAGCGAAGACTTAAAGCAATTATTCATCGTCTCTGAGTATAAACTTGGTGGTACAATTGAAGAAGCGCCAACAGAAGCACCAAAGTATGAGCATACAGCTGTAGTTGTAGCACAGGCGACAGGTGAGACGTGTGAACGTTGTTGGGTTGTTTCAGAAACAATTGGTAAAGATGCAGAACATGAAACATTATGTGAGCGTTGTGCAACGGTTGTTAAAGAAAATTATGTGAAATAATGAAAAAAAGCTGACTGCTCATAATAGCAGTCAGCTTTTTTGTTGATGATATATCGAAATAACTTTCACTCTCTTTCCTATGAAGGAAAAATGTGTGTGAGGTAAGCGTGGAAATTTCGGACACACTAAATGTACATTGCAGCTGGGAGGAATGTACACGTGAATGAAATTTATATGGAAATAAAAGAAGAATTGCAATTGATGAGAAAAGAGTTGCAAGATAGATTGGCGAAAGAAGTAATGCACACATACTATATGGAATTTGGGCAAGAACTTGGATACGAAATAAAGGAAGAGACAAAGAAAAAATTGCTATTACATGATATAAAAGAGGATTTAAAAGATGTAGAACGTGCATTGTTTAAAATGGAAATAGATATGTACGGTATTTGTGAAGAAACTGGAAGAGCGATTTCTACAAAACAAATGAAAACAATGCCGACTGCTCGTACTATTCATGAATTTTTCTATGAAAAGGTAAATGTATGAAATACGCACAACGATATTATGTTACCTTTTTTTAATTTATTTTATTCTTCTACAAAGGTTCATTGTGAAAAGGTAGCAGCTATGCTAAAATTTTGAGGTACACTGTCTTTGTGGGGGAAATGAAAATGATATATTATGTAATAGCGTTATTTGTCATTGCCATCGATCAAATATCGAAGTGGCTAATTGTAAAGAACATGGAATTGGGTACGAGCATTCCGATTATCGATAATGTATTATACATAACATCTCATCGAAATAGAGGAGCTGCCTGGGGTATTTTAGAAAATAAAATGTGGTTTTTCTACATTATTACAGTCATTTTCGTAGCATTTATCGTATTTTATATGAAAAAATATGCGAAAACGGACAAGCTTCTAGGTATTTCATTAGGTCTAATTTTAGGCGGAGCAATTGGCAATTTTATTGATCGTGTATTTAGACAAGAAGTAGTGGATTTCATTCACGTGTATATTTTCTCGTACAACTATCCGGTATTCAATATAGCTGACTCAGCATTATGTATTGGAGTTGTATTAATTATTATTCAAACAGTATTAGAAGGAAAGAAAGCGAAGGAGTAATTGAATGAGTGAAGTAGTACAAGTAACAGTTGCAGAAGAACAAAAAAGCGAGCGAATTGATAAATTCGTTGCAGAAATAAACAGTGAATGGTCACGTTCACAAGTGCAGCAATGGATTAAAGATGCTGTTGTGACAGTAAATGGGAAATCAGTTAAAGGGAATTATAAAGTAAAAGGAAATGATGAAATTACAGTAACAATTCCCGAGCCAGAAGAGTTAGATATTCAACCGGAAGATATGAATTTAGAAGTTTATTATGAAGATGCCGATGTACTAGTTGTAAATAAGCCGCGTGGCATGGTAGTACATCCAGCACCAGGGCATACGAAGGGTACGCTTGTAAACGGACTTATGCATCATTGTACAGACCTATCAGGTATTAACGGTGTAATGCGTCCTGGTATAGTACACCGTATTGATAAGGATACATCTGGATTATTAATGGTTGCTAAAAATGATATGGCGCATGAATCACTTGTAAATCAACTTGTAGCAAAAACGGTAACAAGACGTTATAAAGCGATTGTACATGGTGTAATTCCACATGATAAAGGAATAATTGACGCTCCAATTGGTCGTGATAAAAAAGAACGTCAAAGTATGACTGTTGATGAAAATGGTAAGAATGCAGTTACACATTTCCAAGTGTTAGAGCGATTTAAGGATTTCACACTTGTAGAATGCCGCTTAGAAACGGGACGTACACACCAAATTCGTGTTCATATGAAATATATTGGTTATCCACTTGCAGGAGATCCAAAGTATGGTCCGAAGAAAACATTAGATATGAATGGACAAGCACTTCATGCAGGGATTTTAGGTTTCGATCACCCTCGTACTGGTGAATATATTGAGTTTGAGGCACCGATTCCAGAAGTGTTTGAAGAAGCGCTAAATGTTTTACGGAAATAGTATTGACAAATCATAAGAAAACTGAGATACTGACAACAGTTAAATAATGATCCTTTAACACAGCCCCGTGAGGTTGAGAAGGTAACGGTTTGAAATACTTAGGGTATGTTGTACCCTTTTTTCAAAAGTCCTCTCGCACACGCTGAGAGGACTTTTTTTATACCATTACTCTCACGCAAGAAAAAAAGCTTGGAGGTGTAGAGCATGCAAGAGAAAGCTGTCGTTTTAGATGACCAAATGATTCGCCGCGCTTTAACACGAATTAGTCATGAAATCGTGGAACGAAATAAAGGTGTCGATAATTGTGTTCTTGTCGGAATAAAAACACGTGGAATTTTTATTGCACAACGTTTGGCAGAACGAATTGGTCAAATTGAAGGAAAAGAGATGGAAGTAGGAGAGTTAGATATTACGTTATATCGTGATGATTTAACACTACAATCGAAACATAAAGAACCACTTGTAAAAGGTTCTGATATTCCTGTAGATATTACGAAGAAAAAAGTTATCCTTGTGGATGATGTGTTATATACAGGTAGAACAGTTCGAGCAGCAATGGATGCTCTTATGGATTTAGGTAGACCATCACAAATCCAATTGGCTGTTCTTGTTGATAGAGGTCATCGTGAATTACCAATTCGCGCTGATTATGTAGGAAAGAACATTCCAACATCTAGTGAAGAGCGTATCGAAGTTGATTTGCAAGAGACAGATCAACAAGATCGAGTAAGCATATACGATAAGTAAAGCCCTTTTAAATGTAGTCCTGTGAGGCTGCCAAAGGGTCTTGGCTTTCATATGTCAAATTTGGCATACGAAAGTGTAGGACTCTTTGTGCACAGGCACAAAGAGTTTTTTTATTGCAAAAATTAAAACTGAAGGAGGATGTAACAATGGAGCAAAGGCCAGTGTTAGACATTCATGAAGTACCGAAACCGGGAAAATGGTTATTATTAAGTATACAACATTTGTTCGCGATGTTTGGATCAACAGTGCTTGTTCCGTTTTTAACAGGACTGAATCCATCAGTAGCTTTAATATCAAGTGGATTAGGAACGCTAGCGTTTCTTCTAATAACGAAAGGTCAAGTACCAGCATATTTAGGATCATCATTCGCCTTTATTGCACCAATTATTACAGCGAAAACAGCAGGTGGACCTGGAGCAGCGATGCTTGGAGGAATGCTTGCGGGACTTGTTTACATCTTAATCTCACTCGGAATTAAGAAATCTGGGTCAGAATGGATTATGAAATTACTTCCGCCAATCGTAGTTGGGCCAGTCGTAATGGTAATCGGTTTATCTTTAGCACATACAGCAGTGAACATGGCGATGAACGGTGCGGATGGTAAGTATAGCATTACACACTTTTCAGTAGCATTAGTAACATTAGCAATTACAATCATTTGCTCCATATTCGGGAGAGGATTTTTCAGTATCATACCAGTGCTACTTGGAATCATCGGCGGGTATATATTCGCTTACTTCCAAGGGCTAGTAGATTTAAAGCCAGTAGCTGAGGCAAAATGGTTTGTCATACCAGACTTCACAGTACCGTTTGTAACATATACTCCGGAGTTTTCATGGAAAATTGTACTCTTAATGGTGCCAGTTGCACTTGTAACAATTTCAGAACATATCGGACATCAAATTGTACTTGGAAATGTTATTAAAAGAGATTTAATTGAAAAACCAGGTTTACATCGTTCAATCTTCGGTGATGGGATAGCAACATTGATCGCATCACTAATAGGAGGACCACCGAATACAACGTACGGTGAAAACATCGGTGTGCTAGCAATTACGAGAGCATACAGTGTATACTTATTCATCGGTTCAGCAGTGTTCGCAATCATGTTTGGATTTATCGGGAAGATTTCAGCACTGATTCATTCGATTCCAACACCAGTTATGGGTGGTGTATCAATCTTACTCTTCGGTGTAATCGCATCAAGTGGTTTACGTATGATGGTAGACGATAAAACAGACTTAGGTGACAAACGAAACTTAATGATTGCATCAGTTATACTAGTAATCGGTATTGGCGGAGCGGTACTGCACGTAGGTGAATCGTTCCAAGTAGAAGGAATGGCGCTAGCAGCAATTGTAGGTGTACTATTAAATCTACTACTACCAGAGACAAAACAAACAAATAAAACAAAACAATCTAAGCAGATTGCTTCATAAAAATAACCTTTTAATTCAGTCCTGTGAGATAGAAAAGGGTGGCTACTTTAACGCACCCTAGTCTCAAAGACTAGGGTATTTTTATACAGTTATTGTTATATAAATTCAATGGTGTTATCATAAAAAACAGAAAGATGAGGGATGACGATGAGCCATTTGTTAACGATGAGTGAATTATCGGAACAAGAAATTTCAGAAATCCTAAAAGACGCAGAAGATTTCGCGAATGGAAAAGAGAGAAAAACGACAGAGCAAACATTTGTTGCGAACTTGTTCTTTGAGAATAGTACGAGGACGAGATTTAGCTTTGAAGTTGCTGAGAAGAGATTAGGACTTGAAGTATTAGACTTTTCCGCAGATGCATCTAGCGTACAAAAAGGAGAAACTTTATACGATACGATAAGAACACTAGAATCAATCGGAACAAAAGCGGTAGTCATCCGCCATGAGCAAGATCGTTACTTCGATGAATTAAAAGATCAGGTAAATATCCCAATCTTGAACGCTGGAGATGGATGTGGAAATCATCCAACGCAATGTCTACTCGATCTTCTAACAATTAAACAAGAGTTTGGAAGATTTGAAGGTTTGAAGATTGCAATAGTTGGGGATGTTCGTCATAGCCGAGTAGCACGTTCTAATGCAGAAGCATTAACGAAGCTGGGCGCGACAATTTACTTTGCAAGCCCAGAAGAGTGGAAAGATGAAGAGAACACATTTGGAACGTACAAGAGTTTAGATGAACTTGTTCCAGAAGTGGATGTGATGATGTTACTTCGTGTACAACATGAGCGTCATGACCATTATGAAACAGACATTATGAAAGAGTATCACGAGCAACATGGGTTAACAGTTGAAAGAGAAAAACGTATGAAAGAAGGAAGCATTATTATGCATCCAGCCCCTGTAAACCGTGATGTTGAAATTGCGAGTGAACTTGTCGAGTGTGAACGCTCACGCATATTCAAGCAAATGGAAAACGGGGTCTACGTAAGAATGGCTGTACTAAAACGCGCATTACCAAATGTATTAGGAGGAATGAAACATGAATTATTTGTTTGAAAATGGTCGTTATATGAATGCAGAAGGAACAATTGTAGCAACAGATCTTCTCGTACAAGACGGTAAAATTGCGAAGGTAGCAGAAAATATTACGGCAGATAATGCTGAAGTAATCGATGTAAATGGAAAGTTAATCGCACCTGGATTAGTAGATGTACATGTTCATCTTCGTGAACCAGGTGGTGAACATAAAGAAACAATTGAAACAGGAACACTTGCAGCAGCAAAAGGTGGATTTACTACAATTTGCGCAATGCCAAACACACGCCCAGTACCAGATTGTAAAGAACATATGGAAGACCTGCAAAAGCGTATTAAAGAAAAAGCACATGTAAATGTATTACCATATGGAGCAATTACAGTACGTCAAGCAGGTTCTGAAATGACCGATTTTGAAACGTTAAAAGAACTTGGAGCGTTTGCTTTCACTGATGATGGCGTAGGCGTGCAAGATGCAAGCATGATGTTAGCTGCAATGAAGCGTGCATCGAAATTAAATATGGCAGTTGTTGCACACTGTGAAGAGAACACACTTATTAATAAAGGATGTGTACATGAAGGGAAGTTTTCTGAGAAACACGGATTAAACGGTATCCCATCAGTATGTGAATCCGTACATATTGCCCGGGACATCTTACTTGCGGAAGCTGCAAATTGTCACTACCACGTATGTCACGTAAGTACAAAAGGATCTGTACGTGTAATCCGTGACGCGAAACGTGCTGGAATTAAGGTGACAGCAGAAGTAACACCGCATCACTTAGTATTATGTGAAGATGATATCCCATCGGCTGATCCTAACTTTAAAATGAATCCACCGCTTCGAGGAAAAGAAGATCATGCAGCGTTAATTGAAGGACTATTAGATGGAACAATTGATATGATCGCAACTGACCATGCACCGCATACTGCAGAAGAGAAAGCGCAAGGGATTGAAAGAGCACCGTTCGGAATTACTGGTTTTGAAACAGCATTCCCGCTTTTATATACGAACCTTGTGAAAAAAGGAATCATTACATTAGAGCAACTGATTCAATTTTTAACAGAAAAACCAGCTGACACATTCGGTTTAGAAGCAGGGCGCCTAACAGAAGGTAGAACAGCTGATATTACAATTATCGATTTAGAACAAGAAGAAGAAATTGATCCAACAACATTCTTATCAAAAGGAAAAAACACACCATTCGCAGGTTGGAAATGCCAAGGTTGGCCGGTTATGACAATCGTTGGTGGTAAGATCGCATGGCAAAAGGAGAGTGCATTAGTATGAAAAGACAACTTATCTTAGAAGATGGAACAGTATTAATTGGAAAAGGTTTCGGAGGAGAAATAGAAAAGTCAGGTGAGGTTGTATTTACAACTGGGATGACTGGATATCAAGAAACTTTATCTGATCCATCATACTGCGGTCAAATCGTAACATTTACGTATCCATTAATCGGAAACTACGGCATTAACCGTGATGATTTTGAATCAATTCACCCATCTGTAAATGGTTTAATCGTAAACGAAATTTGTGATCATCCATCAAACTTCCGTAATGAAATTTCGTTAAATGATTACTTGAAAGAAAGAAATATCCCAGGATTAGCAGGAATTGATACGAGAAAATTAACAAGAAAAATTCGTCAATATGGAACTTTACGCGGACGTCTTTGCAATATGGATGTGGATGTAGAGGACATCGTTAGCCAATTGAAAGCAACTGTCTTTACAGATCATGTGAAACGCGTATCAACAAAAGATCCATATCCAAGTCCAGGCCGTGGACACCGAGTTGTACTTGTAGACTTCGGAATGAAACATGGTATTTTACGAGAATTAAATAAGCGTGATTGTGATGTGATTGTTGTACCTTACAATACAACAGCAGAAGAAATTCTACGCCTTAGCCCAGATGGAATTATGTTAAGTAATGGACCTGGGGACCCAAAAGATGTACCAGAAGCAATTGAAATGTTAAAAGACATTATTGGTAAAGTTCCTTTATTCGGGATTTGCCTAGGACATCAATTGTTCGCCTTGGCATCTGGTGCGAATACAAGTAAGTTAAAATTCGGTCACCGTGGTTTAAATCATCCAGTAAAAAATCTTGCAACTGGAAAAGTAGCAATTACATCTCAAAACCATGGTTACGCAGTAGAAGAAGAATCAGTTGGAAATACAGAACTGGAAATTACACATGTTGCTTTAAATGATGGAACAGTAGAAGGTCTTCGTCATACGAAGTTCCCGGCATTTACAGTGCAATACCATCCAGAAGCTTCTGCAGGTCCAGAAGATGCAAATGATTTATTCGAAGATTTCTTAGCAATGATTGAAAACTTCAAGAAAGAAGGGGAAGAGTTATGCCAAAACGCCTAGACATTAACACAATTTTAGTAATCGGATCAGGACCAATTGTAATTGGGCAAGCAGCAGAGTTTGATTACTCTGGTACACAAGCTTGTCAATCTCTTAGAGAAGAAGGTTACAAAGTAATCCTTGTTAACTCTAACCCAGCAACAATTATGACAGATACTGCAACAGCAGATAAAGTATATATAGAACCATTAACATTAGAATTCGTAAGCCGTATCATTCGTAAAGAACGTCCAGATGCACTCCTACCAACATTAGGTGGTCAAACAGGCCTAAACATGGCTGTTGAACTTGCGAAATCAGGCATACTTGAAGAGTGCGGAGTTGAAATTTTAGGAACAAAATTATCAGCAATCGAGCAAGCCGAGGATCGTGATTTATTCCGTACATTAATGCAGGAATTAAATGAACCAATTCCATCTAGCACGATTATTCATACGCTGGAAGAAGCACATGAATTTGTAAAAGAAATTGGTTATCCAGTTATTGTTCGCCCAGCATTTACAATGGGGGGAACAGGTGGCGGAATCTGTAATAATGAAGAAGAACTAATTGAAATCGTATCAGGTGGATTAAAACATAGTCCAGTAACACAATGTTTATTAGAAAAGAGTATTGCCGGTTGTAAGGAAATTGAATATGAAGTAATGCGTGATTCGAATGATAACGCGATTGTAGTATGTAACATGGAAAATATCGATCCGGTTGGGGTTCACACAGGTGATTCTATCGTTGTAGCACCGAGCCAAACATTAAGTGACCGTGAGTATCAAATGTTACGAAACACTTCATTAAGAATTATTCGTGCATTAGGAATTGAAGGTGGATGTAACGTTCAGCTTGCACTTGATCCACATAGCTTCCAATACTATGTAATCGAAGTAAACCCGCGTGTGAGTCGTTCGTCTGCACTAGCATCTAAAGCAACTGGATATCCAATTGCGAAGCTAGCGGCGAAAATTGCAGTCGGTTTAACATTAGATGAAATTATAAACCCAGTAACACAAAAAACATACGCTTGCTTCGAGCCAGCATTAGACTATGTTGTTTCAAAAATTCCACGTTGGCCATTTGATAAGTTTGAATCAGCAAACAGAACACTTGGTACACAAATGAAGGCAACTGGTGAAGTTATGTCAATCGGACGTAACTTAGAACAATCATTATTAAAAGCGATCCGTTCTTTAGAGCTTGGCGTTTATCACCTAGAGTTAGACCACTTAAAAGAGCTTGATAAAGAAACGATGAAAAAGCGTATTATAAAAGCTGATGACGAGCGTCTGTTCGTTGTAGCAGAAGCGATCCGTCAAGGTGTAACGAAAGAAGAAATCAACGAATGGTGTGAAATGGACTTCTTCTTCTTACAAAAAGTTGAAAATATCGTAAACATGGAACGCGAAGTAAAAGCGAATGTAGGAAATATGGAAGTGTTACAATCTGCGAAAGAAATGGGCTTCAGTGACCATTACATCGCCAATGCTTGGAACAAAACAGAGCGTGAAATTTACGATATGCGTAAAGAAAGCAATATGACTCCTGTTTATAAGATGGTAGATACTTGTGCGGCAGAGTTTGAATCTGCAACACCATACTACTACAGCACATATGGTGACGAGAATGAATCGATTGTAACAGATCGTAAGAGTGTAGTTGTACTAGGATCTGGTCCAATCCGTATTGGTCAAGGTGTTGAGTTTGATTATGCAACAGTTCACTCTGTATGGGCAATAAAAGAAGCTGGATATGAGGCAATTATTGTTAATAACAACCCAGAAACAGTTTCAACAGACTTCAGTATTTCTGACAAATTATACTTTGAACCATTAACAATCGAAGATGTAATGCACATTATCGATTTAGAAAAGCCAGAAGGTGTTATCGTCCAATTCGGTGGACAAACGGCAATTAACTTAGCGGCTAAATTAGAAGCACACGGTGTAAAAATCTTAGGAACATCACTTGAAGATTTAGACCGTGCAGAAGATCGTGATAAGTTTGAAGCAGCTTTAACAAAGCTTGGTATCCCGCAACCAGTTGGTAAAACAGCAACGACTGTAGAGCAAGCAGTAGCGATCGCTGACAAAATTGGTTACCCAGTATTAGTAAGACCATCTTACGTACTAGGTGGACGTGCGATGGAAATCGTATATCGTCAAGAAGAATTACTGCACTACATGAAAAATGCGGTTAAAGTTCACGCAGATCACCCAGTATTAATCGACCGTTATATGGTTGGTAAAGAAATTGAAGTAGATGCAATTTCAGACGGTGAGAATGTATTCATTCCAGGTATTATGGAACATATCGAACGCGCTGGAGTTCACTCTGGGGATTCAATTGGAGTATATCCACCACAGAGCTTATCTGAAAAACTAAAAGAACAAATTATTGAACATACAATTGGGCTTGGAAAAGGTTTAAACATTGTTGGATTACTAAACATTCAGTTTGTAGTATTCAAAGATGAAGTGTATGTAATTGAAGTAAATCCACGTGCGAGCCGTACAGTACCATTCTTAAGTAAAATTACAGGCGTACCGATGGCAAATATCGCAACGAAAGTTATTTTAGGTCAAAACCTTGTAGAACAAGGATATGGAACTGGCTATCACCCAGAAGAGAAGGAAGTGTATGTAAAAGCACCGGTATTCTCATTTGCGAAACTACGCTCAGTTGATACAACATTAGGGCCTGAAATGAAATCAACAGGGGAAGTAATGGGTAAAGATTTAACGCTTGAAAAAGCATTATATAAAGGACTTGTTGCTTCAGGAATTAACATTCCAACGCACGGATCAGTAATCATCACTGTAGCGGATAAAGATAAAGAAGAAGCGCTGGAAATTGCAAAACGCTTCCATGAAATCGGCTATAACTTATTAGCAACAGCAGGAACAGCACAATCGCTAACAGAACAAAACATTCCGGTGCAAGTTGTAAACAAAATTGATTCTGAAGACTACAACTTACTTGATATTATCCGTCAAGGGAAAGCGCAGTTTGTAATCAATACATTAACAAAAGGAAAACAACCAGCGCGTGATGGTTTCCGCATTCGCCGTGAATCAGTAGAAAATGGTGTGGCTTGCTTAACATCACTTGATACAACGAGAGCAATCTTGAGAGTATTAGAATCTATGACATTCTCAGCTCATTCAATGAAAGAAATTACGCAAACGAAGCGTCACGAGGTGGTACATGCATGATGCAAAAGCAAAATATGATCGTCGTTAACCAAAAAGAAATCGCAAAAAACATTTACGAATTAGTGCTTCAAGGGGATTTAGTGCAGCAAATGAACGATCCAGGACAGTTTGTACACATTAAGGTAGCAGAGGGCATTACGCCCCTTCTGCGCCGCCCAATTAGTATTTGTAATGTCGATCAAGACAAGAACGAATTTACAATGCTATATCGTGCGGAAGGACAAGGGACAAAAACATTAGCGAAAAGAAAACAAGGTGAACTTGTAGATGTGTTAGGACCACTTGGTCATGGATTTCCTGTAGAAGAAGCGGAATCTGGACAAACGGCTCTATTAGTTGGTGGGGGAATTGGTGTACCACCACTATATGAATTGTCACAGCGTCTTGTAGCAAAAGGAGTACGCGTTATTCACATCTTAGGTTTCCAAACGAAAGATGTTGTCTTCTATGAAGAGAAATTCGCAGAACTTGGTGATACGTATGTTGCAACAGTTGATGGTACACATGGTACAAAAGGGTTTGTAACAGATGTAATCGATAGCTATGGAATTGACTTTGACATTCTCTACTCATGTGGACCTTTAGCGATGCTTCGTGCATTAGAAGGACGCTATAAGGAGAGAAAAGCCTACATTTCATTAGAAGAACGTATGGGCTGTGGTATCGGAGCATGTTTCGCATGTGTATGCCATTTGCAAGCAGATCCGAGTGGACATTCTTACAAGAAGGTGTGTAGCGACGGACCAGTATTTCCAATCGGGGAGGTTGTACTATGAACAGATTGCAAGTTGAATTACCAGGGTTATCATTAAAAAATCCAATCATCCCAGCATCTGGTTGCTTCGGATTTGGTCGTGAGTATGCACAGTTCTATGATTTAAGTGTACTTGGATCAATTATGATTAAAGCGACAACAGAACAACCTCGTTATGGAAACCCAACGCCTCGTGTTGCTGAAACACCAGGCGGAATGCTAAATGCAATCGGGCTTCAAAATCCTGGATTAGAAAAGGTAATGAATTCTGAATTACCTTTTCTCGAGCAATTTGATCTTCCGATTATTGCAAACGTTGCGGGTTCACAAGCTGAGGATTACGTAGCGGTTGCGAAGGCGATTTCAAAGGCACCTAATGTTCATGCGCTAGAATTAAATATTTCTTGTCCAAACGTAAAAACGGGTGGTATCGCTTTTGGTACAAATCCTGAAATTGCTGCTGATTTAACGAAGCGAGTAAAAGAGGTTTCTGAAGTACCGGTATATGTGAAATTGTCACCGAACGTGGCAAACATTGTGGAAATTGCAAAAGCAATTGAAAATGCGGGTGCGGACGGTTTAACGATGATTAATACATTGCTTGGTATGCGTCTAGATTTAAAAACTGCAAAACCAATTTTAGCAAACCGTACGGGCGGACTATCCGGGCCTGCGATTAAGCCAGTAGCAATTCGTATGGTACATGAAGTAAGTCAAGCTGTTAACATTCCGATCATCGGAATGGGTGGTATTGAAACAGCGGAAGATGTAATTGAATTCTTCTATGCGGGTGCAAGCGCGGTTGCAGTTGGAACGGCGAACTTTATCGATCCGTTCGTATGTCCGACAATTATTGAAGAATTACCAGCATTACTAGATGAATTAGGATTTGATCATATTTCGGAATGTCAAGGAAGGAGCTGGAAGCAAACATGTCACAGTCGTTAATCGTTGCACTAGATTTTCCAGGGAAACAAGAGGTAGAACAATTCTTACACCACTTTGAAGGGGAAGAGTTATTTGTCAAAGTTGGTATGGAGTTGTTTTACAAAGAAGGTCCTGCAATTATTACGTACTTAAAAGAAAAAGGACATAAAATCTTCCTAGATTTAAAACTTCATGATATTCCGAATACGGTAAAAAGCGCTATGCGTAGCCTAGCTAGTCTAGATGTAGATATGGTAAATGTTCATGCTGCTGGGGGAAGCAGTATGATGAAAGCTGCGATTGAGGGATTAGAGGAAGGTAAGCAAGAAGGAAAAGAGAGACCGATTTGTATTGCCGTTACACAATTAACAAGCACTTCGGAAGCTATGATGAAAAAAGAGATTGGCATTGAGAAAACGTTAGAAGAAGCGGTTGCTCATTATGCAAAATTAACGAAAGAAAGTGGACTTGATGGAGTTGTTTGTTCAACACTTGAAGTACCAAAATTACGTGAAGTATGCGGAAATGAATTTGTAACAGTAACACCGGGGATTCGTCTTGCAAGCGATGATGTAAATGACCAAGTGCGCGTAGCAACACCGAAACGTGCGAGGGAACTTGGTTCAAGCTACATCGTAGTTGGACGTAGTATTACAAAAGCAGAAAATCCGCTTGAAGCGTATAAAACAGTAAAACAACAGTGGGAAGGTGTAACAGTATGAAAAAAGAAATCGCATCGCATTTATTAGAAATTGGAGCAGTATTTTTACAACCGAATGACCCATTTACTTGGTCTTCTGGTATAAAATCACCAATTTATTGTGATAATCGTTTAACTTTATCTTATCCAAAAGTACGCCAAGCGATTGCAGCTGGATTAGAAGAGTTAATTAAAGAGCACTTCCCAACTGTAGAAGTTATTGCAGGAACAGCAACTGCTGGTATTGCGCACGCTGCATGGGTAAGCGATCGTATGGATTTACCAATGTGCTACGTGCGTAGTAAAGCAAAAGGTCACGGTAAAGGGAACCAAATCGAAGGAAAAGCTGAAAAAGGTCAAAAAGTAGTAGTAGTAGAAGACTTAATTTCAACTGGCGGTAGTGCAATTACATGTGTAGAAGCACTTCGCGAAGCTGGCTGTGAAGTATTAGGAATCGTATCAATCTTCACATACGAGCTTGAGTCAGGAAAAGAGAAACTAGAAGCAGCAAACGTAGCATCATATTCTTTAAGTGATTACAGTGCATTAACTGAAGTTGCAGCAGAAAAAGGTATGATCGGACAAGCTGAAACGAAAAAATTACAAGAGTGGCGTAAAAATCCAGCAAATGAAGCTTGGATTACAGCGTAACACGAAAAAAGACGACCGCGGGGGAACGCGGTCGTCTTTTTTATATCATTGCTAAAATTGTATGTAAAGTTCCATCGATATCAAAGAAAATCATATTACAATCTCCTCACTAATAACTACTTATTGTTTTCTGCAACTTCATATCCTCTCACAAACAATAGAGTCATATAAGAAGTAATAAATGAGAAGATACTATACATACCGACCCAAAAGAAAAACTTTGGAGGGAAGGCGATAGCACCTACTATTAAAAAACTAGCAAACGTTACAATTGGCATTACATAGTACGTTCTCGTTCTACGTGTTCCAATAACAGAAACGATAAAGATAAGTAATGGACAAATTAATAAGACAAAAATCAATTCATTCATAGTTATGTCCCCTTTTCTAATTGAAGTAATCTGTTTCTCGTAAACGTTTTGAAATAAATACTCTCCTAATATAACTTCGCTAACATATACATAATCCCTTTTGAAAGTCAGTAATAAATGATTGATTTCACAATAAAAAACGTAAGCAAGAGAATACTCGCTTACGCTATAGAATAAACATCGCAACGATCGTGGTGACGATTAAGCCAATCACAACTGGTAAAAAGTTTCGGCGCGCAAGTTCAAACGGATCTACTTTGCATATGGCAGCGGCAGGAATAAGCGCCCAAGGAATTAAAGTGCCACCGCCGGTCCAGATTGCTGCAATTTGCCCAAGTGCTGTTAATGTAGCTGTTCCATGCCCAAGTGCTGTTCCGAAAAGATTGGCAATCGAACCAGCAAGTGATATACCGGAAAAGCCAGATCCATCTAAGCCTGTTATGACACCAACGATAGTTAATGTTCCTGCCGATACATAATGGTTTAAAGGAACAATTTGAGATAAGGCGATTCCTAAGTCGTTAATGATTCCATGTGAACCTTTCGGTAAATAGTCCCCGATAATTTTCACAAAGCCGCTATCTCCTAAATAAAAGAGTGCAGCAATTGGGATAACTGGACCAAAGATTTTAAATCCAAATTGGAGCCCTTCTATAAAATAATCGGTCGTTTTATTCAGTCCATTACCTTTGTAGGCGATGAGAGAAATAATGATAATCATAATAACAGTCGTCCCGCCGATAAGTGCAGTTGCATCGCTTCCTTGTAGTTTAAATTGAATCATGCAAAGAATATCTATGGCATATACGATCGGAATACAAATAGCGAGCCATTTTTTTGTCTGAGGAGATAATGAAGTGAGCGTTTTAGAAGACTCAGTTGATGGAATAGATTCTTGTATAGATAAGCCTGTATGAAATTCTTTTCGTAAGAAGAAAAATGCGACGGAAGTTGTCACAATACCCATAATGATAACGAGGGGCACACTTGCTGAAACAACGCTGGAAACAGGAAGACCAGCAGCATCTGCAGTTAATTTCGGTGCACCTTGAATAACGAAGTCACCAGATAAGGCGATGCCGTGTCCGAATAAGTTCATAGCGATTGCGACTCCAATTGGCGGAAGGCCGACGCGTACAGCGACTGGTAATAAAATGGCCCCCATTAAGGCGACAGCTGGAGAAGGCCAAAAGAAAAAGGAAATTGTCATCATTAAAAGACCGATAATCCAGTAGGCATGTGCAGGTGTCCGAATCATCTTTGTAAATGGTGAAATCATCGTATCATTTATGCCGGTATGAACGAGTAGATTGCTCATTGATACGATAATGGAGATGATTAATATAGTTGGTAATAGTTCGGTAATGGCGTAAATGAAACTTTGAAAGATACCACTAATGGCAAGAGGGATAGAACTTGTAGCGGTTAATGCTAATAAAAAGATAAAAACGATACAAATGATCGTCGTATCTTTTCTAAAAATAAAAAAGGTAATAATAGTGAGTAAACAAAGAACATAGAGAGCATGTAAAAGCGTTAATTCAACTCCCATAACATTCACATCCTTTAGGCATTCGTGTAGTTCATTGTATGGAAGCAGTGAAAGTATGTGAGTATAGGAAAAAGAAAAAAAGTGAAATTTCATGTACTGTAATGGTAAGAACAATAAATGGATGTTACAATACAATTAATCCTAAAAATGGAATTAAATGAGGGCTTATGCGCAAAAGAATTGGTTTTTGGGGATTCATCCCGCATTAACGGGCAGTAAGACTCCCACCTCAAAATTTGCGAATGCGAGGGAGTTAGGTGGGAGATCAACTGCCCATAAAAGCCCGATTGGTTCAACTTTATCGTATCTTGTATTCTAGTAATCATTTTAAATTTATTTACAAACAATGAATGGATAAGTATCATACCTGTTTTTGGGTTTGTTTTTATACTGTTATATCGTTGGGATGACATGAAACAACATGGTAAGAAAAGTATTGGAATTATGATAGGTATCATTGTTGTTTGTTCATTTGTCGTAGGGGTTATTTTAATAGAGGGCCAAAAGCAAATGGAGAAAATGTCTATTTTTCAAGATTGGATGTCTTCTGCGAAAGGTCTTTATCTTGTAATTGTAGTCGTTATTTTTCTAAGAGTCATGATAAGAATAGCAAGTTACATACCTTGAAACATTACAATTCCATCTATTATCTCATTTCCTTTCAATAACAAAAACGGAATCGTGCTAATTATAATGACAAACTCGATGCTGAAAACAATTTTCTTTTTTCGACTATATGCTTTCCATTCATCCCAGCGTTACATAGGAGCAAAAATCAATACTCCTATACATAATATTACTGGTACCCATTCACTTTTAAGAAATTGCCCCGAAATAACTGATAATATTAAACAACCGAGCACACCATAATACCCTATTTTCTCTCTCATTCGTACTCCCCCATTCTACTTCTCCTTTAAGTGGTTATTTATTGCGAAATTGCTATATTTAATATGCATTTTAATATCGGTAGCGGTAGTCGCTAAAAAAGTAAACGAAAAGTCATTCGTTAATGAATAAAAGAAAATGCCACCTTATTCGGTGGCATTTTCTTACTTTACTGAATGAGCTTTTTGCATCTTTTTAATTAAACGAATTTGTCCGCGATGATTGATTTCATCTTCAAATACGTGAAACCACTTAAAGTAGTTATGAAAAAACTCCTGTTAAAAAGTTCATGATTTTTAACAGGGAATGACAATTAGTTCCCGATTTGCCTTTGTAATAACCTCATAGCCCTCTTTTGTGATGACAATATCATCTTCAATTCTACACCCGCCCCAGTTTGGTATATAAATACCTGGTTCAACTGTAACAACCATACCTTCTTCTAAAGTAGCCTTACTTTCTTGGGATAGACGGAGAGGTTCATGAATTTCTAACCCAAGTCCATGACCAGTAGAGTGGCCGAAATATTGACCGTATCCATGTTCTGTAATGTAATCTCTCGTTATATCATCGATACTTTTCGCAGTTTCTCCAGGTTTAATGGCTGCAGTTCCACGCTTTAATGCTTCTAATACAACATTATATATTTTTTTGAATTCTTCCGATGGTTCGCCAATCGCTACAGTACGTGTTAAATCGGAACAATACCCGTTATAAAGTGCACCGAAATCTAAGGTAACGATATCGCCGTGCTCGATTATTTTATTCGATGCAACGCCATGAGGAAGTGAAGAGCGAACGCCAGAAGCTACAATAATTTGAAATGATGAGGATGTAGCCCCTTTCTTTCGCATGAAAAATTCTAATTCATCTCGGACATCAGTCTCACTTATTCCTGGCTTTAGAAACGTAAGGATGTGGTGAAATGATTCGTCAGCAATATTAGCCGCAATTTTCATTGTTTCTATTTCAGGTGTGTCTTTAATAATGCGAATATCTTCGATGATTTCGCACACTTGCACCATTTCCGCATGTATGTATTTTTGTAAGTTTTTATATTGTTGTAATGTCATGTTATTTTCTTCAATTCCAAGTTTTTGAATGTTTAATTTCGATACTTGATTTGCGATTTCTTTTTCTAGATTTCCTTTATGCATAATAATTTTAGCTTCTTTTATTTGTGATTTCGCTTGATCTACATAGCGAAAATCAGTTATAAAAACCGCTTTATCCGCAGAGATTAAGACGACGCCAGCGCTGCCTGTAAAGCCTGTTGCATATTGGCGATTTTCTTTTTTTGTAATAAGTAATCCGTCAATTTCATATTTTTGTAGTTGATTTTGGATTTTATTAATTCTTAAATTCATGTTAATTTCCCCCTTTTCACAGTATTGAATAAAGCAAATAGCGTGCCAAAAGATAACTTTAGAGAAAGGATAGTGGGGAATATATATATAAGGGAAGGTAAAGTAAAGTTCTGTCCGCTATTTGTGGGAAGGACTATTTGAAAACTACGGATTGCTTCAAAATATTAGTGAGCAAATGAAAAGAACATCGAATCGTTTTTTTTACACACTGTAAAAATTTTTATACAAATACGAGAAAATAATGTCAAATTTTTTTGGAATATCGAAGTTAGGAAAGAAAAGGATAAGCGATGTTTAGAGTGTATATTTGAAAATAACATTACATTTATTATTTATTTTAATATAAAAATTAATATATAAATAAAAAATTATTGATACAATAGGTAATTGTTGGGTTTCTCTCGAAGATAGGGATACGTAACGAATAAATAGGATTAAGGAATGTGAGTCTATGAAAAAATTAAGTAAAGTAATGTCATTTTGCTTGGTAGTTAGTATGTTTGTTCTAGCAGGTTGTGAAAAAAGTGAAAACAAAGTTCAAGTAAATGAAAAGATTGAACAGCTTGATGAAGCACCAGAAGTGACAGGAAAAGAAGCGAAAAAGATCTTACGAAAGAGCGTAGATAGGATAGCAAACGCTTTTAGTGAGATGGAAAAAGAAAATGGATGGAGCCGAAATAATCCTGGAGATATGGAGACAGCGAAAAAAGGAGTTAAGGGATTAGTTACAGATAAGTTTGTAGAAAATCAGCTTCCTAAGTCGCTTGACACATTTAATAGGTCTAGAGAGACGGATATGTTGCCATTCCCAATTCATATTGAGCCAGACGTGAGAATAACTTGTTCACAGAAAAATGATGTTTTAAAGATTGAGACGCTTATCCTTGCAAATGATATGGGGAATGAAGCGGAGACGTGGGAATTTGTTTTAGTTTATACCGATGGAAAATGGTTAATGGATAAATGGTCATCAAATACGCCAGTAGATTTAAAGTTAACTAAAGAAGAAGCTAACGAAATTCTTAGAGTTCAAGGTTTCAAGAATGTCTCTTTCGTTAGAGAAGAGAATAGTGGAAATAAGAAATATATTTTTAAAGAAAGTAACGGAGTAGTTGCTGTGGATGCCCAAACATCTGTTATTACTCACAATGTAGATGATGAAGAGCAAGAGAAGGTAACGAAACAGGATTTTATTCAAGAGCAAGAAACAGCTAAGGGAAATGATTCCAGTACGTATACTAGTTCAAAAGAAGAGAAGCAGCCAAAAAAAGAATCTTCTTCAGTATTAGGTAAAACTAAGGCTCTAAATGAGTTAGTTGCTCTAGAAAACGAAGAAAAACATACAAATGTTATGTCAACAAATGACATAGTAAATGAAATAGAAGGAAATTATCAACTATGGGATAATAAACTAAATGAAATTTACAGTACATTAAAAAATACGATGTCAGCTGATGCATTTCAGTCATTAAAAACAAAACAGATTGCATGGGTTAAAGAAAAAGAAAGTAAAGTTACAGCGATTGGTACAGATCCAAATAATGGAACGATGAGACGTATAGAGGCTTCGGAAGAGAAATATAAGATGACAAAAGAAAGATGTTACGAATTAGTTAATGGATATATGAACTAAATTAAAGAATGCGTTGCTAGCAAGCAACGCATTTTTTAATTTACGCTTTTAATTTCATTACTGTATCAGCATCTGGTGTTACATATAATGTTTGTTGATTGTCATATGTAACAAATCCAAGTTTTGCACCGCTCGGTTTTTTGACATGGCGTACCTTTGTGAAATCTACAGGAACAGAACTAGAATCTTTTGCTTTACTGTAATAAGCAGCGATTTTAGCGGCCTCTTGTAAAGTCTCTTCCGTAGGTTCAAGAGAACGAATGACAACGTGGGACCCAGGTATGTCTTTCGTATGTAACCAAATTTCATCACGACGGGAGAATTTCGTTGTTAAATAATCATTTTGCTTATTGTTTTTACCGACGAAAATTTCTGTGCCATCACTAGCTAAATATTTGTCCAATACTGGTTTTGTCGGTTTTTTCTTTGAGTTTTTCTTCTTACGATTACGTACATAACCTTCTTCGGTCAGTTCTTCACGAATCTCTTCAATATCTTTTGAAGAAGCAACCTCCATTTGTTGAAGTAAGCTATCGAAATAAAGAATTTCTTCATTTGTTTTTACGATTTGTTCTTTTACAATAGCAACTGAATTTTTCGCTTTTTGGTACTTTTGGAAATAGCGTTGTGCATTTTCAGATGGTGTTTTTAAAGGATTTAATGTGATTTTTACAGTCCCACCATTTTCGTCGTAATAGTTAACGACTTCTATCTCTTTATCACCTTTTTTCAAAGCGTACATATTGGCTGTAAGTAGCTCTCCAAATAGTTGATATTTATCTGCTTTTCCGGCATCTTGTAATGTTTTTTCTAGTTTAATTAGCTTCTTTTCGTTTTTTGTTTTTTCATTTTGCATAAAGCGTTCTAAATCGTGAGCTTGTTGTTTTACACGATCGCGCTCTGCTTTACCAAAGAAGAAACGATCTAATAATTCACTAACAGATGAAAATGTTTTTTCGTTTCCTTGTAAGTGAGAAAGAGGGAATAGGTAAAAGAACTCTTTTCCATTTGCTGTTATCATTGCTGGCACGTACTGATGTGTTAGCAAAGGTTTTTGCAAGCTGAAGAAAGCTTCAGATAATGCTTTTTCATTTGCCATACCTGCTTTTTTTACAACTTCTTTTGCAAATAATGGGGAAATTCCCATGAATGCTCCGACAAGTTGTTTGTCCATGTTGCCAGATAAAAAGTCTAGCGGTTTAATAAAATCATCTTCTGTTTCGATAAGAAGCGGATTAACTTTATGTTGTGCCGGTGGGGCAACATATTCAGCTCCAGCATATACAGTACGATGTCGGTTTACCGCTAAAGAAACGTGTTTTAAGCTATCTAAAATAACATTTGTTTTCGTATCTACTAAGATAATATTACTGTGTCGTCCCATTATTTCGATTACTAATGTTTTTACTGATTCGTCACCGATTTCATTGCGACTGCGGACTATAATTTGAATAATACGTTCTAAGTCAATTTGTTCAATTTTTTCAATAAATCCACCTTCTAAATGTTTGCGAAGAAGCATACAAAACATCGGCGGTAGCGCTGGTGAATTGTAGTTTTGATTTGTTAAGTGCATACGCGCATATGTAGGGTGAGATGAAAGAATTAGTTTTTGGTTTTTTCCGTTTGCTCGAATATGTAATAAAACTTCATATTTTGAGGGTTGATATATTTTTGAAATTCTTCCTGTTTGAAGAGAATTTGCAATTTCATGTGTAATTGCTCTTGTAAATAATCCATCGAATGCCATGAATGAACACTCCTTTCTAACTAAAAGTTAATTATAGCATTTTTTTGGACGAGGCTGAATAAGCTTTCATTAGAGTATGTCTGGAATCAGGAGGTCGATGGCAGGATGAACTGGTATGAAATGCGAGCACATGAAGTGGAGGAAAGAACGAATACGAATGTGGAGGTAGGTCTTACAGAGCAAGAAGCAGAGGGCCGATTAAAGAAATTTGGCACAAATGAATTGCAAGAAGCAAAGCGGCCTTCTGCGCTTATGGTGTTTTTAGCGCAATTTAAAGATTTTATGGTACTTGTTTTATTTGGTGCTACAATTATTTCAGCTTTTTTAGGAGAGTATATTGATTCGATTGCAATTGTTGCAATTGTTATTATTAATGGTGTCCTCGGTTTCTTCCAAGAGAGGAAAGCTGAAAAATCGTTGGAAGCTTTAAAAGAATTGGCAGCTCCTCAAGTTACTGTACTAAGAAATGGGAAGTGGATAAAAGCGCCGTCAAAAGCGCTTGTACTGGGTGATATTATTAAATTTTCTAGTGGTGACCGTATTGGCGCGGATGTTCGCCTTGTGGAATCTTCAAGTTTATATATTGAAGAATCGGCTCTTACAGGAGAGTCATTGCCTGTACAAAAGAAGGTAGATGCGTTACAAGGTCAAGATGTTTCAATTGGTGATCAAAAAAACATGGCATTTATGGGGACGATGATAACGAGAGGTGCTGGAACAGGGGTAGTCGTAGCAACTGGAATGAATACAGCTATGGGGCAAATTGCAAATATGTTGCAAAATGCTGAGCAAATGGAAACGCCATTACAAAGAAGATTAGAACAGCTTGGAAAAATTTTAATTATTGTTGCTCTTATTTTGACGGCTCTTGTTGTACTAGCTGGTGTATATCAAGGGAATGAAGTGTATCACATGTTTTTGGCTGGGGTTTCGCTTGCTGTTGCAGCTATTCCAGAAGGATTGCCAGCTATCGTTACGGTTGCGCTATCACTTGGTGTACAGCGTATGATTAAAAAGAGGGCAATTGTGCGAAAGTTGCCAGCTGTAGAAACGTTAGGCTGTGCTTCTGTTATTTGCTCAGATAAAACAGGAACAATGACACAAAATAAAATGATGGTAACACATATGTGGTCAGGCGGAGAATTGTGGAAAGTAACAGGTCAAGGCTATGAGCCAACAGGTTCGTTTATGAAAGGTGAAGAAGTAATTGACCCTACTAAGACGAAATCACTGTATCAACTACTTACATTTGGCTGTTTATGTAATAATGCGAATGTTATTCAAAAGAAAAAGACGTATGTGTTAGATGGAGATCCAACAGAGGGAGCTCTCGTTGCTGCTGCAATGAAGGCGGGAATATCACGTGAAGCTCTTAAAGGAAAGTTTGAAGTCATTCGTGAATTTCCTTTTGATTCAACTAGAAAAATGATGAGCGTTATCGTTCGTGATCGTGAAGGTAAAAAATTTGTTATTACAAAAGGAGCACCAGATGTTCTTTTGCAGATGAGTCAAACAATTTTGTGGGGAAATAAGCAGCAGCCTTTAAGTGAAATGTATCGAAAAGAAGTGCAGGCAGCGATTCATAGTTTAGGAAGTCAAGCTTTACGAACGATTGCAGTGGCATTTAAACCGTTAAAAGCTACAGATTCAATTGAACATGAAAGAGAAGTCGAGCAGGATTTTATGCTTGTTGGAATACAAGGAATGATAGATCCGCCAAGACTAGAAGTGGCGCAAGCGGTGAAAGAGTGTAAGGAAGCTGGTATTAGAACGGTAATGATTACGGGAGATCATAAAGTGACGGCAATGGCAATTGCGGAACAGCTAGGGGTTTTACCGGCGGGTGGACGCGTTGTTGAAGGTGTAGAACTTGCGAATATGGATGTAGAGGCATTAGAAGATATTGTAGAAGATACGTATGTATTCGCTCGTGTGTCTCCTGAGCATAAATTGAAAATCGTTAAGGCGCTGCAAAATAAGGGACATATAGTAGCTATGACAGGTGATGGAGTGAACGATGCTCCAGCTATTAAAACAGCTGATATAGGGATTGCGATGGGAATTACAGGGACAGATGTTGCAAAAGAAGCTTCTTCACTTGTGTTGTTAGATGATAACTTTGCTACGATTAAATCGGCGATTAAAGAAGGTAGAAACATATATGAAAATATTCGGAAGTTTATTCGGTATTTGTTAGCATCTAACGTTGGTGAAATTTTAGTTATGTTATTTGCGATGTTACTTGCACTGCCATTGCCGATGGTTCCAATTCAAATTTTATGGGTGAACTTAGTTACTGACGGTTTACCAGCGATGGCATTAGGTTTGGATAAGGCTGAAGGAGATGTGATGAAGAGAACACCACGCCATCCGAAAGAAGGGGTGTTCGCTAGAGGGCTTGCGTGGAAAATTATAAGTCGTGGTTTTTTAATCGGAGCAGTGACATTAGTAGCGTTTATTATTGCATTTAACCAGCATCCGAATGAATTGAAGTATGCACAAACGGTAGCCTTCGCAACATTAGTACTGGCTCAGCTTATTCATGTATTTGATTGTCGTAGTGAACATTCTATATTTCACCGCAACCCGTTTGGAAATATATATTTAGTAGGGGCGGTTATTATTTCTTTACTGTTAATGCTTGTAGTTATATATTATCCACCATTACAGCCGATTTTTAGCACAATGCCGATACAAGCACGAGATTGGTTGTTAATTGGAGGATTATCATCTATTCCGACCTTCTTATTAGTAGGATCCTTATTAACAAGAAAAAAGGGGAAAAAGAAAAAGCCGCTGTTATATAAGAAGGGATTAAACTTGAAATAGTCAATGATATGAAAATATGATATAATTTACAGAAGGTAGTAGAGTCGCATCTCTATTGCCTTTTTCATTGAGTTATTTCATGGCTTGGATGTGATAAAGATGATTTGTAGTATGACAGGATTTGGAAGATCGAAGGTAGAAAACGATACTTTTCAAATAACAGTAGAAATGAAGTCGGTGAACCATCGTTTTTTAGAAATGAGTATTCGGCTTCCGAAGCAAATGATGGCGTTTGAAGACAAGATTCGTAAAATAATTGCAAAGCAAGTTCGCCGTGGACGTATTGAAGTGTCTATTAGTATAACAGGCGAAGGGCTTGTTGAAAGAAAACTAACTGTGAATTGGGAACTTCTCAAGCAGTACCAATCCATTATGGAAGATATAAAAGGGAAATTTCAATTACAAGATTCTATTACACTCGGGCAACTAATGGGAATGCCAGAAGTAACGGCAGTTGAAGAAATAGAAAATGTAAATGAACAATTTGAAACCGGTTTATATGAAGCTGTTCGTCAAGCTGCTCATATGTTGAAAACGATGAGAGATGGCGAAGGAGAACGATTACATAAAGATATAGCATATCGTTTGCAAGAGATTCATAATTGTGTAAATGCAATTATTCCACATGCACCAATTGTTACACAAAAATATCGTGAACGATTAGAAAATCGCTTAAAAGAATTACATAACCAAGATTTAGATGAACAACGATTGTTGACAGAAGTAGCAATATTTGCAGAGCGTTCAGATATTCACGAAGAATTAGTTCGATTACAAAGTCATTTAGATCAATTTCGTGAAGCACTGCAAATTACAGAGCCTGTTGGAAGGAAAATGGACTTCATCGTGCAAGAGATGCATAGGGAAGTTAATACGATAGGTTCTAAGGCAAATGACTTAACAATTTCAAAATATGTCGTAGAAATGAAAAATAACCTTGAAAAAATTCGTGAACAAGTACAAAATATTGAGTAGCTTTCAAAAAATATATAAAGTTATACGTGGTGGAGAAATCGGATAGACTTACTAGGAGGCGCAAACTATGGCCATGCGGTTTTTAAATATTGGATACGGAAATATTGTATCTGCTCATCGAATTATTGCTATTGTAAGTCCGGAGTCAGCTCCTATTAAACGGACAGTACAGGAAGCGCGTGAACATAATGCTTTGCTTGATGCTACGTATGGGAGAAAAACAAGGGCGGTTATTGTTATGGATGATGGGCATGTAGTATTAAGTCCAATTCAGCCAGAGACGATTGCACATCGTTTGAATAATAAAGAAGATTTAAGTGAGGAAGGGTAGGTTTTACATATTTATGAGAAGTAGAAGAGGATTGCTCATCGTTCTTTCGGGACCTTCTGGTGTCGGGAAAGGAACGGTTCGAAAAGAGCTGTTTAGCCATGAAGACACACGTTTTCAGTACTCTATTTCAGTAACGACACGTAAACCGCGTGAAGGTGAAGTAGATGGTGTGGATTATTTCTTTAAAGAGAGAGAAGAATTTGAAGAAATGATTCGTAATGAAAAGTTACTTGAATGGGCTGAGTTCGTTGGTAATTATTACGGAACACCGATTGATTATGTTGAAAAAACGTTACAAGAAGGAAAAGATGTGTTCTTAGAAATTGAAGTGCAAGGAGCAATTCAAGTTAAGAAAGCCTTCCCAGCAGGTGTATTTATTTTCTTAGCACCTCCAAGTTTATCTGAACTAAAGAACCGAATTGTCGGCCGTGGTACAGAAACTGAAGATGTTATTGAAAATCGTTTAACTGTAGCGAAAGAAGAAATCGAAATGATGGACGCTTATGACTATGTTGTAGAAAACGATCAAGTTGAATTAGCTTGCGACCGAATTAAAGCAATTGTGGTTGGTGAACATTGCCGCCGCGAAAGAGTGGCAAAATACTATAAAGAAATGACGGAGGGTCTATAATTATGTTAAATCCATCAATTGACTCATTATTAACAAAAATCGATTCTAAATATACACTTGTAACAGTAGCTGCAAAGCGTGCACGTGAAATGCAAATTGCTGACAATTGTGTTATTGAAAAGCCTGTTTCTTATAAATGTGTAGGTAAAGCATTAGAAGAAATCGATTTAGAAGTATTAAAATATGTACCAAGCGATGACACAATAATTGATTAAGACATTCTTTTCGACAAATTAAAACATAGACTTTATAATTTTCTATGTAACGGTAACAACCTATTTACAAGTAGGTTGTTATTTTTTTACGATAGGGATGAAAAGGAATCGAAAAAGACGGAACGAAATACTGGTACTGACGAGCTGGAAATTCTATTTCAGTAGAATAAGTTTGAAAAAGAAAGAGGACGAGTCATATGCTAAAAGGGAAAAAGATACTTCTATGTGTAACAGGAGGCATTGCAGTTTTTAAAGCGGCTGCGTTAACAAGTAAATTGACACAAGCTGGCGCTCTTGTAAAAGTAATGATGAGTGAGTCGGCAATGAAGTTTGTTACGCCTCTTACATTTCAAGCACTTTCTCGCCATGATGTATATACGGATACGTTTGATGAGAGAGACTCCGCTGTTATTGCTCATATTGATTTAGCGGATTGGGCAGATGTTGTACTTGTTGCACCTGCTACAGCTAATTGCATTGGAAAGTTAGCTGGCGGTATTGCTGATGATATGATTACAACTACTTTGTTAGCTACTACAGCTCCAGTGTGGATTGCACCTGCTATGAATGTGCATATGTATGAAAATAAAATTGTTCAAAAAAACATGATGACGTTAAAAACATTAGGATATACATTTATTGAGCCTGGGGAAGGTTTTTTAGCATGTGGTTATGTAGCAAAAGGAAGACTGGAAGAACCTGAAGCAATTATTGGACGATTAGAAGAGGCTTTCTCGGAACAACAACCATTGCAAGGAAAACGAATATTAATAACAGCTGGACCGACACGTGAAAAGATTGATCCGGTTCGTTTTATGACGAATTTTTCTTCTGGAAAGATGGGGTATGCGATCGCAGAAGTTGCAGCAGGCTTAGGTGCTGATGTCATACTTGTGTCAGGACCGACAGCATTAGAGTCACCATTACATGTCACAACAATACAAGTAGAATCTGCACAAGATATGTTAGAGGCAGTCCTTCAGCATTATCAGAGTGTGGATGTTGTCATCAAAACAGCAGCCGTTGCAGATTACCGTCCGAAATATGTTCATGATAATAAAATGAAAAAGAAAAATGGCGATGCTGTAATTGAATTAGAAAGAACAGTGGATATTTTAAAAACGTTAGGTGAGAAGAAGGACCGACAGTTACTTATCGGTTTTGCAGCTGAAACGACAAACATAGAGGAATACGCAACGAGAAAATTACGTGAGAAAAATGCAAATATGATTGTTGCGAATGACGTGAAAGCGCAAGGAGCTGGATTTGGTACGGATACAAATATTGTGACAATGTATAGAAAAGATGGAGAAATCATTGAGCTACCACTTTTAACGAAGAAAGAAGTGGCTCGTGAAATATTAAAGCAAATAGAAATGATGTTAGAAGATGATTATGTATGAAGTTTGCAAGTGTAATTGTTGATGTACCTGCACGTCAAACAGATCGACCGTTTGATTATATTATCCCTAAAAAATGGGAAGATATCGTGCAAACAGGAATGCGTGTAGTAGTCCCATTCGGTCCGAGGAAATTGCAAGGTTTTATTATTGGCATAAAGGATTCGGTTGAACTAGAAAGTAAAAAGTTAAAAGCGTTGTATGAAATATTAGATGTCACTCCGGTTTTAAATGATGAATTATTAAAACTTGGGTATTGGCTTACAAGTGAAACGTTATGTTATATGATTTCAGCTTTTCAGGTGATGCTTCCGACGGCGATTAAAGCAACATATAAAAAGCGTCTGCAACTTCGTAACCGAGAAGAAGAAGTAGCACCAGAAATTCTTTCTTTATTTCAAGGGAAGGAAACGATAGATTGGGAAGTTATCGAAGCACAGCCGCACCTATATCGCACTATTCAACAAGAAATTAAAAATGGTACGACTGAAGTGGTTTATCAAGTAAAGGATAAAGTGCAGAAGAAGAAACAAAGAGTAGTTCAACCGGAGTTGCCGGCAGATAAATTGGAATTAGCAGCATTTGAACTGAAAAGTAAAAAACAACAAGATGTACTCTATTATTTTGTAGAAAACTACAAAAGTGTACCGTTAAAAAATTTAACAGAAGAATTACAAATAACAGATGCTCCAATAAAAGCACTTGTTAAAAAGGGTCTAATCTCAGAAAAGTATGTAGAGGTATACCGGAGTCCGTATGACGATGATGATTTTGAACAAACGAAACCATTTCCGCTTACTGAGGAACAAAAACAAGTAATTACACCGATTTTGTCATCAATTACAAATGAAACTTACAATCCATTTTTACTATATGGTGTTACAGGAAGTGGTAAGACTGAAGTGTATTTACAATCTATAGCAGCGGTGCTCGAGAAAGGAAAAGAAGCAATTGTGCTTGTTCCTGAAATTGCGCTAACGCCCCAGATGGTAGATCGCTTTAAAGGTAGGTTCGGTTCGCAAGTTGCAGTTCTTCACAGTGCGCTTTCTGTTGGCGAGAAATATGATGAATGGCGAAAGATATTAAGAAAAGAAGTGAAAGTTGTAGTTGGTGCGCGTTCAGCTATTTTTGCTCCATTTGAAAATTTAGGAATCATTATTATTGATGAAGAGCATGAATCAAGTTATAAGCAAGAGGATAACCCAAAGTATCATGCAAGAGATGTAGCAGTGTGGAGAGGACAATATCATAAGTGTCCAATCGTTCTCGGAAGTGCAACGCCGACACTTGAATCGTTTGCTAGAGCGAAAAAAGGTGTCTATGGGTTGCTTACAATGGAAAAACGTATGAACAAACAAGCTTTGCCGACTGTAGAAATTGTTGATATGCGTGAAGAGCTTCGTGATGGAAATCGCTCAATGTTTTCAAAGGCACTGCATGAAAAAATAGCAGATCGATTAGAAAAGAAAGAACAAATGGTTCTCTTTTTAAATAGAAGGGGTCATTCTACGTTTGTGATGTGTCGTGATTGTGGGTATGTCGTACAATGTCCGCATTGTGATATTTCGTTGACATATCACAAAATGAACCATCGTTTAAAGTGTCATTATTGTAGTCATGAGGAAAATATGCCAACGGAGTGTCCTGCTTGTAATAGTACGTATATTCGTTTCTTTGGTACAGGGACGCAAAAGGTTGAAGAAGAAATCACAAAACTATTTCCTGAGGCGCGGGTCATTCGAATGGATGTGGATACAACAAGCCGTAAAGGAATGCATGAAAAATTATTAAAGGCGTTTGGTGAAGAGAAAGCAGATATATTACTTGGGACACAGATGATTGCAAAAGGGCTTGATTTTCCGAAGGTGACGCTTGTTGGCGTTTTAACGGCGGATACGATGCTTCATCTACCTGATTTTCGGGCGAGTGAAAAGACGTATCAGCTATTGACACAAGTAAGTGGACGTGCAGGAAGACATGAATTGCCAGGTGAAGTTGTAATTCAAACGTATACGCCGGAACATTACAGTGTAGAATTAGCAAAGAATCAACAATATGATGTATTTTATGAGCACGAAATGCAAATGAGGCAAATGAGACAATATCCGCCATATTACTACGTTGTACTTGTAACTGTATCTCATCCGGAGTTATTAAAGGCAGTCCAAGTGACGGAAAAAATTGTCGGTCATTTACGAACGCATTGTTCAAGGCAAACAATGGTGTTAGGGCCGGTTGCTTCAGCAATTCCAAGGATAAAAGATAGATATCGTTACCAATGCATGATAAAATACAAACGGGAACCAAACTTAAAGAACGTGCTCAAAATGGTAAATGAACATTATCAAGCAGAAATGCAAAAAGAGCTACAAATCTCAATTGATTTTAATCCAACAATGTTAATGTAGCGGAGGGAAATATGGCAGTTTTAGAAATTGTAAAGCATCCAAATGAAGTGTTAGAAACACCATGCGAAAGAGTAATTAACTTTGATAAAAAGTTAGTGAAATTGTTAAAAGATATGCATGAAACAATGTTAATTGCAGACGGAGTTGGTCTAGCTGCGCCACAAGTGGGTGTAAGCTTACAAGTTGCTGTTGTTGATATAGGTGATGATACGGGTAAAATTGAATTAATTAATCCTGTTATTTTAGAAAAACGTGGTGAACAAGTAGGTCCCGAAGGCTGCTTAAGCTTTCCGGGACTTTATGGTGAAGTGGAGCGTGCAGATTACATTAAAGTACGTGCACAAAATCGTCGCGGTAAAATATTTTTATTAGAAGCGGATGACTTCTTAGCGCGTGCAATTCAGCATGAAATCGATCATTTACACGGTGTTTTATTTACATCTAAAGTGAAAAGGTATTATGAAGCAGGCGAATTAGAATAGGTTTAAAAGGAGCGGTTTTTGAATGATGAAAGTAGTATTTATGGGGACACCGGACTTTTCTGTGCCGGTGCTTCGTCGTCTTATCGAGGACGGATATGACGTAGTTGGTGTTGTAACGCAACCTGATCGTCCAGTTGGTAGAAAAAAGGTTTTAACACCTACTCCTGTTAAAGTAGAAGCGGAGAAACATGGTATTCCAGTAGTACAGCCGTTAAAAATTCGCGAAAAAGACGAATATGAAAAAGTATTAGCACTAGAGCCAGACTTAATTGTAACAGCAGCATTTGGACAAATCGTACCGAATGAAATTTTAGAAGCGCCAAAGTATGGATGTATTAATGTCCACGCATCATTACTTCCAGAACTTCGCGGTGGTGCACCAATTCATTATGCGATCATGGAAGGTAAAGAGAAAACAGGTATTACAATTATGTATATGGTAGAAAAATTAGATGCGGGCGATATATTAACGCAAGTAGAAGTAGAAATTGAAGAGCGTGAAACAACAGGTTCATTATTTGATAAGTTAAGCGAAGCAGGAGCACACCTTTTATCTAAAACGGTTCCTTTACTAATTCAGGGTAAACTAGAACCAATTAAACAAAGTGAAGCTGAAGTGACGTTTGCATATAATATAAAACGTGAGCAAGAGATAATTGATTGGACAAAAACAGGTGAAGAAGTATACAATCACATTCGCGGATTGAATCCATGGCCAGTTGCTTATACGACTTTGGCAGGACAAGTTATTAAAGTATGGTGGGGAGAGAAGGTCTCTATTACAGAGAAAGCTGAACCAGGTACAATAGTAGCTCTTGAAGAAGATGGGTTTGTTGTTGCAACAGGGAACGAGACAGGCGTTAAAATCACTGAATTGCAACCATCTGGTAAAAAGCGTATGAGTTGTTCACAATTTTTACGTGGAACAAAACCTGAAATTGGTACGAAGTTAGGAGAAAATGCATGAGACAAAATGTTCGTGAGTTAGCTCTGGATGGCTTAATTCAAGTAGAAAAAAGTGGTGCATATAGCAACTTACTTTTAAATAATTTGATTGAAAAAAATACAATTGACAGAAAAGATATTGGTTTATTAACTGAAATGGTATATGGAACAATTCAACGTCGTGACACACTAGATTATTATTTACAACCATTTTTAAGAAAAAAGGTTGAAGCGTGGGTAAGAGTGTTGCTTCGCCTATCTCTATATCAAATGCTATATTTAGACCGAGTTCCAGAAAGAGCGGCTATTCATGAAGCAGTTGAGATTGCAAAGCGTCGTGGGCATAAAGGGATTTCAGGCATGGTGAACGGAGTATTGCGTTCGATTCAGCGAGAAGGTGTACCTTCGTTAGAAGAAATCGAAAATCCAGTAGAACGACTTGCGATTGCAACGAGTCATCCAATGTGGCTTGTACAAGAATGGGCATCCGAATATGGTTTAGAGACAGCAGAGAAAATGTGTGAAGTAAATATGTTGCCACCTGTACCAACAGCACGTGTAAATGTTGATAAAGTAACGGTAGAAGAAGCGGTTGCGTTATTAGCTGATGAGGGTATAGAAGCAAAACGTGGCGAATTGTCAGAGGATGCAATTCAAATTGAAAGAGGAAATGTCGCACATACAGAAGCGTTCAAAAAAGGTTTCCTTTCTATTCAAGATGAAAGCTCAATGCTTGTAGCACGTGCTTTAGAACCGAATAAAGGAGATACAGTTCTAGATAGTTGTGCTGCTCCTGGCGGAAAAACAACTCATATTGCAGAGCGTTTGGACGGAACTGGTAAGGTAATGTCGCTTGATTTACACGCACATAAAGTACGTTTAATTGAACAACAGGCGAAGAGACTTGGTTTAGAAAATGTAGAAACGATGGCTTTAGATGCTAGAAAAGTTCAAGAGCATTTTGCAAATGAATCTTTTGACAAAATATTAGTAGATGCACCATGTTCTGGATTTGGTGTTATTAGACGTAAACCTGATATTAAGTTAGGTAAAGATAAGGGCGATAGTGAAAGGTTATCAACGATTCAACTTGCGATACTAGAAAAAATAGCACCATTGTTAAAACAAGGTGGTCGCCTTGTTTATAGTACGTGCACAATTGAAAAAATAGAAAATGAACAAGTAATAAAGCAATTTTTACAAGAGCATCCTGAATTTGAATGGGATACTACGATAAAAGATCGCATGCCAGAAAAGTTAAATCCGTATATTGATGAAGGTCAAGTACGAATTTTACCGCATTATTTTGCAACAGATGGCTTTTATATTGCTTGTTTAAGAAAGAAGGTGTAGCATCATGGAAACGACTGTAAAAAAACAAAAGAAAAATCTAGAAACAAAGAAACCATCAATTTATTCTTTACAACTTCATGAAATGCAAGATTGGTTAAAGGAACAAGGAGAACCTAAGTTCCGTGCAGGACAAATTTTTGATTGGCTATATAAAAAACGTGTAAAAAATTATGAGGATATGTCAAACCTTGCTAAAGGATTGCGCGATAAATTGTCGAATTCCTTTGATATTACTACTTTAAACACTTTAGTAAAACAAACGTCTTCGGATGGAACGATTAAATTCCTATTCCAGTTATACGATGGATACTCTATTGAAACTGTACTAATGCGACATGAATATGGAAATTCCATTTGTGTAACAACACAGGTGGGTTGCCGCATTGGCTGTACGTTCTGTGCTTCTACACTTGGTGGGTTAAAACGAAACTTAGAGGCTGGAGAAATTGTAGCGCAAGTAGTAGAAGTTCAGCGTGCGCTTGATGAAACAGAAGAACGTGTAAGTTCTCTTGTTGTTATGGGAATTGGAGAACCATTTGATAATTATGATAACTTAATGTCATTCTTACGCATTGTAAATCATGAAAAAGGAATTCATATTGGTGCAAGACATATGACAGTTTCAACAAGTGGAATTGTTCCAAAAATTTATAAGTTCGCTGAAGAAGATATGCAAATTAATTTTGCGATTTCATTGCATGCTGCAAATACAGAGATACGTTCAAAATTAATGCCGATCAACCGTGCTTATAAGCTACCTGATTTAATGGAAGCTGTTAAATACTATGTAAATAGAACAGGGCGTCGTATTACATTTGAATATGGCTTATTTGGAGGAGAAAATGACCAAGTTGAGCACGCTGAAGAACTTGCTGCGCTCTTAAAAGGTGTAAAATGTCATGTAAACTTAATTCCGGTAAACTACGTGCCAGAACGTGATTATGTACGTACGCCACGAGAGCAAATTTTCTTATTTGAAAAGACGCTAAAAGATCGTGGAGTGAATGTAACCATTCGCCGTGAACAAGGTCATGATATTGATGCAGCCTGCGGTCAGTTGCGTGCAAAGGAGCGCAAAGAAGAGACGAGGTGACTAGATGAAAGCCGTGTTTCTATCGGATAAAGGAAAAGTTCGTCAACATAATGAAGATAGTGCAGGAGTTTTTCGCAATTTAGATGGAAATATTTTAGCGGTAGTAGCAGATGGAATGGGAGGTCATCGAGCTGGCGATGTAGCTAGCTCGATGGCTATTCAATTATTCCATGATTATTGGAAGCAAACGCATAATATGAATGAGCCTAAAAAGGTAGAAAAGTGGTTACATACTAACGTTGGAATTATTAATGAGCGCATATATGCTTACTCTAAGCAGCATGCAGAATGTAATGGCATGGGAACAACACTTATAATAGCCATTTGTACATCGAATTTTGTGACGATAGGTCATATAGGAGATAGTCGGTGTTATATGGTATCAGAGGGGAAAATGACGCTTGTAACGGAAGATCATTCGCTTGTAAATGAACTTGTAAGACATGGCGAAATTTCAAAGGAAGATGCAGAATATCACCCGAAAAAGAATGTTTTGTTAAGAGCATTAGGAAATGAAGAAACAGTTGGATTAGATGTTAAAACATTGGTGCTTGAAGAAGATGATCAATTACTTCTTTGCTCAGATGGATTGTCTAACAAAGTTTCTATTGCTGATATGCAACAAATTTTACAATTGAATGAACAGCTCGAGGCGAAGGGAGAGCATCTCATTCAATTAGCAAATGATCGTGGTGGAGAAGATAATATTACCCTCGTTATTATTGATTATACGGATTCGACAAACGAAAGTAGGTGAAGTGCAACGTGCTGATTGGAAAACGCTTAAATGACCGTTATAAGCTGCTGAAAATGATTGGCGGTGGAGGAATGGCCAATGTATATTTAGCTCATGATGATATACTCGGCCGAGATGTAGCGGTAAAAATATTAAGACTCGACTATTCAAATAACGAAGAGTTTATTAAACGTTTCCATCGAGAAGCGCAATCTGTTACAACGTTGTCGCATCCAAATATTGTGAATATGTATGATGTTGGGGAAGAGGATGATATATATTATCTTGTAATGGAATATGTACCTGGACGAACATTGAAGCAATACATAATTGATCGAGGGATGTTACCGATAGGAGAGGCTCTTGATATAATGGAGCAGTTAACGTCCGCTATGGCACACGCCCATCATTTTGAGATTGTACATCGTGATATTAAACCGCACAATATTTTGATTCGAGATGACGGAGTGGTCAAAGTAACAGACTTTGGAATTGCGACAGCTACAAGTGCAGCAACAATTACACATACAAATTCGGTGCTCGGTTCGGTGCATTATTTATCACCAGAACAAGCGCGCGGCGGTATAGCGAATAAACAATCAGATATTTATTCACTTGGGATTGTTATGTTTGAATTGTTAACAGGAAGACAACCGTTTTCTGGTGAATCTGCTGTTGCAATTGCGTTAAAACATTTACAAAATGAAATGCCATCTCCAAAAAGATGGAATGACAATATTCCACAAAGTGTTGAAAATATTATATTAAAGGCAACTGCGAAAGATCCGTTCCATCGATATCAATCTGCTAACGCGATGAAACGAGATATTGAAACAGCGCTATACCCAGAACGAATAAATGAACAACCATTTTACATACCAGAAGATATGGAAGCAACGAAAGCGATTCCAATTATTCAACAAGAACAACTATTTCAAAATGTAAGTGATGAAACGATTGTATTAAAAGGAAGTAAAGTGGATGAACAAGTAAGAAAAGAAGAGACCAAATCAGGTAAGAAGAAAAAGCGAAATAATAAATGGCTGAAAGTTTTAATTACAACATTTTTACTTTTAGCGATAGGGATAACATTAGCACTTACTGTTATTCCAGGCTTCTTTATTCCGAAAGATGTGAAGGTTCCTGATGTGGCTGGTATGAAATATACGACAGCTGTAAATACATTAGTTGAAAAAGGTTTTGAAGTTACTGAACCTAATCTTGTATATACAGATGATGTTGAAGCCGGAAAAGTGATAAAAACAGATCCTATAGCAGGAAGAGTAGTGAAAGAAAACTCTAAAATTACTATCTATCAATCAGGTGGGAAAAAGAAAAGTAAGATGCGTGATTTGACAGGAAAAGATTTCGAGAGTATAAGAGCTGAGTTAGAAGAAGAATATAAACAAGTTACAATAAATTATATTGAAAATGATAAGCCGAAAGGTGAAATTGTAGAGCAAATACCAACGCCTGATCAAATGGTTATAGAGACAGAACAAGAACTGAAAATTTGGGTAAGTAAAGGACCTTATCAAATAAGACCAGGTGATTTTTCAGGATGGACTGAAAATAGTGTAAAAGGTTATTTAAATGAAAGAAAGCTTGTTTCTGATATAAAAAGAGAGTATTCAGATACGGTTGATAAAGGTCTTGTTATTTCACAGTTACCAAAGCCTGGGACACCTTTAAAAGAAGGAGATAAAGTATCGATTGTTATCTCCGGTGGTCCGAAGCCTAAAGTGACGAAAACGGTAAAAGTGGATAACATTTCTATCCCATATGAAGCTTCTGCAACAGGTGAGAAAAAGCCGCAAACAATAGAAATTTATAAAGAAGATATGCAGCAAAAAATGGATAAACCAGTTGAAACGAGAACAATTACTGAGTCAGCGATTATTTCTTTAGAATTTGTAATTCAAGAAGGTGCAAAGGGACACTATAAAATTGTCCGAGATGGAGTAACGATTATGGACAAGGAAGTACCATATCCAGCTCAATAATAGTGAATTCCATCCTCCTTATATAGAAAATGGAATTTATTACTCTTGCCTGTTATGCTGTCTACATCGTGGACTGTATAACAGGCAAAAATATATGATTCAAAAAGCTGTAAAAGTGATACTGTTGTAAATAATATTTCAAATTTGATGGTAGATTAAATATATGAACCTGGATATATATTTGGTGGGCTTTGAACTAATTGTTTAAAGAACGCTAGTCTATTCATATTTAATTGCAGTTTCATTTTATACAAAATAAAGGAGAATTATATGCCAGAAGGAAAAATTGTAAAAGCTCTAAGTGGGTTTTATTATGTGCAGAATGAGGAAGGGATTACACAATGTCGTGGGCGTGGTGTATTTAGAAAGAATAAAATTACGCCACTTGTAGGAGACCAAGTTGTTTTTCAAGCGGATAATCCGAATGAAGGTTATGTGTTAGAAGTATTTGATCGGAAAAATGAACTTGTTAGACCTCCTATTGCTAATGTTGATCAAGCTATTCTTGTTTTCTCTGCGGTAGAACCAGATTTTAATCCAGGACTGTTAGATCGATTTTTAGTATTAATTGAATATCATAACATTAAACCAATTATTTGTATTAGTAAGATGGATTTAGTAGATGAAAAAATGAGAGAAACTGTTGAATCTTATGCAAATGATTATCGTGAAATGGGTTATGATGTGTTGTTTACTTCTATAAATACATCGGAAAGTATTGATATTCTGAAACCATTCTTAGAAGGTTGTATTTCCGTCGTTGCAGGCCAATCTGGTGTTGGGAAATCTTCAATGCTAAACGTATTACGTCCAGATTTAGAATTGAAAACTAATGATATTTCTTCACATTTAGGACGTGGAAAGCATACGACAAGACACGTAGAATTAATTACAGTTGGAAGCGGACTTGTTGCGGATACACCTGGTTTTAGTTCGCTTGATTTCATAGATATAGAGGTAGAAGATCTTACATATTGTTTTCCAGAGTTGAAAGAAGCGAGCCAATACTGTAAATTTAGAGGGTGTACACACCTTGCTGAACCGAAATGTGCGGTGAAAGCTGCGGTTGAAGAAGGAAAGATTACCGAATATCGTTATAAGAATTACAAACAATTCGTAGAAGAAATTAGAGAGAGAAAGCCGAGGTATTAGTCATGATTAAAATTGCACCATCGATTTTATCAGCAGATTTTTCAAGATTAGGGGAAGAGATTAAAGATGTAGAAAAAGGCGGAGCTGACTACATTCACGTCGATGTAATGGATGGGCATTTCGTACCAAATATTACGATTGGACCATTAATTGTAGAAGCAATCCGTCCGATTACATCATTACCGTTAGATGTACATTTAATGATTGAAAATCCTGATAACTATATCCCAACTTTCGCAAAAGCGGGAGCGGATATTATTACTGTTCATGTAGAAGCGTGTCCTCATTTACATCGTACAATTCAGTTAATTAAATCTCATGACATTAAAGCAGGGGTTGTATTAAATCCGCATACTCCAGTTTCAACGATTGAGCATGTATTAGAAGATATAGACATGGTATTACTTATGACAGTAAATCCTGGATTTGGCGGGCAGAAGTTTATTCATTCTGTATTACCGAAAATCAAACAAGTTGCAGAAATGGTTAAAGAGCGAAATCTAGAAGTGGAAATTGAAGTTGATGGTGGTGTCAACGCTGAAACGGCAAGACTTTGTATTGAAGCAGGAGCGAATGTTCTTGTAGCGGGATCAGCAGTATACAATCAAAAAGACCGCGGTGAAGCAATTCGTGTAATTCGCGGATAAAGAATGAACGAACCTTTATCCTAGTGAAGCTTCTAGTTCATTAAGACTTCACTATTTATACATGTTAGAGTGGCAAATAAGGAGAAAGGCAATCTACCGAATGGCAGATTGCCTTTTTACAATAGAAGGGGAAGGAAAAATGATTATTCATATTTTAGCGGGAGGACCTGCAGAATACTGCGCAGATTTTTCGCGGTATGAAAATGAAGAAGTAGTTTGGGCGGCCGTTGATAGAGGAGTGTACCGTTTGTTGAAAAGAGGAATCACTCCGGCTGTTGCGTTTGGGGATTATGATTCAGTTACTGATGAGGAATTAGCATGGATGAGGCAACAAACAAATGAATTACATATCGTCCCGCGAGAAAAAGATCAAACAGATTTAGAAATTGCAATTAGCTGGGCTTTAGAACAGAAACCAAAATTAATTCGTATTTTTGGTGCTACTGGTGGAAGACTTGATCATGGTTTAGCAAATATTCAGATGCTTTTAAAGGGATTAGAAGTAAATATAGAAATGTGTATTGTGGACAATAAAAATGAAATAATGGTGAAAAAGTTTGGTATGTATATAATTGAAGGAAACGAACATTTTCCATACGTATCATTTGTACCAGTTACTGAAAGGGTAGAAGGTATTACACTTCACGGTTTTAAGTATCCCCTTACTAATAAAACAATAGAGTGGGGATCGACACTTTGTATTAGTAATGAACTCGTTGAGGAAAAAGGTACTTTTTCATTCACTTCTGGCATATTAATGATGATAAGAAGCACTGATTGAAGAAACAATTTTGCTCCTTGCATCATATAGTGAACAAGTGGAGTAATGGGGATTAGGAGGGAAACCATGAGATTTTATACAATTAAGTTACCTAAATTTCTTGGTGGAATTGTTCGTGCGATGTTAAATACCTTCAAAAAAGACTAAAAAAAGCACCTATTACCGGTGCTTTTTCCAATGGTATAATAAAAAAAGAGCCTAGCGGCTCTTTTTTTTATTATTAAACACGTTCGATTTTGCCAGATTTTAATGCTCTAGCAGAAACGTAAACACGTTGAACTTTTCCGTCGATGCGTACGCGAACTTTTTGAAGGTTAGCGCCCCATTTACGTTTTGTAGCGTTCATTGCGTGAGAACGAGAGTTACCAGAACGAGCTTTTCTTCCAGTGATAGCACAAACACGAGCCATTTATATTTCCCTCCCTTAACTACCGTAACATACGTAATTTTTCAATATTAGTCTTTTATGCGATGCTAAAAACACTACTATAATTTAACACAACTAAAAAGAGAATGCAACACCGTAGGAAAAAGAAATCAAGAAAAAATACTTGACACTATATGTCAATGAAGAAAAGGTGAAATCAAGAAAAATTGCTTGACATATTATAGTGGTACATGTTGTATAATAACAATGGACTATTTTGCTCATCATAAAAAAATGTAATTTAAAACATAAAATATGAGAGTGAAAAAGAAAGAACGATGGAATTTTCTTTAAAAAGATTATATGATAGTAACTAAAGTAGTCTAGCTCACTTTCACCATTTATGAAGGGGGAAACGAGATGTCAATTGAAATTAAAACGAAGTACGGTCAAATTGATATTAGTACAGATGTAATTGCAACAATTGCTGGAGGTGCCGCAGTAGATTGCTACGGTATCGTAGGTATGGCATCAAAAAATCAGTTAAAAGATGGATTAACAGAAATTTTACGAAAAGAAAACTTCACTAGAGGCGTTATTGTTCGTAAAAATGAAGATGAAGTACATATTGATATGTATATTATTGTGAGCTATGGTACGAAAATTTCAGAAGTAGCACATAACGTGCAGACTAAAGTGAAATATACATTAGATCAAACTGTAGGACTAGCAGTAGATTCTGTAAACATCTACGTACAAGGAGTTAAAGTAATAAACTTGTAATGTGCATTAAGGAGGAAAATCTGTGTCAATTCAAAAAATTGATGGAAAACGTTTATCACAAATGATCATTCAAGGAGCCAATAATTTAACAAATAATGTTCAGCTTGTTGATGCATTAAACGTATTCCCAGTTCCAGATGGCGATACCGGTACAAACATGAACTTATCAATGACTTCAGGCGCACGTGAAGTGAAAGCAAATCCTTCGCAGCATGCTGGTAAAGTCGGTGTAAGTTTAGCCAAAGGATTATTAATGGGAGCTCGTGGTAACTCTGGGGTTATTTTATCTCAGTTATTCCGTGGTTTCTCTAAATCCATTGAACAAAAAGAAGAATTAACGACAGTTGATTTTGCTGCAGCTTTAGAAGCTGGAGTAGAGGCAGCTTACAAAGCGGTTATGAAACCAATTGAAGGAACGATTTTAACGGTTGCAAGAGAAACGGGTAAATATGCAGTGACAGTTGCGAAAAAACAGCGCGACTTTGTTTTGTTTATGGAAGACGTTGTAAAAGAAGCAAACGCATCGTTAAATCGTACGCCAGATTTATTACCTGTATTAAAACAAGTTGGCGTTGTAGATAGCGGTGGTAAAGGTCTTGTTGTTGTATATGAAGGATTTTTAGCTGACTTAAAAGGAGAAACGATTTCTTCTGATATGCCTGCCCAACCATCTATGAATGACATGGTACGTGCAGAACATCACCGTAGTGTACAAAGCCAATTGAGTACAGAAGATATTAAGTATGGATATTGTACGGAGTTCATGGTGAAATTAGAGCCTGGAAAAATGAAGGAACATAATTTCTCTGAACAAAAATTCCGTGAAGATATTAGTGTGTACGGAGATTCACTACTTGTTGTATCGGATGATGAGGTTGTAAAGGTTCATATTCATGCGGAACATCCTGGAGATCCTATGAACTATGGACAACGTTACGGTAGTCTAATTAAGATCAAAGTAGAAAATATGCGTGAACAGCATACTGCTTTATTAGATGAACCTAGCATGGTACCTGAACAAACGAATCAGCCAATAGAGAAACAACCGTATGGTATTGTAACTGTAGCTATGGGATCGGGTATTAAAACTCTATTTGAGAGCATTGGTGCAACGAAAGTTATCGAAGGTGGCCAAACGATGAATCCGAGTACGGAGGATATTGTGAAGGCGATTGAAGAGGCGAATGCTGAAAAAATCATCATCTTACCAAATAACGGGAATATCGTGATGGCAGCAGAACAAGCAGCATCAGTTGTAGAACAAGAAGTTATTGTTATTCGTTCAAAAACAGTTCCTCAAGGTATGGCTGCAATGTTAGCATTTAATCCAGTTGGAACGCTAGAAGAGAATGAAGAAAACATGAAAGAAGCTTTAGCTCATGTGAAAACAGGTCAGATTACGTATGCTGTTCGTGATACGGAAATTGACGGTGTAGCGATTCAAAAAGATGATTTCATGTGTATTGCAGATGGGAAAATTGTATCTACAAATGCTGAGAAAGTAGGAGCTGCAAAGCAATTACTAGAAGCGCTAATTGATGAGGATTCTGAAATCGTAACGATTCTACAAGGTGAAGATGCAACAGATGAAGAAGTGGCTAAATTAGTTGCGTTTGTAGAAGAGAACTTTGAAGATGCAGAAGTAGAAGTACATGCAGGGAACCAACCGGTGTATTCTTTCATCTTCTCTGTAGAATAAGAAAAGATTCGATTTGAAAATAAATGGGTTACTTACTTGCTAATGGATAAGAAATAGTGATATGAAGTTTATTACTAGTTTTTATTCAAAAGGCTAGCATATTGATGATAGAAAAGAGCCTTGCTGCTAATAGTGAGGCTCTTTTCTTACGTATTGTACAACTTTGTTTTATCCCGCTATTTGTGGGCAGTAAAACTTCCACCCCTATATTCGGCTGGAGCAAAGAAGTTAAGTGGGAGATTAACTGCCCGTAAGCGCCCACTGATTATAGTTTCACTTTATATAGAGGGATTAGAGTAGTTTCTCTTAGAATGCCTATGATAGAATATATAAGGTGAAAGAGAGCGATTACAGATGTCAATGATAATAATGGATAATCAATAGAATGAATCAAAGAAAATAATGTGACGGAGCGTGAGAATCTTGAATGAAGTTGTACAAGTTCCTGTTACGGATGTAAAGGGAATCGGAGGAGAAACATCTGAGTTGTTACACGAGATGGGAATTTATACAGTTTCTCATCTATTAGAACATTTTCCGTACCGCTATGAAGACTATGCGATGAAAGATCTTGCTGAAGTAAAGCATGACGAGCGTGTAACGGTTGAGGGGAAAGTTCATAGTGCTCCTTTACTGCAATATTATGGGAAGAAGAAGTCACGTCTTACAGTTCGTGTTCTCGTCGGTCGTTATTTAATTACAGCTGTATGTTTTAATAGACCATACTATAAACAAAAGTTAAATTTAGATGAAACGGTAACGATTACTGGTAAATGGGATCAGCATCGCCAAACAATTGCTGTATCAGAACTGAATTTTGGACCGGTTGTACGACAACAAGAAGTAGAACCTGTATATTCAGTGAAAGGAAAACTGACAGTAAAACAGATGCGCCGGTTTGTTGCACAAGCATTTAAGGAGTATGGAGATTCTATAGTCGAAGTGTTACCAGATGGTTTGTTAAGTCGATATAAATTATTATCACGCTATGAAGCGCTCAGAGGGTTACATTTTCCAGTGGGACAGGAAGACTTAAAGCAAGCGCGTCGCCGTTTTGTATATGAGGAGTTTTTCTTGTTTCAGTTGAAAATGCAAACATTACGGAAAATGGAAAGGGAAAACTCGAAAGGGACGAAAAAGGAAATTTCATTAGTAGAATTGCAAGAGTTTACTGATGCGCTTCCGTTTCCATTAACTGGCGCACAACGCCGGGTTGTAGATGAAATAATGAAAGATATGATATCTCCGTACCGAATGAATCGATTATTGCAAGGGGATGTAGGTTCTGGGAAAACAGTTGTTGCTGCGATTGCTCTTTATGCGGCGAAATTGGCTCATTATCAAGGTGCTTTGATGGTTCCTACAGAAATTTTAGCCGAGCAACATTATCAGTCGCTCGCGGAGACGTTTTCACATTTCGGTATGAAGGTTGAATTGCTAACAAGTTCTGTTAAAGGTGCGAGACGTCGAGAAATTTTGTCGAGATTAGAACAGGGAGAAGTAGACATCCTTGTTGGAACGCACGCTTTAATTCAAGACGAAGTTATATTTCATAGGTTAGGTCTCGTTATTACCGATGAACAGCATCGATTTGGTGTGGCGCAGCGCCGGGTTTTACGTGAGAAAGGTGAAAGTCCAGATGTATTGTTTATGACGGCGACCCCAATCCCGCGTACGTTAGCTATCACTGCATTTGGAGAGATGGACGTTTCTATTATCGACGAAATGCCAGCTGGTAGAAAGGTAATCGAAACGTACTGGGCAAAACATGATATGTTAGATCGTGTCCTCGGCTTTGTGGAGAAAGAGATAAAAAAAGGAAGACAGGCATATGTTATTTGCCCTCTTATTGAAGAGTCTGAGAAGCTTGATGTACAAAATGCTATCGACTTACATAGTATGCTGACTCATCATTATCAAGGGAAATGCCAAGTTGGATTAATGCATGGGAGACTATCATCTCAAGAAAAAGAAGAGATAATGGGACAGTTTAGTGAAAATAAAGTGCAAATTCTTGTGTCGACAACAGTTGTTGAAGTAGGCGTGAATGTACCAAATGCGACTGTTATGGTTATTTATGACGCGGAACGTTTCGGTTTATCACAGCTCCATCAACTGAGGGGGCGTGTTGGGCGTGGTAGTGAACAATCATATTGTTTATTAATTGCGGACCCGAAATCAGAAACGGGAAAAGAAAGAATGCGCATTATGACTGAAACAAATGATGGATTTGTATTGTCAGAAAAAGATTTAGAGTTACGAGGTCCTGGGGATTTCTTTGGAAGTAAGCAAAGTGGTCTACCAGAATTTAAGGTTGCTGATATGGTACATGATTATCGGGCGTTAGAAACAGCAAGACAAGATGCAGCGATACTAGTTGATTCAGAAGCGTTTTGGCATAATGATCAGTATGCTTCGCTGCGTACTTATCTTGATGGGACAGGTGTGTTCCAGGGAGAGAAGCTCGATTAAAAGTAGTCTGCAAAAGTTTTTGTTGCATTCTACTTTTAATGATTATATACTACTTTTAGTACCTAGTCATAAAAATGGATGGTGCGGTATGAAAAAAAGAAGAAGTAAAAAAGAAAGACAAGAATTATTACAACAAACAATAGAAACGAATCCTTTTATAACGGATGAAGATTTAGCGGAAAAATTTCAAGTGAGCATACAAACTGTTCGTCTTGATCGTATGGAATTATCTATTCCTGAATTAAGAGAACGAATTAAGCATGTGGCTACAAAACAACATGAAGAAGACGTGAAATCTTTACCGTTAGAAGAGGTTGTCGGAGAAATTATTGATATAGAATTAGATAGACATGCGATTTCTATCTTTGAAGTAAAGGTAGAACATGTATTTAAAAGAAATCAAATTGCTCGTGGGCATCATTTGTTTGCACAAGCAAACTCACTAGCTGTTGCGGTTATTGATGAAGAATTAGCTTTAACTGCAAAGTCCACCATTCGATATATTCGTCCTGTAAAATTAGGAGAGCGTGTTGTTGCAAAAGTACGTGTTGAAGATGTAGAGAATGATAAAGGACGGACGGTTGTCAAAGTGCGTAGTTTTGTTGGAGAAGAACTTGTCTTTACAGGCACTTTTGAAATGTATCGATCTAGTAATTATAGTGAGGAAGGTAACAACTTATGAAAATCGCAATAGATGCAATGGGCGGCGATCATGCACCAAAGGCTGTAGTATTAGGAGCAATGAAAGCTATTAAGGAATACTCAGATTTACATATTACGTTAGTAGGGAAAGAAGAGGGAATTCGTCAATATTTAACGAGTGAAGAGCGAATTACTATACTTCATACGGACGAAAAAATTGAATCGACAGACGAACCAGTAAGAGCGGTTCGTCGAAAAAAACAAGCTTCAATGGTACTAGCGGCGCAGCAAGTAAAAGACGGCGTAGCGGATGCTTGTATATCAGCAGGTAGTACAGGAGCTTTGATGGCAGCTGGATTGTTTGTTGTTGGTCGTATGGAAGGAATTGAACGACCAGCTTTATCACCTACAATGCCAACTGTTGATGGAGAAGGTTTTGTTATGTTAGATGTTGGAGCCAACGTTGATGCAAAACCAATTCATTTATATCAATATGCAGTAATGGGCTCTGTTTACGCAGAGAAGGTAAGAGGAATTAAAAATCCACGCGTTGGACTTTTAAACGTTGGAACAGAGGATGGTAAAGGAAACGAGCTTTCAAAACAAGTCTTTGCTATGCTCAAGGATGCACCAATTAATTTCGTTGGAAACGTTGAATCAAGAGATTTATTGCAAGGTGTAGCAGATGTTGTTGTATGTGATGGTTTTACGGGTAATGTAGCGCTAAAATCATTAGAAGGAACAGCACTTGCGTTATTCTCTATGTTAAAAGAACAATTAATGAGTTCGTTTACGAGCAAATTAGCAGCAGCGGTATTAAAACCAAAACTTATGGTATTGAAAGATAAAATGGATTATTCGGAGTATGGGGGAGCGGCGTTGTTTGGATTGAAAGCTCCTGTCATTAAGGCTCACGGTTCTTCTAATGACCAATCGATATTTAGTGCGATTCGTCAAACGAGAGAAATGGTAGCGAAAGAAGTAATTCCTACAATTTCAAGTGTAATGGAGAAGGAGCCGCTTCAATAAGAGGAGGATTTGAAATGGGAAAAATAGCATTTCTTTTTCCGGGCCAAGGTTCACAGGCAGTTGGAATGGGTAGACAGTTAGCGGAGAATAATAAAGAGGTTGCGAAAGTGTTTGCAAAAGCGGATGAGGTTTTGCATGATTCTCTTTCAGAAGTGATTTTTGAAGGACCGCAAGAAAAGTTAACATTAACAACAAATGCGCAGCCGGCACTATTAACAACGAGCTTTGCAATTTTAACAGCTTTGAAGGAGTATGATATTACACCTGATTTTGTCGCAGGACATAGTTTAGGTGAATATAGCGCTCTTGTAGCTGCTGGTGCATTAACATTCGAAGACGCTGTATATGCTGTAAGGAAACGCGGGGAATATATGGAAGAAGCTGTTCCAGGCGGGGAAGGTGCAATGGCAGCTATTTTAGGTGCGGATCCGGATATGCTGAAACGAGTTACAGAAGAAGTAACAAGTGAAGGATATGCAGTACAAATTGCTAATATGAATAGTACGAAGCAAATTGTTATTTCTGGAACAAAGCAAGGAGTAGAACTTGCTTCTCAAAGAGCGAAAGAAAATGGTGCTAAAAGAGCAATTCCGCTCAAAGTAAGTGGACCGTTTCATTCCTCGCTTATGAAACCAGCTGCTGAGAAATTCCAAAGTGTTTTAAATGAAATTACAATTCAAGACACGAATATTCCTGTTATTGCAAATGTTACGGCAGATGTTATTACGCGTGGTACAGATATTCAAGCAAAGCTAATTGAACAGCTCTATTCGCCTGTATTATGGTACCCATCTATTGAGTATATGGTGAATCAAGGGGTAGATACATTTATTGAAATCGGACCTGGAAAAGTACTTGCTGGTCTTATGAAGTCGATTGATTCTTCAGTGAAAGCATATGCGGTATATGATGAAGAGACATTAAGAGATACCATTTCAAATTTGAGAGGAGAAAGCTGATGTTAAAAGGGAAAGTAGCATTAGTAACTGGTGCTTCACGTGGGATTGGTCGTGCGATTGCTATTGATTTAGCGAAACAAGGGGCAAATGTTGTAGTAAATTATGCTGGTAATGAGCAAAAGGCGAATGAAGTAGTTGATGAAATAAAGAAATTAGGTTCAGATGCCATTGCAGTAAGAGCAGATGTTGCAAATGCTGATGATGTTACTGCAATGGTGAAACAAACTGTAGATACGTTTGGACAAGTTGATATTCTTGTAAATAACGCTGGTGTAACAAAAGATAATTTATTAATGCGTATGAAAGAAGAAGAATGGGATACAGTTATTAATACAAACTTAAAAGGTGTTTTCTTATGTACGAAAGCAGTATCGCGCTATATGATGCGTCAACGTCATGGACGTATTATTAATATCGCTTCTGTTGTTGGTGTAACAGGAAACCCAGGACAAGCAAATTATGTTGCTGCTAAAGCTGGTGTAATTGGATTAACAAAAACATCAGCAAAAGAATTAGCGAGCCGAAATATTACTGTAAATGCAATTGCTCCAGGGTTTATTGCGACTGATATGACGGATGTATTAGATGAAAATATAAAAGCCGAAATGTTAAAATTAATTCCTGCAGCTCAGTTTGGAGAAGCACAAGATATCGCAAATACTGTAACGTTTTTTGCTTCTGATCAAAGTAAATATGTTACAGGTCAAACGTTAAATGTTGATGGCGGTATGGTAATGTAATAAAAGAATCGATTTCACCTAGTTTTTTTGGACAATATTTTATATAATATTTGAGGGGAGGTGAATAGAATGGCAGATGTTTTAGAGCGTGTAACCAAAATTGTCGTTGATCGTTTAGGAGTAGAAGAAACTGAAGTAGTACCAGCTGCAAGCTTCAAAGAAGATTTAGGCGCAGACTCCCTAGATGTAGTAGAACTTGTAATGCAATTAGAAGATGAATTCGAAATGGAAATTTCTGATGAAGATGCTGAAAAGATTGCTACTGTTGGCGATGCTGTGACTTACATAGAGAGTCATCTATAATGCTTAAGTGAAGTCCCGTTTTTTAACGGGGCTTCTCGGCTTATATCTGGAGGGACCTATGCCGTACCGAAAACATAGAGAAAAAAAATACGAAGCAAAATATCGTGAAGCTTTTAAAGTATTTCAAGAAGAGATAGGTATTACGTTTACAGATGAAAAATTATTGATTCAAGCGTTTACGCATTCATCGTATGTGAATGAGCATCGAAAAAAACCGCATGAGGACAATGAGCGTCTTGAGTTTCTTGGCGATGCTGTATTGGAACTCACTGTATCACAGTATCTGTTTCAAAAATATCCGACAATGAGCGAAGGAGAGTTAACAAAACTACGTGCAGCTATTGTATGTGAGCCATCTCTTGTTCGTTTTGCAAACGAAATGTCATTTGGTAGCCTTGTTTTATTAGGGAAAGGTGAGGAAATGACGGGTGGACGTGAACGACCAGCTTTATTAGCGGATGTCTTTGAAGCGTTTATTGGTGCCCTTTATCTTGATCAAGGGCTAGAAACAGTTTGGGGATACTTAAAAGAAGTTGTATATCCAAAAATTAATGAAGGTGCTTTTTCTCATGTGATGGATTATAAGAGTCAATTGCAAGAATTGATTCAGCGTGATGGTAGTGGCAATGTTGAGTATCAAATTTTGCAAGAAAAAGGACCGGCCCACAACCGAGAATTTGTGTCCCGTGTAACTTTAAATAATGAGGCATTAGGTCTTGGAAGTGGTAAGTCAAAAAAAGAGGCAGAGCAACAAGCTGCTGCAGAAGCATTGAAAAAATTAAAAGAACAATCATGAGGAATCCCCCTTTGAATGAGGGGGATTCCTTATGCATAGAATGAAACTTTCCTTTTATTTATAAATAAAAGGAGTGGGAAATCCGTATAGTAGTTTGTTTTCGTATAGACAACGTTTACAACAACGGAGAATAGGAGGAAGGCCTTTCGTGTTTTTAAAAAGATTAGAAATAGCAGGATTTAAGTCTTTTGCTGAGCGTGTATCTGTCGATTTTGTTCCAGGTGTAACTTCTGTAGTAGGACCTAACGGGAGCGGGAAAAGTAATATTACTGATGCAATTCGCTGGGTACTTGGTGAACAATCTGCAAAGTCATTACGCGGTGCAAAGATGGAGGATATTATTTTTGCCGGCAGTGATACGAGAAGAGCGGTTAATGTTGCTGAAGTTACATTAACTTTAAATAATGAAGACCAACGCTTACCGATTGAGTATAACGAGGTGTGTGTAACGCGTCGTGTATCTCGTTCGGGTGATAGTGATTTTTATATTAATAAACAATCTTGTAGATTAAAAGATATTATTGATTTATTTATGGATTCTGGTATGGGAAGGGAAGCTTTTTCGATTATTAGCCAGGGGAAAGTCGAAGAGATTTTGAGTAGTAAATCAGAAGAACGTCGTGGTGTATTTGAAGAAGCTGCGGGTGTGCTGAAATATAAACTTCGTAAAAAGAAAGCTGAAGGGAAATTGGCGGAAACACAAGAAAACTTAAATCGTGTACAAGATATTATTCACGAATTAAGTAGTCAAGTAGAACCACTAGAAAGACAAGCTTCTATTGCGAAAGATTATCTTGAGAAAAAAGAAGAATTAGAGAAAGTAGAAGCTGCGCTTATTGTACATGAAATTGAAGAATTACATGAAAAGTGGGAAGCGCTTCGAAATCAATTTGGGCATAATAAAGATGAAGAAGCTAAAATGTCGGCGAACTTACAAAAAAGTGAAGAAGAGCTTGAGGAATTACGCGGGCAATTACAAGCCGTTGATGAATCTGTAAATTCCTTACAAGAAGTTCTACTTCTGTCTAGTAAAGAACTAGAAAAACTAGAAGGGCAACGCGAGCTGTTAAAGGAAAGAAAGCAAAATGCAACGACACATTGTGCGCAGCTTGAAAAGCTAATTGTTGAGTTAACAGAGAAAACTACAAGTTATGATGGCGAAATTGAAACAAGTACAGAAGCTTTAATGCAATTTGTGAATCAAGTAAAAGAATTGGAGAAGAAATTGCATGATAACGAGCAATTACTTGCGACTTTTGCTGAGAATTTAGAGGAACAAATTGAGAATTTAAAAGGTGACTATATTGAACTTTTAAATCAACAAGCAAGTCTTCGTAATGAATTATCTATGATTGAAGAACAATCAAAACAGCAAAACTCTAAAAACGAACGACTTGATGAAGAAAATGAAAAGTATGTACAGATGCGTGTGGAAATTACAGCGAAAAAGGCGAAACTTGTAGACAGCTATGAGCAAGCGAGAGAGAAAATAGCTGGCATTATTTCTAACATACAGAAGACAGAAACGGCACTTGGGAAATGTAAGTCGCAGTATAGTGAAAATGAAACGAAACTGTATCAAGCGTATCAATTTGTGCAACAGGCGCGCTCTCGTAAAGAAATGTTAGAAGAGATGCAAGAGGACTACTCTGGCTTCTATCAAGGGGTACGTGAAGTATTAAAGGCTAGAGAAAATAGACTACAAGGTATTGAGGGAGCTGTTGCAGAACTTCTGACTGTGCCGAAAGAATATGAAATCGCAATGGAAATCGCCCTTGGGGCAGCGATGCAACATATCGTAGTACAAACAGAAGAGCATGCTCGTAATGCAATTGCATTTTTAAAGCAAAATAAACATGGCCGTGCAACGTTTTTACCTCAAGCTGTTATTAAAAGCCGATCGCTATCATTTGATCAATTACGCATTGTGAATCAGCATCCATCGTTTGTCGGTGTAGCGGCAGAACTTGTGCAGTACAATAATAAATATGAGAATGTAGTTTCAAGTTTATTAGGTACAGTTGTTGTTGCGAAAGATTTACGCGGAGCAAATGAGTTAGCGAAACAACTGCAATACCACTATCGTATTGTAACACTCGAAGGTGACGTAGTGAACCCGGGTGGTTCTATGACGGGTGGAGCTGTAAAACAGGCGAAATCCTCTTTATTGGGACGTCAACGTGAACTTGAAGAGTGGACTAAAAAACTAACTGACATGGAAGAAAAAACAACAAAGCTAGAAAACTTTGTTAAAGCAGTAAAGCAAGAGATTCAAGAAAAAGAAGTACAAATACGAGAGCTACGCCAAGGTGTAGAGACCGAACGTGTAGATGAACAGAAGCTAAGAGAAGAAATTAATCGTTTAGAATTAGATGAACATCGTATTAATGATCGTTTATCGATTTACGATTTAGAGATTGAAGGATTTTTACAAGATCAAGTAAAAATGCAAGGGCGCAAAGAAGAGTTAGAAAAGATTTTAGCGACTCTTCAAGCTGAGATTGGGGAATTAGATAGCAAAATCGTCGTTTTAACGAAACAAAAAAGTGAACAATATTCTTCAAAAGAAAAAGTTCAGAAGGAAATGACGGAGCTAAAAGTACAAGCTGCTGAACAACAACAACGTTTGTCTAATCAAAAAGAAAAAGTCGAACGATTGACGAAGGAAAAAGAAGAGACTGATGCGACGCTTGTAAAAACGAAAGAAGATTTAGCGTTCTTAAAGCAAGAGATGACATCTAATTCAAGTGGCGAAGAACAAATTACGAATATGATTGAGAAGAAAGCGTATGATCGTAATCAAACTTCGGAGTTAATTCGTTCTCGTCGTGAACAACGCGTATCATTGCAAGAAAGAGTCGAGCATTTAGAGCGCGGTGTGAAAGAAACAATAGGTAAACATAAATATATTCTTGAGATGCTGAAAGATCAAGAAGTGAAAATTAACCGACTTGATGTAGAGCTGGAAAATAGATTGCAACATTTACGTGAAACATATACTATTTCATTTGAAGCAGCAAAACTTAAGTATACAATGATGATGCCTGCAGAAGATGCACGTAAAAAGGTGAAACTAATTAAACTATCCATTGAAGAGTTAGGCGCAGTAAATTTAGGGGCAATTGATGAGTATGAACGTGTAGCAGAGCGCCATACATTCTTATTAGAGCAAAGAGATGACCTAGAAGAAGCGAAATCGACATTGCATCAACTTATTACGGAAATGGATGAAGAGATGAAAAAACGCTTTTCTACTACATTCGAAGGGATTCGAACAGAGTTTCAATCTGTATTCTCTGAATTATTCGGAGGTGGAAGAGCGGATTTAGTAATGACAAACCCAGAAGATTTACTAAATACGGGTATTGATATTGTAGCGCAACCACCAGGGAAGAAACTACAAAATTTAGGTTTACTTTCAGGGGGAGAGCGTGCTTTAACGGCAATTGCGCTCTTATTTGGTATTTTAAAAGTACGCCCAGTTCCATTCTGTGTTCTAGATGAAGTGGAAGCAGCTCTTGATGAGGCAAACGTTGCTCGTTTTGCGCAGTATTTAAAGAAATTTAGTGATGAAACGCAGTTTATTGTAATTACACACCGAAAAGGTACAATGGAAGAGTCTGATGTATTGTACGGTGTAACAATGCAAGAATCAGGGGTGTCGAAGCTTGTTTCTGTTCGTTTAGATGATGGCGAAGAACTTGTTGCAAGTAGATAGGAAGGATGGGAAGTATGAGCTTTTTAAAAAAATTAAAAGAAAAAATTTCAAAACAAACGGATACGGTAACAGAGAAGTTTAAACAAGGATTAGAAAAAACGAGAAATTCATTTGCTGATAAAGTAAATGACTTAGTGTACCGTTACCGCAAAATAGACGAAGATTTCTTTGAAGAATTAGAAGAAATTTTAATTAGTGCGGATGTCGGAGTTTCGACAGTGATGGAATTAATTGATCAGTTGAAAGAAGAAGTGCAACGTCGTAACATTCAAGATCCGAAAGAAGTACAGGCTGTTATTTCTGAAAAGCTAGTGGGCATTTACAAAGGTGACAGCGATTTTAGTAATGAAGTTAATATACAAGAGGATCAATTAACAGTAGTTTTATTTGTTGGTGTGAATGGTGTGGGGAAAACGACGACGATTGGTAAGCTTGCACATAAATTTAAATCAGAAGGTAAGTCTGTCCTATTGGCGGCAGGAGATACATTCCGTGCTGGGGCGATTGAGCAATTAGAAGTATGGGGCGATCGTGTTGGTGTAGAAGTAATTAAACAAGGGTCAGGATCTGATCCAGCGGCTGTTATGTATGATGCTGTACAAGCGGCAAAGGCCCGTAAAGTGGATGTATTGCTATGTGATACAGCGGGACGCTTACAAAATAAAGTAAACTTAATGAATGAGTTAGAGAAAGTGAAGCGCGTAATTGAGCGTGAAGTACCAGGGGCTCCTCATGAAGTATTACTTGTTATTGATGCAACAACAGGGCAAAATGGTTTAAGCCAAGCGAAAACATTCCGTGAAGCCACGAATGTTACTGGTATTGTTTTAACGAAGTTAGATGGAACTGCTAAAGGTGGTATCGTCTTAGCGATTCGTAACGAAATGGATGTTCCGGTGAAATTTGTTGGGCTAGGAGAGCAAATGGATGATCTGCAACAGTTTGATCCAGAACAATATGTTTATGGTTTGTTTGCGAACGTAGTAGAAACAGAAGAAGTGTAAGTGAAAGAAGCGGTATTTCCGCTTCTTTTTTTATAAAAATATGTGATGTTAAGAAAAAAACTTGACACTCTTTTATACTCCATGTAAACTAAGTCATGTAAAGGGAAATCACTTAACAAAGGATGATCCAACATGCTCGAGAAAACAACGAGAATGAACTATTTATTTGATTTTTATCAATCGTTGTTAACGCAAAAACAAAGAAGTTATATGTCGCTTTATTATCTAGATGATTTATCTCTTGGTGAAATTGCGGAAGAATTTGATGTAAGTCGCCAAGCCGTGTATGATAACATTAAACGGACTGAAGCGATGCTTGAAGAATATGAAGATAAATTAGTATTACTTCAAAAGTTTCAAGAGCGACAGCGACTTGTTGCAAAGCTAAAACAGCTAATCAGCGAAGAAGAGCATGTAAATGAAGAAATGAAACAAGTTGTTGAAGCTATCGAAAAATTAGATTAGGAGGGCGGCAATATGGCATTTGAAGGATTAGCCGACCGACTTCAACAGACAATGCAAAAAATCCGCGGCAAAGGAAAAGTTTCTGAAGCCGATGTAAAAGAAATGATGAGAGAAGTTCGTCTAGCTCTTTTAGAAGCGGATGTTAACTTTAAAGTAGTAAAAGATTTTATAAAGCGTGTGTCTGAGCGTGCTGTCGGACAAGATGTAATGAAAAGTTTGACACCTGGACAACAAGTAATTAAAATCGTACAGGAAGAACTTACAGAACTTATGGGCGGAGAGCAAAGCAAAATTGCTGTTGCTAATAAGCCACCTACTGTTATAATGATGGTTGGTCTGCAAGGTGCGGGTAAAACAACGACGACAGGTAAGCTTGCAAATTTGCTTCGTAAAAAGCATAATCGTAAACCGATGCTTGTTGCAGCGGATATTTACCGTCCAGCAGCGATTAAACAGCTTGAAACATTAGGGAAGCAATTGGACATGCCTGTTTTCTCCTTAGGAGATCAAGTAAGTCCGGTTGAAATTGCGAAACAAGCGATTGCGAAAGCAAAAGAAGATCATCACGATTACGTTTTAATCGATACAGCGGGTCGCCTGCATATTGATGAAGAACTAATGGGTGAATTAGCAAAAGTCAAAGAAGTTGCGAAACCGGATGAAATTTTCCTTGTTGTCGATGCGATGACAGGACAAGACGCGGTAAATGTAGCACAAAGTTTCCATGAACAGTTAGGATTAACAGGTGTTGTATTAACGAAATTAGATGGTGATACGCGCGGTGGTGCGGCATTATCTATTAAGGCTGTAACAAATACACCAATTAAATTTGCTGGTATGGGTGAAAAACTAGATGCAATTGAAGCGTTCCATCCAGAACGTATGGCATCCCGTATTTTAGGGATGGGCGACGTCTTAACATTAATTGAAAAAGCGCAAGCTACAGTTGATGAAGAGAAAGCAAAAGAACTTGAGCAAAAAATGCGTACGCTTTCGTTTACGCTTGACGATTTCCTAGAACAACTTGGACAAGTGCGTCAACTTGGACCGCTTGACGAATTGTTAGGAATGCTTCCTGGTGCAAATAAAATTAAAGGGCTGAAAAATGCACAAGTTGATGAAAAACAAATTGGGCATATTGAGGCAATTATTCGTTCTATGACTAAAGTAGAACGAGAACAACCGGAAATAATCAATGCTAGTCGTAAAAAGCGCATTGCCAAAGGTAGCGGTACAACGGTACAAGAAATCAATCGTCTAATCAAGCAATTTGATGATATGAAAAAAATGATGAAGACGATGACGGGAATGCAAAAAGGTAAGAAAAAAGGACTAGGTGGATTGAAGTTTCCATTCATGTAAGGAAAAAAGATGGCTCTGTTAAGAAAAAATACTTTACAAAGCAATAGTCTTTTTGCTAATATAATTATCTGTGTGAAATAAATTCGGAGGTGCTTTATAAATGGCAGTTAAAATTCGTTTAAAACGTATGGGAGCTAAAAAAACTCCTTTCTATCGTGTAGTTGTTGCAGATTCTCGTTCTCCTCGTGACGGACGTTTCATTGAGGAAATCGGTACTTACAATCCGGTTGCTCAACCAGCGGAAGTTAAGATCAACGAAGAAGCAGCATTAAAATGGTTAGGAAATGGTGCTAAACCATCTGATACAGTTCGTAACCTTTTCTCTAACCAAGGTATCATGGAGAAATTCCACTTATCTAAACAAGGTAAGTAATTGAGGCAATGACAATGAAAATGTTAGTCGAGACAATTGTTAAACCTCTTGTGGATCATCCTGGAGATGTAAAAGTTACACAGGAACTTTGCAACGGAGAAATAAAGTATCGATTAACTGTACATCCTGAGGATGTTGGAAAAGTCATTGGAAAGCAAGGGAAAGTTGCGAAAGCGATTAGAATGCTCTTGTATTCAGTGGGACATCATAATGATGAGAACGTCACACTGGAAATTCAATAAACGTAAAAAGGGCGAGGAGTTATTTCCTCTCCCTTTTTTAACATTTAAAGAGAAATTGCATGTTCCATATATAAAATGGAAATGCTTAATTTATATAGAAACCAGGGGTGACATACTATTTATGACAAAATGGTTTAATGTAGGGAAAATTGTAAATACTCATGGCGTAAAAGGAGAAATTCGTGTTATTTCTCGTACTGATTTTCCAGAAGAGCGATATAAAGTAGGGAACACGTTATACATATGGGATGAGAAAGGTACAGACTACCTTACAGTGAAGGTAACTTCTCATCGTCAACATAAGACATTTGATTTATTAACACTTGAAGGATACAACAATGTAGATGAAGTAGAGAAGTTAAAAGGTTCTTTAATAAAAGTACCAGAAGAGCAGTTAGGCGAACTAGCTGAAGGTGAATACTACTACCATGAAATTATTGGTTGCAACGTTGTAACGGAAGAAGGAGAAGCGTTAGGGACAATCAAAGAGATTCTATCTCCTGGTGCGAATGACGTTTGGGTGATTAAACGTCCAAAGGGTCAAGATTTGTTAATTCCTTATATTGATGACGTTGTACTTCAAGTTAACATTGAAAATAAATTAGTAACCATTCATGTAATGGAAGGGCTACTATAATGAAAATTGACATTTTAACATTGTTTCCGGATATGTTTACGGGTGTATTTGGGTCTTCAATTTTAAAGAAAGCACAAGAAAAAGAAGCGGTAGAGCTTCGTGTTGTCAATTTTCGTGAGTATACAACTAGTAAGCATAATAGTGTAGATGATTATCCGTATGGTGGGGGCGCTGGTATGGTATTAACCCCACAGCCTATCTTTGACGCAGTAGAAGAGTTAACGAAGGAAACAGACCGTAAGCCGAGAATCGTCTTAATGTGTCCACAAGGAGAGCGTTTCACGCAGAAGAAGGCAGAAGAGCTTGCTGGAGAAGAGCATGTTATTTTTGTATGTGGCCATTATGAAGGATACGATGAACGAATTCGTGAGCATCTTGTAACAGATGAGATTTCTATTGGGGATTACGTATTAACGGGTGGAGAATTGGCTTCTATGGTAGTCACTGACAGTGTTGTACGTCTTTTGCCAGGAGTGCTTGGGAATCAAACGTCACAAGTGGAAGACTCTTTTAGCACAGGTTTGTTAGAACACCCACATTATACACGTCCTGCTGATTTTCGTGGTATGAAGGTACCGGATGTACTAATGTCAGGAAATCATAAAAACATTGATGAATGGCGCCATAAAGAGTCACTACGTCGTACGTACACACGTAGACCGGATTTACTGGAAGAACGAGAATTATCTAAGCAAGAAGAGAAATGGCTGGAACAGATTAAAGAAGACCGATAAGGGCTTGATATATTTTCTATTGCAACAGTCCTAGCAATATGCTATTATAACATTTGTGCTACTGAAATCAGTAGCCGTATTAACGATGTTCCGCTGTAATTTAATAAGACTTTATAAGAGCATCTGTTTAAAGGAGAGAATTTAATATGCAACAATTAATCACAGAAATCACAAAAGGCCAATTGAAAACTGACCTTCCTTCATTCCGTCCTGGAGACACTTTACGTGTACACGTAAAAGTAGTTGAGGGAACTCGTGAAAGAATTCAGCTTTTCGAAGGTGTTGTAATTAAACGTCGTGGTGGCGGAATCAGTGAAACATTCACAGTTCGTAAGATTTCTTACGGTGTAGGTGTTGAGCGTACATTCCCAGTTCACACGCCAAGAATCGCGAACATCGAAGTACTTCGCCGTGGTAAAGTACGTCGTGCTAAGTTATACTACTTACGTAACCTTCGCGGTAAAAAAGCACGTATTAAAGAAATTCGATAAGACATGTATGGGAGCTTGTAAATACACAAGCTCCCTTTTTCCAATCTATATGAAATTTTGGTATAATACGAGCAGCTTACATAACAGTGGAGGGGAAAGCATGAAGAAAGAGAAGAGCTCACTTTGGGAATGGATCAAAGCAATTTTGATTGCTGTTGTATTAGCGGGCGTAATTAGACAGTTTTTCTTTGCCCCAATTCTCGTAGACGGTGTATCGATGTCGCCGACTTTACATGACCGTGATCGAATGATTGTTAATAAAATTGGCTATCACATAGGTGATCCGAAACGCTTTGATATTATTGTATTCCGAGCGACGGAAGAAAAAGATTATATTAAGCGTATTATTGGCCTGCCAGGCGACGAAATCGAATACCGTAATGATAAACTATATGTTAACGGGAAACCTTATGAGGAGCCGTATTTAGATAAGCAGAAAAAACAACTTGCTGACGGACCGCTTACATATGATTTTACTCTTGAAGAAATGACAGGAAAGAAAACTGTTCCAGAAGGTCAATTATTTGTTTTAGGCGATAATCGTCGTTTTAGTAAAGATAGCCGTTCGATTGGTACAATTTCAATGGACCAAGTGATTGGTAAAGCAAATATGCTATATTGGCCGTTAAAAGATGCACGTATTGTGAAATAAAAGAAAAAGAAGGTGGCAACATGGTAATTCAATGGTTCCCAGGACATATGGCAAAGGCTAGACGCCAAGTAACAGAAAAATTAAAGTTAATTGATGTTGTAATTGAGCTTGTAGATGCTCGATTACCTTTATCTTCTCGTAATCCAATGATTGATGAAATTATTACACATAAACCAAGGCTTGTTGTTTTAAATAAAGCGGATATGGCGGATGATCGTCTTACAAAGCAGTGGATTGCATATTTTGATGAAAGAGGTCAAAAGGCAATTTCAATTAATGCGCAAGCTGGACAAGGTATGAAAGAAATTGCAGCAGCTTGTAAAGTTCTTGTCAAAGAAAAATTCGATAAAATGGTTGCTAAAGGCATTAGACCAAGAGCAATTCGTGCTTTAATTGTAGGTATTCCAAACGTTGGTAAATCTACACTAATTAATAAATTAGCGAAGAAGAATATAGCAAAAACAGGAGATCGTCCTGGTGTGACAACGGCCCAGCAGTGGATTAAAGTTGGGAAAGAAATGGAATTATTAGATACACCAGGTATTTTGTGGCCTAAATTTGAAGATGAATTAGTTGGTCTTCGTTTAGCGACGACTGGTGCAATTAAAGATTCTATATTAAATCTACAGGATGTAGCTATTTATGCGTTACGTTTTATGGAAAAACATTATCCGGAACGTTTAAAAGAGCGATATAATTTAAATGACATTCCAGAAGAAATTGTGGAGTTATTTGATGCAATTGGAAAAAATAGAGGTTGCTTAATGGGCGGCGGAATGATTGATTATGATAAAACATCTGAGCTTATACTTCGTGAGCTTCGTGGTGGAAGATTAGGAAAAATGACATTTGAAACACCAGAAGAGTTTGCAGAGCAGGTAGAAGATGCGGAAAAAGTAGAAGAAGTATAAGACGTGCGTTTGTACGTCTTTTCTTTTTGGTTACGTTTAAAAGGAGTGTAAATAGATGCAAAAAATGACTATTCATGAAGCGGAATGTTTGCTGCAAGAAATTATGAATGAAGAAGACGAGCGTTTTCAAATGTTAGTGAAAGATGAGCGAAAAGGTGTTCAAAAACTAATTTTGAAGTGGTATAAACAAAAAGAGTTAGCGCAAAAAGAAAGAGAAAAATTTCTAGAAATGTCAAAGTACGAAAATGAGTTACGTGAAAAAGGGCTCACATACATTGCTGGTATTGATGAAGTGGGTCGTGGGCCGTTAGCAGGACCGGTTGTGACGGCGGCAGTCGTCCTTCCGGAAGATTTTTATATTCCAGGATTAAATGACTCGAAAAAATTAAGTGAAGCGAAACGTGAGCGTTTTTATGATGAAATTAAAGAGCATGCAATTGCGATTGGAGTTGGAATTATATCACCACAAGTTATTGATGAAATAAATATTTATCAAGCGACGAAGCAAGCGATGTTAGATGCCGTTGCTAATTTATCATGTACACCAGAATATTTATTAATCGATGCGATGAAGCTTCCTACATCAATTCCGCAAACATCAATCATTAAAGGTGATGCGAAAAGTGTCTCTATTTCAGCTGCATCTATTATTGCGAAAGTGACGAGAGATCGCATGATGAAAGAGTTAGGAGGAAAGTATCCTGCATATGGATTTGAACAACATATGGGATATGGGACGAAACAGCATTTAGAAGCGATTGAAGTACATGGAGTATTAGAGGAACATCGAAAATCATTCGCGCCAATTAAAGATATGATTCAAAAATAAGCTGTATATTCACAGCTTATTTTTTATTTTGGTATATAAACATTATTATTTTCGAAAAAGAATAAAGCGATTTCAGTTTTCTGACACTTTATTGTAGACAGCGTGCCAATCATCTTATACAATGGCAATGTAATGTTTTTTAAACATTAAAAAACTTTTCGAGTAAAACAGGAAAACAGGGGAGGATGGGACCATGAATATCCATGAGTACCAAGGTAAGGCAGTCCTTAGAAGCTATGGGGTTAGCGTTCCGAACGGGAAGGTTGCATTTACAGTAGAAGAAGCTGTAGAAGCAGCGAAAGAATTAGGAACGGAAGTATGTGTAGTTAAAGCGCAAATTCACGCTGGTGGACGCGGCAAAGCTGGCGGTGTAAAAGTTGCGAAAAATTTAGAAGAAGTTCGTACATATGCAGAAAGCATTTTAGGAACTACACTTGTGACGCATCAAACAGGTCCTGAAGGTAAGGAAGTAAAACGCTTACTTATCGAAGAAGGTTGCGATATTAAAAAAGAATATTATGTAGGTCTTGTATTAGATCGTGCAACTTCTCAAGTTGTTTTAATGGCATCTGAAGAAGGTGGAACAGAAATTGAAGAAGTAGCAGAAAAAACGCCTGAAAAAATCTTTAAAGAATATATTGATCCAGCAGTAGGTTTACAAGGTTTCCAAGCGCGTAGAATCGCGTTTAACATCAATATTCCAAAAGAACTTGTAGGACAAGCTGTGAAGTTTATGATGGGCTTATACAGCGCGTTTATCGAAAAAGATTGCTCTATCGCTGAGATTAATCCACTTGTTACAACAGGTGACGGTAAAGTTATGGCGTTAGATGCAAAATTAAACTTTGATTCTAATGCGTTATATCGCAATAAAGATATTTTAGAACTTCGTGATCTTGAAGAAGAAGATTCAAAAGAAATTGAAGCTTCTAAATATGATTTAAACTACATTCCTTTAGATGGAAATATCGGTTGTATGGTTAATGGTGCAGGTTTAGCAATGGCTACAATGGATATCATTAAACATTACCATGGTGACCCGGCTAACTTCTTAGATGTTGGTGGCGGCGCAACAGCTGAAAAAGTTACAGAAGCATTCAAAATTATCCTTTCTGACAAAAATGTAAAGGGTATCTTCGTTAACATTTTTGGTGGCATTATGAAGTGTGATGTTATCGCAGAAGGTGTTATTGAAGCGACGAAGCAGGTAGGTCTTGAGTTGCCTTTAGTTGTACGTCTTGAAGGTACAAACGTAGAGCTAGGAAAGAAAATTTTAAATGAGTCTGGTTTAAATATTGTTGCAGCAGAATCTATGGCAGACGGTGCACAAAAAATTGTTTCACTAGTGGGCTAATAGAAAGCGGGGGAGAAAAATGAGCGTATTAGTTAATAAAGATACAAAAGTTATTGTTCAAGGTATTACAGGTTCTCAAGGGTTATTCCATACAAAGCAAATGATTGAATACGGTACGAAAATTGTAGGTGGTGTAACACCAGGTAAAGGTGGCACTGATATTGAAGGCGTACCAGTATTTGATACAGTAGAAGATGCTGTGAAAGCAACAGGCGCAAACGCTTCAGTTGTATACGTTCCACCCGCTTTTGCGGCTGATGCAATTATGGAAGCAGTTGATGCAAAGATTGATTTAGTAGTATGTATTACTGAAGGAATCCCTGTATTAGATATGGTAAATGTAAAGAGATATATGGCGGGTAAACATACACGTTTACTTGGACCAAACTGCCCTGGTGTCATTACACCTGACGAATGTAAAATTGGTATTATGCCAGGATATATTCACAAAAAAGGTCATGTTGGTATCGTATCTCGCTCTGGTACATTAACGTATGAAGCTGTACATCAGTTAACGCAAGAAGGTATTGGCCAATCTACTGCTGTAGGTATCGGGGGAGACCCTGTTAACGGTACGGACTTTATTGATGCGTTAAAAGCATTTAATGAAGATGAAGAAACGCATGCTGTAATTATGATTGGTGAAATCGGCGGTACGGCAGAAGAAGAAGCAGCAGAATGGGTACAAGCTAATATGACAAAACCAGTTGTAGGCTTCATTGGTGGTCAAACAGCGCCTGAAGGCAAACGTATGGGTCATGCTGGGGCGATCATTTCTGGCGGCAAAGGAACTGCTGCTGAAAAGATTAAAACAATGGAAGCTTGTGGTATTAAAGTAGCGGAAACACCAGCTGTTATGGGTGAAACATTAATCTCTGTTTTAAAAGAAAAGGGATTATTTGAGACTTGTAAAAACTACTAATCTTTTTGAAAGACACCTTCTTATTAGAGGGTGTCTTTTTACACATTTTTTGTTTACATAATAAAAATTATGGGTAAGGAGAATTGAGATGAAAAGAGAACGTTTATTGCACCTTCATTACATGTTGGCGGATCATTGGAAGGCGATGGAGAGACTACTATATGTTGATCCAGAACTGAAGGGAATATACACTTTTAGTCCGAAACAATTTGAATATTACGCTGGAATATCCTCGAAAAAATCTTTAGAACTAGTAAATTTTCTTCAAATTTCAAATCTCCAACAATATGTATCCCAGTTAGAAAAAAAGAGAATATTTTATATAACAATATGGGATAAGGACTATCCACAATTACTGCGAGAAATACAAGATCCCCCTTTTGTTTTATACGGAAAAGGAGAAAGAGATTTTCTAAATAAAGTAAATAAATTAGCGATTGTTGGAACGAGAGAACCGTCTTTATATGGAAAGGAGAGTATGAAGTTTATTTTACAACCTTTACTTGAAAAAGAATGGCTTATTGTTAGTGGGTTTGCAAGAGGGATAGATACAATTGCTCATGAAGTTACAGTAAGGCAGCATTGCCCGACCATTGCAATATTAGGACACGGATTATCTTATATGTATCCAAAGGAGAATAGAGGTTTATATGACACGTGGAAAGATTATATATTGTTATTGACAGAGTATCCGCCCCATTATGTGCCGAAAAAATGGTATTTCTCAAAAAGAAATCGAATTATTAGCGGTATAAGTAAAGGTGTTTTAGTTGTAGAAGCAAAAACGAGAAGTGGATCCCTTATTACTGCAGACCTTGCGCTAGAACAAAATAGAGAGGTGTTTGCGCTTCCTGGACCTATATTTATAGAGAGTGCAGCGGGAACGAATCATCTAATTCAACAAGGCGCAAAGCTAGTAAGAAATGCGGAGGATATCCTTGAAGAAATTTTAAATTAACCATATATTTTTATGTTTTTATTAAACAATTATTGACAAATGGTAGATTGTCGCTGTATGGTATATTCATTCTTGATTGACAAAAACAAGAGAAATCAATAAGATTGATGAAGACTTGAATCCACCTCTTAAGGAGGCACTAGCATGTCAGATTACCTCGTAATCGTGGAGTCGCCTTCTAAGGCGAAGACCATTGAAAAATATTTAGGGAAAAAATACAAAGTCGTCGCGTCCATGGGACATGTCCGCGATTTACCTAAAAGCCAAATGGGGATAGAAGTAAAGAATAACTTCACCCCGAAGTATATTACCATTCGTGGTAAGGGTCCCGTTTTAAAAGATTTAAAATCAGCGGCAAAAAAAGCAAAGAAAGTCTATCTCGCGGCCGATCCGGATCGTGAAGGAGAAGCAATTGCTTGGCATTTAGCAAATACGTTAAATGTGGACGTTGAATCAGATTGCCGAGTTGTATTTAATGAGATTACAAAAGATGCAATAAAAGAATCATTTAAATATCCTCGTGCAATTAATATGGATTTAGTAGATGCACAACAGGCAAGGCGTATACTCGATCGTCTTGTTGGTTACAATATTAGTCCTTTATTATGGAAGAAAGTAAAAAAAGGATTAAGTGCAGGACGCGTACAATCTGTAGCAGTTCGTTTAATCATCGAACGTGAAAAAGAAATTCAAAGTTTTGAACCTGAAGAATTCTGGACAATTAAAACAGAATTTGTGAAAGGGAAAGACACATTTGAAGCAAGCTTTTACGGTGTAGATGGTGAAAAAGTTCAATTAACGAACGAAGCACAAGTGAACGAAATAATCGAAAAGATGAAAGACAATGCGTTTTCGGTTGAAAATGTAACGCGAAAAGAGCGAAAGCGTAACCCTGCATTACCGTTTACAACATCTTCCTTGCAACAAGAGGCAGCGCGTAAGTTAAATATGCGAGCAAAGAAAACAATGATGCTTGCACAGCAGCTGTATGAAGGGATAGATCTTGGAAAACAAGGGACTGTAGGTCTTATTACGTATATGAGAACTGATTCAACACGTATCTCAGAAACAGCTCAAACAGAGGCTCGTGATTACATTACTGAGGCGTTTGGTGCGGAATACATAGGAACAGAGAAGAGGAAAGAAACGAAAAAGTCGAAAGCACAAGATGCGCATGAGGCGATTCGTCCTACTTCGGTAATGAGAAAGCCAGAGGAACTAAAAAGTTTCTTAAGTCGTGATCAACTCCGTTTGTATAAACTGATTTGGGAGCGATTTGTTGCAAGTCAAATGGCATCTGCTATAATGGATACTGTTACAGCGAAACTCATTAATAACAATGTTCAGTTCCGTGCAAGTGGATCAGTTGTAAAGTTCCCAGGATTTATGAAAGTGTACGTAGAGTCGAAAGATGATGGTGCGGAAGAAAAGGATAAGATGTTGCCACCGTTAGAAGTAGGTGAAACTGTATTTTCAAAAGATATAGAACCAAAGCAACATTACACACAGCCTCCGCCGCGTTACACAGAGGCTCGTCTAGTAAGAACACTTGAAGAGCTTGGAATTGGGAGACCGTCTACTTATGTACCGACACTTGAAACAATCCAAAAACGAGGATACGTTGCTTTAGATAATAAACGCTTCGTTCCGACTGAGCTTGGTGGAATAGTAATCGAACTTATTTTAGAGTTTTTCCCAGAAATTATTAACATTGAATTTACTGCCAATATGGAGCAAAGCCTTGATGAAGTAGAAGAAGGAAATGCAAATTGGGTGAAAATTGTTGATGATTTCTACGTAGGATTTGAACCGCGCTTAGAAAAAGCGGAAAAAGAAATGCGTGAAGTGGAAATTAAAGATGAACCAGCTGGGGAAGACTGTGAATTATGTAGTCACCCGATGGTCTTTAAAATGGGTAAATATGGGAAGTTTATGGCTTGTTCAAATTTCCCGGAATGTCGTAATACAAAACCGATTGTAAAAGAAATCGGTATTACTTGTCCGAAGTGTGATAAAGGGCAAATTATTGAACGCCGTAGTAATAAAAAGAAACGCCTTTTCTACGGATGCGGTACGTATCCAGAATGTGACTTTGTATCTTGGGATAAGCCGATTGGTCGTAAATGTCCGAAGTGTGAAGGTATGCTCGTAGAGAAAAAGTTAAAAAAAGGCGTGCAAGTACAATGTATTTCGTGTGATTATGAAGAAGAACAACAAATGTGAGCGTAACTGCTCACATTTTTTTCGGGAAGAAAAGGAAAGGTGATATGTATGACAACACAAGTAGTAAACGTCATTGGCGCAGGTCTTGCAGGAAGCGAAGCAGCTTACCAAATTGCAAAGCGTGGTGTCCAAGTAAAATTATATGAAATGAGACCAGTAAGGCAAACACCAGCTCATCATACAGATAAATTTGCTGAATTAGTATGTAGTAACTCACTTCGCGCAAACACATTGACAAATGCTGTTGGTGTTATTAAAGAAGAAATGCGTCTAATGGATTCTGTCATTATTCGTGCAGCTGATGAGTGCTCTGTACCAGCAGGAGGTGCTTTAGCTGTAGACCGTCATGAATTCGCGGCGAAAGTGACTGAATATGTGAAAAATCATCCGAACGTAACTGTAATGAATGAGGAAATCACTGAAATTCCAGAGGGACCAACTGTTATCGCGACAGGTCCACTTACGTCTCCGGATCTTTCTGCACAATTAAAAAAACTAACAGGTGAAGATTATTTTTATTTCTATGATGCTGCAGCGCCAATCGTTGAGAAAGACAGCATTGACATGAATAAAGTATATTTAAAATCCCGTTATGATAAAGGTGAAGCGGCATATTTAAACTGTCCAATGACAGAAGAAGAGTTTGATCATTTTTATGAGGCTTTAATTGCTGCTGAGACAGTGCCTTTAAAAGAATTTGAAAAAGAAATTTTCTTTGAAGGTTGTATGCCAGTAGAAGTTATGGCAAGTAGAGGAAGACAGACGTTAGTATTTGGACCGATGAAGCCTGTTGGGTTAGAAGATCCGAAAACAGGGAAAACACCGTATGCGGTTGTTCAGTTACGTCAAGATGATGCAGCAGGAACATTATATAATATTGTAGGCTTCCAAACACATTTAAAGTGGGGGCCACAAAAAGAAGTGTTACAGCTAATTCCAGGACTAGAAAACGCAGAGATTGTACGTTATGGTGTAATGCATCGTAATACGTTTATTAATTCGCCTAATTTACTTCGTCCAACATATCAATATAAACAACGTGATGATTTATTCTTCGCTGGTCAAATGACTGGTGTAGAGGGTTATGTTGAATCAGCAGCATCAGGATTATTAGCGGGTATTAACGCTGCTCGACTTGTAAAAGGTGAAGAGCCAGTTGTATTACCACCTGTAACTGCAATGGGAAGTATGGCAAATTATATTACTGCGACAAATGCGAAAAACTTCCAGCCAATGAATGCAAACTTCGGTTTATTTACACCGTTAGAGAAGAAAATTAAAAAGAAACAAGAGCGAAATGAAGCATATGCTACACGCGCTTTGGAAACAATTCAAAATTTTGTAAATATTTAATTAAATTTCTTGCAAAGGCTACTAAGTTGTGATACGATTTAGTAGCCTTTATTGAGGTGAATTATATGGATGTGAATGTGAAGAAATTGTTACAATTATTCGTTGGTTATTTACAAATTGAAAGAAATTATTCAAAATATACAATTGCAAGTTATCAAAATGATTTAGAACATTTTGTGCAATTTATGGAGCGAGAAGGCATATCCTCTTTTTTAGATGTTACATACGCGGATGTTCGTTTATACTTGACGACGTTGCACGATCAGAAGTTAGCCCGTAAATCTGTCGCAAGGAAAGTATCAAGCTTACGAAGTTTATATCGTTTTTTGATGCGTGAAGGTTATCAAAAAGATAATCCGTTTGCACTTGCGTCACTTCCCAAGAAAGAATTGTCAATCCCAAAGTTTTTATATGCTGAAGAGTTAGAGGAATTGTTTGAAGTTTCTGATACAGGGGCACCATTAGGTCAAAGGAATCAAGCTTTATTAGAGTTGATGTATGCAACTGGGATTCGTGTAAGCGAATGCGTTAATTTGCAACTTACCGACATTGACTTTGCAGTGGGAACAATTTTAGTGATGGGAAAAGGGAAAAAACAAAGATATATTCCGTTCGGAAGCTATGCACAAGATGCTTTAATTACTTATATAGAGAACGGGAGAAAACAGTTAGCTCAAAAGACTGAAGAACAATCTCATATGGTATTTTTAAATGCGAAAGGTAAGCCGTTAACAGATCAGGGTGTACGTTATGTTTTGAACGAACTCATTAAGAAAGCTTCACTTACAATGCGGATAAGTCCCCATATGTTAAGGCATACATTTGCTACACATATGTTGGATGAAGGAGCGGATTTACGTACTGTGCAGGAGCTATTAGGTCATGAGAATTTGTCAACCACACAAATTTATACGCATGTCTCTAAAGAAAGATTGCGTTCTGTGTACATGAAGCATCACCCGCGGGCATAAATTGCTTTTAAGGCTATAAAAACATATAAAGGAGTTTTTTCTATGGGAAATTTCCACGCTACAACGATATTTGCAGTTCATCATAATGGAGAATGTGCAATGGCTGGAGATGGTCAGGTAACGATGGGAAATGCTGTTGTAATGAAACATACAGCTCGCAAAGTTCGCAAACTTTTCCAAGGGAAAGTTTTAGCTGGTTTTGCAGGATCAGTTGCTGATGCATTTACTCTTTTTGAAATGTTTGAAGGAAAATTAGAAGAGTATAATGGCAACTTGCAGCGCGCTGCAGTTGAGATGGCGAAACAATGGCGTGGTGATAAAATGCTACGTCAGCTAGAAGCAATGCTCATTGTCATGGATAAAACAACGATGCTCCTTGTTTCAGGTACAGGAGAAGTGATTGAACCAGATGATGGTATTTTAGCAATTGGTTCAGGCGGACATTATGCACTTGCTGCTGGTCGTGCTTTAAAGCAACATGCAAGTGAACATTTAACAGCGAAACAAATTGCGAAGGCCAGTTTAGAAATTGCAGGCGATATTTGTGTTTATACGAACCACAACATAATTGTTGAAGAATTGTAGAATCGTAAGGGAGGCATTTTATATGCATTTACATTTTACTCCGCGTCAAATTGTGGAAAAATTAGATCAATACATCATCGGTCAAAAAGATGCAAAGAAAGCGGTTGCTGTAGCTCTACGAAATCGATACCGTCGCAGTAAATTAGTTGAAAATTTACGTGATGAAATTGCACCTAAAAACATTTTAATGATTGGACCGACAGGTGTTGGTAAAACAGAGGTAGCACGGCGAATGGCGAAACTCGTTGGAGCACCTTTTATTAAGGTTGAAGCGACGAAATTTACAGAAGTTGGATATGTGGGTCGAGATGTAGAGTCGATGGTCCGTGACCTTGTTGAAACGTCTGTTCGCATTGTGAAAGAGGAAATGGTAGTTAAAGTTCAAGATAAAGCAGAAGAGCAAGCGAATCAACGTCTTGTTGAAATTTTAGTGCCGAGTCCGGAGAAGCAATCTGGATTTAAAAATCCATTAGAAATGCTTTTTGGTGGTAATCAAAATTCAAACCAAACATCTGATGCACAGGAAGATGATGAAATCGAAAAGAAACGTCAAGATGTAGAAAGAAAGCTTGCGGCAGGCCTTCTTGAAGATGAAGTGATATCGATTGAAGTGACGGAACAACAGTCTTCTATGTTTGATATGTTGCAAGGAACTGGCATGGAGCAAATGGGAATGAATTTCCAAGATGCACTAGGAAGTATCATGCCGAAAAAAACGAAAAAACGTAAACTTTCTGTAAAAGAAGCAAGAAAACTCTTGACAAATGAAGAGGCACAGCGCTTAATTGATATGGATGAAGTTACACAAGAGGCTGTTTATCGTGCTGAACAGCTCGGGATTATTTTTATCGATGAAATTGACAAAATTGCTGGTAAGCAGTCGAATAGCGTAGATGTATCGCGTGAAGGTGTGCAACGTGACATTTTACCGATTGTAGAAGGATCGAATGTAGCAACGAAATACGGATCAGTAAAAACCGATTATATTTTATTTGTTGCAGCTGGAGCGTTCCATATGTCTAAACCGTCGGATTTAATTCCGGAATTGCAAGGGAGATTTCCGATTCGAGTAGAATTAACAAAATTATCGGCGGATGATTTTGTTAAAATATTAATCGAGCCTGACAATGCGCTAATTAAACAGTACACGGCGTTATTAGCGACTGAAGGTATAGAAATTGAATTTTCAGACGAAGCTATTCGTAAGATTGCTGAGATTGCTTATCAAGTTAATCAGGATACAGATAATATTGGAGCGAGAAGACTTCATACTGTTATGGAGAAGCTCCTTGAAGATTTATCGTTTGAGGCATCTGAAATTACGTTAGAGAAAATAACGATAACACCTCAATATGTTGAGGAAAAATTAGCGACAATAGCTAAAAATAAAGATGTGAGCCAGTTTATTTTGTAATAGTGTCATCAGGTGACTCGCCCTAGTTTCCAAGTGATGAAAAAATATGTAAGTAACATGTAGGAGGAAATTTTGAAATGGAATTATTAGCAAAAACGAGAAAATTAAATGCGTTATTACAGAGCGCAGCAGGAAAGCCTGTAAACTTTAGAGAGATGTCTGACACAATGTGTGAAGTAATTGAAGCGAACGTGTTCGTTGTAAGTCGTCGCGGTAAATTATTAGGATATGCGATTCACCAACAAATCGAAAACGAACGTATGAAGCACATGCTTGCAGAGCGTCAATTCCCAGAAGAGTATACGCAAAGTTTATTCAATGTTACAGAAACATCTTCAAATTTAGGTGTGGATAGTGACTACACAGCATTCCCAGTAGAAAATAGAGAATTATTCGGTCAAGGTTTAACTACAATCGTACCAATCGTTGGTGGCGGTGAGCGTCTAGGTACACTAGTATTAGCTCGTCTTGGTCAAGAGTTCTTAGACGATGATTTAATTCTTGCTGAATACAGCTCAACTGTTGTAGGTATGGAAATCTTACGTGAAAAAGCAGAAGAAATCGAAGAGGAAGCACGTAGTAAAGCTGTTGTTCAAATGGCGATTAGCTCATTATCTTACAGTGAGTTAGAAGCAATCGAGCATATCTTCGAAGAATTAAATGGAACAGAAGGTTTACTTGTTGCAAGTAAAATTGCTGATCGCGTAGGAATTACTCGTTCGGTAATCGTAAATGCACTACGTAAATTAGAAAGTGCTGGTGTTATTGAGTCTCGCTCTTTAGGTATGAAAGGAACATACATTAAAGTGCTAAACGACAAGTTTCTACAGGAACTTGCTAAATTAAAAACAAACTAATTTATAAAAAAACTCTCCTCGCTTGAGGAGAGTTTTTTGTTTTTTTAAGTGAATGATTTTGCTTACGTAAGGCGTCATGACAACATTCATTAGAAAACTATTAATTAACCTTCAATTCCTTGCTTAAAGGAATTGAAGGTTGGTAATACTAGGATTTGAGCGTGAAAAAAAGAAAGTTTTACATTGTTCGCATTTTCGACTTGATTGTAATATTTCAGTATGATATAGTAAGCAGTGGTGTCAGTACAAAGTACACACGTTTACTGATTTAAGTGTTGGTGCTACGTTCGTAGTTTCGCTTAGAGATGAAGTAAACGGAGGATATCAAAAAAACCATTTAGGAGGAACTAAATTATGTCAGTAATTTCTATGAAACAATTGCTTGAAGCTGGTGTTCATTTCGGACATCAAACTCGTCGTTGGAACCCAAAAATGAAGCGTTACATCTTCACAGAGCGTAACGGTATCTACATCATCGACTTACAAAAAACTGTGAAAAAAGTTGAGGAAGCTTACAGAACGATGCGTGACATCGCTGCTGAAGGTGGAGACATTTTATTCGTAGGTACTAAAAAACAAGCACAAGAAGCTATTAAAGAAGAAGCAACTCGTGCTGGTATGTACTTCGTTAACCAACGTTGGTTAGGTGGAACTTTAACAAACTTCCAAACAATCCAAAAGCGTATCAAGCGTCTTAAAGATATCGAAAGAATGCAAGAAGATGGTACTTTCGAAGTACTTCCTAAGAAAGAAGTTGTTCAACTTAAAAAAGAGTTAGAGCGTCTTGAGAAATTCTTAGGCGGTATTAAAGATATGAAAGGTCTTCCAAGTGCATTATTCATAGTAGACCCTCGTAAAGAGCGTATTGCAGTTGCTGAAGCACGCAAATTACACATTCCAATCATCGGTATCGTTGATACAAACTGTGATCCGGACGAAATCGATCACGTTATTCCAGCAAACGATGATGCAATTCGTGCTGTAAAACTTCTTACATCTAAAATGGCAGACGCGATCCTTGAAACAAAACAAGGTGAAGAAACTGTTACTGCGTAACAAATTTGGAAAGGTGATAAGGGGTTCGGCCTTTTATCACCTTTTTTAAGGTATAAACACCTTTATAAAAGGTATAAATACATATTTTAGGAGGATGAAAAATATGGCAATCACTGCACAAATGGTAAAAGAACTTCGCGAAAAAACTGGCGCAGGTATGATGGACTGCAAAAAAGCTTTAACAGAAACTAACGGCGACATGGAGAAAGCAATTGACTTCTTACGTGAAAAAGGTATTGCGAAAGCTGCTAAAAAAGCAGACCGCATCGCTGCTGAAGGTTTAACTTTCATCGAAACAAACGGTAACGAAGGTTTAATCTTAGAATTAAACTCTGAGACTGATTTCGTTGCGAAAAACGAAGGTTTCCAAGCGTTAATTAAAGAATTAGCTGCTCACTTATTAGCTAACAAACCTGCTAACGTTGAAGAAGCTATGGCTCAAACAATCGAAGGCGGCAAAACAGTAGAAGAGCACATCAACGAAGCAATCGCTAAAATTGGTGAAAAACTTACACTTCGTCGTTTCGAAATCGTATCAAAAACTGATGCTGATGCATTCGGCGCTTACCTACACATGGGTGGACGTATTGGTGTATTAACAGTTCTTGAAGGTTCTACTGACGAAGCAGCTGCTAAAGATGTAGCAATGCACATCGCAGCAGTTAACCCTAAATACATCGACCGCGATGCTGTAACAGCTGAAGAAGTTGAGCATGAGCGTCAAGTATTAACACAACAAGCTTTAAACGAAGGCAAGCCTGAAAAAATCGTTGCGAAAATGGTAGAAGGCCGTCTTGGCAAATTCTTTGAAGAGATTTGCTTACTTGACCAAACATTCGTTAAGAATCCTGACATGAAAGTTCGTCAATTCGTTGAGTCTAAAGGCGGAACATTAAAAGGATTCGTTCGCTACGCTGTTGGTGAAGGTATCGAAAAACGCGAAGACAACTTTGCTGAAGAAGTAATGAACCAAGTAAAAGGTAACAACTAATACAGATTAGGGAACACATTGTGTTCCCTTTTTTAAAATAAAGATGTAAGCAATTGGAGGTTCATTATGAGTAAACCGAAATATAATCGTGTCGTTTTAAAGCTGAGCGGAGAAGCTTTAGCTGGCGAGCAAGGATTTGGAATTAACCCAGCTGTTATTAAGTCAGTTGCGGAACAAGTGAAAGAAATTGCAGAACTTGATGTAGAGGTTGCTGTTGTTGTTGGTGGCGGTAACATTTGGCGTGGGAAAATTGGAAGTGAAATGGGCATGGATCGTGCAGGAGCAGATTACATGGGCATGTTAGCAACAGTTATGAATTCATTAGCTCTTCAAGATAGCTTAGAGAATATTGGAATTCAAACTCGCGTACAAACTTCAATTGAGATGCGTCAAGTGGCAGAGCCTTACATTCGTCGTAAAGCAATTCGTCACTTAGAGAAAAAACGTGTTGTTATCTTTGCTGCAGGTACAGGTAACCCATACTTCTCTACAGATACAACAGCAGCATTACGTGCAGCTGAAATCGAAGCGGACGTTATTTTAATGGCGAAAAATAATGTGGATGGCGTATATAGTGCAGATCCATCTATTGACCCAACAGCTACGAAATACGAAACACTTACTTACTTAGATGTATTAAAAGCAGGTTTAGGTGTAATGGATTCTACAGCTTCTTCTTTATGTATGGATAATGATATTTCATTAATTGTATTCTCGGTTATGGAAAAAGGTAACATTAAACGTGCCGTTTTAGGCGAAAATATTGGAACAGTTGTAAGGGGGAAATAAATTATGGGACAACAAGTATTGAAGTCTTCAAATGAAAAAATGGAAAAAGCAGTTGCTGCTTATTCTCGTGAATTAGCAACAGTTCGCGCTGGTCGTGCAAGCTCGTCTGTATTAGATAAGGTACAAGTTGATTACTATGGTGCACCAACACCAGTTGTGCAATTAGCGAACATTACAGTTCCAGAAGCACGTTTGCTTGTAATTCAACCTTATGATAAAACTTCTATCGGTGATATTGAAAAAGCAATTTTAAAAGCAGATTTAGGCTTAAACCCTTCTAATGATGGAACTGTAATTCGTATTGCATTCCCTGCATTAACAGAAGAGCGTCGTCGCGATCTTGTAAAAGTTGTGAAGAAATATGCTGAGGAAGCAAAAGTTGCTGTTCGTAACGTACGTCGTGACAGTAATGATGACCTTAAGAAGCTTGAAAAAGCTGGCGACATTACAGAAGATGATTTAAGAGGATATACTGAAGATATCCAAAAAGAAACAGATAAATATATTGCAAAAGTTGACGAAATCGCAAAAAATAAAGAAAAAGAAATTATGGAAGTGTAATAGCGATAATTTCGCAAATATGACCCTCTTCTTAAGGGGGTCTTTTTACACTTTTAGGCATACGTCTGCTTGTTGGAGGGTATGAATGATGTTTAAAAAGTTTCCTTTTTTTAAAAGTAAAAAGGTCACATCGTTTGATCATCTCATTGAAAAAGTGAAAAAAGGATATATCCCAGAACATATTGCTATTATTATGGATGGTAATGGAAGATGGGCAAAGAGAAGAGCCATGCCTCGCATTGCTGGTCATCATGAAGGTATGCAAGTTGTGAAGAAAATCACAAAATTTGCAAGTAAGCTTGATGTGAAAGTATTAACTCTTTATGCTTTTTCGACTGAGAACTGGAAAAGACCGAAAAAAGAAGTTGATTATTTGATGAAGCTTCCAGAAGAATTTTTAGGTGCATTTTTACCAGAGTTGATTGAAGAAAACGTACAAGTCCGAGTAATAGGGCAAAAAGATCGTCTTCCTACGCATACGCGCAGAGCGATGGAAAAAGCTATGGAAGATACGAAAGAGAATACGGGATTAATTCTTAATTTCGCGTTAAACTATGGAAGTCGAGATGAAATCGTTTCTGCTGTGCAACATATGATGAAAGATAGTGAGGAAGGAAAAATTCGTTCGGAAGAAATAAGTGAAGAAAAGATTTCTTCTTACTTAATGACGAGTTCTTTACCTGATCCAGAGTTGTTAATCCGTACAAGCGGAGAGCTACGTATTAGTAATTTCATGTTATGGCAAATTGCTTATTCGGAATTTTGGTTTACAGATGTGTATTGGCCAGATTTTACCGAGGAACATTTGCTAAATGCGATTACAGACTTTCAACATAGAGGGCGCAGATTCGGAGGCGTGTAGAAAGAGAGGGTTTGGTAGTGAAACAGAGAATTATTACTGGAGTGATTGCTGCCGCGCTATTCATTCCCATCGTAATTTACGGTGGCGTGCCTTTTACAGTTTTAGTGTATGCACTTGCTTCTATAGGTTTATATGAATTAATTCGTATGAACAAGCTTACGCTTATTTCGGTACCAACAGTTTTAGCTGCAGTATTATTGTGGATTATTTTAATTCCGAGTAGTGCATCAGAACTGTTTACGTGGATTGGGTTAGGTAAATTAGAAATCACATTTGTGATTGTTTTATTACTTTTATCATATACAGTCCTTTCTAAGAATACATTTACTTTTGACAATGCTTCATTTTTACTTATGGCAACGACATATGTTGGAATGGGATTCTTATATTTAAATGAAACGAGAATATTAGGAATCAAATATGTGTTCTGTGCACTATTTGTCATATGGGCAACTGATTCAGGTGCATATTTCATAGGGAAAGCATTTGGAAAAAGAAAATTATGGCCAGAAATTAGTCCGAATAAAACGATTGAAGGTTCATTAGGCGGTATTGTTTGTGGAATTGTTGTTGCACTTGTTTACAATATGTTCTTCCCAGTTGAAGCGAATGTAGGAGTTTTAATCGTTCTGACGATTATCATTTCTATTTTTGGACAAATTGGTGATTTAGTGCAATCTGCATTTAAACGCCATTATGGTGTAAAGGATTCAGGTACAATTTTACCTGGACATGGTGGTATTTTAGATCGAACAGATAGTTGGTTATTTGTGTTACCAATTCTATACTTCTTATTACAATACAATTAATAAATGAACGAGGGGTTGGAGTCATGAAAAACATTAGTTTACTAGGTGCAAGCGGATCAATCGGTACACAAACATTAGATGTGTTACGCTCGCACCCAGACCAATTCCGTCTCGTTGCTTTTTCTGTAGGGAAAAATGTTGATTATGCAGTAAAGGTAATTCAAGAATTTTCCCCGCAAATTGTCTCTGTGCAAAGAGAGGAAGATGTTTTAAAATTACAAGCTGTTTCTGGTAATACAAAAGTAGTATATGGTAGCGAAGGCTTATTAGAAGTAGCGCTGCACCCAGATACAGAAATTGTAGTGAATGCTGTTGTAGGTAGCGTAGGGTTGTTACCGACACTCCGCGCAATTGAGGCGAAAAAAACAATTGGAATTGCAAATAAAGAAACGTTAGTAACTGCAGGGCATCTTGTAATGGAAGCAGCACGAAAACATAATGTATCGTTACTTCCAGTAGACAGTGAACATTCAGCTATTTTTCAATGCTTGAATGGTGAAAATGAAAAAAGAATCTCTCGCTTAATTATAACTGCTTCAGGCGGAAGTTTTCGTGATAAAACGAGAGATGAATTGCATCAAGTGACCGTAGAAGATGCACTTCGTCATCCAAACTGGTCAATGGGTTCGAAAATTACAATTGATTCTGCTACAATGATGAATAAGGGGCTAGAAGTAATTGAAGCACACTGGCTTTTTGGTATCCCTTATGAGCAAATCGATGTTGTTCTACATAAAGAAAGTATTATTCATTCTATGGTTGAATTTGAAGATCGTAGTGTAATGGCACAGCTTGGCTCACCTGATATGCGAGTACCGATTCAATACGCGCTTACATATCCTGATAGATTACCTCTTTCAGACACGAAACAGTTAAATTTATGGGAAATGGGAACATTGCATTTTGAGAAAATGAATCAAGAGCGTTTCCGTTGTCTACGTTTTGCGTATGAAGCTGGAAAGACAGGTGGAAGTATGCCGGCTGTAATGAACGCGGCAAATGAAGTAGCTGTTGAAGCTTTTTTACAAAAGAGAATTGGTTTCTTAACAGTGGAAGACCTCATTGAAAGAGCAATGCACCATCACACTGTCATTGCACGTCCGAGCTTAGAGGAAATTCAGGAAATTGACGCAGCCACAAGACGGTTTGTGATGGAACAAATTTAGCAAAGGTGGTTATGGAATTGAATACAGCGATTGCCTTTATATTAATTTTCGGTGCACTCGTATTTTTCCATGAGCTAGGGCATCTATATTTCGCAAAAAGAGCAGGTATTTTGTGCCGCGAGTTTGCGATTGGTTTTGGTCCGAAAATATTCTCATTTGAAAAGAATGAAACGGTGTATACGATTCGATTACTGCCCCTTGGTGGCTATGTAAGAATGGCTGGCGAGGATGCGGACACAGTTGAGTTAAAACCTGGAAAAAAGGTTGGACTTGTATTAAATGAAAAAGACGAAGTTGTGAAATTAGTTTTTGACGGACATGAAAAATATCCAAATGTTCGTGTCATTGAAGTCGAACAAGCTGATTTAGAGCATAATCTTACAATTTTGGGTTATGAAGAGTACGAGGAAGAGCTGCAAACATTCCGAGTAAATGAAAAAGCTCGTATCATTTCTGCGGGAGAAGAAATTCAAATCGCTCCGTACAATAGACAATTTGGCTCTAAAAAATTGGGCCAACGTGCTCTAACAATCTTTGCAGGTCCTGCAATGAACTTTATTCTAGCATTTGTTATTTTTGTGATTCTTGGATTTGTACAAGGAGTTCCTGTTGACAAACCAATGGTCGGAAAAGTAATGGAGAATAGTGCTGCAGAACAAGCTGGATTAAAAGAAAACGATACAATTCAAGCAATCAATGGGAAAAACACTAGTACATGGAAAGATGTTGTAACGATTGTACGTGAAAACCCAAATAAAGAAATTACGTTACATGTAAAGCGTGATAGTGAGCAATTTAATGTGAAAGTAACACCAACGCTTGATAAAGAAGGAAAAGACGAAGTTGGTAGAATTGGTGTTTATTCTCCTGTAGAGAAAACAGTGATGGGTTCTATTAAATCAGGGTTTGAACAAACATACGAATGGACGAAACTAATTTTTGATTCTCTTGTGAAATTAGTAACGGGTCAATTTTCTATTAATGAGTTGTCAGGTCCAGTAGGAATTTATAATCTAACAGATCAAGTTGTAGATTATGGATTTACGCGTGTACTAAGTTTAGCGGCAGTTTTAAGTATTAACCTTGGTTTATTTAATTTATTACCAGTCCCAGCTTTAGACGGTGGACGGTTGTTCTTCTTCTTAATTGAAGCATTACGAGGAAAACCAATTGATCGTCAAAAAGAAGGAATGGTTCACTTTATTGGGTTTGCATTATTAATGTTGCTTATGTTAGTTGTAACATGGAATGACATCCGTAAGTTTTTCTTGTAAAATAAGAAGAAGTTTATAATGAAATAGAGCTCATAGAATAAAATCCCTCACCTAACTCGAGGTGAGGGATTTTATTGCGTGTAAGAGTAAAATGAAGAGGTGCGAATAAATGAAACAAAGTATGGTATTCAGTCCTACATTACGTGAAGTTCCAGCAGACGCTGAAATTAAGAGTCATCAATTATTACTTCGCGCAGGGTTTATGCGTCAAAATGCTTCTGGTATTTATAGTTTTCTACCATTTGGTTTAAAAGTGTTACACAAAGTAGAACGTATTGTTCGTGAAGAAATGGAGCGCGCAGGGGCAGTAGAACTATTAATGCCAGCTATGCAAGCTTCTGAATTATGGCAAGAATCAGGTCGTTGGTATTCTTACGGATCAGAATTAATGCGTATGAAAGATCGTAATGCTCGCGAGTTTGCGCTAGGGGCAACTCATGAGGAAGTAATTACAGATCTTGTACGTGATGAAATTAAATCATACAAAAAACTACCATTAACATTATATCAAATTCAAACAAAATTCCGTGATGAGCAAAGACCACGTTTCGGTTTATTACGCGGAAGAGAATTTTTAATGAAAGATGCGTATTCTTTCCATGCAACACAAGAAAGTTTGGATGAAGTATATAGCGGTTTATACAAAGCGTATTCTAATATCTTTGCTCGTTGTGGTTTGAATTTCCGTGCAGTTATCGCTGATTCTGGAGCAATGGGTGGAAAAGATACACACGAATTTATGGTGTTATCTGATGTAGGTGAAGATACAATTGCGTATTCTGATACATCTGATTATGCGGCAAATATTGAAATGGCTCCTGTTGTTGCTACGTATACGAAGAGTGATGAAGCCGAAAAAGCACTTGAAAAAGTAGCAACTCCAGATCAAAAAGCTATTGAAGAAGTATCTGCATTCTTAAATATCGCAGCGGAAAAATGCATTAAATCTATGGTGTTTAAAGTAGATGCGAAATTAGTAGTAGTACTTGTTCGTGGCGATCATGAAGTCAATGATGTAAAAGTGAAGAATGTATACGGAGCTTCAGTCGTTGAGCTTGCTTCACATGAAGAAATAAAAGAGTTATTAAACTGTGAAGTGGGTTCTTTAGGACCGATTGGTGTTACAGGGGATATCGAAATTATCGCTGACCATGCTGTAGCATCAATTGTCAACGGATGTTCAGGAGCGAACGAAGAAGGGTTCCATTATGTAAATGTAAATCCAGAACGTGACTTTAAAGTAAGTCAATATACGGATTTACGCTTCATCCAAGAAGGAGACCAATCTCCAGATGGAAATGGAACAATTCTTTTCGCACGTGGAATTGAAGTTGGTCATGTATTCAAATTAGGAACTCGTTATAGTGAAGCAATGAACGCAACGTTCTTAGATGAAAACGGAAAAACAAAACCACTTATTATGGGTTGTTACGGTATCGGTGTATCTCGTACAGTGGCAGCAATCGCAGAGCAGTTTAATGATGAGAACGGTTTAGTTTGGCCAAAAGCTGTTGCACCGTTCCATGTGCATGTAATTCCAGTAAATATGAAATCTGATGCACAACGTGAAATGGGTGAAAATATCTACAACTCATTACAAGAACAAGGGTACGAAGTATTACTAGATGATCGTGCAGAACGTGCAGGTGTTAAATTTGCAGATGCAGATTTATTCGGCCTTCCAGTTCGCGTGACAGTTGGTAAAAAAGCAGACGAAGGTATTGTAGAAGTGAAAGTACGTGCTACAGGCGAGTCTGAAGAAGTGAAAGTAGAAGAACTTCAAACATATATTGCTAATATTTTAAAATAAGAAGAGGTACCTCGTAATGAGGTACCTTCTCTTTCTTTGTAAACGTATTTTGTAAAAGAAGAAGGAAGAAATCTTTCTTTGTAGTACGTTTCAATTTATAATAGCAAATGGAAGGAGAGTGCTTATGTCATTAACAAATGAACAACAAGAGCGATTTCAAATTTTGCTCCAACAGTTGCAAATACCAGAAGACCTTATAAATCAATATTTACATGGCGGTGGTATTGAAAAGCTAGTTATTGATAAAGCGAATAAAAGTTGGCATTTTGACTTACAAGTGCCACGTATTTTGCCGACAGAATTATATGAGTTGCTAGAAACAAAGCTTAAGCAATCATTTTCTCATATTGCAAGAACAACATTTGCATTAGAAGCAGAGAATAAACAATTTACAGAAGAAGAAGTGAAGGCATATTGGCCGCTTTGTACAGAACGAATTACATTTTCACCTATGTTCGCGTACTTAAAGAAGCAACTTCCGCAGGTCAATGGCGTGAAGTTGCTATTAAATGTGAATAATGAGCTGGAATCTACTACTTTAAAGAAAAACGTTGCGAAACCAGTAGGTGATCAATACGAAGCTTTTGGATTCCCGCGTTTTCAGTTAGACACACATATAAAGCAAAATGCAGAAGAAATGCAAAAGTTTCGTGAGCAAACACAGGAAGAAGATCGTCAACGAGTTATACAGGCTATGGAAGAGATGGCTAAAAGGCAAGCTGAAGAAAGTGATGTTGTTCATGAAGGACCAGTTGTGCTTGGTTATCTTATTAAGCCAGATGAAGAGATTACGCCGCTGCGTGAAATTCAAGATGAAGAAAGAAGAAAAACCGTTCAAGGGTATGTTTTCCATGTAGAGACGAAAGAACTTCGTAGTGGACGTACATTATTAACTTTAAAGATAACTGACTATACGGACTCTATTATGATTAAGATGTTCTCACGTGATAAAGAAGATATCCCGATGTTACAATCTTTGAAAAAAGGAACTTGGGTAAAAGCGCGTGGTTCAGTTCAAAATGATACATTCGTGCGTGATTTAGTTATGATCGCAAATGATATAAATGAAATAACGGGACCTTCTCGTAAAGATAAAGCAAAAGAAGGGGAAAAAAGAGTAGAACTTCATCTTCATACTCCAATGAGTCAAATGGATGCTGTTACTTCTGTTTCTAAGCTCGTTGCCCAAGCCGGAAAATGGGGGCATGAGGCTATTGCAGTTACAGACCATGCTGTTGCACAGTCGTTCCCAGAAGCATATTCTGCTGGTAAAAAGGCTGGAGTTAAAGTTCTATATGGTGTAGAAGCAAATTTAGTTAATGATGGTGTGCCGATAGCATATAACGAAGCACATCGTCTACTTGCAGAAGAAACATATGTTGTCTTTGACGTTGAGACAACAGGGTTATCTGCTGTATATGATACAGTCATTGAGTTAGCTGCTGTAAAGGTAAAAGGTGGAGAAATTATTGATCGCTTTGAATCTTTCGCAAATCCTCATCAACCATTATCGGCGACGATTATTGAATTAACAGGTATTACAGATGATATGTTAACTGATGCACCAGAAGTGGACGAAGTGTTTAAAAAGTTTGAGGAATGGATGGGTGACCATACACTTGTTGCTCATAACGCAAGCTTCGATATGGGCTTTATTAACGTAGGTTTTAAAAAGGCTGGGATAGAAAAAACGAAAAATCCAGTTATTGATACGTTAGAACTTGCACGGTTCTTATTCCCAGAAATGAAAAATCATCGATTAAATACGATGTGTAAAAAGCTTGATATTGAATTAACGCAACATCACCGTGCGATTTATGATACAGAAGCAACGGGATATTTACTTGTGAAGATGTTAAAAGATGTGATTGAAAAGGGATTTGAATATCACGATCAACTAAACGATAGTATGGGACAAGGGGATGCGTATAAACGTGGGCGTCCAAGTCATATGACGTTACTTGCCACATCAGATGTTGGGTTGAAAAACTTATATAAACTTGTTTCATATTCTCACCTGAATTACTTTTATCGTGTACCACGTGTACCACGATCACTATTAAAAAAATATCGCGAAGGCATTTTAGTAGGAACAGCTTGTGACAAAGGTGAAGTATTTGAAGCTATGATGCAAAAAGCGCCTGAAGAAGTAGAAGAAATTGCACAGTTTTACGATTACATTGAGGTTATGCCTCCAGAAGTGTTACGTCATTTAGTGGAACGTGAACTCGTTCGAGATGAAGGACAGTTAAAAACAATAATTTCTAACTTAGTAAAACTAGGTGAGACGTTAGATAAGCCAGTTGTTGCTACTGGGAATGTGCATTATTTAGATCCAGAGGACGCGATATATCGGAAAATTTTAGTCAGTTCGCAGGGAGGAGCTAATCCGTTAAATCGCCATTCATTACCGCCTGTACATTTCCGTACAACAAATGAAATGCTAGATTGTTTTTCATTCTTAGGTGAAGACAAAGCAAAAGAAATTGTTGTGACAAATACACACAAGATCGCATCATTAATTGGTGATGTTCGTCCAGTAAAAGATGATTTATACACACCGAAAATTGAAGGTGCTGATGATGAAACACGTGATATGAGCTATATAATGGCAAGAAGTATCTATGGAGATGAACTACCGGAAATTGTAGAAGCTCGTTTGGAAAAAGAATTGAAAAGTATTATTGGACATGGATTCGCCGTTATTTATTTAATTTCACATAAGCTTGTGAAAAAATCATTAGTGGACGGTTATCTAGTAGGTTCGCGTGGATCGGTAGGTTCATCGTTTGTTGCAACGATGATGGAAATTACAGAAGTAAACCCATTACCACCGCACTATGTATGTCCAAAGTGTAAACAATCAGAGTTCTTTAATGACGGTTCTGTAGGTTCTGGTTTTGATTTACCAGATAAAGAATGCCCAACATGTAATGTTCCATATGTGAAAGATGGGCATGACATTCCTTTCGAAACGTTCCTTGGATTTAAAGGGGATAAGGTACCGGATATCGATTTGAATTTCTCCGGAGAATACCAACCGCGCGCCCATAACTATACGAAATTACTGTTCGGTGAAGATTATGTATACCGCGCAGGAACAATTGGTACGGTTGCGGAAAAAACCGCTTATGGGTATGTGAAAGGCTATGCTAATGATCATAACTTAACAATTCGAAATGCAGAGATTGATCGCTTAGTTGCGGGATGTACAGGTGTAAAGCGTACGACCGGACAGCATCCAGGTGGTATTATCGTTGTACCAGATTACATGGATATTTTTGACTTTTCACCAATTCAGTTTCCGGCTGATTCAATAGGTGCTGAGTGGAGAACAACGCACTTTGACTTCCACTCAATTCATGATAATTTATTGAAACTTGATATATTAGGACACGATGATCCGACTGTTATTCGTATGCTTCAAGATTTAAGTGGTATTGACCCGAAAACAATCCCAACGGATGATCCAGAAGTAATGAAAATTTTCTCTGGTCCAGAGTCTTTAGGGGTAACGGAAGAACAAATTAACTGTAAAACAGGTACACTTGGTATACCAGAGTTTGGTACGAAATTCGTAAGACAAATGTTAGAAGAAACGAAACCAACGACGTTTTCAGAGCTTGTCCAAATTTCTGGACTGTCCCATGGTACAGATGTATGGTTAGGTAATGCGAATGAATTAATTTATAACGGTACGTGTACACTGAGTGAAGTTATCGGTTGTCGTGATGACATCATGGTATATTTAATTTATCAAGGCTTGGATCCATCATTAGCCTTCAAAATCATGGAGTCGGTGCGTAAAGGTAAAGGTGTACCAGAAGAATGGGAAGAGGAAATGAGAAATAACAATGTACCAGGTTGGTATATTGATTCATGTAAGAAGATTAAGTACATGTTCCCTAAAGCCCATGCGGCTGCTTACGTACTTATGGCTGTACGTATTGCATACTTTAAAGTACATTTCGCACTTTTATTCTATGCGGCATATTTTACAGTTCGTGCAGATGACTTTGATGTAGAGGCGATGGCGAAAGGTTCAGCATCCATACGTGTAAAAATTGATGAAATTGCACAAAAAGGATTGGATGCAGCACCGAAAGAGAAGAGTTTATTAACGGTACTAGAAATGACACTTGAAATGTGTGAGCGTGGTTATTCATTCCAAAAGGTTGATTTATACCGCTCGCATGCAACCGAATTTATAATTGATGGAGATACTTTAATTCCTCCATTTAATGCAGTTCCCGGTCTTGGTACAAACGCAGCTTTCAGTATTGTTGAAGCTCGTAAAAATGGTGATTTCTTATCAAAAGAAGACTTACAGCAGCGCAGTAAGGTTTCTAAAACGATTATTGAGTATTTAGATGGTCAAGGTTGTCTAGGAGATTTACCGGATCAAAACCAATTGTCACTGTTCTAATAGGTAGGAAAAATCTTTGCAAATCAACATTTGCTATGGTATACTATAAACCGAGATAACCATGTCATGTATATTTTGTGAAAAAGAGAGTGGGGAAACCCACTCTTTCGTGTTACTATCTACATTTTGCTTATGTAGATAGTAAAGATATTTCTGTCGTATATACATATTTTGTTACAAGTTTTACTTCTTAAATTTGGTAATACTAAGACAGATATTCCCTGCTTAACGGCAGGGGCTTTTGTTAGCTAACGAGAAAGAATAAGATAGACCGTCTTTATGAACGGGATCTTTTCTTGTAGATGGTACATGGCGGCAGGAAGGAGGCTGTTTATGGATAAGAAAGTCACAGAAATTGTAGAAGCATTTGCGCAGCCAATCGTTGAAGAGTTAAATCTTGAACTTGTAGATGTAGAGTATGTGCAAGAAGGACAAGACTGGTTCTTACGCGTATTCATCGATTCTGAAAAGGGAGTCGAAATTGAAGAATGCGGTGCGGTAAGTGAACGTTTAAGCGAAGCTTTAGATAAAGAGGATCCAATTCCTCATCTTTACTTTTTGGATGTATCATCTCCTGGAGCGGAACGTCCATTAAAGAAAGAGAAAGACTTCCAGCAAGCGGTAGGAAAACAAGTGGCAATTAAAACATATAAGCCGATTGATGGTGAGAAGATGTTTGAAGGAAAGCTACTTTCCTACGACGGTAATACAATTACACTACTATTAACAATTAAAACACGTAAAAAAGAAATCCAAATTCCAATGGATAAAGTTGCAAATGCGCGACTTGCTGTTACGTTTTAGTAAGAAGGGGGATCTTCATGAGCACTGAGTTGTTAGATGCTTTGCTCGTATTAGAGTCAGAAAAAGGTATTAGCAAAGATATTATTATTGATGCGATTGAAGCAGCATTAATCTCTGCTTATAAACGCAATTTTAACCAAGCACAAAACGTTCGTGTGAGCTTTAACCCAGAAGTGGGAACAATTCAAGTTTTAGCACGTAAGGACGTTGTAGATAATGTGTTTGATCCACGTCTTGAAATCTCTGTAGAAGAGGCAAGACAAATTAATCCAAACTACCAAGATGGTGACGTACTAGAAATTGAAGTAACGCCAAAAGATTTTGGTCGTATTGCAGCGCAAACTGCAAAACAAGTTGTAACACAACGAGTTCGTGAGGCGGAACGTGGTGTAATTTATTCAGAATTTAGTGATCGTGAAGAAGACATTATGGTTGGTATTGTACAGCGCCAAGATGCTCGTTTCATCTATGTAAGCTTAGGTAAAGTAGAAGCTTTATTACCTGTAAGTGAGCAAATGCCAAATGAGCAATATAAACCACATGATCGTATTCGCGTATTTATTACAAAAGTAGAAAAGACAACAAAAGGACCACAAATTTACGTATCACGTACACATCCTGGTCTTTTAAAACGTTTATTCGAAATGGAAGTTCCAGAAATTTATGATGGAACTGTAGAAATTCGCTCTGTAGCACGTGAAGCAGGCGACCGTTCTAAAATTTCTGTATATGCAGAGAATATCGATGTTGATCCAGTAGGTTCTTGTGTAGGACCGAAAGGACAACGTGTACAACGCGTTGTAGATGAACTAAAAGGTGAAAAGATTGACATCGTTCGCTGGTCGAATGACCCAGTTGAATATGTTGCAAATGCTTTAAGTCCATCACAGGTTGTTAAAGTACTTGTAGATGAAGCAGAGAAAGCAACAACTGTTGTTGTTCCAGACCACCAGCTTTCATTAGCGATTGGTAAGCGTGGACAAAATGCGCGTCTTGCAGCTAAATTAACAGGCTGGAAAATTGATATTAAAAGTGAGTCTGATGCGAAACAACTTGGTATTGTGACAGAAGAAGATAGCGTAATCGCATTCGGATTCGATTCAGCTGAAGACGAAATCGAATAGAGGTGATGAGTATGAGCAATCGAAAAGTTCCGTTACGAAAATGTATTGCGACGCAAGAGATGAAATCAAAACGAGAGCTAGTTCGCATTGTTCGTTCCAAAGAGGGCGAAGTGTCTATTGATTTATCAGGAAAAAAATCAGGACGAGGTGCATATTTATCAAAAGATAAAGAAAGCATTATTCAAGCCCAAAAGAAAAACATTTTGGAACATCATCTAAAAGCGAAAATCGACAGTTCTCTGTACGAAGAGCTTCTTGAGCTTGTTGAGAAGGAGTCGAAATAAGTGTCTGATTGGAAATCATTTTTAGGACTAGCAAACCGCGCTCGAAAAATTATTTCGGGTGAAGAACTCGTTTTAAAAGAAGTAAGAAGTGGCAAAGCAAAGCTAGTATTGCTTTCTGAAGATGCGTCAGCGAACACTACAAAACGTATCATTGATAAAACCACGTACTACAACATACCAATGAGAAAAGTCGAAAATCGACAACAATTAGGGCATGCGATTGGGAGAGACGAGCGAGTCGTTGTAGCTGTTTTAGATGAAGGCTTTGCGAAAAAGCTACGTAGCATGCTCGATACAAATTACCGGGGGTGAAGGTATGAGTAAAATTCGAGTACATGAATATGCAAAAAAAAATAATATCTCAAGTAAAGATCTTATGACAAAACTAAAAGAGATGAATATCGAGGTTTCGAATCATATGACAATGTTAGAAGATGAAGTAGTAAACAAATTAGATAATCAATATAGCGCTGGAGCGGAAAAACCTTCTGTTGCAGATGAGTTTGAAGTAGAAGAGAAAGTTGTTCGCAGTAAAAAGAACAGCAATAAGAATAAGAAAAAAGGCAAAGCAAATGAAGATAAACGTCAAGATAACTTTGCTGGAAGACAACAAACACCAATAGTAGAAACACCAGATAAAATCACTTTCTCTGGAAGCCTTACAGTAGGTGACCTTGCTAAAAAGTTAAGCAAAGAGCCATCTGAAATTATTAAAAAGCTCTTCATGCTAGGAATTATGGCGACAATTAACCAAGACTTAGATAAAGATACAATTGAGTTAATTGCTACTGATTACGGTATTGAAGTAGAAGAAGAAGTAGTTGTAAGTGAAACTGAATTTGAAACATTCATCGATGAGCAAGATGATGAAGAAAACTTAAAAGAACGTCCAGCTGTTGTTACAATTATGGGACACGTTGACCATGGTAAAACAACATTGCTTGACTCTATCCGTAATTCAAAAGTAACTGCTGGCGAAGCTGGTGGAATTACTCAGCATATCGGTGCATACCAAGTTGATGTAAATGATAAGAAAATTACGTTCTTAGATACACCAGGTCACGCGGCATTTACAACAATGCGTGCTCGTGGTGCACAAGTAACAGATATTACAATTCTTGTTGTTGCAGCTGATGACGGTGTTATGCCACAAACAGTTGAAGCGATTAGCCATGCGAAAGCAGCTGGAGTACCAATTATTGTTGCTGTGAATAAAATGGATAAACCAGCGGCAAATCCTGATCGTGTAATGCAAGAATTAACAGAATATGAATTAGTTCCAGAAGCTTGGGGCGGAGACACGATTTTCGTGCCAATTTCTGCGATTCAAGGCGAGGGAATTGACAACTTACTAGAAATGATCCTTCTTGTGAGTGAAGTAGAAGAATATAAAGCAAATCCAAATCGCTATGCAGCTGGTACTGTAATTGAAGCACAGCTTGATAAAGGTAAAGGAACTATCGCGACATTACTTGTTCAAAACGGTACACTTCGAGTTGGAGATCCAATTGTTGTTGGAACATCATTCGGTCGTGTTCGTGCAATGGTAAGTGATATTGGTCGTCGTGTAAAAGTTGCTGGTCCATCAACTCCTGTTGAAATTACAGGTTTAAATGAAGTGCCACAAGCGGGAGATCGTTTCATGGCATTCGCTGATGAGAAGAAAGCTCGTCAAATTGGTGAATCACGTGCACAAGAAGCGTTAGTTGCACAACGTGGTGAGAAATCTAAATTCAGCCTGGAAGATTTATTCCAACAAATCCAAGAGGGCGATGTAAAAGAAATTAACTTAATTGTGAAAGCAGACGTACAAGGTTCTGTAGAAGCAATGGCAGCATCACTTCGTAAAATTGATGTTGAAGGCGTAAAAGTGAAAATTATCCATACAGGCGTAGGTGCGATTACAGAATCTGATATTATTTTAGCTTCTGCATCTAATGCAATTGTAATTGGATTTAACGTACGCCCTGATGTGAATGCGAAGCGTACAGCTGAATTAGAGAAAGTTGATGTTCGTTTACACCGTATTATCTATAAAGTAATCGAAGAAATTGAATCAGCAATGCAAGGTATGCTGGATCCAGAATTCGAAGAAAAAGTAATCGGTCAAGCGGAAGTTCGTCAAACATTCAAAGTAACAAAAGTTGGAACAATCGCAGGTTGTTACGTAATAGACGGTAAAATTACACGTGATAGTGGCGTTCGTATTATCCGTGATGGCGTAGTAGTCTTCGAAGGAAAACTTGATACGTTAAAACGTTTCAAAGACGACGTAAAAGAAGTTGCACAAAACTATGAGTGTGGTATTACAATTGAGAGATATAATGATCTTAAAGAAGGGGACATCATTGAAGCATACGTTATGGAAGAAGTGAAGCGATGATTATCGCTTCACTCTCATTCGAGTGTATGATTTACGATGTGCATTCTTTAAAAGAGAAACGAGCAATTTTGCAACGTGTGTTAACTCGTGTGAAACAGCGCTATAATGTAGCTGTTTCTGAAGTTGGGCATCAAGATGTATGGCAACGTACAGAAATTGCAATTGTTTCCGTATCCTCAAATCGTGTTGTCTGTGAAAAAGAAATGAATCGTGTACTTGAGTATATCGATTCATTTCCTGAAATTGAACGTACGATAACACATTTGGAATGGTATTGAATGAGGTGAAGAGTTATGAAATTACGTGCGAACCGTGTGGGCGAGCAAATGAAAAAAGAATTAGGCGACATTATCAGTCGTAAAATTAAAGACCCACGTATTGGATTTGTTACAGTAACAGATGTACAAGTGAGTGGAGATTTACAAATTGCTAAAGTATACATTTCTGTTTTAGGTGACGAAGAACAGAAAGAAAATACATTAAAAGGTTTAGCGAAGGCAAAAGGCTTTATTCGTTCAGAAATTGGCCAACGTATTCGTCTTCGTAAAACACCAGAAATTACCTTTGAGTTTGATGAGTCTATCGGATATGGTCATCGAATTGATACACTTTTACATGAAATTAATAAAGACGGTAAACGTGAAGAATAATGGATAGACATTTGTCTATCCATTTTTTCAATGTAAAATAAGTTTTGCATAATTGCAATTACTACAAAAGAATAATGATGAGGTGAGTATATGGAAGGTGTAGTATTATTACATAAGCCAAAGGGAATGACATCACATGATTGTGTGTTCAAATTAAGAAAGATATTGCGTGAGAAACGAATTGGTCATACAGGGACACTGGATCCAGATGTAACAGGAGTATTACCTATTTGCGTTGGGCGTGCAACAAAAATTGCGCAATTTTTAACAAGTGAAACAAAAACATACGAAGGTGAAGTGACATTAGGATTTTCAACAACAACAGAAGATGCTTCTGGTGAAGTTGTGGAGAAACAAGATGTAAATCGTGTCATTACACGTAAAGAAGTAGAAGAGGTACTAGCGGAATTAACAGGGACAATTGAACAAATGCCGCCGATGTTCTCAGCTGTAAAAGTTAACGGGAAAAAACTATACGAATATGCAAGGGCAGGACAAGAAGTTGAACGTCCAGTTCGTACAATTACAATTCATGAATTTGTATTACTTGATGAACGTGAAGTTTTTGAAGGGGAAAATATTTCATTTCGTTTCCGTGTAACGTGTAGTAAAGGAACATATGTAAGAACACTAGCAGTAATGATAGGTGAAAAACTTGGATTTCCATCACATATGTCTCACCTTGTAAGAACAGCATCTGGTGAATTTTTACTAGAAGGTTGCATATCATTTGAAGAAATTGAAGAAAACGTGCAAAATGGAACAGTAGAGTCTATTTTCATCTCAATTGATGAGGCGCTAAGTAAGTTTCCAAAAATGGTTGTAGATGAAAAGCAAGCTGAAAAAATAAAGAACGGTATGTTCTTAAAGAATGAATTAGAAACAACAGCACCATTTATTACAGTATTTGATAAAAATGATCGTTGCTTAGCAATTTATGAACATCACCCAAAACACCCTGGAATGCTAAAGCCAATGAAAGTACTTGTGAATAATCAAGAACTAAAGCTATAATGAATTATTGGAAGGATTATTACAGAAAAAGGTGAATTCAAGCGTGAAACTTATTCATTTAACTCATCCACATGAACAAAATAAAATAGAATTACCACCTACTGTAATGGCATTAGGATATTTTGATGGCATTCATTTAGGACATCAACGTGTGATTCGAACAGCGAAAAAAATAGCGGATGAAAGAGGATGTAAAAGTGCTGTCATGACGTTCCATCCACACCCATCTGTTGTATTAGGAAAAAAAGAAGCGCATGTGGAGTATATTACACCGATGCGCCTTAAAGAAGAAATCATCGCAAGTTTAGGAATTGATATCTTATATGTGGTGAAATTCGATGAGCCATTTGCTGGATTATTACCACAGCAGTTTGTCGATGAGTATATTATTGGTTTAAATGTAAAGCATGTAGTAGCAGGCTTTGATTATTCATATGGACGTTTAGGAAAAGGGAAGATGGAGACTTTACCATTTCATGCAAGAGGGGAGTTTACACAGACCGTGATCGAAAAAGTTGAATATCAAGAAGAAAAAGTAAGTTCTACTTCATTACGAAAGTTAATTCGAAACGGTGAAATGGAACAAATTCCATCTATTTTAGGGAGAGCTTACACGGTAGAAGGAACAGTTGTACACGGTGATAAGCGTGGACGTCAAATTGGTTTCCCAACTGCAAATGTAGGTTTAAGTGATGAATATTTGTTGCCACCTGTAGGTGTATATGCGGTAAGGTTGAAGGTTCATGATGAATGGCATGATGGTGTATGTAATATCGGATATAAACCAACTTTCAAAGAGAATGAGCGTCAATTATCTATTGAAGTGCATCTATTTGAATTTAATAAAGACATATACGATCAAAGTGTTACAGTGGAATGGCACATGCGTATAAGAGAAGAAAAAAAGTTTAATGGAATTGATGAGTTAGTTGCGCAAATCGCTCAAGATAAAAAGGTTGCCCAAGAATATTTTGCGAGCGTAAAGAATATACTTGCTTTTTCAAATGAAAAGTAGTATTCTATGTTATGTACTTTATGACAACCATTACTTGGCATTGCGACTCACCGATGCTTGCTAGGTAACTGGGGTTTAATTATTAGGAGGTGAAATAGGATGGCTTTAACACAAGAGCGTAAAAATGAAATCATTGCACAATTTAGAACTCATGAGACTGATACTGGTTCTCCAGAGGTTCAAATTGCTGTCCTAACGGAGCAAATTAACACTCTAAACGAGCACTTACGTACTCACAAGAAGGATCATCATTCACGTCGTGGTCTATTAAAGATGGTTGGTAAACGTCGTAACTTACTTACTTACCTTCGTAATAGCGATATCACACGTTACCGTGAATTAATCACAAAGCTTGGCTTACGTCGATAGTCAAAGAAGCGGGAATATTCCCGCTTTTTTGTTAGGTAAAAATATATCTTCTACTCTTTATAGCTTACTTAATTTTCGGCAATACTAGAGGAAAGAATATTGTGATATACTATCCATTTACATAGAAGAATTGAATATTTTAAATTGAGAGGGGTACTTAAATGAGTCAGGAAAAGCAAGTCTTCTCGATAGATTTAGCTGGTCGTCAGCTAACAATTGAAACAAGTCAGCTTGCAAAACAAGCAAACGGAGCAGTATTAGTAAGATACGGCGACACAGCAGTTCTATCTACAGCAACTGCATCAAAAGAGCCAAAAAATGTAGATTTCTTCCCGCTTACAGTAAACTATGAAGAGCGTTTATATGCAGTTGGAAAAATCCCAGGCGGTTTTATTAAGCGCGAAGGCCGTCCAAGTGAAAAAGCAATTTTAGCAAGTCGTTTAATTGACCGTCCAATCCGTCCACTTTTCGCAGATGGTTTCCGTAATGAAGTACAAGTTGTCAGCATCGTAATGAGTGTTGATCAAGACTGTTCTTCTGAGATGGCAGCTATGCTTGGTTCTTCATTAGCATTATCTATTTCAGATATTCCATTTGAAGGTCCAATCGCAGGTGCGACAGTTGGTCGTATTAATGGCGAGTTCGTTATTAATCCAACAGTAGAACAGCAAGAACAAAGTGATATGCACCTTGTTGTAGCTGGTACGAAAGATGCAATTAACATGGTTGAAGCAGGAGCGGATCAAGTACCTGAAGAAACAATGTTAGAAGCAATTATGTTTGGACACGATGAAATTAAACGTCTAATTGCATTCCAAGAAGAGATTGTACAAGCTGTCGGTAAAGAGAAAACAGCAGTGAAACTTTATGAAGTGGATGCTGATTTGAACCAAGCTGTACGTGAAATGGCTGAGACAGATATGCATTCTGCAATTCAAGTGCACGAAAAACATGCACGTGAAGATGCAATTAGCGTAGTGAAAAAGCGTGTAATTGAGCATTACGAAGCTGAGGAAGCTGATGCTGATACATTAGGACAAGTAAGTGAGATTTTATATAAAATTGTAAAAGAAGAAGTACGTCGTCTTATTACAGTTGAAAAAATCCGCCCAGATGGTCGTAAAGGTGACGAAATTCGTCCTTTAGCATCAGAGGTTGGCATTTTATCTCGTACACATGGTTCTGGTCTATTCACACGTGGACAAACGCAAGCATTAAGTATTTGTACATTAGGTGCATTAGGCGATGTGCAAATTTTAGATGGTCTAGGTGTAGAAGAGTCAAAACGCTTTATGCACCATTATAATTTCCCTTCATTTAGTGTTGGTGAAACAAGACCAATGCGTGGACCAGGTCGTCGTGAAATTGGTCACGGAGCATTAGGAGAACGTGCTCTTGAACCTGTACTTCCATCTGAAAAGGATTTCCCATATACAGTTCGTCTTGTATCTGAAGTATTAGAGTCAAATGGTTCTACTTCACAAGCGAGTATTTGCGGTAGTACATTAGCGATGATGGATGCGGGTGTACCACTTAAAGCACCAGTTGCTGGTATTGCAATGGGTCTAGTGAAATCTGGTGAGCATTACACAATTTTAACAGATATTCAAGGAATGGAAGACCATTTAGGTGATATGGACTTTAAAGTAGCAGGTACTGCAAAAGGTGTAACTGCACTACAAATGGACATTAAAATCGATGGTTTATCTCGTGAGATTTTAGAAGAAGCATTACAACAAGCGAAAGTTGGTCGTATGCACATTCTAAATCACATGTTATCTGTTATCGCTGAACCTCGCATTGAGTTATCTGCGTATGCTCCGAAGATTATTACAATGGCAATTAACCCAGATAAAATTCGTGATGTTATTGGACCAAGTGGTAAACAGATCAATAAAATCATTGAAGAAACTGGCGTTAAAATTGACATCGAGCAAGATGGTACAGTATTCATTTCATCAATTAATCAAGAGATGAATGAAAAAGCGAAGAAAATTATCGAAGATATCGTTCGCGAAGTACAAGTAGGCGAAATCTACTTAGGAAAAGTTAAACGCGTTGAAAAATTCGGTGCGTTCGTTGAATTATTTAGCGGTAAAGATGGACTTGTTCACATTTCTGAACTTGCACTTGAGCGTGTAGGTAAGGTAGAAGACGTTGTGAAAATCGGTGATGAGATTTCAGTTAAAGTTATCGAGATTGACAAACAAGGTCGTGTAAACTTATCTAGAAAAGTATTGCTAAAAGAAGAGCAAGAAAAAGAAGCAGCTAAAGAAGAAGCAGCTAAAGAAGAAAACGCACAAGAGCAACAATAAGTGAAAGCCAGTTTAGCTGGCTTTTTTTGTTATGTAAAAAATGTGATTTATTTAGATTTTTATGTGAGTATAGGTATAGTTTTCATCATAACGCTCAAATTAACAAAGATAAGAAGAAAATGGTTTCTTTTTTATAGTTAATGGGAGGGTTTATATGAAAGCTCGTATATTAGCGTACATATTTATATTTTCTTTATATATGGGTTGTGGCTCTTATTCCGTTTTTGCGCAGGATAACTTGCATGAAGAGATTCAAAAGCATGTAAAACAGTACGAGATTATGCCGCAAAATGCGATGATTGATAAGATTTGGAAGGCGACGCCTGGGTATAATGGAAAACAAGTGGATATAGAAGCGTCCTATAATAATATGAAGAAAATCAAGAAGTTTGATCAAAAACAACTTGAATTTAAGGAAGTATCACCGAGTGTTCACTTAGAAGATTTACCACCAGCTCCCATTTATCGAGGACATCCAAATAAAAAGATGGTGGGATTAACAATTAATGTGGCCTGGGGTAATGAGTATTTGCCACGTATATTAGAGATATTGAAAAAACATGATGTGAAGGCGACTTTCTTTTTAGAAGGACGCTGGGTGAAAGAAAACTTACGATTTGCCAAAATGATTGTCGATGCAAATCAAGAAGTAGGAAATCATTCTTACACACACCCTAATATGAAAACGCTGTCTACAGATGAAATACGAGATCAATTACAAAAAACGAATCGAATGATAGAAGCAGCTACAAATCAGAAAGTGAGATGGTTTGCTCCGCCAAGTGGAAGCTTTCGGGATGAGGTAGTAAAAATAGCGGATGATTTCCAAATGGGGACGATTATGTGGACTGTAGATACAATTGATTGGAAGCGGCCAGAACCGGGTGTGCTATTGCAGAGAGTAATGCGAAAAATACATCCAGGTGCTATTGTGCTAATGCATCCTACTTCATCTACAACAGAAGCGCTAGATACTATGATTAAAAATTTAAAGGAACAAGGATATAAAGTGGGGAATATTACAGAATTACTAGATGAAAAACGTGTGGATTAAATACATTTGCATGACATTCATCTCTAAACTTGTTATCATTAAATAATAGCAATTATTTAGAGAAACTGGCATTAGGAGGAAAGTTTTTGATTAAAAAATATACGTGTAAAAATGGTGTAAGAATTGTTATGGAGAATATACCAACTGTACGCTCGGTTGCGATTGGTATATGGATCCACGCAGGTTCAAGAAATGAAAATGAAAAAAATAATGGGGTTTCGCACTTTTTGGAACATATGTTCTTTAAAGGGACAGAAACGCGAAGTGCAAGAGAGATTGCAGAATCATTTGATAGCATTGGTGGACAAGTAAATGCTTTTACTTCAAAAGAATATACATGTTACTATGCGAAAGTGCTAGATGAGCATGCTAAATATGCATTAGATGTTTTAGCAGATATGTTCTTTAATTCAACATTTGATGAGGAAGAACTGAAAAAAGAGAAGAATGTTGTATGTGAAGAAATAAAAATGTACGAAGATGCGCCAGATGATATTGTGCATGATATGTTAACGAAAGCAACATATGAAACGCATCCGCTTGGATATCCTATTTTAGGAACAGAAGAAACGCTTGAAACATTTACAGGTGATACGTTACGTCAATATATGAAAGATCATTACACACCTGAAAATGTTGTTGTATCAATTGCAGGGAATATTGATGAAGCATTTTTACAAACTGTAGAGCAATATTTCGGTAGTTACGAAGGGACAACAAATCGTGAACAAGTACATAGCCCAATTTTCCATTTCAATAAAGTAGCACGTAAGAAGGAAACAGAACAAGCTCATTTATGTTTAGGATATAAAGGCTTGCAAATGGGACACGAAGATATTTATAACTTAATTGTATTAAATAATGTTTTAGGCGGTAGTATGAGTAGCCGTTTATTCCAAGAAGTACGTGAGCAACGTGGATTGGCGTACTCAGTGTTCTCTTATCACTCTTCTTATGAAGATACAGGAATGTTAACACTTTACGGTGGAACAGGTAGTAAACAATTAGATACACTGTATGAAACAATGCAAGAAACGTTAAATACGTTGAAAAATACAGGTATTACAGAAAAAGAGCTTGTTAACAGTAAAGAACAATTAAAAGGAAACTTAATGTTAAGTTTAGAAAGTACGAATAGTCGTATGAGCCGTAATGGTAAAAACGAATTGCTTCTTCGTAAACATCGTTCTCTTGATGAGATTATTGAAAGTGTAAACACTGTAACAAAGCAAAATGTAGACGAGTTAATTCGCAATATGTTTACCGATGAATTCTCTGCGGCACTTATTAGTCCAGATGGAAAACTGCCAAAAGGAATGAAACTTTAATCGATCTTGTAATTCATTCGCTTTCGGAAATAACCGTATCTCTTTTATATGAGATACGGTTATTTTTTTTATATATGCAGAATAGGTACTTATTATAGGATAACCTTCATAAAAAGTAGGATAGGGGGAGATTTAATGCGTTTAAGTGAATTAAGTGGCAAAGAGATTGTGGATTTAGAAAGAGCAGAAAAAATGGGAGTTTTAGGTCATGCAGATTTAGAAATTGATGAGAGAGATGGAAAAATACAAGCGCTTATTATACCTGCTGGGAAATGGGGAGGTTTTAAAAGAGAACAGCAAGAAGTGAGAGTAGAATGGAGCAAAATAAAGAAGGTTGGAAATGATATGATACTTTGCGATCTTACGAACCATTCAAGATCATAGTGAAAGATGACCATTTTGGTTGTCTTTTTTTTATCTTTATATAAAGAAGATAAATCACGTGTGCTTTTTGTTTTTCAATCACCTCAAACTCGTACATTACATATGATGTGGAGGAAAAAGAAAAAGTAGGCATTTTTCTTATAAATGAAAGAAAAAGAAGGTGAATTAGGGAATGTTGACTGAGATGCATATTGCTGTCATAGGAGGAGATGCACGGCAGCTAGAAGTAATTCGCAAGTTAGTCGAACTGGACGCGAAACTTTCATTAATAGGGTTTGAACAGTTAGATCATGGCTTCACAGGGGCAGCAAAGGAAAGTATACAAGATTTAAATTTCACTTCTTTAGATGCAATTATTTTGCCGGTTGCAGGGACGAATGCCAGAGGAGAAGTAGATACTATTTTTTCAAATGAGAAAGTTTCCATAACGAAAGAACAAATTGAAAAGACGCCAGAAAACTTCACTATATATTCAGGTATTGGTACACCTTACTTGGAAAATCTCGTAGCTACTACAAATCGCAAACTTGTAAAATTATTTGATCGTGATGATGTTGCAATCTATAACTCTATTCCGACCGTAGAAGGTACACTAATGATGGTTATTCAACATACTGATTACACAATTCATGGATCGAATGTAATGGTTTTAGGATTTGGTAGAACTGGTATGAGTGTTGCAAGAGCCTTTCAATCATTAGGAGCACATGTCAAAGTTGGAGCGAGACGTTCGGAACATATTGCTCGTATTACAGAAATGATGTTTTCTCCTTTTCATATGCAAGACATAGAGAAAGAAGTAGGTAATATCGATATTGTTATTAATACAATTCCGCATCTTGTTGTGACAGCGAATGTTCTTTCAAAAATGCCAGCTCATACGCTAGTTATTGATTTAGCTTCTAAGCCAGGTGGCACGGACTTTCGCTATGCGGAGAAGCGTGGAGTGAAGGCACTATTAGCACCTGGTCTTCCTGGGATTGTTGCACCGAAAACAGCAGGACAAATATTAGCGAATGTTCTTTCTCAGTTATTAATAGCAGATGCAATCGCAAAGGAGGATGATGAGAAATGAGTTTGAAGGGAAAACGAATTGGTTTCGGATTTACAGGGTCACATTGTACGTATGAAGAAGTTATGCCACATTTAGAGAAGTTAATTGCAGAAGGTGCAGAAGTACGTCCCGTTGTTTCTTATACTGTCCAATCAACAAATACTAGATTTGGCGAAGGGGAAGAATGGATTAAAAAGATCGAAGAAATAACCGGTTTTAAGGCAATTAATTCAATCGTTGGCGCAGAGCCACTAGGACCGAAAATTCCACTAGATTGCATGGTGATTGCACCACTAACAGGGAATTCGATGAGTAAATTTGCAAATGCAATGACAGACTCTCCAGTATTAATGGCAGCAAAAGCGACGCTTAGAAATGGGAAGCCTGTCGTATTGGCTGTTTCGACGAATGATGCTTTAGGGCTTAATGGAGTAAATCTCATGCGCCTAATGGCTACAAAAGACATCTACTTCGTACCATTTGGCCAAGATGCACCAGAGAAAAAACCGAACTCAATGGTAGCTCGTATGGAGTTACTTGAAGATACAGTATTGGAAGCGCTACAAGGAAAACAATTACAACCTGTTGTTGTAGAAAAATTCAGATATATGAATTAAAAAACGAAAAAAAACGTACAATTTTTGTTGAAACCATCATTCTTACTGTAGAATATGATAAAATTAACGTTATTAAGATTAGAGGGGGCATTGTAAGCTCCTTCTAATTCTAAGTTATAGAAGGATTGGTATCTAGAAAGGGGCATAGTGATGGAAAAGCAAAAAACTTTTCATGTCGCTGTAGTTGGAGCAACCGGCGCAGTTGGTGAACAAATGTTAAATACTTTAGAGAAACGAGAATTTCCAATTGGGAAGTTAACGTTACTTTCATCTAAACGATCTGCAGGTAAGAAACTTGTATTTAAAGGCGAAGAATTTACAGTTCAAGAGGCAACTCCTGAAAGTTTTGAAGGAGTAGATATTGCACTATTTAGTGCAGGTGGATCTGTATCGAAACAATTAGCGCCAGAAGCAGCAAAGCGCGGTGCAATTGTTGTTGATAATACAAGTGCATTCCGTATGACAGAAAACGTGCCACTTGTTGTACCTGAAGTAAATGAAAATGATTTAAAAGAACATAATGGTATTATTGCAAATCCAAACTGTTCTACAATTCAAATGGTAGTAGCTCTTGAACCAGTTCGCCAGCAATATGGTTTAAAACGAGTAATCGTTTCCACATATCAAGCTGTATCAGGTGCTGGTGCGGCAGCTATTGAAGAACTTCATGAACAATCACAAGCAATCTTAAATGGCGAAGAAGTAAAGGCGAATGTTTTACCTGTATCAGGTGACGAAAAGCATTTCCAAATCGCTTTTAATGCTATTCCACAGATTGATAAATTCCAAGATAATGGATTTACATTCGAAGAAATGAAAATGATTAATGAAACGAAAAAAATTATGCATATGCCTGAATTAGAAGTAGCTGCGACATGTGTACGTTTACCAGTTGTATCGGGTCATTCCGAGTCTGTGTACATTGAAGTAGATAAAGAAGGCGTAACAGTAGAAGAAATGAAAAACTTACTTGCAAATGCAGAAGGTATTGTACTGCAAGATAATCCAGCAGAGCAGTTATATCCAATGCCAGCTACTGCAGTAGGTAAAAATGAAGTATTCGTTGGAAGAATCCGTAAAGATTTAAATAATGATAAAGGATTCCACCTTTGGGTCGTATCTGATAACTTATTAAAAGGCGCTGCATGGAATTCTGTTCAAATTGCAGAGCGCTTAGTAAAATTACAATTAGTGTAAACGGCTAAGAGAAGGTGCAAAATATGAAAATTATTGTTCAAAAATTTGGTGGTACATCAGTACGTGATGACAATGGGCGCAAGCATGCGCTTCACCATATAAAAAAATCGTTAGCTGCTGGTTATAAAGTAGTTACTGTTGTATCAGCAATGGGCCGTAAAGGTGAACCGTATGCAACTGATACGTTATTAAGTCTTGTAAATCAAGAGGAACCTAATATTTCTAAACGTGAGCAAGATTTATTATTATCATGCGGAGAATTAATCTCAGCAATTGTTTTCTCTAACATGTTGAATGAGAATGGTATAAAAGCAGCAGCATTAAATGGTGCGCAAGCTGGTTTTGTAACGAATAATGACTTTACGAATGCTAAGATTATTGAAATGAATTGCGATCGTATACATGAAGAGTTACAAAATGTAGATGTTATCGTCGTGACTGGATTCCAAGGTCAAACGAAAAATGGAGATACGACAACACTTGGACGCGGAGGTAGTGATACCTCAGCTTCAGCATTAGGTGTTGCGCTTCATGCTGAATATATCGATATCTTCACAGATGTTGAAGGTGTTATGACTGCGGATCCTCGTATCGTAAAAGATGCACGTCATCTTCAAACTGTAACATATAACGAGATTTGTAACATGGCTTATCAGGGTGCGAAAGTTGTTCATCCGCGTGCGGTTGAAATTGCGATGCATGCAAAAGTACCACTTCGTGTACGTTCTACGTATTCTGATAGTGAAGGTACGCTTATTGCGGCATATGATGGTGCTACAAAAGGGCAGGATGTAGAAGAACGTCCTGTTACAGGGATTGCCCATGTGTCAAACGTAACGCAAATTAAAGTGCTTGCAAAAGAAACTGCATATGATTTACAACAACACGTGTTTAAAGAAATGGCTAATGAAGGGATTAGTGTGGACTTAATTAACATTTCTCCTACTGGTGTAGCTTACACAGTAAAGGATAGTGTATCAGCGCGTGCAGTTGAGGTTTTAAAGCAACTTGGATATGATCCAGTGGTGACAGAGCATTGTGCGAAGGTTTCTATCGTTGGTGCTGGAATGGCAGGTATTCCAGGGGTTACAGCGAAAATTGTCACAGCTTTAGCGGAAAAAGGTATTCAAATTCTGCAATCAGCAGATAGTCATACGACAATTTGGGTTCTTGTAAAAGAAGCCGATTTAGTGGAGGCTGTGAATGCATTACATAGTGCATTTGAGCTTTCAAAAGAAAAGCAACTGGGACAATAAGGAGTGAGATCATGATAGATTTTGGGACAATTGCAACCGCGATGGTAACACCGTTTGATAAAAATGGTAATATCGATTTTGCAAAGACAACGAAATTGGTAAATTATTTAATTGATAACGGTACAACAGCAATCGTGGTAGGAGGGACGACTGGAGAATCTCCTACATTAACATCAGAAGAAAAAGTAGCGTTATATCGCCATGTCGTATCTGTTGTCGATAAAAGGGTGCCCGTCATCGCTGGAACAGGTAGCAATAATACGCATGCTTCTGTCGATTTAACAAAAAAGGCAACTGAAGTTGGTGTTGATGCAGTTATGCTAGTGGCACCGTATTATAATAAACCGAGTCAAGAAGGGATGTACCAGCACTTTAAAACAATCGCTGAAAGCACTCCGCTTCCGGTAATGCTATATAATGTTCCAGGACGATCTATTGTACAAATCTCCGTTGATACAGTTGTTCGTTTATCAGAAATAGAAAACATTGTTGCGATTAAAGATGCAGGCGGCGATGTATTAACAATGACAGAAATCATTGAAAAAACAGCGGACGACTTTGCAGTATACAGCGGTGATGATGGTTTAACATTACCAGCTATGGCAATTGGAGCAAAAGGTATTGTTTCTGTAGCATCTCATGTTATCGGGAATGAAATGCAAGAAATGATTGCTGCATTCCAAGCTGGAGAGTTCAAAAAAGCGCAGAAATTACATCAATTACTAGTAAAAGTAACGGATGCACTATTTATGGCGCCGAGCCCAACACCAGTAAAAACAGCATTACAAATGGTGGGATTAGATGTAGGTTCTGTACGTTTGCCACTTCTTCCATTAACGGAAGAAGAAAGAATAACGTTACAATCCGTAATGCAATCTATTCCTCGTTAATAAAAATGACCTAGTGTGAAACTAGGTCATTTTTATTTTGACTAACTATATGTAAGTGATGAAAATTAGCTATAGTTAATAAGCTGTAATAAGAAGGGGGTGGCAGGGGGGAGAATTAGTAAGAAACTGATTACAGAGATAAGATTTTTTTAGTGAATATCGTTTCATGTTTATGTAAAGAATTTACATGAATATTTTTCCATCAAACTCTTATTACGTAGGGAAAATAGTAAAACTGATATGAATTTTGCCCTCTTAAATTATAATCTCATTTTAGTGTCTTCTCTTGTCTTTCGCATAATTTAACTTGTGTTCTATTTCTTGTATCAGTTATAATATGGCTAAGTAGCTTAGTACGGGTATGCTTAGCAAAATTGGTAAAAATTAAGATTTAATGAAATTTTCATATCATATCGAATAAGATATTTGATTTATATAATGAAAGAGAGGTGAAACCTGGTTTAAAAAATTAACAAGGACATGATATCGCATAACGGTAAGGACATTCGTCTTGGACGGTGAATATATGGTGGTTGTAGAGTTTCCCCTGGTGTCTCTGCAATTTTAGTGAAATCAGTGTTTGCAAGATTTTTAAACCAGGCAACAACATGAAGAGAAAAGAGAATGAGTCTGTTAAAGTATTTGCTCTTGGCGGAGTAGGTGAAATCGGAAAAAACATGTACTGTGTTGAAATTGATTCTGAAATCTTTATTGTAGATGCCGGATTGATGTTCCCGGGAGATGAAATGTTTGGGATTGATATTGTTATTCCTGACATTACATATTTAGTAGAAAATCAAGAGCGAGTAAAAGGACTATTTATTACCCATGGTCATGAAGATCATATTGGTGGAATTGTTTATGTGCTTCGTAAATTATCTATTCCAGTATATGCGACGAAATTAACGGTAGGACTTATACAAGAAAAGCTTGGCGAAGCAGGAATGTTAGGCCGTGTAGACTTAAAAACAATTGACTCGAATTCAACAGTAGAGTTTAATTCAACAAATGTGTCATTCTTCGGAACGACACATAGTATTCCGGATTCTGTGGGTGTTTGTTTCCATACATCAAAAGGTGCTGTAGTATATACAGGAGACTTTAAATTTGATCAAACTCCAATCGGAAATAGTGGAGCAGATCTTGGGAAAATGGCGCAAATTGGAAATGAAGGCGTACTTTGCTTGTTATCTGATAGTACAAACGCTGAACGTCCTGGTTATACAGGTTCGGAAAAAGAAGTTGGTATAGAGATTTCTAAAGTATTCTATAGTTCAGAAGGGCGTATTATTGTTGCTTCATTTGCATCGAATGTACACCGTATTCAACAAGTGTTTGATGCAGCTGCTGAAACTGGAAGGAAAGTAGCGGTAGTAGGACGTAGCATGGTGAAAGTGGTAGATATTGCAAGACGTCTTGGTTATTTAGATGTTCCAGAAGGTATGGTTATTTCATTACAAGAAATAGACAATTTCCCGGAAAAAAAGGTAGCTATCTTAACGACTGGTAGTCAAGGGGAACCGATGGCAGCCCTTTCTAGAATGGCGAAACAAGCTCATAAACAAATTTCAATTCGTAAAGGTGATACTGTTATTATTGCAGCTTCTCCAATTCCAGGAAATGAAGTATCTGTATCAAAAATTATTGACTTGTTATTTAGATCTGGTGCTGAGGTTATTTATTACGGTGAAAGAAAAGTTCACGTTTCAGGTCATGGTAGCCAAGAAGAATTAAAGCTGATGATAAATTTAATGAAGCCGAAGTATTTTGTACCCGTACATGGTGAGTTCCGTATGCAAAAAGCACATGCGTATTTAGCGGAAGATGTAGGTATTGCGAGAGAGAATATCTTTATCGTAGAAAAAGGCGATGTAATTGCTTTTGGTGACGATGAAGCAAAATTAGCTGGTAAAGTGCAAGCTGGTAATGTTTTAATTGATGGATTAGGTGTAGGTGACGTCGGTAACATCGTTCTTCGAGATAGAAAGATGTTATCTCAAGATGGAATTTTAGTTGTTGTTGTAACACTTGGTAAGGATGAAAAGAAAATAATCTCTGGTCCAGAAATTATTTCACGCGGCTTTGTATATGTTCGTGAATCAGAAGCATTAATCGAACGATCCACAGATATTGTACGTATGATTGTTGAACAATCAATTAAAGAATATACAATTGAATGGTCTATGTTGAAACAAAATATTCGTGAATTATTAGGGCAGTTCTTGTACGAAGAAACGAAGAGAAAGCCAATGATTTTACCGATTATTATGGAAGTATAAAGAAGGTCACCTTTACAGGTGATCTTTTTCTTTTTTAACCCTATCGAATGAAATTCATAACTTAAGAAATAATAGTTATATACGAGTGAAAGGGGATGCGATATGACAGAACGTGATCGTTATACAAATGAAGAAAAAGAAGCTGAGCCGAAAGAAGTTCCAAAAGAGGCTTCTATAGTGGAGAAAATTCAGCAACTTGGACAGACAAATGTACCACAAATGAATGAATCGCGTATTCATTGCTTAACAATTGTTGGGCAGGTGGAAGGTCATATTCAGTTGCCACCACAAAATAAAACAACAAAATATGAACACATCATTCCGCAAATTGTCGCGATTGAACAAAATCCAAAAATTGAAGGTTTACTGTTAATATTAAATACAGTTGGGGGTGACGTTGAAGCTGGATTAGCGATTTCTGAAATGGTGGCTTCGCTTTCAAAACCAACTGTATCTCTTGTTTTAGGAGGAGGGCATTCAATCGGTGTACCGATTGCGGTCTCAACTGATTATTCATTTATTGCCGAAACAGCGACGATGACAATTCATCCAATTCGTTTAACAGGTCTTGTTATAGGTGTGCCACAAACATTTGAGTATTTGGATAAAATGCAAGAAAGAGTCATTCGATTTGTGACAAAGCATTCGAAAGTAACGGAAGATCGTTTTAAAGAGCTTATGTTTGCAAAAGGGAATTTGACGCGAGATATTGGGACGAATGTAATAGGTGGAGATGCAGTGAAGTATGGTCTTATAGATGGTGTCGGTGGTATTGGTAGTGCACTTCGAAAATTAAACGAATTAATTGATGAACGCAAGGATAATAGTACAGAAGGGACAATGCTACAATGATTTTATATACAATTATGCCAGAGCAACTTGTGTATCCGGCCGATTATTCACAATGCGAAAGCCAAAAAGTTGTGAATATAAATGGCGTGGAATTAGTGGTTTCTGAGGAGGATAATCAATGTTACTCTATTGTACGTGTATTAAGTACGAATCCGTCTCACTACCTAGAGTTTGAGCCTGGACAGAAAATTACCTTTTAGCAAAAAGAAGGATTTTGTTTAGGAGCTATGGTATAATATAAAAAACAAGACGGTTGAGCAGCCATGAGTAGGCTGCTTTCTTCTGTTTATTTAACATTTTACAAGAAGTGTAAAAATAGAAGATATAAAGACCTGAAAAATAGAGAGAAAGACATGTAAGTAGATCTTTTTTATAAGAAAGTTGTACTTAATTTCTAGAACACGAGGTGAAGAAATGGCAAAACAAAAGCAAAGAGGGACGAAGGCTAAGGCAAGACGTACGATAAAGCCAACTTTGTATTATGAAATCGTCGGGTTGACTCTTTTTGCACTTTCGATTATTACGATTTTACAGCTAGGTGTTGTAGGGAAATCGTTTGTGTTATTTTTTCGCTTCTTCTTTGGTGAGTGGTACATAATTGGTGTGTTAGGTGTAATAGCTTTATCTGTTGCGTTTGTAATAAAGCGGGGATGGCCCAACCTTTTAAATAAACGGCTAATAGGTGTTTATTTAATTGTACTAGCAATATTAATGTTTAGTCATATTACATTATTTAACCTGCTTACGAAAGATGGAGCTGTGCAAAATACTTCTGTAATTGTTAGTACAAAAGATTACTTCTTCCTTGAAATGAAAAAGGGCCCGGATAGTGTTCATTTAGGTGGTGGTATGTTCGGTGCATTGATGTTCGCAACGTGCTACTTCTTATTTGACGAAGTAGGGGCATATATCATTGGAATTATTTTAGTTATTCTTGGAATACTTTGTATAACAAATAAACATATTGGAGAAGTACTTGCTCCGGTAGGGAGAATTCTTAGAAGTCAGTTTCAAGTAATGCAAGGGGATTATAAAGATTGGAAATCTCAAAGGGTCGCCGAGCAAACTGAAAAGAAAAAAACAACAAGAAGCAAGAGGCGTGAACGTGTTGCTGAACAAGAAGAAGCTATTGAGCCAGTAGAAGAAATAGAAATTGGTCCACCAATTATTTCGAATTTTACTGAGAATTATCCAGTACGTGAAGAGACGGAAAAGCAGATAGAAGAAAATGATTTAATCACTCCTCCGTTTATTGAAGAGGCAGTTCCGCCTGCGCCAGAAGAACAACCTCACAAGAAACGAGGAGAAAAAATCGTTGAATCGCTAGAAGGTGAAACGAAAGCACCTCCTATGCAATTTTCTAATGTGGAAAATAAAGATTATAAGCTTCCTTCGCTTGATATATTAAAGTTTCCCCAAAATAAACAAGTTACAAATGAAAATGCGGAAATTTATGAAAATGCTCGTAAATTGGAACGTACATTCCAAAGTTTTGGTGTGAAAGCGAAAGTAACAAAAGTACATAGAGGTCCTGCAGTTACGAAATATGAAGTGTATCCTGATATGGGAGTAAAGGTAAGTAAAATTGTTAGTTTAAGTGATGATTTAGCGCTTGCTTTAGCAGCGAAAGACATTCGTATTGAAGCACCTATTCCCGGGAAATCAGCTGTAGGGATTGAGGTTCCGAATTCAGAAGTTTCTATGGTAACGCTGAGAGAAGTTCTTGATTCAAAGGCGAATAACCACCCAGAAGAGAAGTTATTAATCGGTCTTGGACGTGATGTTACAGGAGAGGCTGTATTGGCACGTTTAAATAAAATGCCCCATTTATTAGTAGCTGGTGCGACTGGTAGTGGAAAGAGTGTATGTATTAATGGAATTATTGTAAGTATTTTAATGCGTGCAAAACCGCATGAAGTAAAATTAATGATGATTGATCCGAAAATGGTAGAGTTAAATGTATATAACGGTGTTCCGCACTTATTAACACCAGTCGTAACTGATCCGAAAAAAGCATCACAGGCTTTGAAGAAAGTTGTGAGTGAAATGGAGCGTCGTTATGAATTATTCGCGCATAGCGGTACGCGTAACATTGAAGGATATAATGATTATATTAAAGAACATAATAGCCAATCGGAAGCGAAACAACCTGAATTACCATATATTGTAGTAATTGTGGACGAGTTAGCTGATTTAATGATGGTTGCTTCTTCGGATGTAGAAGATGCGATTATGCGTTTAGCGCAAATGGCACGTGCTGCTGGTATTCATTTAATTATTGCGACTCAGCGCCCGTCAGTTGATGTTATCACAGGTGTTATTAAAGCGAATATTCCATCGCGTATTGCATTTGCTGTATCTTCCCAAATAGATTCTCGAACGATTCTTGACGGTGGTGGTGCAGAAAAGTTGCTAGGTCGTGGAGATATGTTATTCATACCAATTGGTGCATCGAAACCTGTTCGTGTACAAGGGGCGTTTTTATCAGATGATGAAGTTGAGAGAGTCGTAGAATCTGTTATTGCGCAGCAAAAAGCGCAATATCAAGAGGATATGATTCCACAAGATGTTCCTGAAACAAAGCAGGAAGTAGAAGATGAATTATACGATGAAGCGGTTCAGCTTGTAGTAGAAATGCAAACAGCATCTGTTTCTATGTTACAACGTAGATTTAGAGTAGGATATACGCGAGCAGCTCGTTTAATTGATGCCATGGAAATGAATGGTGTAGTAGGTCCTTATGAAGGTAGTAAACCAAGGGGAGTACTCATTAAAGATGTGCAAGAAAAAAGTTCTTAAAAAAAGCCTAATTGTTTTTACAATTAGGCTTTTTTATATGCTGTTTTTGTTATATACTATAGTCATTGACGAAGAAAGGGCTTACATCTTTAAGGGTCCTTTAGAATACGAATGCTTATCGTTTTGGTTTTCAAAACGTTCGATATTTAATGTAGAAAAATGTTGAATTCTGTTGACACATATGGGAGCAAGTGGTAAGATTATTTCGAAAAGAATCACTGCCTCATATAATCTTGGAGATAAGGTCCATAAGTTTCTACCTGGCAACCATGAATTGCTAGACTATGAGGGGAAAAGTGTGTAACAAAGGATGTAAGGAATCTTTGTGCCGAACTTTTTCTCTATATGAGAAATGTTTATGGTACAAAGTTTTTTTTATGGAATAAAGTGTGAAAATTTCATCTTGAAAAATTATTAATATTTATTCGATAATTACGCTTATTTTTAGTATTTAGTAATTTATACTATGTTGTAAGTTGAAAAAAGAGAAAAGAAGTCTTACATCAGAGGTCGAATAATTGAAATGCGGGGGAGTCTTATGTCAGTAAAATCCGATAGTCGTCACCTATATTTGCGGGTGATTGATCACATCAAAGGAAAAATTAAAGATGGGGCTTACAAAGAAAAACAAAAGTTACCTTCAGAGTTTGATCTAGCGAAAGAACTTGGTGTAAGTAGGGCAACTTTAAGGGAAGCACTACGTATTTTAGAAGAAGAAAATGTTGTTATTCGTAGACATGGTGTAGGGACATTTGTAAATGCGAAGCCGTTATTTTCTTCTGGAATAGAGCAACTTTCTAGTATTACAGATATGATTTCTAGTGTGGGGAAAACACCAGGAACAATCTTTTTATCATCATCTACAACAACTTTAACAGAAGAAGAAAAAGAGAAATTTAATTGTGAAGATGCTTTTAGCGCAGTAATGATTGAACGTGTTCGTACAGCGGATGGGGAACCAGTTGTATATTGCATTGATAAACTGGCAAAAGAGATATTACCAGATTTATCGGGATACAATGAGGAATCGCTGCTTACAGTAATACATAATAATACGCACAAGCGTATCACATACGCAGTTGCTCACATTGAACCGATTGGTTATCACCCGAAAATTTCACCGATTTTAGAATGTGAACCTGAAACGGCACTGCTAGTTTTAAAACAAATGCACTATGATCAAAATGATGAGCCAATCTTATATTCTATTAATTACTTTAGAGCTGATAAGTTTAGCTTCCACGTATTAAGAAAACGTATGTAGGGAAGTTCCTTTTTAGGGAGGTGACAGCAAGAAGTAAGGGACAGCAGCGTATGAATCATTAGACAAAACATTTCAGGAGGGGTTTCTAGTATGAAGAAAAAAACAGGTCTTTTATTATCGTTAACGTTAGCAGCAAGTACAGTGTTAGGTGCATGTGGTAACTCGGATAAAGCGGATAGTGACAAAAAAGGGGATAAAGAGTTTAAGGTTGGTATGGTTACAGATGTTGGGGGCGTTGATGACAAATCATTTAACCAATCAGCTTGGGAAGGTTTAACAAAATTCGGTAAAGACAACGATTTAAAGAAAAATGAAGGATATCGTTACCTTCAATCAAGTAAAGATGCTGATTACATTCCAAATTTAACGAAATTTGCGAAAGATCATTATAACACAACATTTGGTATTGGATACTTAATGGAAAAATCAATTGAAAAGGTGGCTGAACAGTATCCAAAAGAGCAATTTGCGATTGTAGATACTGTTGTAAAGAAGCCGAACGTAACAAGTATTACATTTAAAGACCATGAAGGTTCATTCCTAGTTGGAGCTGTAGCAGCGATGACAACAAAATCAAATAAAGTTGGTTTTGTTGGTGGTGTGAAGAGTCCATTAATTACAAAATTCGAATCAGGTTTTAAAGCTGGTGCAAAAGCAGTAAATCCAAATATCGAAATTGTATCACAATATGCTGATGCATTTGATAAGCCAGAAAAAGGATCTGTATTAGCTTCAGCAATGTACGGTCAAGGCGTTGACGTAATTTACCATGCTTCAGGTGCAACTGGTAACGGTGTATTCACAGAAGCGAAAAACCGTAAGAAAAAAGGTGAAAATGTTTGGGTAATCGGTGTTGACCGTGACCAAAATCAAGAAGGCATGCCTGAAAACGTAACTTTAACTTCAATGGTAAAACGTGTTGATGTTGCAGTAGCAAAAGTAGCGCAAGAAGCGAAAGATGGTAAGTTAAAAGGCGGTAAAGTAGAAGAGTTCGGCTTAAAAGATGATGGCGTTGGTATCGCGAAAACAACTGATAATGTGAAAAAAGTAAACCCAGAAATTTTAACAAAAATAGAAGAGTTTGAGAAGAAAATCACTGCTGGTGAAATTAAAGTACCTGCAACTGACGAAGAATATAAAGCATATGAAGCTTCTCTAAAGAAATAATGATAGAGAAATAGCAAAGGTTAGTTCTTAGAACTAACCTTTGTATATATAAAAATACTTTTAATAGAGTGTAATTGGGGAGTGTTCCCTGCTAGAAGGAGGAACAAAATGGAATACGTAATTGAGATGAACAATATTACAAAAGTATTCCCAGGTATTGTAGCGAATGACGATATTACGCTGCAAGTAAAACAGGGAGAGATACACGCTTTACTTGGAGAAAATGGTGCAGGGAAATCAACGTTGATGAATGTACTGTTCGGTTTGTATCAACCAGAACAGGGCGAAATTAAAATTAAAGGAACCCCTGTAAAAATTACAAATCCGAATATAGCAAATGACCTTGGAATTGGGATGGTCCATCAGCACTTTATGCTTGTTCATAATTTTACAGTTACAGAGAATATCATTCTTGGAAATGAGCCGAAGAGAAAAGGGAAAATAGCTGTTGAAGAGGCAGCAAAAGAAATTAAACAATTATCTGAACAGTACGGTTTAGCTGTTGATCCAAATGCAAAGATTGAAGATATTTCGGTTGGGATGCAGCAAAGGGTTGAAATATTAAAGACGCTTTATCGTGGTGCGGAGATTTTAATATTCGATGAACCGACTGCAGTGTTAACTCCTCAAGAAATTCATGAGTTGATTCAAATTATGAAAAAGCTTGTGCAAGAAGGAAAATCTATCATTCTTATTACACATAAATTAAAAGAAATTATGGAAGTTTGCGATCGTTGCACAATTATTCGTAAAGGTAAAGGAATTGGTACAGTTGACGTTGCGAAAATGGATGAACATAAACTTGCAGAATTAATGGTCGGACGTCAAGTGAATTTTAAAACAGAAAAAATAGGGGCCAAACCGAAAGAGGAGGTTCTGTCTGTTGCGAATCTTGTCGTTCATGATGCACGCCAATTACCTGCTGTAAAAGGCCTTGACTTAACTGTTCGTGCAGGAGAAATCGTTGGTATTGCAGGGATTGATGGAAATGGTCAAAGTGAATTAATAGAGGCGATTACTGGTTTACGAAAAGTTGAGTCAGGTTCTATTGCAATTAAAGGAAAAGAAATAACGAATTGGCCTGTTCGAAGAATTACAGAGGAAGGAATTGGTCATATTCCAGAAGACCGTCATAAACACGGGCTAGTTCTTGATTTTTCTGTTAAAGACAATATAGTTTTGCAAACATACTATAAAAATCCATTTTCAAAGAAGGGGATTTTAAATTTTAGCAAAATCACAGAGAAAGCAAAGGCGCTTATTGAACAGTTTGATGTACGTACGCCTAGCGAACAAACATTAGCGCGTGCTCTATCAGGTGGAAATCAGCAGAAAGCTATCATTGCACGTGAAGTAGATCGTAATCCAGATTTATTAATTGCAGCACAGCCAACACGTGGTTTAGATGTAGGTGCGATTGAATTTATTCATAAAAAATTAATCGAGCAGAGAGATAATGGGAAAGCAGTATTACTTCTATCGCTAGAACTGGATGAAATTTTAAATGTAAGTGATCGAGTTGCTGTTATATATGAAGGTAAAATTGTAGCAATTGTCGATGCGAAAGAAACAAATGAACAACAGCTTGGTTTGTTGATGGCTGGCGGAACGGAGAAAGAGAAGGTGAATACAAATGGCTAAAAAATTTTTAACGGAGCGAACAATTAACATTTTAGTTCCTGTATTATCCGTTATTTTTGGTTTACTTGTTGGTGCCATTGTAATGTTAGTTAGTGGATATGATCCAATTGTTGGGTATGCAGCGCTTTGGGAAGGAATGGTTGGAAATCCGCAGGCTATCGGTGAGACGCTACGTACGATGATTCCACTCGTGTTAGCTGGTCTGTCTGTTGCATTTGCGTTTCGTACAGGTCTCTTTAACATTGGGGTAGAAGGACAATTATTAGTCGGATGGCTTGCCGCTGTCTGGTTTGGATATGCAGTATCGTTACCAGCATTTTTGCATATTCCGTTATCTATTTTAGTAGCCGCGATTGCCGGTGGTTTATGGGGATTTATACCTGGATATTTAAAAGGAAAGCTTAAAGTAAATGAAGTAATTGTCACAATTATGATGAACTACATTGCACTTTATGTTACGTATGATCTTATTAAACGTTTTATACATGAAGGTAATGAGAAATCTTATGATGTACAAGCGAGTGCTTCATTAGCTTCTGATTGGCTATCTTCATTGACAGATGGATCTCGTTTGCACTGGGGAATTGTTGTAGCTATTTTAATTGCTATTGTAATGTGGTTCGTATTAGATAGAACTACGTTAGGATATGAGTTGAAATCGGTTGGTTTTAACCAAAATGCATCGCAATATGCAGGGATGAAAGTCTCTCGTAATGTTGTATTATCAATGACAATTGCTGGCGCTTTTGCTGGAATTGGTGGGGCAATGGAAGGTCTAGGAACATTCCAAAGTATGACGGCAATGACATCGTTTACTGGTATTGGATTCGATGGGATTGCGGTAGCTCTTCTTGGAGGAAATAATCCGTTTGGTATATTATTATCGGCTTTACTGTTCGGTGGTTTGAAAAGTGCAGCCCCGCAAATGAATTTTGAAGCAGATGTACCTTCTGAGTTAATTAATGTTATTATCGCATGTATTATTTTCTTTGTTGCTTGCAGTTATGTTTTACGCTGGGCACTTACACGCATGAGCAAGGAGGGGAAATAAATGAGCTTTATAGATATTTTAGCCATTCTTGTGACTGGTACGTTATATACGGCAGCGCCACTTATTTTTACGGCGTTAGGTGGAGTGTTCAGTGAACGTTCTGGGGTTGTAAATATAGCATTAGAAGGTTTAATGTTATTTGGTGCATTTACTGGTATCGTTACAACGTTATTAATGGGTGATACGTGGGGAGCAATGACTCCTTGGATTGCACTATTATTTGCAGCTATTGGTAGTGGGTTATTTGCACTTCTTCACGCAGTAGCATCCATTACATTCCGCGCGGATCAAGTAGTAAGCGGGGTAGCGATTAACTTTTTGGCTCTCGGTTTAACAGTATTTGCGATTAAGAAAATCTTTGGTAAAGGACAGACTGATTTTATTCAATACCGCATTGAAAAAATCGATGTTCCAGGACTTTCGGATATTCCGGTAATCGGGAAAATCTTTTTCTCAAATGTACCGTTAACATCGTATATTGCCATTATTTTAGCATTTGTTGTTTGGTACATTATTTATAAAACACCGTTCGGTCTTCGTCTACGTGCTGTTGGTGAACATCCAATGGCAGCAGATACGATGGGGATTAATGTATATAAAATGCGTTATATTGCAGTTTGTATATCTGGAATGTTTGCAGGAGTGGGTGGTGCGGTCTTCGCAATGTCGATTTCTGGTAACTTCTCAGGTGCTACAATTACTGGACAAGGTTTCTTAGCACTAGCAGCTATGATCTTTGGTAAATGGAATCCACTTGGTGCTCTTGGAGCAGCGCTGTTCTTCGGATTTGCTCAATCACTTGGGATAACAGGTGGTACAATTCCTATATTAAAAGAAATTCCAAGTGTATTCTTAACGATATTACCGTATGTATTTACAATATTAGCACTCGTTGGTTTTGTAGGCCGATCTGAAGCTCCGAAAGCATTAGGAACGCCTTATGAAAAAGGAAAACGATGAGTATTTAGAAAGTATAAAAAAAGCTCGCACATTAGTGCGGGCTTTTTTACATAGAATATATTTAATACGGAATTTTACTATGTTCCTTACATATTAAAGTTTTTAGAAAGACTCAAATGTAAGCATAATAAGGAAGAAAAGTTGATTTTTTATTTCTAAAAACTGTATATTGAAGAGGAATATTCCTACATACGTAAAGGAGGGCTATTAATGAAACTAATGGAACAGCAACTGCATGAATTAGGTGGCTTGCGAGTACATATTATTCCGACTGATAAATTTAAAACAAATACCTTTGTATTTCGTTTTAAAGCACCTTTAAATGAGGAGACGGTGACAGAGCGTGCCCTATTGCCGTACGTATTGCAAAGTGCGACAGAAAAACTGCCTTCTGTAATTCGTCTTCGTCAATATTTAGAAGAATTATATGGATCTTCTTTAGCGGTAGATGTAAGTAAAAAAGGGGAAGACCATATCATCTCTATTTATGTAGACATTGCAAATGAAACATATTTACGCGATGCACCACCGTTATTTGAAAAAGCGCTTTCTATGTTATCTGATATTGTTTTACATCCAGCAACAGAAGGGGACGGTTTTCTATCTTCTATTGTAGAAAGTGAGAAACGAGCACTCTTGCAACGAATTGAAGCTACTTATGATGATAAAATGCGTTATGCAAACGAGCGTTTAATTGCAGAAATGTGCAAAGTAGAACCATATCGCTTAAGTGCAAATGGAAAAAAAGAAAGTGTTGCTTCTATTACAAATGAAAGTTTGTATCAATATTATCAAAAAGTGTTAGCTGAAGATGAAATGGATTTATATATCATTGGTGATATTTCAGAAGATGCTGTGGAGCTTGTAAATAAGTATTTTTCGATTTCACCTCGCGCTATGAAAGAGAGAAATGTACTTCTTCATAAACGAAATAATGAAGAAAAAGAAATTGTTGAAAAACAAGAACTAAAGCAAAGTAAATTAAATATCGGCTATCGCACATTCATTACGTATAAAGATGAAGATTATTTTGCATTACAATTGTTTAACGGATTATTTGGAGGGTTTTCTCATTCGAAGTTATTCGTAAATGTCCGTGAAAAAAATAGTTTAGCGTACTATGCAGCATCGAGATTTGAAAGTCATAAAGGTTTGCTCTTCGTTATGTCTGGAATTGAAGCGAAGAACTTTGAAAAAGCTGTTGAAATTATTAAAGAACAGATGAAAGCAATGCAAAACGGTGATTTTTCAGAGGAAGAGATTCAGCAAACGAAAAGTGTAATTCAAAATCAAATCTTAGAGGCAATTGATACACCACGTGGTTTTGTTGAAATGCTTTATCACGGGGTGATTTCAGAGCGTACGCGTCCAGTTGAAGAATGGCTAACGGGCATAGAAAGCGTGACGAAAGAAGAGATTGTGAAAGTTGCTAATAATATTGAACTAGATACAATTTACTTTTTACATGGAACGGAGGGAGAATAAATGGAGAAAATTGTGTATGAGCAATTAAAAGAGACGCTATATTATGAAAAACTTCCGAATGGATTAGACGTATATATCTTACCGAAACAAGGCTTCAACAAAACATTTGCAACATTTACGACGAAGTACGGTTCTGTTGATAATACATTTGTACCGCTTGGAAAAGAAGACATGACTCGTGTACCAGATGGAATTGCTCATTTCCTTGAGCATAAATTGTTTGAAAAAGAGGACCATGACGCGTTTCAATTGTTTAGTAAACAAGGTGCTTCAGCGAACGCTTTTACATCTTTTACAAGAACCGCTTATCTCTTTTCCTGTACATCAAATGTAGAGAGAAATTTAAATACGTTGTTAGACTTTGTACAAGAACCGTATTTCTCTGAAAAAACGGTTGAAAAAGAAAAAGGCATTATCGGTCAAGAAATTCAAATGTACCAAGATAACCCAGACTGGCGTTTATACTTTGGGTTAATCGATAGTTTGTTTGTGAAACATCCAATTAAAATTGATATTGCAGGGACGATTGAGTCTATTAGTAAGATTACAAAAGACCTACTGTATGAATGTTATGAGACTTTTTACCATCCGAGCAACATGTTATTATTTGTTGTTGGAGCGATTGATCCTGAAAAAACAATGGATTTAGTTCGTGAAAATCAAGCGAAAAAAGATTACGAAAATCAACCAGAAATCGTTCGCTCTTTTGAAGAGGAACCAGAAGAAGTAAATGAAAAGAAAAAGATTATTTCAATGCCTGTTCAAACTCCAAAATGTTTAGTTGGTATTAAGGCAACGAATTTAAAAGAAAAAGGGCAAGCTCTGTTAAAACAAGAAATTGCGCTTACATTACTTTTAGATTATTTATTTGGAAAAGGGTCAGTTCATTACGAATCTTTATATAATGAAGGTCTTATTGATGATTCGTTCTCGTATGACTATACAGAAGAAAATAACTTCGGTTTTGCAATGGTTGGTGGAGATACGAAGCACCCTGATGAATTGGCAGAGCGATTAAAAGGTATTTTACTACAAACGAATTATGATCAGTTAGATGAGACTGCGCTGGAACGGGTGAAGAAAAAGAAAATTGGTGGATTTTTACGATCGTTGAATTCACCTGAATATATTGCAAATCAGTTTACACGATATGCGTTTAATGAATCTAGTTTATTTGATGCTCTTACAGTGTTAGAAGGATTAACTGTTCAAGACCTACAACAAGCAGCAAAAACATTATTAATTGAAGAGAAAATGAGTGTCTGCCAAGTGTTACCAAAAAAATGAAGTAATATGTGAATAAAAAACGCAGTATCTATATCCCTCATCTAACGTTTGGTTATTGCCAAATGGTAAGATGAGGGTATTATTTATTTATACATAAAAAGATAAGAGAGGGAATTTATGAAAAAGTATGCATTAGTAACTGGAGGAAGCGGAGGGATTGGCTCTGCTATTTCGAAGCAGTTAATCGAGGATGGTTATACAGTCTATATTCATTACAATAAAAGCGAAGAGAAGATAAGGGGGTTACAAAAGGAGTTTGATGCAGTGATTCCTGTGCAAGCAAATTTAGCTTCTATCGATGGAGCAGAGAAATTGTGGGGACAAATCGAACATCCTATTGATGTTATTGTATACGCAGCTGGAAAGAGTATATTTGGATTAGTAACAGATGTTACGAATGAAGAATTAGATTATATGGTGGAGCTTCAAGTGAAGAGTGTATATAGACTTTTATCGATGGCGCTTCCACCGATGATCGGGCGGAGAAGTGGTAATGTTGTTGTTATTTCATCCATTTGGGGGCAAATAGGAGCGTCTTGTGAGGTGCTGTACTCAATGGTGAAAGGTGCACAAAATTCATATGTGAAGGCTTTAGCGAAAGAAGTTTCTCTAAGTGGATTGCGCGTTAATGCGGTAGCGCCAGGTGCGATCGAAACAGAAATGTTAAATGTATTTTCAGAAGATGATAAAAATGAAATTGCTGAAGATATTCCATTAGGTAGAATAGGACTACCCGAAGAGGTAGCAAAAACAGTCTCCTTCCTCGTTTCGCCAGGAGCTTCTTATATTACGGGGCAAATTATCGGAGTGAATGGCGGTTGGCATTGCTAAAAAATTCTTACATAAAAAACAAGAAATTGTACAAATTAAGCATGATTCTATTACTAAAATAGTGAGGTGCTTAAACATGTCAGTGTTAGATAATTTTGATCAGTGGAAGAGCTTTTTAGGAGAACGTTTAGAACAAGCGGGGGGAAAAGGGCTTGATGGTGGTGCCGTATCAGATATGGCATTTCGTGTTGGTGATTATTTAGCAAATGAAGTAGAAGCGCGCAACGATCAAGAAAAATTATTGTCTGAGCTTTGGAAAGTTGCTGATGAACAAGAGCAACATACAATTGCAAATTTAATGGTGAAGTTTGTACAACATAAGTAAAAGTAGAGAGGAGCTTCTCCTCTCTACTTTTTTTGTATAGTAATTAGGAGGAATAGATTATACATTTAGCTTCCCTATTAAGGTGAAATCATATAATATAGTACGTAGGTGTAAAGTAAGCGTAGGGGAGTGATCTTGGATGATTGAATGGTATTTTGAATATGAAATACATAAAAACCGACCTGGCTTACTTGGTGACGTTTCTTCGTTAATCGGTATGCTTGGCATCAATATTGTCACAATTAATGGTGTAGATAATGCACGACGTGGACTTTTGCTTATGTGTGATAATCAAGAACAAATCTCTAGACTTGAATCAATTTTAAATACGATGGATAATATAACGGTAACGAAATATCGTCCGCCAAAGCTTAGAGATAAGCTAGCAGTTAGACATGGTAGGTACATACAACGAGATGCAGATGATAAGAAAACATTTCGATTTGTGCGTGATGAATTAGGATTGCTTGTAGACTTTATGGCGGAGATAATGAAAAAAGAAGGTCATAAATTAATTGGGATACGAGGAATGCCTCGTGTCGGAAAAACAGAATCTATTGTTGCCGCAAGTGTTTGTGCAAATAAGAGATGGTTATTCGTATCATCTACTCTCATTAAGCAAACTGTTCGTAGCCAATTGATTGAAGATGAGTATAGCGACGATAATATTTTCATACTAGATGGAATTGTGTCGACAAAGCGTGCAAATGAAAGACACTGGCAGCTCGTTCGTGAAATCATGAGATTGCCTGCAACGAAAGTTGTGGAACATCCGGATGTGTTTGTGAGTCAGTCAGAATACACATTGGATGATTTTGATTATATTATCGAATTGCGTAACGATTATGATGAAGAAATTCAATATAATTTAGTAGATGAAATTGAGCAAGGTACGCAAAACAATTTCTCTATGTTCGACTTTTAAAGAAATATTGAGGTGTTAGTAGTGACGGAATTAGGACAAAAGCTGACAGAAGCAAGAGAAGCGAAAGGCTTATCTATTGATCAGCTGCATGAGATTACAAAAATTCAAAAACGCCATTTAGTAGCGATTGAAGAAGGCAATTATGATGTGTTGCCAGGAGCTTTTTATGCGCGTGCATTCATTAAACAATATGCAGATGCTGTTGGATTAAATGGAGAGGAACTGCTTGTGGAATATCAGAGTACGATACCACAGTCTGAAAAACGTGAAGTTCCACAAGTATCAACTGGACAAAAAACACAAGAAACAATGCAAAAATCTTCATCATGGCCAATTGCGGATCATATGCCCAAAATTTTGATTGCGTTGTTAGTAATCGCATTTGGAGTGGTAGTCTGGTTTGTTATTCAAGCGTTAACTGGAAAAGATGATAGGCAAGTTCAAAATGCTCAAAGTGAGAAAATTGAGGTTCAAAAAGCAAAAAATTCTCCGTTAGATACGAAGAAAGATGAAGCGAAAGCGGAAGAACCAAAAAAAGAAGAACCAAAAAAAGAAGAACCAAAAAAAGAAGAACCAAAAAAAGAAGAACCAAAGAAAGAAGAGCAACCAGCGCAACCAACTGGACAACAAGAAGTGAAGGTAGTTGGAACGAGTGGTAAGGTATCTACTTTGGAAATTCATAATAATAAAACATTAGAACTGGAAATTTCAGCGAAGGGTGCAAGCTATGTAGATGTTAAAGATGATGCGGGTAACGAAATTCTAAACACTACAGTACAAAGTGGTCAAACAGAAAAACGTGATTTATCAACAGTAAAAGAAGTGCGGCTTAATATTGGAAGTGCACCGAATGTTGAAATTAAACTGAATGGCCAAGTGGTTACTTTCCCATTAGATCCAGCAAAAGAATATCACCAAAGATTGGTGATAAAAAACCAAGGGATAGGGCAAGCTGCGCAATAACAGTCATCGCTTCGATGACTTTTTTCAATGAACAAATGTTTTTGACATGATGGAGGAATAGCTGTGAATTTACCAAATAAAATTACAATATCTAGAATCTTCTTAATTCCAATTTTTATGGTAATTATGTTAGCGCCCTTTGAGTGGGGCTCATTTATAATTGGTGATGTAGAGTTACCAATTCAACATTTAGTAGGGGCACTTATCTTTATTATTGCTTCGGCTACAGATTGGATTGATGGACATTATGCAAGAAAGTATAATCTTGTAACGAATTTAGGGAAATTCCTTGACCCGTTAGCAGATAAATTACTTGTTTCGGCAGCACTTATCACATTGGTAGAAATGCAATATGTACCTGCTTGGATCGTTATTGTAATTATAAGCCGTGAGTTTGCAGTAACAGGTTTACGCCTTGTACTTGCTGGGACAGGGGAAGTAGTTGCAGCAAATCAGCTAGGGAAAATTAAGACATGGACACAAATTATTGCGATTGCAGCATACTTATTACATGATGTACCGTTAAATCTACTTCATATTCCAGTTGCAGATATTTTCATATGGATTGCATTATTCTTTACCGTTATTTCAGGATGGGATTATTTCTGGAAAAATAAAGATGCTTTTGTAAACTCAAAATAGAAGTTTATGGGGGAATTGGGATGAATGCTGAAATTATTGCGGTTGGAACGGAATTATTACTTGGACAAATTGCAAATACAAATGCCCAGTTTTTATCTGAAAAGTTAGCTTCAATCGGAATTAACGTGTACTACCATACTGTTGTTGGGGATAATAACAAGCGATTACAGAAGGCAATTGAATTGGCTGAAGAACGAGCTGATATGCTCATTTTTACAGGTGGATTAGGACCGACAAAAGATGATTTAACGAAAGAAACAATAGCGTCTAGTTTAGATGAAGAGCTTGTGTATGATGAAAAGGCATTAACATCGATAAGCGATTATTTTAAGCGTACAGGCCGTGAATTTACGGAGAATAATAAAAAGCAGGCGCTCGTTTTAAATGGATCGACTGTATTTGCGAATGATCACGGTATGGCGCCTGGTATGGGATTAAATACGAACGGAAAAGTTTATATTTTATTACCAGGACCACCAAAAGAAATGAAGCCGATGTATATAAGTTACGTAGAGCCTTTTTTATGTAAGTTTACAACGGGGGAAAATATTTATTCTCGTGTTCTTCGTTTTTTTGGTATTGGGGAATCTCAATTAGAGGTGAAAGTTCAAGATTTAATTGATGGACAAACGAACCCAACCATTGCACCACTTGCAAATGATGGAGAAGTGACATTACGTTTAACTGCCAAACATCATGATGCTGATGAGGCGGAGAAACTGATTCAGCATGTGGAAGATTTGATTTTAGAAAGAGTAGGAGAATTTTTCTACGGATATGACCAAGATTTCCTTCATTACAAGGCAATAAGGCTATTGAAGGAAAAAGGGTTAACTTTAGCGTGTGCAGAAAGTTTAACAGGTGGTCTTTTTGGAAATCAAGTAACAGAAAATGCTGGTGTTTCGTCTGTATTTAAAGGCGGTGTCATTTGTTATCAAAATGATGTGAAGCAACAAATTTTATATGTACCTGAAGAAGTGTTACGTACTGATGGCGCGGTTAGTAAACAGTGTGCTCGCTATCTTGCTGAAAATGTAAAGGAACTGTTAAAAGCAGATATCGGAATTAGTTTCACTGGGGTGGCAGGACCGGATGCTTCAGAGCATAAAGAACCAGGAACAGTATTTATTGGATTGGTGATTAAAGATGAACCAGCTGTAGTCTTCTCGCTTAATTTAAGTGGAAGTCGTCAACAAATTAGAGAACGCTCTACAAAATATGGATTTTATCATTTATTTAAAAAGCTAGAAGAGATATAAATTTCTTCTAGTTTTTTTTGTTGGAAAACCTAGTTTTATTCGATATAAAATAAAAAAACGAATAAATGTTCGATTTTTGTTGGCAAATTGAATTGAAAATAGGTATAATAAGATTAGCAATTTAGTTAAGGAGGAATTTTGAATGAGCGATCGTCAAGCGGCATTAGATATGGCGTTAAAACAAATAGAGAAGCAATTCGGTAAAGGTTCAATTATGAAATTAGGAGAACAAGCGGAGCGTAGAATTTCTACAATTTCAAGTGGTTCTTTAGCACTTGATGTGGCACTAGGGGTAGGCGGATACCCACGTGGCCGTGTTATTGAAATTTATGGACCTGAAAGTTCAGGTAAAACAACAGTTTCATTACACGCAATCGCGGAAGTACAGCGTCAAGGTGGACAAGCAGCGTTCATTGACGCGGAGCATGCAATGGATCCTGTATATGCACAAAAATTAGGTGTTAACATAGATGAATTACTATTATCACAGCCTGATACAGGGGAGCAAGGACTAGAAATCGCAGAAGCACTTGTACGAAGTGGAGCGGTTGATATTATCGTAATTGACTCTGTGGCAGCTCTTGTACCGAAAGCTGAGATCGAAGGGGACATGGGTGACTCTCACGTTGGTTTACAAGCACGTTTAATGTCACAAGCACTTCGTAAACTTTCAGGTGCAATCAACAAATCAAAAACAATCGCAATCTTTATCAACCAAATTCGTGAAAAAGTTGGGGTTATGTTCGGGAACCCAGAAACAACTCCAGGTGGTCGTGCGTTGAAATTCTATTCAACTGTCCGTCTTGAAGTACGTCGTGCTGAGCAGTTAAAGCAAGGTAACGATATTGTTGGTAATAAAACGAAAGTAAAAGTAGTTAAAAATAAAGTAGCACCGCCATTCCGTGTTGCTGAAGTTGATATTATGTACGGAGAAGGTATTTCAAGAGAAGGTGAAATCTTAGATATGGCTTCTGAACTTGATATCGTTCAAAAGAGCGGTGCTTGGTACTCTTATAATGAAGAACGCTTAGGACAAGGTCGTGAAAATTCGAAGCAATTCTTAAAAGAGAATACGGATTTAAGAGAGGAAATTGCCTTCTTTGTTCGTGAACATCACGGAATTGGTGAAAACTCTGGTGTTGAAGATACGGAAGACTCAACTCGTCAAGATTAAAAAATAAAAGACACGGTCCCGTGTCTTTTATTTTTTAATCCACTATGAAAGCGTTATATATAGCTGGAGATAAAATATTTATTCTATCCAAAAGGCTATGTGTAAAGGGGAATATTCATATATTTTAAGTGAATGAATTGGGATTTTCTAAGGTTTTCCAGGATAATATGCCGTCTGTTTTTTAAATCCATATAAGATTCAGGGCTGAAGGTAAAGAAAGTAAAAGTAGACAACGCTTGACAATGAAAATTGCGATAGATACAATGAGAATGTATATTTTTTCTTATATACGATATACTCTTCTCAAGAAGAGAAGTAATATTCGGAGTAAGACTTAAATCTTGCCGAAATAATAATATGACATTTTAATTGTGAAATGAAGAAAGTCCCTTAAAAAAGCGGGACGACGGTCTTTGCTGTACGTTGTAATTCAATGTACATGCCGACAGTCTTTTTTCATTCATAGCAAGGGGAGGTGAAATCATGAGTAGTACAGTTTGGATACTCATCTCCATTTTGCTTGCAACAGTCGGTGCAGTTGTTGGCTTTTTTGTTCGAAAGTCTATTGCTGAAGCGAAGATTAATGGTGCAGCTAATGAAGCAAAACGTATTCTAGACGAAGCGAATCGTGATGCTGAAGCACTTAAGAAAGAAGCGCTTTTAGAAGCAAAGGATGAAATTCATACACTTCGTACAGAAGCTGAATTAGAAATTCGTGACCGTAGAAGCGAATTACAAAAACAAGAAAATCGTTTAATGCAAAAAGAAGAGAACCTTGATCGTAAAGACGAAACGCTCGATAAGCGCGAGCAACAGTTAGAAAAGAAAGAGGAATCTCTTGTAGCGAAACAACAACAGATTGAAGAGTTGGAAAGCAAAGTGGGAGAGTTAGTTCAAAAGCAACAAACAGAATTAGAGCGCATTTCCAATCTGACCCGCGAACAAGCGAAAGCAATTATTCTTGGTAAAGTGGAAAGTGAAGTTTCTCATGAAATTGCCGTTATGGTAAAAGAAAGTGAAGTTCGCGCGAAAGAAGAAGCGGATAAGAAGGCAAAAGAGATTTTATCTCTTGCAATGCAAAGATGTGCAGCTGATCATGTTGCTGAAACAACCGTTTCGGTTGTAAATCTTCCAAATGACGAAATGAAGGGACGTATTATCGGACGTGAAGGTCGTAACATTCGTACGTTAGAAACGTTAACAGGTATTGACCTTATTATCGATGATACACCAGAAGCTGTAATTCTATCTGGATTTGACCCGATTCGTCGTGAAACAGCTCGTATCGCTCTTGATAAACTAGTACAGGACGGACGTATTCACCCAGCGCGTATTGAAGAGATGGTCGAAAAATCAAGACGTGAAGTGGACGAGTATATTCGTGAAGTCGGAGAGCAAACAACGTTTGAAGTGGGTGTTCATGGCTTACATCCAGATTTAATTAAAATTTTAGGTCGTTTAAAATACCGTACAAGTTACGGACAAAACGTCTTAAAACACTCTATGGAAGTTGCATACTTAACTGGACTTATGGCAGCGGAGCTTGGTGAGGATGAAAAACTAGCAAGACGTGCTGGTCTATTACATGATATCGGAAAAGCAATCGATCATGAAGTAGAAGGTAGCCACGTTGAAATTGGTGTTGAACTCGCAACGAAATATAAAGAGCATCCTGTTGTAATAAACAGTATCGCATCTCACCATGGTGACACAGAACCAACTTCTATCATTGCAGTTCTAGTTGCTGCAGCAGATGCATTATCAGCTGCAAGACCGGGAGCTCGTAGTGAAACGCTTGAGAATTACATTCGTCGTCTTGAAAAGTTAGAAGAAATTTCAGAGTCTTATGAAGGCGTAGAAAAATCTTTCGCAATTCAAGCAGGACGTGAAGTTCGTATTCTGGTAAAACCAGATACAATTGATGATTTAGAAGCTCATCGTTTAGCTCGTGATATTCGAAAACGTATTGAAAATGAACTGGATTATCCAGGACATATTAAAGTAACTGTTATTCGTGAAACACGTGCAGTGGAATACGCAAAATAAAGTGGTGAAACACCACTTTATTTTTTTGTGTTGGAATTGGGTAAAATAAAGAAAATTATTTATGAGCAGTATGCAAGTGAAAGAAACTTATAATAGATAAATTGTAACTGTTGTAAGGAAATAGCTTTAAGGTTATAGTATGGTAATAAAAAATGTAGTACATAGAAAGGGTAAGACATATGAGAATATTATTTGTTGGGGATGTAGTAGGATCTCCTGGTAGAGACATGATTCAACAGTACGTACCGGCATTAAAGAAGAAATATACACCGACAGTAACAATTATTAATGGAGAAAATGCTGCGGGTGGACGTGGAATTACGGAAAAAATATATCGAAACTTTTTAGAGTGCGGGGCACAAGCGGTTACGCTTGGAAACCACGCTTGGGATAACCGTGAAGTATTTGAATTTATCGATGATGCAAAATATCTTGCAAGACCAGCTAACTTCCCAGAAGGAACGCCGGGAAAAGGGCTTATCTTTGTAAATTGTAATGGAACAGAAGTTGCAGTTATTAACTTACAAGGACGTACTTTCCTTCCTCCAATTGATTGTCCATTCCGTAAAGTGGATGAGTTAATCAGTATTGCAAAAAAACGTACAAACATTATCTTTGTTGATTTTCATGCTGAAACAACAAGTGAGAAGCAGGCGTTAGGTTGGTATGTAGACGGTCGTGCTACAGCGGTAGTAGGTACACATACACACGTTCCTACAGCTGATAATCGTATTTTACCAAGCGGAACAGCTTATATTACAGATGTTGGTATGACAGGCCCATATGATGGGATTTTAGGTATGGATCGCGAAGCGGTATTGAAGAAGTTTTTAACGAACTTACCAGTGCGTTTTGAAGTGACGAATGGTAGAACACAATTAAGTGCAGTGTTAATTGATGTGGATCCTAATACAGGGAAAGCAAAGAAAATTGAGCGCATTTTAATTAATGATGACCAGCCATTTTTTGACTGATTTTTAACGGAAAGTTAGAGAATTCGTTATATTTTAATTTTTTAGAAAAATTACAGAAATTTAGCAGGAATACGTGCCATTCCTCGTGAATATAAGTTAAAGTGAAATAATTGCTATTACTTTTTATAGAAACGAGGAGGAAACGCGGAATGGAAATATTAAAAGTTAAAGCAACGTCGGTCCCTAATTCTGTAGCTGGTGCACTTGCAGGTGTTATTCGCGAACGCGGAACAGCAGAAATTCAAGCTATTGGTGCAGGTGCATTGAACCAAGCGGTAAAGGCAGTAGCAATTGCAAGAGGATTTGTAGCGCCTAGCGGTTTGGACTTGATTTGTATCCCAGCGTTTACAGATATTATGATTGATGGTGAAGAGCGTACAGCGATAAAATTAATTGTAGAACCTCGTTAAGTTGAAACAACCTGTTTGCATGTATGCAAACAGGTTGTTTTTGTAATGGAGGAATGAAAATGAAAATTTTTGATGCACATTGCGATGTACTCTTTCAGTTATGGAGTGCAAAGGGAAAAAAAGACTTTCAAAACGATTCACAATTACATATTACATTTGAACAATTAATGAAAAGAAAAGGAAGTATACAATGCTTTGCTATATATATACCAGAAACAGTAGCGTATGAAAAGCGTTTTGAAGTTGCGCTGCAAATGATAGATATTTTTCATAATGAAATTCTATCGCTACCAGGAATGAAGTTTATTCAGACAAAAAACGATATTAACATGCTAAAACAGGACGAGATTGGAGCATTATTAACATTAGAAGGATGCGAAGCAATTGGAAAAGAAGCGATGAAATTACGTTTGTTTTATCGCTTAGGTGTACGTTCCTTTGGATTGACATGGAACTATGCCAATCTGTTAGCTGATGGAGCGCTAGAGGCACGTGGAGCAGGTTTAACTACATTTGGTAGACAAGTTGTACAAGAACTTAATACGTTACATTTATGGACCGATGTGTCTCACTTAAATGAAAGAAGCTTTTGGGATGTTATTGAAATTGCTAAAAACCCAATTGCATCTCATTCAAACTGTTATCAACTTTGTGGGCATCCACGCAATTTAACCGATGAACAAATAAGAGCCCTTATAAAGAAAAATAGCATTATTGGTATTACTTTCGTACCGCAGTTTTTAACGAATGAAAGACAAGCGAATATAGCAGATATATTAAGGCATGTGGAATATATTTGTTCATTAGGTGGAGAAAAAAATATAGGATTCGGTTCTGATTTTGATGGAATTTTAGAAACTGTTGTAGGTGTAGAAGTATATAGGGATTATGAAAATATAATGAATCAACTGTATAAAAAGTATAATGAATCAACTGTAGAGCGATTTTTGTATAAAAATTTTGTTGACTGTATAACGTTCTAAAGAATATGTTTTAAATATTCAGAAAAATTAAAATAAATTCACTTGAATTTATTGATTTTTTTAAGACCTAATACTAGAATGGTAAACGAAATAGCATTATACTAAAGATTCAGGGAAAACAGAAGAGGCATAATTTGCGTCCATTGTAGTTTATTTGCATAAAAAATGCTAAACTAATACTGTAAAAAAATACACTACAATGAATGCAGCCAAAAGGGGTGTAGGAGATGATTAGTCAACTTTCATGGAAAGTTGGAGGCCAACAAGGTGAAGGAATTGAAAGTACAGGGGAAATCTTCTGTATTGCATTAAACCGATTAGGATATTACCTATACGGTTACCGCCACTTCTCATCACGTATTAAAGGCGGCCATACAAATAATAAAATTCGTGTAAGTACAACAGAAGTACGCGCGATCTCAGATGATTTAGATATTTTAATTGCTTTTGATCAAGAAACGATTGATTTTAACTTCCACGAACTACGTCCGGGCGGAATTGTAGTTGCGGATGCGAAATTTAATCCGACAATACCTGATAATACAGATGTAAATCTATATGTGATACCGTTTACAGATATCGCTTCAGAATTAGGCACATCTTTAATGAAAAATATGGTTGCTGTTGGGGCATCTAGTGCGGTATTAGGATTAGACGAAACAGCTTATTTAGAGGTTGTTGAAGAAATCTTTGGTCGTAAAGGAGAGCAAGTCGTTCAAAAGAATATGGAAGCAATTAAACGCGGCTCTCAATACATGAAAGAATTGCTTGGTGAGAAAGTAAACATGATGCAACTTGAAAAAGCTGACGGTAAGAAACGCATGTTTATGATTGGAAACGACGCAATCGCATTTGGTGCGGTAACTGGTGGCGCTCGCTTTATGTCTGCATATCCAATCACACCTGCATCTGAAATTATGGAATATTTAATTGAAAAGTTACCGAAAGTCGGCGGAACAGTAATCCAAACTGAGGATGAAATCGCAGCTTGTACAATGGCGATCGGTGCAAACTACGCTGGTGTTCGTACATTAACAGCATCTGCTGGTCCTGGTCTTTCTTTAATGATGGAAGCAATTGGTTTAGCAGGTATTACTGAAACACCGCTAGTTATCATTGATACACAACGCGGTGGTCCAAGTACGGGCTTACCAACAAAACAAGAGCAGTCTGACTTAATGGCTATGATTTACGGAACACATGGTGAAATTCCGAAGATCGTAATGGCGCCAAGTACAGTTGAAGAAGCTTTCTATGATATTGTAGAAGCGTTTAACTTAGCAGAAGAATATCAAGTGCCTGTTATTTTCTTAACAGATTTACAGCTTTCTTTAGGAAAGCAAACAGTAGAACCACTTAAGTTAGATAAAGTGGAAATTCGTCGTGGTAAGCTTGATTTAGAAGTAGAATTACCAGAACGTGAAAATAAAGCATACTTCAAGCGTTATGAAGTAACAGAAGATGGAATTTCACCACGTGTTTTACCTGGTATGAAAAATGGTATTCACCATGTTACAGGTGTAGAACATGATGAAACGGGTAAACCATCTGAATCAGCGTTAAATCGTAAAGATCAAATGGACAAACGTTTCCGTAAAATGGCGAATTTACAGTTTAATACCCCTATTTACAAAAATGCTAAGCATGATGACGCAGACGTATTGTTAGTAGGCTTTAACTCAACTCGTGGTGCGATCGAAGAGGCAATGCAGCGTTTAGAACAAGAAGGAATGAAAGTAAACCATGCCCATGTACGTTTAATTCATCCGTTCCCAACAGCTGAAATCGATCCACTTGTGAAAAAAGCGAAGCGTGTTGTAGTAGTAGAAAACAATGCAACTGGTCAGCTTGCTAACATTATGAAAATGAATCTTGGCAATGGTGAGAAAATTTCTAGTCTTTTAAAATACGATGGAAATCCATTCTTGCCGAAAGAGATTTACAACGAATGTAAAAAAGGAGTTGTATTAAATGGCAACATTTAAGGACTTTCGTAACAGTGTAAAACCAAACTGGTGCCCAGGTTGCGGAGACTTCTCGGTGCAGGCTGCGATTCAGCGTGCGGCAGCTAACGTTGGTTTAAATCCAGATGAGCTAGCTGTTATTTCTGGTATCGGCTGTTCCGGTCGTATTTCAGGGTATATTAATTCATATGGTTTGCATAGTATTCACGGACGTGCTCTTCCAATTGCACAAGGTGTGAAAATGGCAAATCGTGATTTAACAGTTATTGCATCCGGTGGTGACGGTGATGGTTTTGCGATTGGTATGGGACATACAATCCATTCTATTCGTCGTAACATTGATATTACGTACATCGTAATGGATAACCAAATTTACGGATTAACAAAAGGTCAAACTTCACCACGTAGTGAAGCTGGATTTAAAACGAAAAGTACACCACAAGGTTCAATTGAACCATCACTAAATGTTATGGAAATGGCTTTAACAGCTGGTGCGACATTTGTGGCGCAAAGCTTTTCAAGTGATTTAAAAGAATTAACGCAAATTATTGAAGCTGGTATTAACCATAAAGGCTTTTCATTAATTAATGTATTTAGTCCATGTGTTACTTACAATAAAGTAAATACTTATGATTGGTTTAAAGAGAATTTAACGAAACTAAGTACAGTAGAAGGATATGATCCATCTAACCGCATGATGGCTATGCAAACATTAATGGAAAAGAACGGGTTAGTAACAGGTTTAATTTATCAAAACACAAAGCAGCCTTCTTACCAAGAGCTTGTAAAAGACTATAGTGAAAAACCTTTAGTGCAAGCTGATTTGAATATGGATCAGAAAATGTTTGATGAGCTTGTTGCTGAATTTATGTAATGATCGGAGAGAAGGTTGCCGCTTGGTAACCTTCTTTTTGAGTGAATAAAAATAATTAATAGATTTGTTTACTTAGAAAATTCAGAATGATAAAATAATATATAAATCGTTGTATAAAAATAGCATGTTCAATAACTGTGAAATGAAATATAGGATAAGAAGCCTTCTTCGTTAAAGTTGGCTAAAGGCTCTATACTATGATAATGTGTATAGGGATAAAGCAATATACTTTTGGGTAGGACAAGATGAAATAATAAAAAGGGAATGTCTATTTGTGTGGGGAAGACTTCATTCTTACGGATGATTAGATCGATTACTCAAGTTTCAAAGGGCAAGTTATCTCTCATGCTATCTAACATCATTGAGATGGGTCTAAGCGCATTAAAATGGACTACAGAGTGTGTGTATAGTTAAGGGTGAAAGGAGATTACCGATGAACGAGCAACAACGATTAGCAAGTCGACAAGCAAATTCCTCTACGAAAAAAGAAGAGAAAGATTATAGTAAATACTTTGAAAGTGTATACCAACCACCTTCCTTGAAATTGGCGAAAAAGCGTGGGAAAGAAGAAGTTAAAATTGAAAGAGATTTTGGCCTACCTGAAGAGTTTCGCGATTTTGGCGCAGGAAGAAAGTTTTACATCCGTACATATGGCTGTCAAATGAATGAGCATGATACAGAAGTAATGGCTGGGATTTTTACAACACTTGGATATGAGCCAACCTTTTCAACTGAAGAGGCAGATGTAATTTTATTAAATACTTGTGCAATTCGTGAAAATGCTGAAAATAAAGTGTTCGGTGAACTTGGTCATTTAAAATCATTAAAGCGAAGAAATCCGGATCTTATAATTGGTGTATGTGGTTGTATGTCTCAAGAGGAATCTGTTGTAAATAAAATTATGCAAAAAAATCAGCATGTAGATATGGTGTTTGGTACACACAATATTCATAGATTACCGTATATCTTAAAGGACGCAATGTTCTCAAAAGAGACGGTAGTTGAAGTTTGGTCAAAAGAAGGGGATGTAATTGAAAACCTTCCGAAAGTACGTCGTGGTGATATTAAAGCTTGGGTAAATATTATGTATGGCTGTGATAAGTTTTGTACATATTGTATTGTACCGTATACACGCGGAAAAGAGCGTAGCAGACGTCCAGAAGATATTATTAAAGAAATTCGCCATTTAGCTGCGAACGGTTATAGAGAAATTACGTTACTTGGACAAAACGTAAACGCATACGGTAAAGACTTTGAAGATATACAATATGGTCTTGGCGATTTAATGGATGAACTTCGTAAAATCGATATCGCGCGTATTCGTTTTACAACGAGTCATCCACGTGATTTTGATGATCATTTAATTGATGTTCTTGGAAAAGGTGGTAACCTAGTAGAACATATCCACTTACCGGTTCAATCTGGTAGTACAGATATGCTTAAAATTATGGCGCGTAAATATTCGCGAGAACACTATTTAGAGCTTGTACGAAAAATTAAAGAAACCATTCCGAATGCAGTGCTAACGACTGATATTATCGTTGGTTTCCCAAATGAAACGGATGAGCAGTTTGAAGAGACGATGTCGTTATATCGTGAAGTAGGATTTGATACGGCATTTACATTTATTTATTCTCCGCGTGAAGGTACACCAGCTGCAAAAATGCAAGATAATGTTCCGATGGAAGTGAAGAAAGAGCGATTGCAACGCTTAAATACACTAGTGAATGAATATGGAGTTAATAAGAATAAGCGTTATATAGGTCAAATTGTAGAAGTATTAGTTGAGGGAGAAAGTAAGAATAATCCTGAAGTACTTGCGGGATATACACGTACGAATAAACTTGTAAACTTTGTTGCTTCAAAATCTTTAATTGGTCAGCTTGTGAAAGTAAAAATAACGGAAGCAAAAACTTGGTCTCTTAACGGGGAATTGGTTAAGGAGCCGATTGAGGTGAAATAATAGATGAAAGTATATACGAAAGATGAAATTGTTGAGCAAGCGAAAGAATTAGCGAAAATGATCTCTGAAACAGAAGAAGTCGATTTCTTTAAGCGAGCAGAAGCACAAATTCATAAAAATGAAAATGTAAAGCGAGCAATTGATGAAATAAAAGCTTTGCAAAAACAAGCAGTAAACTTGCAACATTATGGGAAATGGGAAGCTTTGAAAAAAGTAGAAGCTGAAATTGATGCACTTCAAGATAAGTTAGATAATATCCCAGTTGTACAGGAGTTTAAATCTTCACAAACGTATGTAAATGACTTACTACAGCTAGTTGCTAGTACCATTTCTAACAATGTAACAGATGAAATATTAGTTTCAACTGGCGGCGATGTGTTGAAGGGTGAAACTGGTGCAGCAGTAGAAAGTAAAAAAGGAAATTGTGGTTGTTAAAGAGATGTCTTATTGACATCTCTTTTTTTTAGTGGGTTATATCGGAAATTCTTCTCAAAAAAAAGAATGACACATTCCGCTATTGTCACGCATATGATTAAGTGAATAGTGATTGAGGAGGGTTACGAATGTCCGAATTTAGAGAGATTATTACAAAAGCAGTGGTTGGAAAAGGACGTAAGTATACAAAGTCAACGCATACATGTGAATCGAATAATGAGCCAACAAGTATTTTAGGGTGCTGGGTAATTAACCATTCGTACGAAGCGAGAAAGAATGGAAAACATGTGGAAATTGAAGGTTTCTATGATGTAAACACTTGGTATTCATTTGATGGAAACACAAAGACTGAAGTTGTAACAGAACGTGTTAACTACAATGATGAAGTAAGTATTGGGTATCGTGATAAAAACTTCTCTGGTGACGATTTAGAAATTATCGCTCGTGTAATTCAGCCGCCAAATTGTTTAGAAGCTCTTGTATCGCCAAATGGTAATAAAATTGTTGTGACGGTAGAACGTGAATTTGTAACAGAAGTAGTTGGGGAAACGAAAATTTGTGTAAGTGTAAATCCTGAAGGTTGCGTAGAATCAGACGAGGATTTCCAAGTCGATGATGATGAGTTTGAAGAATTAGATCCGAACTTTATCGTCGATGCAGAAGAAGAGTAAGAGAAAGCTAGGGAGAAGTTCTTCCTAGCTTTTTACAGTACATAAGTGGTTCTGCATCAACATGATTCCTTATGAAATGTGCTATAATGAGGAAAGACTCCTGGAATAGGAGATATGGATGTCCGTGAAGTGTGACATATATGAATATAGATTATTATGTAAGAATTATGGAGGAAAGACATGACGCAATATACGCCTATGATACAGCAATACTTAAAGGTTAAGGCAGACTATCAAGATGCCTTTTTATTTTTCCGATTAGGTGATTTTTATGAAATGTTCTTTGAAGATGCGGTTAAAGCAGCTCATGAACTTGAAATTACATTAACGAGCCGAGATGGTGGTAGTAGTGAACGTATACCGATGTGTGGTGTACCGCATCATGCAGCTAAAAATTATATTGAACAACTTGTTGAAAAAGGATATAAAGTAGCTGTTTGTGAGCAAGTGGAAGACCCAAAAACAGCTAAAGGTGTAGTACGTCGTGAAGTAGTACAACTAATTACGCCAGGAACGATGATGGAAGGGCGTACAATAGACGAGAAGGAGAATAACTTCTTAGCAGCATTAACACATTTCGAAGATGGATCTTATGCGCTAGCTTGTAATGACTTAACGACTGGACAAAATACAGTGACGTTATTAACTGGTTCAGTAGAAGATATTTTATTAGAAGTGTATGCGACTGGTTCAAAAGAAATTGTTGTAGATTCTACATTTTCAAAAGATGAATTAAATAAGTTAACTGAAACATTAAAAATGACGATTTCGTATGAAGATACAACAACTATTCCAGAAGGATTAGAACATCTTGTGAAAAGTGTTTCCCAAGCAAAATTAATTAAAGCAATTGGACGCTTATTTAACTATGTGATAAGAACACAAAAACGTTCGTTAGATCACTTGCAACCAGTAGAAATTTATTACACGAATCAATTTATGAAAATTGATGTGCATTCAAAACGCAATTTAGAGTTAACAGAGACTCTTCGCACGAAGGAAAAGACAGGCTCATTATTATGGCTATTAGACAAAACAAAAACGGCTATGGGTGGGCGTATGTTAAAACAGTGGATGGAACGTCCACTTATCCAGAAAGAAAAAGTTGAAGAGCGTTTAGAAATGGTTGAAACGTTTGTAAATGATTACTTCTTACGTGAAGATTTAAAAGAAAAGTTAAAAGAAGTATATGATTTAGAGCGTTTAGCAGGGAAAGTTGCATTTGGTAATGTAAATGCACGGGACTTATTACAATTAAGACGTTCTTTACTGCAAGTACCAGCTATTTTAGAAGCGATTAGTCTGTTAGATAATGCTTATGCAGCAAGGTTAATTCAAGGTGCAGATCCATGTGAGAGCTTAACTGAATTACTGGGAAGAAGTATTCAAGAAAACCCACCGCTTTCTATTAAAGATGGAGATATTATTAAAGATGGTTATAATGATAAGCTTGATCAATATCGTTACGTTAGTAAAAACGGAAAAACGTGGATTGCTGAGCTTGAAAAACGAGAGCGTGATATTACAGGGGTTAAATCATTAAAAATTGGGTACAACCGTATTTTCGGCTACTATATTGAAGTGACGAAGGCTAATCTTGCAGCACTTCCAGAAGGGCGCTATGAGCGTAAACAAACGCTTGCAAATGCTGAACGTTTCATAACAGATGAATTAAAAGAAAAAGAAACATTAATCTTAGAAGCAGAAGAGAAAATTGTACAATTAGAATACGATTTATTTACAGCGCTTCGCGAAGAAGTCAAAGTATTCATTCCGAAATTACAGCATTTAGCGAAAGTAATTAGTGAACTAGACGTACTGCAAAGCTTTGCGACAGTTAGTGAAGAAGAGCAGTTTGTAAAACCTGTTTTAACAAATAAGCGCGAAATCTTTATTAAAGATGGTCGTCATCCTGTCGTTGAAAAAGTATTGAACGGGAAATTGTATGTACCGAATGATTGTATTATGCCGGAGAAGATGGATGTCTTTTTAATTACAGGACCGAACATGTCTGGTAAAAGTACGTATATGAGACAATTAGCACTTGTTACTGTTATGTCACAAATTGGTTGTTTTGTACCAGCGACAGAAGCAGTATTACCTGTCTTCGATCAAATCTTTACGAGAATTGGTGCAGCGGATGATTTAATCTCAGGTCAAAGTACATTTATGGTTGAAATGTTAGAAGCGAAAAATGCAATTGCAAATGCATCAGAGAGAAGTTTAATTTTATTCGATGAAATTGGACGCGGTACATCTACGTATGATGGTATGGCACTTGCGCAAGCAATCATTGAACATATTCATGACCAAATTGGTGCGAAAACATTATTCTCTACACATTATCATGAATTAACAGTGTTAGAAGAAAGTTTAGACCAACTAAAGAATGTACATGTTTCAGCAATTGAAGAGAATGGAAAAGTAGTTTTCCTTCATAAAATTCAAGATGGAGCGGCTGATAAAAGTTACGGAATTCACGTTGCTCAACTTGCCGAGCTTCCAGAGAGCTTAATCGCTCGCGCGAAAGAAGTGTTAGCACAACTAGAAGGACAGGAAGAAATTGTTATTCCGAAACGAGTAGAAGTGAAAGTGCCAGAAGTCGCTCCAGAACCAGTTGTTGTAAAAGAAGAACCAGCAGAAATACAAGAGACGAAAGTAGAGACTGAGGAAGAATCGCAATTATCATTCTTTGGTGGAGAACAGTCTTCGAAAAAACAAGACAAGTCAGTTCTAGATGCAAAAGAAACGGCAGTACTTGCACAAATTAAAAAGATTGATTTACTCGATATGACGCCTTTAGAAGCGATGAATGAACTGTATCGTTTACAGAAAAAGTTAAAGAAAGGATGAGTAAGTAGATGGGGAAAATTCGCAAACTCGATGATCAACTCTCTAACTTAATTGCGGCAGGGGAAGTAGTAGAGCGCCCTGCCTCAGTTGTAAAAGAACTCGTGGAAAATTCCATCGATGCGAATAGTACATCTATTGAAATCCACTTAGAAGAAGCTGGATTATCGAAGATTCGCATCATCGATAATGGAGATGGTATTGCTGAAGAAGATTGTATCGTTGCATTTGAACGACACGCAACGAGTAAAATTAAAGATGAAAATGATTTATTTCGTATAAGAACGCTCGGTTTCCGCGGAGAGGCCCTGCCGAGTATTGCCTCAGTGAGTGAATTAGAGTTAATTACGAGCACAGGTGATGCGCCTGGTACACACCTTAGTATTAAAGGTGGAGACATTATAAAACAAGAGAAAACGGCAAGCCGAAAAGGAACAGATATTACTGTACAAAACTTATTTTTTAATACACCAGCGCGCCTTAAATATATGAAAACGATTCATACAGAGCTTGGGAACATTACAGATATCGTGTATCGTATTGCAATGTCACATCCAGAAGTATCGTTAAAACTGTTTCATAATGAAAAGAAATTGCTTCATACATCAGGAAACGGTGATGTAAGACAAGTACTTGCATCGATTTACAGCATTCAAGTTGCGAAGAAGCTTATTCCGATTGAAGCTGAGTCTCTAGACTTTACAATTAAAGGATATGTAACATTACCAGAAGTAACGAGAGCATCGCGTAACTATATGTCAACGATTGTAAATGGTCGTTACGTTCGAAATTTCGTATTAATGAAAGCAATTCAGCAAGGATATCATACGTTATTGCCAATCGGAAGATACCCAATCGGCTTCTTATCAATTGAAATGGATCCAATGCTTGTTGATGTCAACGTACATCCAGCAAAATTAGAAGTACGCTTTAGTAAAGAACAAGAATTGCTAAAGCTTATCGAAGAAACATTGCAAGCTGCATTCAAAAAAATACAACTCATTCCAGATGCTGGTGTAACAACGAAGAAAAAAGAAAAAGATGAAAGTGTGCAAGAACAGTTCAAGTTTGAGCATACAAAACCGAGAGAATCATCTATGCCTAACATCGTTTTACCAACAGGAATGGATGAGAAACAAGAAGAAACAACGACTGTAAAACAACCAGCACAACTGTGGCAACCGCCGAAGCAAGAATGGCAACCACCACAGTCACTCGTAAGAGAAGAGCAAAGCTGGCAGCCATCCTCTAAGCCGGTAATAGAAGAAACGGTTCGAGAGGAAAAGGAATGGACTAGCAACGATGACGATTTTGAATTAGAGGAATTGGAAGAAGAAGTCGGGGAGATAGAAGAGATTGAAATGAACGGTAATGACTTACCGCCGCTTTATCCAATTGGACAGATGCACGGAACATATATTTTCGCTCAAAATGATAACGGGCTATATATGATTGATCAGCATGCTGCGCAGGAGCGCATCAATTATGAATATTTCCGTGATAAAGTGGGACGAGTTACGCAAGAAGTACAAGAATTACTTGTACCGTACCGCATAGATTTATCTCTTACCGAATTTTTACGTGTCGAAGAGCAGTTAGAAGAACTAAAAAAAGTCGGACTATTTTTAGAGCAGTTTGGCCATCAATCCTTTATCGTTCGTTCGCATCCAACGTGGTTCCCGAAAGGACAAGAAACAGAAATCATTGATGAGATGATGGAGCAAGTCGTCAAACTAAAAAAAGTTGATATTAAAAAATTACGTGAAGAAGCAGCTATTATGATGAGCTGTAAAGCATCGATTAAAGCAAATCAATATTTAACGAATGATCAAATATTCGCTTTACTTGAAGAACTTCGTACAACAACAAATCCGTACACATGTCCGCATGGAAGACCGATTCTGGTGCATCATTCTACTTATGAGTTGGAGAAGATGTTTAAGAGGGTTATGTAGGGTTAACCTCTTTAATGTGAAACATTAAAAGACACCTTTATTTTAAGGTGTCTTTTTGAGTTTCACATTAAGATTAATACCATATTCTATTGTCTTTTTCTTTTCCACCATGTCTACTATACAAGCTGCCAATTCCCGAATACCATATTCTATTTTATCTTTATTTACTTGAGAGATACTTATCCGGATTACCTTGTGTTTGTTTCCTTCTAAATACATTCTAGATGCATTATCTACATAAATATGTTTTTCTTTTAACGAATGAATCAACTTGTCAATGTTTATATGTGAAGGTAAGAAAATAGTAAGATACAAACCACCTTTTGGCTTAGTAAATTTTATATAGCTTGGTAAATAAGATGAACAAGCATTTAATAAGATAGTCATTTTATTAATGTACAATTTTTTTACATTATCAATATGATAATGAAACATTCCACTTTTTATATATATTTCTAAAGCGCCTTGTGATAGTGTCGATGTATTGAAATCAGCAATAAATTTATATTGTACAAATTGATCAACCATCGCTTCAGGGAGTATAACTGTTGCGATGCGTAATCCTGGTACAAATACTTTTGAAAAACTTTTAACATAAATAACTCTTCCGTTAGGTTCGTATGCAAATAATGGATCTGCCTTGGAATCCACATCAAATTCTGCCAAATAATCATCTTCTACAATGTAAACATCATATTTTTCTGCAAGAGCGACGATTTTTTTCTTGTCTTCATTTGTATAATGATGACCAAGTGGATTATGGAATCTTGGCATAGTATAAAAGAATTTAATATCTTCGTCACGGAATAAGGACTCTAGTTTACCAAAATCAATACCCTCCATTGTTAAATCAATTCCAAGTATCTCATTTTGATTTAGCAGTAAGGTATTTATCATACCATAATAGGTAGGTTGCTCAATTAATACTTTTTTCTTTCCATTCAAGAATGGCATGATTGATAGTATATTTAATGCTTGTTGTGATCCCGAAGTAATAACCAATCGCTCAGGCTTCGTAAATACTTGTGAATCTTGTAAGTAATTTACTAACTCTTTTCTCAACGAGAATAACCCCTGGGGCTCACTATAGGCGAAGATTTGTGTTTTATAATGCTCAATTGCTTTATTAATACAATGCTGGAAATCTTCATACGGCATGGTTCGTTCATCTGGGCCTACAGATAAAAAATCAATATTTTCATTCTCATCAGGTATTAGGTGAGTATCTACTACGTAATAACCACTTTTAGGTTTGGAATAAACAATATGTTGTTTTTCTAATTCTAATAAGGCTTTTACAATCGTATTTTTACTACATTGAAATTGATCAGCTAGTGTTCGGATAGAAGGTAATTTATCTCCTGCTTTAAATTGCTTATCTTCTATTTGTTGTTTCAACCATACTAAAATACCTCTATATTTTGAAATCATATAAATTCTCCTTGCAATCTGTACCATGATAGATAAGAAATTCTACTGTACAGAAAAAATCTGATAACAATTACACTCATAATTTAATCAGCTTAAACAGTTTAATAATGATTATGAAGTACATTTGTGTACTTGTGAAGGGGGAATTGAACAGACACTAAAATTATATGTTTCTACTTTTAAAATATTGATATATTTAAGTGTTATATTATTTGTTGTTTCAATTATTCTATATTGTATCGTCATACATTTTCCTTGGAATCTGTACCATGACAGATGTTAAATTCTATTATATAGAAAATATTCGATTTCAATTAAAATCATATTAAATTAGTTTACTTATTTTAACTATGACTAGAAGGTTGTATTTATGTACCTTTAAAGGGAGGATCGAATGAAAAATAATATAAGAAAAGGAATGCTTCTAGGATTTATTGGTGTCATTTGTTTTAGTCTAACACTACCTGCAACAAGAACCGCCGTACCTTACTTTGGTGCGACAATTGTTGGGTTAAGCAGAGCGGTTATAGCAGCAATAATTGTTGGTATTATTTTTATTAAAAAACAAGAAAAATTACCAACTAAAAACCAACTAAAAAGCCTATGGATTGTAGCTATCGGTACTGTACTAGCCTTTCCGTTATTATCAACCTTCGCTATGAAATCGTTACCTGTATCACATGGAGCGATTGAAGTGGCATTACTACCACTTGCGACAGCTGGATTTGCAATGTGGCGTGGAGGTGAGAGACTTTCTAAGCGTTATTGGATTTCGAGTAGTATTAGTACGATAACAGTTATTCTTTATGCCTTTTACTTAGGCTTAGGCCAATTACAAATGGCTGATATAGCACTAATAGCAGCTGTATTAATTCTCGGATTAAGCTATGCAGAAGGTGGAAAACTTTCAAAGGAGTTTGGAAGTTGGAAAGTAATCGCATGGGCGAATTTAATTGGTGCCCCATTCTTTATAATTCCTGTTGAACTAAGTATATCCAGTGATATGCTCCAAGCACCTATAGAAGCCTGGATTAGTTTATTCTACTTAGCCATCGTAAGTCAATTTTTAGCTTATATTGCTTGGTATGGCGGCATGTCTTTAGGTGGTATTGCAAAAGTTGGTCAGTTGCAATATTTACAGCCATTTTTAATGATTGGTTTTTCTGTTTTATTCTTAGGTGAATCTATTACATGGTTAACAATTGTCTTAGCTTTTATTGTTGTCATCTGTGTAATTATTGGTAAAAGTGATCCTTTAGTTAAGAAAGAAGTACAACACGAAAAGCATATACTTCATAAATAAGATAACAATTTTTTGAAAGCTAATTAATAATTTCAGTGAGAAGCAGAATCAAAAATTCAATTGTTGAAAATGAAATTTAAACAAATCAAATATTGAATATTTACTATGCCATTAATACATGAGTTTTTAAACGTATTTAGTTATAAATGAAAAGAAAATTGAAATTTACGGAGGATTAACAAGTAATGAGTGATGAACAACTTACAGATTTATTTAAGGCATTATCAAATACAACTCGATTGAGGATAGTACAATTACTGAAAGATCCAGAAAAAAACTTTCCTCCTCAATTTCCTAATCAAAGAGGAGAAGACTTTCCAGGAGGAGTTTGTGCAGGGGATATACAAAATAAAATAGGTTTAGTTCAATCAACGACCTCTCGTAATTTGTCATTGCTGCAAAGGTGTGGCCTTCTAGAGAATAAAAGTGTGGGCAAGAGGTCTTATTATCGCAGAAATGAAAAAGTAATTAAACAGTTAGACTGCTTTATTCGTAAAATCCTGTAATACAAGATAAAAAATTGTTTAAGGAAGTGAAAGCATCATGAAATCAGCATTAAATAACATAATCATCTCCTTAATTTTTGCGGTAGGAGGGATAATTTTTCTTCTATTTAATTTAAAAGGAAATCAAGATTGGGTCTTAAGTTGGATAGGAGTATTACTGGCATATCTATCTTTGGCAATTTTAATAGATTTATATAATAAAAAGTATATTACACAATATTTCCTAAAATACTAAAAAGAACTTTGTTTATTTCCTTTAATGCTGCTGTATTAGGAATAATAGTGGGTATAGCATACCAACTACTAGGAAAATGGAATCTTACTATAATGATATTTTATTGGTTAATAATGTTGTTATTACATGTAATTACAATAGTAACATTAGCGACTTTAATATTTGTGAATCGTAGTAATCAAAATTATAAACCATTATATAAAATTATTATGCTTTTAAACATTTGTCTTACTTTAGGACCAGTATTATATCCAGTAGTTTTAACTATTATTGGAAATTGTATAAACAGTAGTACAGGGAATTAATCTTCGCCTAAACCTTTCCATACTTATTCAGATTCAATTCTAAAATTCGATATGACAAGTATCAAAGGTTTTAAATCATTATAGGGAGAAAATACAACACTTCAAACAACAACATCAAAATTTCGGGGTTATTTAGGTTTCCAGAAACTTAGGCGTACAGATTAAGACGATTTGTCGGTAGTATTCCTTTTGTAGATTTGTGCTATTAACGGCGTTGACGAAATTTTAAATTTAGGCTATTATGTACGTATATCAATGGAATTGGGTAGTAATTGTTTTAATACAAGCTAAGCCTATTCATTAGTGTGCAGAGAAGTTTTTAGGTACTTCTATGCATTTTAATGGATGGGCTTTTTTATGTTATATCGGAATAATATATGATGAATCCATACTAAAATATCCTTGATTGGAGTGAAATATATGGAAGTTAAAAGGAATCTAAATAACAATGTCGTTATTACGGAGGATAAAAATGGAAAAGAGATAATTGTTATGGGAAAAGGAATAGGCTATCAAAAATCAAAAGGTGATGTGATTGATGAAAGTAAGGTAAACAAAATTTTTCGCATAGCCAATCAAGATATATCTAATAAATTACAAGAACTGCTAAATAACATACCCATTGAGCATATGAAACTCTCAGATGAAATTATTGGATATGCTCAAAGAAAATTAGGTAAAAAACTCAATGAAGGTATTTATATTTCATTGAGTGATCACACGCATAATGCAATTCAAAGGATTAAAGAAGGAATTCAGATTAAAAATGCACTGCTATGGGAAATAAAACGATTTTATAAAGATGAATTTAATATTGGAATGAAAGCACTGGATATTATTGAAAAAGAGACGCACATTCGTTTACCTGATGATGAGGCAGGTTTTATTGCTTTTCATATTGTAAACGCTCAGTTGCATAAAGAACAGCCAATCGTACATGAGATCACACAGTTGATTCAAGAAGTGCTGACAATTGTAAGGGTTCATTTTGGTATTGAGATTATAGAAGAATCGGTTTCCTTTTATCGTTTTATTAGCCATTTAAAGTTTTTCGCTTCCCGGCTAATTACGAATAGCACATACAGTGATGAATCTGATGAAGAGTTATTTGAGATTATTAAAAATAAGTATGTGAAAGAGTTTGAATGTGTTTCAAAGATTCAACTATTTATCCAAAAGAAATACGGATATTATTTAACTTCAAATGAAATGATTTATTTGACTATTCATGTAGCAAAGGTAGTTCGGGAGTCGAGTAGATAGGTAAAAGAACATTAAAGACCAACTATGAAATGTCA